>JBEENR010000004.1:0-343605 GCA_041192045.1 Pseudomonadota bacterium | reverse complement strand
AGAACTTGCAGTGATCAGCGAAGCCTTGAATTCTATACCGCTTTTCTACACAACGTCAAACTCCATGAGAAAAAATTTCAGAAATCACTCGGATGCACCTCTCGCTCACCTCTCATTCAGTAGGTTTCGCTTGTGCTGCCATCTGCAGTAGATGCCGTTGCGGCGGACGCGGGGCTGTTCGGTCTTGGGCAACGGCCTGTTTCTGCTTAGGAAGCCATGGGCAGCGGGTCAGCAAACTCAAACATACCGGGATTTCGTACAGGGTCAACGCTCACCGGAATGACGGACTTGGGCGGGTATTTGCCCGCCAGCAGCAGTTTAGAGAGTGGGTTCTCAATGCGCTGCTGAATGGCACGCTTCAGCGGTCTGGCTCCAAACACAGGGTCGAAGCCGACTTTGGCCAGTTCGTCCAATGCTGCAGCAGACACATCCAAGCGCAGATCCATTTTGTGCAAGCGCGCCTGAAGCGCCTTGAGCTGAATGGCTGCAATCGACGCAATGTGCTGGGCACTCAGCGCATGGAAAACCACGGTTTCGTCGATACGGTTCAAAAACTCGGGCCTGAAGTGCTCTTTGAGTTCGCCCCAGACGGCTTCTTTGATGTCCTCGTAGGCCTGCCCCACCATGCTCTGGATGAGGTGCGACCCCATGTTGCTGGTCATGACGATGACCGTGTTCTTGAAGTCCACGGTTCTGCCTTGTCCGTCCGTCAGTCGGCCATCGTCAAGCACTTGTAGCAGCACATTGAACACATCCGGGTGGGCCTTTTCTACCTCGTCAAGCAACACAACGCTGTAGGGCTTGCGGCGCACAGCCTCGGTCAGATAGCCGCCTTCTTCATAGCCCACATAGCCGGGAGGGGCACCAATCAGGCGGGCCACCGAATGCTTCTCCATGAATTCGCTCATGTCGATGCGGATCAGCTGCTCCTCGCTGTCAAACAAGAAGTTCGCCAGGGCCTTGCACAACTCGGTTTTACCCACGCCCGTCGGCCCCAAGAATAAAAACGAGCCGGTAGGCCGGTTCGGGTCGGACAGCCCTGAACGGGAGCGCCGGATGGCGTTGGCCACCGCGTCAATCGCCTCGTTCTGACCCACTACCCGCTGGTGCAAGCGTTCTTCAATCTGCAACAGCTTGTCTTTTTCGCCTTGCATCATCTTGGCTACCGGAATACCGGTTGCACGGCTGACCACTTCGGCAATTTCTTCCGCTCCGACTTGGGTTCGCAGCAACCGAGGTGGCGCACCCGCCGCACGCTGCTCCTCCACCGCCTGCGCTTGCTTGAGGCGTTTTTCCAGCTCGGGCAGCTTGCCGTACTGAAGTTCGGCCACTTTGTTGAAATCGCCCTTGCGCTTGAGGTCTTCGATCTGGAACCGAATGCGGTCCATTTCCTCGCGCACCTGCGCACTGCCCTGGGCGCTGGCCTTTTCGGCTTTCCAGATTTCTTCGAAGTCGGCAATTTCTTTCTGCAAGCTGCCAATTTCCGTGTTGATCAGCTCTAGGCGCTTCAGAGAAGCCTCGTCTTTTTCTTTCTTCACCGCTTCGCGCTCAATCTGGAGCTGGATCAGCCGACGGTCGAGCTTGTCCATCACCTCGGGCTTGGAATCCATCTCGATCTTGATCTTGGATGCGGCCTCGTCGATCAGATCGATCGCCTTGTCCGGCAAGAAACGGTCGGTGATGTAGCGGTGGCTCAGCTCTGCTGCCGCCACAATGGCCGGGTCGGTGATGTCCACGTTGTGATGCTTTTCGTAGCGGTCTTTCAGACCCCGCAAAATGGCAATGGTGGCTTCCACCGAAGGTTCGCCCACCAGAATCTTCTGGAAGCGACGCTCCAGCGCGGCATCTTTCTCGATGTATTTGCGGTATTCGTCCAGCGTGGTGGCCCCCACGCAATGCAGTTCGCCACGGGCCAAGGCGGGTTTGAGCATGTTGCCTGCATCCATAGCACCTTCGGCCTTGCCTGCGCCCACCATGGTGTGCAGCTCGTCAATGAACACGATGGTCTGGCCTTCGTCTTTGGCCAGTTCGTTCAGCACCGATTTCAGCCGCTCTTCAAATTCGCCCCGGAACTTGGCCCCCGCCAGCAGGGCCGCCATGTCCAGACTCAGCACCCGCTTGCCCTTGAGGGAGTCGGGCACTTCGCCCGCCACGATGCGCTGGGCCAGCCCTTCCACAATGGCCGTTTTGCCCACGCCGGGCTCACCGATCAGCACGGGGTTGTTTTTGGTGCGGCGCTGCAACACCTGAATGGCGCGGCGAATTTCGTCGTCACGGCCAATCACTGGGTCTAGCTTGCCCATGCGGGCGCGCTCGGTCAGGTCCAGGGTGTATTTCTTCAAGGCTTCGCGCTGGCCCTCGGCATCGGCGCTGTCCACTTTTTGGCCGCCGCGCACCGCCTCAATGGCCGCTTCCAGGCTTTTGCGCGACAGTCCGTTCTCGTTGGCTACCCGACCCAGTTCACCCTTGCTCTCGCTGACAGCCAGCAAAAACAGCTCACTGGCAATGAAGGGGTCACCGCGCTTGATGGCCTCTTTTTCGGTGGTCTGCAACAGCTTGGCCAAATCAGGCCCTACCTGTACCTGCTCTTGCCCTTGCACCTCGGGCAGGCGTTTGACCAGCGCTTCGATCGCTTTGGTCAGGCCAGGCAGGTTGACACCGGCGCGTTGCAGCAAGGACTGCGGGCCGTCCGCTTGGCGCAGCATGGCCAGCAGCACATGGGCGGGTTCAATATAGGCATGGTCAGCCCCCAGCGCCAGGGTTTGGGCTTCGCTAAGGGCTTCTTGGAACTTGGTGGTGAGTTTGTCGAGTCGCATGGATCAGCACTCCGAAAGAATGAAACTGATCCTTACGTGGCGCTGTGCGCCTGCATTTCAAGGCCGCTGCCCGGCCAGCGGTTCAGGCGTTGCGCAGCACAATGCCCCATTTAGCCAAGGCCGCATCGTCCGTCTGGCGGGCATCCACCCAGCGCGCCGTGCCGTCGGTGGTTTGCTCTTTCTTCCAGAACGGAGCCTGGGTTTTCAGGTAGTCCATCAAAAATTCGCAAGCCTGAAAGCTCTCGCCCCGGTGGGCCGATGTCACGATGACGAGCACGATTTGATCCAGCGGTTGCAGCAGGCCGATGCGGTGGATGACGCGGGCCGCAAAGATGTCAAAGCGCTGCATGGCCTCGTCGATCATGGCCTCAATCGACTTTTCGGTCATGCCGGGGTAATGCTCCAGCTCCAGGGTGCTGACACTGTGGCCGTCGTTGCGGTCACGCACCGTGCCCACAAAACTGCACACCGCACCCACCCGCCGGTCTTGCTCGCGCAGGCGTGCCACCTCGGCACTCAGGTCAAAGTCTTCGGTTTGAATGCTGACGCGCGCCACCATGTTCAGCCCCCCGTCACAGGAGGGAAAAAGCCCACTTCGGCCCCCTCAACCAGGGCGGCGGACTCTTCGCTCATGGTCTGATTCAAGGCCACCCGAACGGCACGTCCACGGGCCAGCGCCTCGGCATGCACGCCGCCACGGGCAATCAGCTCATCGCGCAAAGCGGCCAGCGTTGTCGCTTCGGTATGCACCGACTCGCTACCGGTGCCCACAGCCTCGCGAATGGATGCGAAATAACGCAAATGCACTTTCATGCCAACAACTCCGCCAAAGAAACATAAGCCACCAGGTCGCCATGGGCAATGGATGTGTCTGCCGGGTTGTCCACCAAGCCATCTGCCCAAACGGCAGAAGTGAGCACGCCCGAACTCTGGTTAGCAAACAGCTCCAGCCCGCCAGCGGCGTTGCGACGAACGCGCAGAAATTCGCGCCGCCGATCGGGCCGGGGCAGCGAGAAATGGGCGGGCAGCGCCACCGGCTGTATCGGCTTGATGGCTACGCCCTGCAAGGCCAACAGAAACGGCCTGACCAAGAGCAAGAAGGTGACGAAACTGGACACCGGGTTGCCCGGCAAGCCCATGAAATGACAGGCCCGACCCGATTCAGCCCGCACGTGACCAAAGGCAAAGGGCTTGCCCGGTTTCATGGCAATCTGCCACAAGTCCAAGCTACCCAGTTGCTGCACCGCCGGTTTGATGTGATCTTCCTCGCCCACCGACACGCCGCCACTGGTCAGGATCAGGTCATGCTGGGTGGCAGCGGCTTGCAGTGCGGCCAACGTGGCTTCGCGGCGGTCGGGCACGATGCCCAAATCGCTCACCTCGCAACCCAGCCGCTGCAAGAGCGTGGCCAGAAAAAACCGGTTGGAGTTGTAAATGGCCCCCGGCGGCATGTCTTGCGGGGCTACATCGCCGGGCATGACCAGTTCGTCGCCGGTCGAAAACAGGGCCACGCGGGGCCGCGCCACCACCGGCAGCTGTGCCAACCCCAGGCTGGCGGCCAGCCCCAAGCTGGCTGGCGACAGGCGCTCGCCACGGGCCAGCACCACCGCGCCACGGCACACGTCTTCGCCTGCACGGCGCACCCACTGGCCCGGCTGCGGCAGGGCCAGCAGCTGCACCCGTGGCCCGCTGGCATCGTCAAGCGGCTGGGTGTCTTCTTGCATCACCACCGCATCAGCCCCTGCGGGCATGGGCGCGCCGGTGAAGATGCGGGCACAAGTCCCCGCTTGCAGCGGCTGCGCGGCATGACCGGCAGGAATGCGCTGCGAAACCGGCAGCACCACGCCGGGCTGCACCACGTCAGCACAGCGCACGGCGTAGCCGTCCATGGCGCTGTTGTCTTGTGGCGGCACATGCAGGGCAGACACCAAGTCTTGCGCCAGCACGCGCCGGTCGGCATCGAAAGTGGGCACGGTTTCCACCGTGGTCAGCGGCACCGCCTGAGCCAGCAGGCGAGCCAGCGCGTCGTCAAGCGCCATGAGGGGTTTGCGGGGAGTGGAAGGAAGCGCGTTCATCAGGCGTAGGCCTCGGGGCTGTATTCAAAACGCTGGGCATTCTCTAGCAACCAAGCCACCACGGTATCGGGCTGACTCAAGTCCAACACCGGTCTGTGGGTGAAATCGGGCAGGGCGGCGGGGCTGTCGGTAGCCACCGCCACCATGAAGGGGTCGTCTGCGTAAAGTGCGGGCTTGCCTGTGGCGGCACGCCAGACCTCAACCTTCAGCAGGTTGCTGTCCTTGAAGCCCTCCACCAGCACCCAGTCCACGCCGTCGTACAGCTCGGCAATGAGCTGGTGCACGCTGGGTTCGGCGACTTGCTCAAACTCACGCGCCAGCATCAGCCGCCGGGCCGATGCGGCCACCACTTCAAAAGCCCCGGCCTGCCGGTGCCGCCAGGTGTCTTTGCCAGGGTGGTCAATATCAAACTTGTGATGCGCGTGCTTTACCACCGAAACCCGCAGCCCTTGCTGCTTCAGCAGCGGAATCAGGCGCTCAATCAGGGTGGTTTTGCCCGAGCCGGAAAAACCGGCAAACCCCACCACCTTCATCGCTGTTCGCAGTGCTGCGCCACATAGGTTTGCACCAGCGCGGTGTCGGCGGGCATCACCTGCACCCGCTTGGGCAGGTTTTCAATGCCCACAAACGCCGCTGGACGCTCAGGCTGGCGGCCCAGCGCTTCGACAATCGTGTCGGCAAATTTGATGGGCAGCGCCGTCTCTAGCACGATCATGGGCACACCGGCTTGCAGGTGCTCGCGGGCCACTTTCACGCCGTCGGCGGTGTGGGTGTCAATGACCACGCCGTAGCGCGCAAACGTCTCTTGAATGGTGGTCAGCCGGTTGGCATGCGTGCTTTTGCCGCTGACAAAGCCGTAGCGGCTAGCGGCTTGGGCAAACACGGGGTCGGCGCTCAAATCAAAACGGCCTGTGCGGTGCAAACCATCGCCAAACAGGGCTTTGACGCGGGCACCGTCGCGCCCCAGCAAATCAAAGACAAAGCGCTCAAAGTTGCTGGCCTTGGAAATGTCCATCGACGGGCTGGAGGTTTCAAACGTGTCGGCGCTCACCCGCACGCGGTACACGCCGGTGCGGAAGAATTCGTCGAGCACATCGTTTTCGTTGGTGGCCACCACCAGTTGCGCAATCGGCAGGCCCATCATGCGGGCCACATGGCCGGCGCACACATTGCCAAAGTTGCCGCTGGGTACGGTAAAGCTGACCGGCTGGCCGTTGTCGGCGGTGGCCTGGAAGTAGCCCGCAAAGTAATACACCACCTGCGCCAGCAGCCGCGCCCAGTTGATGGAGTTGACCGTGCCGATGCGGTAAGCGCGCTTGAATGCCAAGTCGTTGCTGACGTTTTTGACAATGTCTTGGCAGTCGTCAAACACGCCTTCAATGGCGATGTTGTGGATGTTCTCATCCATCAAGCTGAACATTTGCGCCTGCTGAAACGGGCTCATGCGGCCATGCGGGCTGAGCATGAAGACGCGCACGCCCTGTTTGCCGCGCATGGCGTATTCGGCAGCGCTGCCGGTGTCGCCACTGGTGGCCCCCAGAATGTTCAGCTGCTCGCCCCGGCGGGCCAATTCGTATTCAAACAAATTGCCCAGCAACTGCATGGCCATGTCTTTGAAGGCCAGCGTGGGGCCGTTGGACAGGGCTTCTAGGTAAAGGCCGTCATCCAGCTTTTTCAGCGGAACAATGGCGGGCGTGCCGTACACCGCCTCGGTGTAGGTTTTGTCGCACAGCGCTTTCAGGTCGGCGGCGGGAATGTCGTCAATGTAGAGCGACAGCACCTCAAACGCCAACGCGGCATAGCCACCGGGCGCACCGCCATTGAACACACCACGCCAGCGCGCCAGCGTGTCGGCAGTCACCGCCGGGTAATGCTCGGGCAAATACAAGCCGCCATCGGGGGCTAAGCCCTCTAGCAAAATTTCGCAAAAACGGCGGCGCTCGGGGTGGCCGCGGGTGGAGAGGTATTGCATAAAAAGCTCAAAGGTTTGTTGATGGGTTCGGTGGGCCATCGCCCACCGGTGCAGCGGTGGGGTCAGCAAGCTGGCGCAACAGCTGTTCTGCAACTGTCAAACGCTGCCGATGAAAATGGGACGACAAGGCCGCCACCAGCTGCTGGCGCAGCCGCACCGCCTCGGTCAGCAGCGCTTGGCGCTCGGGCACAGTGCAAAAGGCTGATGCTCCGCAGCGCTCCAACGACACGGCCAAGTCATCGAGCACCTGTGGGCTGTCGCCCAGGGTTTGGCGCAACTGGCGGTCTATCTCCAGACTTTCGCGGTAAGCACTCAAGGCCGCTTCGCCCCGCCCAGCTTGGCTTTCAGCGTCGCCCACCTTGAGCAGCGATACCGACAGATCACGCAGCACCTGCGGGCCATCGCCCAGGGTTTGGCGCAACTGGCGGCGTATTTCCAGACCTTCGCGGTAGGCGCTCAAAGCCGCTTCGCCCCGCCCGGCTTCGCTTTCTGCGTTGCCTATTCTTTCCAGCGACACCGACAGGTCGCGCAGCACCTGCGGGCCATCGCCCAGGGTTTGGCGCAACTGGCGGCGTATTTCCAGACTTTCGCGGTAGGCGCTTAATGCTGCTTCGCCCCGCCCAGCTTGGCTTTCTGCATCGCCAACTTTGATCAGCGACACCGACAGATCGCGCAGCACCTGCGGGCTGTCGCCCAAGGTTTGGTGCAACTGACGGCGTATTTCCAGACCTTCTCGGTAGGCGCTCAAAGCCGCTTCGCCCCGCCCGGCTTCGCGTTCTGCGTCGCCTAGCTTGTTCAGCGACACCGACAGGTCGCGCAGCACATGCGGGCTGTCGCCCAATTGCTGGCGCAACTGGCGGCAGATGCCCAGGCTGTCCACTGCGGCAGCATGGGCTTCGGCCAGTTGCATGGCTTGCAAACTGTGTTCTGACAAATCCCACAGCGCCAGCACCCACTCTCTAAGGGCAGCAGGGTTTTGCCGGGCCGCATCGGTAGCACGCTGACGGGCCGCTTGCACGGCCTGGCGCAAAGCCTCCAGCGCGGGGGTGTCACGGTGGTCCAGGGGGGGCGGCAGGCTGGGCTGGGTGCCCCAAATCGTTTGTACCGGCGTTGGGCTGGGCTGGGCTGCCACCTCAGCGGTGAACGAACGCACATGCCACAAATCAGGCGCCAGTGTGGGCACGCGCAAGGCCCACGCTGTGGGCAAGCACAGCACCAGTGGGCAAGCAAATGCTCGCAACAACCATTCACGCGACTCATTCAGCAAAGCCATCAGGGCAGCACGCTCCACCTCCCAACTGGCGGGGCCATGCACCGGGTCATGGCTCAGCATCTCCACCCACACCGGGGCGCGCAGCTTGCCCCATTGTTGCTGGTGCTGGTGCAAACCATCCAGTACCGCCTGTGCGGCTCCTTGCGCTTGGGTTGGGTTCAGCCGGGTCATGGAGGCGGTTCGCCACGCCCAAGCATCGTCGGCCCACTGCGCAAGCAGTTTGGTGGCCGAGGCCCCCGGCGAAAACAGCACGCACAGACTGAAGCCGTCACTCCACTCCATGTGGAGACGCATTTCAGCCCAAATGTCCTCAGGGGTGTGCGCCATCAGCTTGGTGTGATCTGTGGATGCAGCAAATACTGCACATCGCACCAGTCGCGCCCATTGCGGTAGTTCAGAATCAAACCGCAGTCAAACAAACGGGCCAGCTCGTGCAAATTGTCCATAGAGGCCAAGCCCGTGCCGTGGGTTTTGCGCACCTCAGCCAGCCACTGCTTGTCAGCTTCAGCCAAGGGCATTTCGTTGAGCAGCATTTGCTCGGCCAATTGCACCCAACGATCGCTGTCCAGCGGGGGCGATACCCGTGCGGCATGGGCCTTGGTGCAGACAGAACGAATGAGGCGGAAAAAATCTCGCACACTGCCGCTGCTGGCCAGCGCCAGGCGTTGAAGTTGCGTTAGCGGAATGAGTTGCTGCACGTCCGGATAACGGCGGCTGACACAAGCCACCAAAAGTGCCACACCGGTATCGCAGGGAACCGCTGCCTGTGTGGACGCTGAGTCGGGTGGCGTTTTAAATACCTTGACGTGGGGCAAAGTACACACTTCCACGCCGAAGTAGGAACCAATGCGCGGGCTCAAAAACGGCAAATACGGCGGCACGCTGTACACCACATCAATATGTTCCAGCTTGAGGTGTTCGCCATGGGAGTCGAAGGTGCGGGCAATCGCGTCATAGCAAACTTGGGCATCGGCCCCGGTCACGCGCAGGCGCTCCAGCGAATCCAAGATCAGCACCACGCGCGTCCCAGCCCCCTGCTTGTCCTGTGCGCCCTGGGCCACTTCACGGGCAAACTGGCGCACCTGTTCGGCCAACTTGCCGGGTGCGTTTTTGACCGCATCCAGCACCTTCTGGCGCAAATCAGGGTGACGTTTGAACTCGGTTTTTAAACTGAGCTTGGCTTGGGCTAGGTTTGCGTCACCCACTGATGCTTCGGCATTGAGCTCTGGCAGGCTGATATCGGTGTTTTTCAAAAACGACCACAACCTCGCGACAGGCCCACTCGACATACCGTGCATGCTGGGCAGCATCTGCTCGGCTTCGTCTGCCAGAGCGGCTGCCATGTTCAGCAGCAAGCCCTCAATGTGCAGGGGCTCTGCCATGTTGAGGTAGTCCATCATGTCAACCACCAGCACCACATGGCCACTTTTGCGCAAGCGGTCTGCCATGCGGCGCAATTCGGTGGACTTGCCCACCCCTCGGTGCCCCGTGAACAGCCAAGTGCCGGGTCGGTCTGACATTTCGATGTTGGCCTGCAAATCATCCAACGGGCTGTAGCCATCGCTGGTGTGCAGGTTTTCAACATAGAGCGCCTCATCTTGGGGGTCACTCACGTCCAGGGGACGCTCAAAATCCAGCGACCGAAACAGCGCCTGAAAGTTGGGGGCCGCGTTGGTCATGATGCCGGTGCTGACCATCAGGCCAACTCTTCCTTGCGAATGCGCGTAATCGGTGCCAGCACACTGGGCAGGGCTTGCATCTGGGCCAGTACGCCGTTGAGGGTGCCTTCGCGGGTGTCGTGGGTGAGGATGATCACATCGGTCTGGTTGCTGCCTTCGCCCCCCACTTCGTCGGCTTCGCGTTGCAGCACGGCATCGATGCTGATGCCTGCACCGGCCAGCAGACCGGTGACTTGGGCCAGTACGCCAGCCTGGTCGGCCACGCGCAGGCGCAGGTAGTAGCTGGTGACCACTTCGCTCATGGGCAGCACGGGCAGGTCGCTCATGGTCTGGGGCTGGAAAGCCAAGTGGGGCACGCGCTGCGCCGGGTCTGCGCTGTGCAGGCGGGCAATGTCCACCAAGTCGGCAATCACGGCACTGGCGGTGGGTTCGCTGCCTGCGCCCTTGCCGTAGTACAGCGTGGTGCCCACGGCATCGCCCTGCACCATCACGGCGTTCATGGCCCCTTCGACGTTGGCAATCAGGCGTTTGCCCGGCACCAAGCTGGGATGGACGCGCAATTCAATGCCGTGCGCCGTGCGCTTGGTGATGCCCAGCAGCTTGATGCGGTAGCCCAGTTGCTCGGCATATTTGATGTCGGCTGCGCCCAGCTGGGTAATGCCTTCGACATACGCCTTGTCAAACTGCACCGGAATGCCAAAAGCCATGGCGCTCATGAGCGTGACTTTGTGGGCCGCGTCCACCCCCTCAATGTCGAAGGTGGGGTCGGCCTCGGCGTAGCCCAGGCGCTGCGCTTCTTTCAGCACCACGGCAAAGTCCAGGCCCTTGTCACGCATTTCGCTCAAAATGAAATTGGTGGTGCCGTTGATGATGCCAGCCACCCATTGAATCTGGTTGGCGGTCAGGCCCTCGCGCAGGGCCTTGATGATGGGAATGCCACCGGCCACCGACGCTTCAAAAGCCACCATCACGCCACGCGCTTCGGCGGCAGCAAAAATTTCGGTGCCGTGTACAGCCAGCAAGGCTTTGTTGGCGGTGACGACGTGTTTGCCAGCGGCAATGGCTTCTAGAACCAGCGTTTTGGCAATGCCATAGCCACCAATGAGCTCGATGATGATGTCAATCTCGGGGTTGGCAATCACGGCACGGGCATCGTTGACCACCTGCACGCCGGGGCCGACCAGGGCCTGCGCACGCGCCACATCCAGGTCAGCCACCATGGTGATGTCAATGCCACGGCCAGCGCGACGGCGGATGGTGTCTTGATTGCGCTGCAACACCGAAAAGGTGCCACTGCCTACCGTGCCAATGCCCAACAGGCCCACTTGAATTGGTTTCATATCGGTCTTCACTTCCAGAAAAAGTCAGGTCTGACAGCCCCCGGCACTGGCCGGTGGGCGTTCATCTCAGGTGCCGTGGCGCTTGCGCCAGGTCTCGAAAAACTTGGCCACACGCTCAATGGCCTTGCGCAAATCGTCTTCGTGCGGCAGGAAGACGATGCGGAAATGCTGGTTGTCGGGGTAGTTAAAGCCCGAGCCCTGCACCAGCATGACGCGGGTTTCTTGCAACAGCTCTAAAAAGAGCTGCTGGTCGTCTTGCACCGGGTACATCTGCGGATCCAGACGCGGAAACATGTACAGCGCTGCCGAGGGCTTGACGCAGCTCACGCCCGGAATGGCCGTGATCAGCTCATACGCCAAGTCGCGCTGGCGGCGCAAACGGCCCCCTTCACACACCAAGTCGTTGATGCTTTGGTAGCCACCGAGCGCGGTTTGAATGGCCCACTGGCCGGGCACGTTGGCACACAAGCGCATGTTGGAGAGCATGTTCAGGCCCTCAATGTAGTCACGCGCTGCCTTCTTGTTACCTGATACCACCATCCAGCCCGCCCGGTAACCGCACGAGCGGTAGCTTTTGGACAGGGAGTTAAAGGTCAGCGTCAGCACGTCTTCCGACAAGCTGGCCAGTGCGGTGTGGCGGGCACCGTCGTACAGCACCTTGTCATACACCTCATCGGCAAAAATGACCAGGCCATGCTGGCGGGCGAGTTCGACAATGGACTTGAGCAAGTCGTCGGAATAGAGCGCGCCGGTGGGGTTGTTGGGGTTAATGACCACAATGCCTTTGGTGGCCGGGGTGATCTTGCGCCGGATGTCGTCCAGGTCGGGCATCCAGCCGTTGGACTCGTCGCAGCGGTAATGCACCGGTGTGCCGCCTGAGAGACTGACCGCCGCCGTCCACAGCGGGTAGTCGGGCGAGGGCAGCAGCAGCTCGTCGCCATTGTCCAGCAGGGCGTTGGTGGCCATGACGATCAACTCGCTGGCCCCGTTGCCCAGGTAAATATCGTCCAGCGTGACCCCTTTGACCCCCTGCTTTTGCGTCTCATGCATCACCGCCTTGCGCGCTGCAAAAATGCCTTTGCTGTCAGAGTAACCCGCCGAGTTGGGCAGGTTGCGGATCATGTCCTGCTGGATTTCCTCGGGCGCATCAAAACCGAACACGGCTAGGTTGCCGATGTTGAGTTTGATGATTTTGTGCCCCTCTTCTTCCATCTGGCGGGCAGCGTCCATGATGGGGCCACGGATGTCGTAGCAAACGTTGGCGAGCTTGGCGGATTTCTGGATGGTCTTCAAAGTTGCTCCTGAAGGCTTCAGGGTCAGACGCTGCGCCCGTGCAAGACGGGCAGGTGCAGCGTTATATTACGGGCCGTTTGTGGGAAAAGCCCGCAATTTGACCACATTTCAACCCCCATCCAGAACCCACCGGGCAGGGCTTACGCCCCGGCTTGGGCCAGCGGTTCGAGCCCCTCACACCATGAAACTGCACGCCGACAAACGGGACAGCCACAGCATCACGGCCTATGGCGATGGCTGGATCGCCGTCAACGGTCAGCGCCACCACGGCAGCTTGGTGCTGGCCTCCAGCGGTCAGACCCTGCCTTGGGATTGCGCCCGTTTTGAAGACCTGAGCGCCAGCCACTTTGCGCAACTGACCAGCCTGATGCCCGAAGCACCCGAACTGGTGATTTTTGGCAGCGGCAAGCGGCTGCGCTTTGTACGCCCGGCCCTGCTCAGCGAGCTGATGCGCCAGCGCATTGGCGTGGAAACCATGGACACCCCCGCCGCCTGCCGCACCTACAACATTCTGGCGGGCGAGGGTCGGCGGGTGGTGGTGGCCCTGCTGATAGAAGCCTGAACCCAATCAGGCCAGCGCCTTGTAGCGGAAGCGCTTGGGCTTGGCACCTTCTTCGCCCAGACGCTTTTTCTTGTCGGCTTCGTATTCCTGGTAGTTGCCATGGAAAAACACCCACTGGCTGTCACCTTCGGCGGCCAGAATGTGGGTGGCAATGCGGTCAAGGAACCAGCGGTCGTGGCTGATGACCAGGGCGCAACCAGCGAACTCCAGCAAGGCTTCTTCTAGGGCGCGCAGGGTTTCCACGTCCAAGTCGTTCGAGGGTTCGTCCAGCAGCAGCACGTTGCCGCCTTCGGCCAGCGTTTTGGCCAGGTGCAGACGGCCCCGCTCACCGCCAGAGAGACTGCCCACCCGTTTTTGCTGGTCGCCACCCGAGAAGTTGAAGCGCCCGCAATAAGCGCGGCTGGGCATTTGGAATTTGCCCACGGTGATCATGTCCAGCCCACCCGAGATGTCTTCCCAGACGGTTTTGTCACCTGCCAACCCGTCACGGCTCTGGTCCACCACCGCCATCTTGACGGTCTGACCCAGCTTGACCTCGCCCGCATCGGGCTGCTCTTTGCCCGAAATCAGCTTGAACAGGGTCGATTTACCAGCCCCGTTGGGGCCAATGATGCCGACGATGGCACCGGCGGGAACCTGAAAGCTCAGGTTGTCAATCAGCAGGCGGTCGCCAAAGCGCTTGCTCACGTTCTTGAACTCGATCACCTCATTGCCCAGGCGCTCGGCCACCGGGATGAAAATTTCGTTGGTCTCGTTGCGGCGCTGGTAGTCCACATCGCTCAGTTCCTCAAAGCGGGCCAGGCGGGCCTTGCTCTTGGCCTGACGGCCTTTGGGGTTCTGGCGCACCCATTCCAGTTCCTTCTTCATGGCCTTGGTACGGGCATCTTCGGTACGCTGTTCTTGCTCCAGTCGGGCTTTTTTCTGCTCCAGCCAAGTGGAATAGTTGCCCTTGTACGGGATGCCTTGGCCCCGGTCGAGTTCCAGAATCCACTCGGCGGCGTTGTCTAGGAAATAGCGGTCGTGGGTAATGGCCACCACCGTGCCCGAGAAACGCTTGAGGAACTGCTCCAGCCACTCCACCGATTCGGCATCCAAGTGGTTGGTGGGTTCGTCCAGCAGCAGCATGTCGGGTTTGGACAGCAGCATGCAGCACAGCGCCACACGGCGTTTTTCGCCACCCGAGAGCAGGCCAATGCGGGCCTCCCAGGGCGGCAGGCGCAGCGCGTCGGCAGCAATTTCTAGTTGGTGTTCGCTGTCGGTGCCCGCCGTGGCAATGATGGCCTCCAGCTGCGCTTGCTCAGCGGCCAGGGCATCAAAGTCGGCATCTTCTTCGGCGTAGGCGGCATACACCTCTTCCAGCCGCTTTTGCGCGGCACGCACGCCGCTCATGCTGGCTTCAACGGCTTCGCGCACGGTTTGTTCGGGGGCAAGCTGCGGCTCTTGGGGCAGGTAGCCAATGCGGATGCCCGGCATGGGAATGGCTTCACCTTCAATCTCCTTGTCCAGCCCAGCCATGATTTTGAGCAGGGTGGACTTGCCTGAACCGTTGGTCCCCAGCACCCCAATCTTGGCCCCTGGGAAAAACGACAGCGAGATGTCTTTGAGGATTTGACGTTTGGGTGGCACGATTTTGCCGACCCTGTTCATGGAGAAAACGTATTGAGCCATGGTTGAATTGAAATGAAGAAAAACACAGGCCGCAGGCGCGCTGCTGCTGGCTGGGCATGGTGAAGCGGCGAGGATGCCGCGCTGCGCGGTGCCCGATTATCGGCGCATGCGACAATACGGCCCGTTGGGCACTTCAGTTGGCCCAGCACCAGCACCTTTGCTGGGGTGCGCCTGACACAAGGTGCCACCCACCTCCTGAATCCATCTGCCCCCGACTGACCAGCGACAGCACCCCCCACGGATGCCGCCACTGGAGTGGCCGATGCCCCCAGCGCCCTGGACGGGCGCACCCTCCGACAATGAACTTTGACGACCTGAAACTGGCTCCGGCCATCGTGCAAGCGGTGCGCGAGCACGGTTACGAAACCCCCACCCCCATCCAAGCTGAGGCCATTCCTGCCGTACTGGCCGGGCGCGACTTGCTGGGCGGCGCACAGACCGGCACCGGCAAGACCGCAGCCTTCACGCTGCCCCTGCTGCACCGCCTGAGCGAAGGGGCACGTGCGCAAAACCGCTTCGGCGGCGTGGCGGTGCGCGCCTTGGTGCTGACCCCCACCCGCGAACTGGCGGCCCAAGTCGAGGAATCGGTGCGGGTGTACGGCAAAAACCTGTCTTTAACCTCCACCGTCATGTTTGGCGGTGTGGGCATGAACCCGCAAATCAACGCCATGAAACGCGGCGTGGACATTCTGGTGGCCACACCGGGCCGCTTGCTGGACTTGCAACAGCAGGGTTTTATGGACCTCAGCGCGGTGCAAATTCTGGTGCTGGACGAAGCAGACCGCATGCTCGACATGGGCTTCATCCACGATGTGAAGAAAATCCTGGCCCTGCTGCCCCAAAACAAACAAAGCCTGCTGTTCTCGGCCACCTTCAGCGACGACATTCGCGACCTGGCCAACAACCTGCTCAAAGACCCGCAAAGCATCCAAGTCACCCCGCGCAACACCACGGTGCAGCGCATCACACAGGTGATTCACCCGGTGGGCCGGGGCAAGAAAAAAGCCCTGCTGACCCACATCATCCAGCTGCACAACTGGAGCCAAGTGCTGGTGTTCACCCGCACCAAGTTCGGGGCCAACAACGTGGCCGAGTACCTGACGAAAAACGGCATCAAAGCCATGGCGCTGCACGGCAACAAGAGCCAGGGTGCACGCACACAAGCGCTGGCCGACTTCAAGAGCGGCGAGATCCGCGCCCTGGTAGCCACCGACATTGCGGCACGCGGCATCGACATTGACGAGCTGCCGCACGTCGTCAACTACGAAATCCCCAACGTCTGTGAAGACTATGTGCACCGCATTGGCCGTACCGGTCGCGCTGGCAAAAGCGGTGAGGCGGTGAACCTGGTCAGCTTGGACGAAGAAGGCTTCATGATGGAGATTGAACGCTTCACCAAACAGCAGATTCCGGTGCAAATCTTCCCCGAATTCATGCCCGAACCCGGCGAAAAAGCCGAGCCCATTGCCATGGGCCGCCAAACCATCTGGGGCGGCGCGGGCAAGCCACCCAGCCGCGAAGTCATGGCCGCTGCCGCCAAAGCCGCCCGCACCGAAATGCTGCAACGGGTACGCGAGAAAAAAGCCGAAGCCCCGCCAGCACGCACAGCCGCCCCGCGCAACCGCACGGCTGAACGCGCCAGCACCGAAGCCACTCTGGATGCCGATGGCATGGACAAACGCCGCCACACCAAAGCCGCACCCCGTCCCGCCGGTAACGGTAACGGTAACGGCAATGGCAATGGCAACGGCAACCCCGGCCCAGCCATGCGCACGGGCGGCAACCGCCACCCTGCTCGCCAGCGCTTTGGGCGCAACGAGCGCAGCGAACGGCCCGAGGATTTTGAGAACGAGCGCACCGAGCGCAGCGCCCCTCCCCGGCGCGAACACGGTGCCGAGCGCCAGCCCGGCCCCAACGCCCACTTGGGCAGCATGCGCATTCGCGAACCGCGCCCACGCGCTGCCGCGCCCGGCGGCCAACCCGACCCACTGCGCACCAGCATTGACGCACTGGGCAGCAAAGGCCCACGCAACAACCGGCCCGGCCCTGGCCGTGCGGGAGGTGGCGCTGGTCGCAAGCCCGAAGGCCTACGCGGTGGCCCGGCAGACCCGCTGCGCACCAGCTTTGGCCGCATCCGTTGACCGTATCCGCTGACCTCGCACCCCGTGCCGCCGCAGGCTGACGCAGGGCCTGAGCGGCTTCAGGTGCGCACGAACAGCGTCACCAGCGGCACGTCGCCCACTTGCTGGCTGCAATGGCCGTGCAGCTGCGGGTCAAACGTCGCCCCCTCGGGCAGCGTGTCAGCAGAATAAAAACACTCGCCGGGGCCAAACACCCGGCAGCTGCCGTCTTGCAGGCCAATGGCCATCTGGCCTTGCAGCACCACCAGCCACTGCGGCGTGGTGGTGCAATGAAAATCACTGCGAAAACCCACCGGACTTTGCCGCCACTGAAAACCCCCCGAAGGACTCAGGGGTGACAGCGCGGCAGCGGGCGTGCCCTCGCTGAGGGGAACCATTTCGGTGCGGAACGCGGCCCGCCCATCCGGGTTGGTGTAGAGCACCACGCGCTCAAGGTTTGTCTGCTGGTTCGTCTGCATGACAGCGCCTCTCAGGGGAAAAAAGGTCACGGTTGTAGCAGATGGACGGACAATCCTGCCCCGTTGCGGCATCATTGCGGCATCTTGTCAGTCTTTTGTTTCAAAAATCATCTGGAGCAGACACATGAAAGGTGTGGTTTTCACCGAATTTCTGGAAATGGTCGAAGACCGGTTTTCTGCGGTGATGGTGGATGACATCATCGAAGATGCCAACTTGCCCTCCGGCGGGGCCTATACCGCTGTGGGCACCTACCCGCACAGCGAGATCGTCAGCATGGTGCTTGCGTTGTCCCAGCGCTCGGGCTTGGCCGTGAAGGACTTGCTGTTTGCGTTTGGTGAGCACCTGTTTGGTCGTTTTGCCCAGGTGTACCCCCGCTTTTTGGTCGGGCAGACCGATGCTTTTGACTTCTTGGCGGGCATTGAGCATGTGATCCATGCCGAAGTGCTCAAACTCTACCCCGATGCGCAGTTGCCCCGTTTCGATGTCGAGGCCCACACGCCCGAGCGTCTGGTGCTGCTGTACAAGTCAGAGCGCCACTTTGAAGACTTGGCCGAAGGTTTGATCCGGGGCTGTCTGCGCCACTTCAGCGAAACCGCCAACCTGACACGCAGCGTGTTGGAACAAGAAGGCCGTCGGCTTGAGCGTTTTGAACTGACCCGTGAAGCCTGAGTCCCTGCCCCCTCAAGCGGCTGTGCCCGCTGAGCACAGCCCCACCCACGCCGAGGTGGCCCGGCTCCAGCGCACCCTGATGCGCGAGCGCACTGCGCGCAAAGAAGCCGAGCGCTTGCTGGAAGAAAAGAGTCTGGCGCTGTACGACAGCAACCAGTCCCTCAAACAACTCGCTGCCGCCCTAGAACAGCAGGTGAAAGACCGCACCACCGAACTGGAACACACAGCGCAGCGTGCCGAAGCCTCGGCACGGGCCAAAAGCGAATTTCTGGCCATGATGAGCCATGAAATCCGCACGCCCATGAACGGCATTCTGGGCATGGCGCAGCTGCTGGAGCTGACCACCCTGGACGACGAGCAGCGCGACTACCTCAACACCATCCGCAGCAGCGGCGATGCGCTGCTGGTACTCATCAACGACATTCTGGATTTTTCCAAGATCGAAGCGGGCAAGCTTGACCTGGAAAACAAGGGCTTCCACCTGCCCAGCCTGCTGGAGAGCACGCTGTCGCTGTTTCAGCCGCTCATGCGCGACAAAGGGCTGCAACTGCTGACCCAGTTCGATACCGCCCTGCCGCAGCACGTCAAGGGCGACAGCACGCGGCTGCGTCAGGTGTTGTCCAACCTGCTGTCCAACGCCATCAAGTTCACGCAACAGGGCAGCATCCGGCTCAGCGTCGGGCTGCTGACACAAGATGCCCACGGCATGCGCTTGTCTTTTTCGGTGCAGGACACGGGCATGGGCATTCCGGCTGAGCGCATGGATCGGCTGTTTCAGGCGTTCTCGCAAATCGACTCGTCAACCACCCGGCGTTTTGGTGGCACGGGTCTGGGGCTGGTCATTTGCGCCCGTCTGTGCGAGGCCATGGGTGGCGGCATCAGCGTGCAAAGCCAGCTCGGTCAGGGCTCCACCTTCACATTCAGCGTGCGCCTGGGCCACGGCCAAGCCGAAGTGCAGGCCACGCCCCACACTTGGGCCAGCCTGAGCACCCTGCAACGGGTGCTGGTGGTGGATGACGATGCCATCAACCGCACGCTGACCACCGCCATGCTGAAAAAGCTGGGGCTGTCGGCTGACGTGGCGCAAAACGGTTTTGAAGCCCTGTCACTGCTGGCCCAGCAAGCCTATGGGTTGGTGCTGATGGACATGCAAATGCCCGGCATGGACGGCGTGGCCGCTACCGAGGCCCTGCGCCAGATGCCGTTGACGCACCAGCCCTACATCATCGCCCTGACCGCCAACGCCTTTGACAGCGACCGCGACCGCTGCCTGAAGGCGGGCATGAACGACTTTTTAAGCAAACCCTTCCGCTTGAGCGTGCTGCGTGACAAGCTTACCCAAGTCCCCGGCTTCAACCCATGACCCCCGAAGACACCTTGAACGACTGGCTCGCCCAAGAGCGCCAGGTACAAACCCTGCTGGCCCAGGGGCCAGGGCCCGGCGTGGCCAGCCCCGCACAACTGGCAGGCAAAACCGGGCTACAAAGTCTGCAAGCCATGCTGCTGGGGCAATTGCCCTTTGCAGCGATTGCGCAGACGCTGGACTTTCTGCTGATTGCCGTGGAAGACGGCTCAGCCACCTTCCAGGGCACGCCTGGGCCGCAGCATTTCAACCCCATGGGCACGGTGCATGGTGGCTGGTTTGCCACGCTGCTGGACTCAGCACTGGGTTGCGCCGTCCACACCCGCATGCCCGCCGGGCGGGGCTACACCACCGCCGAGCTGGGTGTCAACATCGTGCGCGCCCTCACGCCGCGGGTGCCGCGTGTACGGGCGGTGGGTCAGGTTATCCACTGTGGTCGCCAGTTGGCCACCGCCGAGGCTCGCTTGTTCGGCCCCGACGGCACGCTCTATGCCCATGCCACAACGACCTGCCTGGTCTTTGACCTGCCCACAAAATAGCCCCATGCAACTGCTGCGCACCTCCGAGAACACCGCCTACCGCCACAGCCTGAAACACTGACCATGAACATTGCCGACCTGCGCAAAAGCTACGAAAAAGCCGAACTCAGCGAATCTGCCTCGCATGCCGACCCGCTGCAACAGTTTCAGCAGTGGCTGCAAGAAGCCATCCACAGCGAAGTGCCCGAACCCAATGCCATGACGCTGGCCACCGTGGGTGCTGACCTACGCCCGAGCACCCGCGTGGTGCTCATTAAAGGGGTGGATGAGCGCGGCATCGTCTGGTACACCAACTACGCCAGCCGCAAAGGCCGTGAACTGGCGGGCAACCCGTTTGCCGCGCTGCAATTTCATTGGGTTGAACTGGAGCGGGTGGTGCGCATTGAGGGCGTGGTGGAAAAAGTCAGCGACGCAGAAAGCGATGCCTACTTTCACAGCCGCCCACTGGACAGCCGCATTGGGGCCTGGGCCAGCCCGCAAAGCGATGTGATTGCCAGCCGCAGCGTGCTGGTGACGCAGGCCGCACGCTACGGCGCGCAGTTTTTGCTGCAACCCCCACGCCCGCCGCACTGGGGCGGCTACCGGCTGAAACCCGAGCGCTGGGAATTCTGGCAAGGGCGCAAAAGCCGCCTGCACGACCGCCTGCGCTACAGCAGCTTAGCCGACGGGCAGTGGCTGCGCGAACGCCTAGCCCCCTGAGCACATTCAGGCCAAGGCTTCAAGGGCTTGGTCGTGCACCGCCTGCAACTGCTGCGCACTGACCCAGTGCGGCGCGATGTCGGCCAGCGGCAGCAGCACGAAGGCCCGCGCGTTCATGCGGGGGTGCGGCACGGTCAGGCGGCTGGATTGGATGCGGCCCGCGCCGTAGAGCAGCAAGTCCAAATCCAGCGTGCGCGGGGCATTGTGGTAGGGGCGTTCGCGCCCCGCAGCGTTTTCTAGGGCTTGCAGGACGGTCAGCAAATCGGGCGCGCTGAGCGTGGTACGCACCTCAACCACGGCGTTGATGTAGTCCGGCCCGCTCGATTCGATGGGCGCACTGCGGTACAGGCGCGAGCAGCGCAGAAGCTGCACGCCAGGGCAGTCACCCAGCGCCGCGCAGGCAGCGCGCACGGTGTGCAGCGCATCGCCCAGGTTGGCACCCAAGGCCACAAAGGCGGTGACGGGTTCGCGGGCCACGGCTGTCATCGGGCTGTGTCATTCACCGGTCGGGGTGCTGCCCTGCTCAGCGCCAGCAGCATCCCCCGTACCAGCACCGGGTTTGCGGCGACGGCGGCGGCGTTTTTTGGCGGGCGATTCGGCCCCCTCGTCCACCGTGTCGGGGCTGGGGGCTGCCTCTGGCGCATTCAGCGCTTCGCCGCTGGCGACCAGCGGTGTCTGCGGCAGTTCTGGCGTTTCGGTTGCGACGGCCGTGTCGCTGCGTTTGACGCGCCGCACCTTGGGCTGGGCGGGCTTGGTCTGTGCCTCGCGCCGCTGGGCATCGAGCATGTCTTCGCGCACCTCGTCGCTGGCGTGCTGAAAGGCATCCCACCAGTGCGCCAGTTCTTCGCTGACTTCGCCCACCTGCGCACGCAGACGGAAAAAGTCGAACCCCGCCCGGAAACGCGGCTGCTCGATCAGGCTGTGTGGCCCGCTGCCGACACGTTTGTCAAAGCGGGGCTGCATCATCCACAGCTCACGCATTTCGGCCCCCAGCTTGCCCCGGCCCGATACGTCGCCAATGCGGGCATCGAACACCTCGTCCACCGCTTCTTGCAAGGCGGCAAACGACGACGGGCCACGCTGACCCGGCACTGGCTGCAAGCGCTGCGCCCAGCCTTTGCGCACATCGGCCCACAGCACGCAAGCCAGCAAAAAGCTGCTAGAGACCAGTTTGTTCTCGGCCACGCGGCGGTCGCCGTCTTGCAGCGCCAGTTGCACCATGGGGTCATCGGCGCGCTGCACCACCACATCGAGCAGCGGATAAATGCCGGTGTCCAGCCCCACCGCCTTCAACTGCGCCACGCTGGCCAGTGCATGACCGGTTTGCAACAGTTTCAGCATTTCGTCAAACAGGCGGCTTTGTGGCACGTCGGCCAGCAGCTTGCGCGAAGCCGCCAGCGGCTCCAGGGTTTTGGCCTCCATCTGGAAACCCAGGGCGCTGAGCTTGGCGGCAAAGCGCACGGCGCGGATGATGCGCACCGGGTCTTCGCGGTAGCGGGTGGCGGCATCGCCAATCATGCGCAGGGTGCGCTGTTTGGCATCGCGAATGCCGTTGTGAAAGTCCACCACCACCTGCGACTCGGGGTCGTAGTACATGGCGTTGATGGTGAAGTCGCGCCGCGCTGCGTCGTGCTCAATCGGCCCCCACACGTTGTCGCGCAGCACACGGCCACTGGCATCGACGGCATGCGTCATCTGCGCCAGTGCGCCCTTGCTGGTGCGTTCGTTGCCGCTGACTTGCTCGGCATCGGCACTGTCCAAAAACGCGCGGAAGGTGGACACCTCGATCACCTCGTGCTCACGGCCCCGGCCATAAATGACATGCACGATGCGAAAGCGCCGCCCGATGATGAAGGCGCGGCGGAACAGGCCCTTGACTTGTTCCGGGGTGGCGTTGGTGGCCACGTCAAAGTCTTTCGGGCGCAAACCCAGCAGCAGGTCGCGCACCGCACCGCCGACGATGTAAGCCTCAAAACCCGCTTGTTTCAGGGTGTGCACCACGTCCAAGGCACGCTGATCCACCAAGGCGGGGTCGATGCCGTGTTGCGCCGCTGGCACGTCTTGCCGCTGGCCAAAGGGGCTGGCCTTGCGGCGTGCTGCGCTGGTCTTGCCCAGCAATTTGTCGATGAATTTTTTGATCATTCGAAGAGATTCAAGATGCGCCAGCCCCGCTCGGTGGCGATGGCTTGGAGCCGGGCATCCGGGTTGGTGGCCACGGGCTCGTGCACTTTTTCCAGCAGCGGCAAGTCGTTGATGGAGTCGCTGTAAAAGGTGCTGTGCGCCACGCTGGCCCAGTTCAGGCCGCGCGCAGCCAGCCATTGTTCCACACGCGCTACCTTGCCTTCGCGAAACGAGGGCGTGCCCACAATGGCCCCGGTGGGCGTGCCCTGGGCATCGCAGGCCAGTTCAACGGCAATCAGCTCATCGACCCCAAACGCCTGGGCAATCGGGCGGGTGACGAAAGCATTGGTGGCGGTGACGATGACCACCGCGTCGCCCGCGGCTTGGTGGGCACGCACCAAAGCCAGCGCAGCAGGCCGCAGCGCGGGCAGGATCACACCCTGCATGAAGGCTTGGTGGGCCGCTTGCGCTTGGGCTGGGTCGTGCTCGCGCAGGGCGGCGGTGGCAAAGTGGATGTACTCGGCAATGTCCAGCGTACCGGCTTGGTACTGGGCATAAAACCGGTCGTTGGCACGGGTGAAGCTCTCGGCCTCGCGCCAGCCCAGTTGCACGGTGAATTGGCCCCAAGCGTGGTCAGAATCCAGCGGCAGCAGGGTGTGGTCGAGGTCAAACAGGGCCAGTCTCAGGGGGGTGTTCATTCGTTTTCCAACATGGATTTGATGAGCGGGATGGTGATGCCGCGCTGGGTTCGTAGGGCGTAACCGTCCAAGTGACCCAGCAACTGCATGAGGCTGGAGAGATCGCGCGAAAAGCGGTTGAGCATGAAGCCCACCACATCCTCCCCCAGGCTCAGACCGCGCTCTTCGGCGGCGCGGTGCAGCACGGCGCGGCAGACGGCCTCGCCGGGTGCATGCAGCTGAAACACATGGCCCCAGCCCAAGCGGGTGCGCAGGTCTTCGCGCAGGGGCAGGTCAGCCGGTGGTCGGTCGGCAGTGGCCAGTACCCAGCGGGCCGGGCCGTGGGCTGGGTTCTGGGCATTGATGAACCAGTTGAACGCGGCAGCCTGCTGGGCGGGGGTGTAGAGGTGGCAGTCGTCCAACAGCACCGCGTCCCAGTCGTCGTTGTACTCGCCGGGGTAGCTGCGCTGGGCATCAATCCAGCCGACACGCTGACCCTGCTCGCGCAGGCTCTCGGCCACGGCCATGAGCAGGTGCGTCTTGCCACACCCCCCCTCGCCCCACAAAAACGTGGGCAGGGTGGCGTGTTGTGGTTGCTCGGCGCACTGCTGCACGTGGGCCAGCGCGGCCTCGTTGCCCACGTCAACAAAGCTGCTGAGCGAGGGCACGGACACCAGACCAATGTCCAGCGCCATCTGTTTCATGCGGGGTGCTTGACTCAAACCTCTTCCTTTGGTGTGGCTGCAGCAGGGCTGACAGGGTCGGTGTAGAGCTTGCTGTGCAAATAGCCCTGCTGGGCGCGGCGCATGGCCACCAGCAAGACGGCACTGGCGGGCAGCGCCATCAGCACACCCACAAAACCCAGCAGGTGCCCAAAGGCCAGCAGGGCAAAAATCACGGCAATGGGGTGCAGGCCAATGCGTTCACCCAGCAGGCGCGGGGTGAGGTACAGACTCTCTAGCACCTGCCCCACCGCGTACACCACCGCCACCAGCCCCACCGCCCACAGGGTCTGAAACTGCAACACCGCAGCCAGCAAGGCCAGCACCAAGCCCAGCCCAAACCCCAAGTAAGGCACAAACACCGCCAGCCCCGTGAACACGCCAATGGGCAGCGCCAGTTGCAGCCCCACCAGCGCCAGCGCCACGGTGTAGAACACGGCCAAAATCGCCATCACCAGCAACTGCCCGCGCAGGTACTGGCCCAGCACCTCGTCGGTCTCATCCAAAAAACTTTGCACCTGAGCCGCCCAGCGCGGGGGAATCAACACCTTGACACGCGCCACCAAGCGGTTCCAGTCCAGCAGCAGGTAATAGGCGACGATGGGCATCAGCATCAGATTGCCCAGCACCGCCGCCAGCGCACTGCCACCAATGCGCAATGACGACAGCACGCCACCGAGCACATCGCTCTCGTGCCCACTGATGAGCTGGCTCAGCCACTCCCGCACCTGACGCACGTCCACCTGCAAAGCAACATCCCAACGGGCGGCCCAGGGCTGCAAGGCATCGTTCAGGCGGTCAAGCAAGGTGGGCACCTGCTCGCGCAGCAGGGGCACTTGCTGGGTGATGACGGGCACGATCAGCAACAGCACCGCCAGCAACACCAGCATCAGCGCCGCAATCGCCAGCCCCGCCCCCAGCCAGCGCGGGACACGGTGGGCATGCAAGCCTTCGACCGCCGGGTGCAAGGCATAGCCCAGCACCAGCGCCAACACAAAAGGCATCAGCACCGGGGCCAGCAGCGACAGCAGCCACCAGCACGCCAATGCAATCACGGCCCACAGGGCCAAGCGAGTCTGGTAAGGGGTCAAGGGCATGGGTTGGGGGCCGTGGTGGGGCAGTCAGGCGGCGGGTTGCAGGCGGTGGGGTGACCGATTCGAGGACGGGTTACACCCCGTCTGAGCGGGGCAAACCCTTAAAATCCGGGGCAAATTCTATCGGGCTCACCCCGAACCCCGACAAAACATCGGCCCTGTGGGCCGACCCCTCCCCACCGACCACCCGGCTCCGCGCCGCGCTTTGCCCATGACCCCAAGCCCCACCCCCCTCTCGTACAAAGATGCCGGCGTTGACATTGACGCGGGCGATGCCCTTGTCGAACGCATCAAACCCCTGGCCAAAAAGACCCTGCGCGAAGGTGTGCTGGCAGGCATTGGCGGCTTTGGTGCCCTGTTTGAAGTGCCCAAGCGCTACCAAGAACCCGTGCTGGTGAGCGGCACTGACGGCGTGGGCACCAAGCTGAAACTGGCGTTTGAATGGAATATGCACGACACCGTGGGCATTGACCTGGTGGCCATGAGCGTGAACGACGTGCTGGTGCAAGGTGCCGAACCCCTGTTCTTCTTGGACTACTTTGCCTGCGGCAAGCTGGATGTGGACACCGCCGCCGCTGTGGTGGGCGGCATTGCCCAAGGCTGCGAGCTGAGCGGCTGTGCCCTCATTGGCGGCGAAACCGCCGAGATGCCCGGCATGTACCCAGCGGGCGAATACGACTTGGCGGGCTTTTGTGTGGGTGCGGTCGAAAAAAGCAACATCTTGACCGGCCAGAACGTACAACCCGGCGACGTGGTGCTGGGGCTGGCCTCGCACGGTGTGCATTCCAACGGTTTTTCGCTGGTGCGCAAATGCATTGAGCGTGCCGCCGACCAACTGCCCGCCACGCTGGACGGTATGCCCTTCCGCCAAGCCATCATGCGCCCGACCCGCCTGTACGTGAAAAACGTCCTGGCCGCGCTGGCCCAGCACCCCATCAAAGCCCTGGCCCACATCACCGGCGGCGGGCTGTTGGAGAACATTCCCCGCGTGCTGCCCGAAGGCACTGCCGCTCACCTGAAAAAAGGCAGCTGGCCCCAAACCGAGCTGTTCGCCTGGCTGCAAGCCACTGCGGGCATTGACGACATCGAGATGAACCGCACCTTCAACAACGGCATCGGCATGGTGGTCGTCATCGCCGCCGAACAAGCCCCCGCTTGCGCCGCCACCCTGAGCGCACTGGGCGAGTCGGTTTATGAGATTGGTGTGATTGGTGCGCGGGGCAATGGGGCGGCTGTGACGGTGGGTTGATGGGTTGAATGTGTGGATGGCGCTAGATAGGGCTTTTTTTGGGTTCTGACAGCGCTATTTGCAAGTAATTGACAATTGACACGTTTGGCAGGCCTGCTGGGCTTGGTGGCTTTTTTATTTCAGTGTTTGGAAGCGAGATGCTGGCCCGTGCGGGCCGGAGCCTCTCGCGCAGCACCCTGCACCATTTGCCGTTGGCCGACACCCAATAAAACCGAACCGCAAGCACCTACCTGCGCACCAACGACAACACTGTGTCAGTGGCTGTTGACCCAGTTGTCAACCACCAGCCCGGCAAAGCCACGGAAATCGGCTTCGTTGTTCGTCACCAGCGTCACGCCCAGCGACAGGGCATGGGCGGCGATCAGCTTGTCCAGCGCGTCTTTGTGGCGTTCGCGGTGGGCGGCACGCAGGGGGCCGTAAGCGTGCGCTGCATGGGCTTCGAAGGGTGCCACCAAAATGTCTTCGAGCAGGCTGTTCAACAGCGCTGCGTTGTGGGCCTGAGCTGCGCCGGAGCAGGCCACGCCGTATTCCAGCTCAGCCAGCGTGATGGCCGAAATCACCACATCCCCCACAAAGCATTCGGCAAAACGCGCTTGCACTTGGGGCGGTTGGTGCTTCATCAAGTAGATGCAGATGTTGGTGTCCAGCATGTACTTGGGGTTCATAGGGCCTCGCGCTCGCCCTCAGTGTTGAGCCCCCGGCCTTCGCTCATGAAGTCGGGCGAAAACTGGGCCAGCTTGCCCAGCACATCGCCCATGCGCTTGTGTGCAGGCCGAATGCGCAGTTCGTCGCCCCGGCGCTCAATGAGCAGCTCCATATCCCAGCTGCCGTAGGCCAGCTCGGCTGGAATACGCACGGCCTGCGAGTTGCCGTTTTTGAACAATTTGGTTTTGACCATGACCAGCCCTTGTTAGGATGTACGTGTACATCTTAACAAGGGTGTGGTTGCGTGTGCAAAGCCACCACCTCACATGCTGCGCCGGTACTGCCCGCCCACTTCAAACAGCGCGTTGGTGATTTGCCCCAGCGAACAGACGCGCACGGCCTCCATCAGCACCTCGAAGACGTTGCGGTTTTCAATCACGGCGCGTTGCAGGCGTTCCAGCATGGCAGGGGCCTGCGCCGCATGGCGGGCGTGGAAATCGGCCAGCCGTTGCAGCTGGCTTTGCTTTTCTTCTTCGGTGCTGCGGGCGAGTTCGAGTTTCTCGGGGACGGCATCGCCCTTGGGGTTGCGGAAGGTGTTCACGCCGATGATGGGGTACTCGCCAGTGTGTTTCAGCATCTCGTAATGCATGGATTCGTCTTGAATCTTGCTGCGCTGGTAGCCGGTTTCCATGGCCCCGAGCACGCCGCCGCGCTCGGCAATGCGTTCAAACTCGGCCAGCACCGCTTCTTCCACCAGTTCGGTCAGCTCTTCAATGATGAAGGCCCCTTGGTTGGGGTTTTCATTTTTGGCCAGCCCCCATTCGCGGTTGATGATGAGCTGAATGGCCATGGCGCGGCGCACGCTGTCTTCGGTGGGCGTGGTGATGGCTTCGTCAAACGCGTTGGTGTGCAGGCTGTTGCAGTTGTCGTAAATGGCAATGAGCGCTTGCAACGAGGTGCGGATGTCGTTGAACTGGATTTCTTGCGCATGCAGACTGCGGCCACTGGTTTGGATGTGGTACTTGAGCTTCTGGCTGCGTTCGTTGGCCCCGTATTTTTCTTTCATGGCCACGGCCCAAATGCGCCGCGCCACCCGGCCCAGCACGGTGTATTCCGGGTCCATGCCGTTGCTGAAGAAGAAGCTCAGGTTGGGCGCAAAGTCGTCAATGTGCATGCCGCGTGCCAGATAGGCTTCGACCAGCGTGAAACCATTGGACAGCGTGAAAGCCAGCTGGCTGATGGGGTTGGCCCCGGCTTCGGCAATGTGGTAGCCAGAAATCGACACGCTGTAGAAGTTGCGCACGTCGTGGTGCACAAAGTACTCGGCAATGTCGCCCATCACCTTCAGTGAAAACTCGGTGCTGAAGATGCAGGTGTTTTGGCCCTGGTCTTCTTTCAGGATGTCGGCTTGCACCGTGCCGCGCACGTTGGCCAACACCCATTCGCGGATTTTTTGGGCTTCGGTGTCGGTGGGCTCGCGGCCATTGTCGGTCTTGAACTTTTCTAGGTTCTGGTCGATGGCGGTGTTCATGAACATGGCCAGAATCGACGGTGCAGGGCCGTTGATGGTCATGCTCACGCTGGTGGTGGGGCTGCACAGGTCAAAGCCGCCGTAAAGCACCTTCATGTCGTCCAGCGTGGCCACGTTCACCCCGCTGTTGCCCACTTTGCCGTAAATATCGGGGCGGGGGTCGGGGTTGTTGCCGTACAGCGTGACCGAGTCGAACGCGGTACTCAGACGCTTGGCGGGCATGCCCTCAGACACCAGTTTGAAGCGGCGGTTGGTGCGGAAAGGGTCGCCTTCACCGGCGAACATGCGGGTGGGATCTTCGCCTTCGCGCTTGAAGGCAAAGGTGCCTGCGGTGTACGGAAAGCTGCCGGGCACGTTGTCCAGCATCAGCCACTTCAAAATTTCGCCGTGGTCTTCAAAGGTCGGCAGTACCACTTTGCGAATGGTGGTGCCGCTTAAAGACTTGGTGGTGAGGGCGGTGCGGATTTCCTTGTCGCGGATTTTGACCACGTACTCGTCCCCCGCATACGCCTGCTGCATGGCGGGCCACTGGGCCAGCAGTTTGCGGGCAGCGGGTTCTTGGTTCAGTTCGCGCTGCTGGGCGAGGTCGATCACGGCTTCGGCGGCCTTGGCGCGGGCGGGCTTGTCCAGCTCCAGCATCTGTGCAGCGGCACGCAGTTGCTGGATTTCGCGGGCCAGTCGGGCCTGCTGGTGGGCACGCTGTTTGTAGCCGCGCACCGTGTCGGCAATTTCGGCCAGGTAGCGGGTACGGGCTGGCGGCACGATGGGGGTTTGGTTGGTGCTGTGGCGCACGTCCACCAGCGGCAGACGGCCTTCGGCCAGCGACAGGCCCAGGGCGCCCAGGCGGGTTTTCAGGGCTTGGTAGAGCGCGGTCACGCCGTCGTCGTTGAAGCGAGCGGCCATGGTGCCAAACACCGGCATTTGATCGGCGGGTGTGCCCCATGCTTCGCGGTTGCGCTGCACCTGTTTGCTCACGTCGCGCAGGGCATCGCTGGCCCCTTTGCGGTCAAATTTGTTGATGGCGACGAACTCGGCAAAGTCCAGCATGTCGATTTTTTCCAGCTGGCTGGCGGCACCGAATTCGGGGGTCATCACGTACATGGGCACATCCACATGCGGGACGATGGCGGCATCGCCCTGCCCAATGCCGGAGGTTTCCACCACGATCAAATCGAACCCGGCCACCTTGCAAGCGGCCACCACCTCGGGCAAGGCGGCAGAAATTTCTGAACCAAAGTCGCGGGTGGCCAAACTGCGCATGAAGACGCGGTTGCCGTTTTGCCAGGGGCTGATGGCGTTCATGCGGATGCGGTCGCCCAGCAGCGCGCCGCCGCTCTTGCGCCGCGAGGGGTCAATGCTGATGACGGCCACGCGCAGGGCATCGTCTTGGTCTAAGCGAAGGCGGCGGATCAGCTCGTCCGTCAGGCTGGACTTGCCCGCACCGCCCGTGCCGGTGATGCCCAGCACCGGCACCCGCTTGCCCGCAGCCTGGGCCAGCAATTCAGCAGCCAGCAGGGGTTTCTGTTCGGCATTTTCCAGGGCGGTGATGAGCTGGGCCAGCGCACGCCAAGCCGCTTCGGTGTGGCCCTGAATGGCCTCGATCTGGGTGGGGGCGTGAGCGGTGATGTCTTGGTCGCAGCGCATCACCATCTCGCCAATCATGCCGGCCAGCCCCATGCGCTGACCGTCTTCGGGGCTGTAAATGCGGGCCACGCCGTAGGCTTGCAGCTCGCGGATTTCGTCCGGCACGATGACACCGCCACCGCCGCCAAACACCTGGATGTGCTCGCCGCCCCGGCTCTTGAGCAAATCCACCATGTACTTGAAATACTCCACATGCCCGCCTTGGTAGGAGCTGATGGCAATGCCCTGCACATCTTCCTGCAAGGCGGCAGTGACCACCTCGTCCACGCTGCGGTTGTGCCCTAGGTGAATCACCTCCGCGCCCATGCTTTGCAAAATGCGCCGCATGATGTTGATGGCGGCATCGTGGCCGTCAAACAGGCTGGCAGCGGTGACAAAGCGCACCTTGTTGCGGGGGCGGTAGTTGGCCAGCGCTTGGTATTCGGCAGACATTTGCATGGGGTGTCTCTCTCTTCTGGGGGTGGGAACAGGGTCAATGAAAGAACGGTTCCAAGGGCGTTCAACCCGGTGGTTTGCGTGCGCGTCGTGTTGACGTTTACGTAAACGTTAATGGTAACGCGGTTTGTGTTTTGTAGGGGGAATTTCCTGCGGTTTGGGCGGCTGCTTACAATACTTCATGGAGTATGTCCAACACCTGCCCCCCGTGGTTTGCACTGGGGCACAGACCACGCGAAAGGCAAGTTTTCATCATGACCACGGTGCACAACCCCGAACGCAAACGGGCTTTGGTGCTGCGCCTCAAACGGGTTGAGGGGCAATTGCGCGGCATTCAGAACCTGATTGAGACCGATGCCGACTGCGAAAAAGTGGCGCAACAACTGGCCGCCGCACGCAAGGCCCTCGACAAAACCTTTTTCAGCCTCGTCGGCTGCGTGATTGCACAGGGCGATGTGCCGGCTGATGATGTGGCCGAGATGCTGTCGCGCTTTTCTTGAACGTCCCTCCAACCCTTTTTTCAATCTGCCGCCATGAACCCGATCCAGCTTTTCGACCCCGCCTCCAGCACCTACACCTATGTGCTGTTTGACCCCGACAGCCGCGATGCCATCATCATCGACCCCGTGGACGAGCAGTTGACGCGCGACCTCGACACCCTGCGCGAATACGGCCTGCGCCTGGTCTGGACGGTAGAAACGCACGCCCACGCCGACCACATCACCAGCGCGGGCAAACTCGCTGAAATGGCCGGTGCCCGCACGGCGGCACCGCAAGGCTGCGGCATTGGCACCGCAGCGATGCAGTTGCAGCACGGCGACACGCTGAACTTTGGTGGCCAACTGCTGCGCGCCCTGCACACGCCCGGCCACACCGCTGGCAGCATGAGCTACCTCTGGACTTCAGCCAGGGGCGGCCATGTCTTCACGGGCGACACGCTGCTCATCAACGGCTGTGGCCGTACCGACTTTCAGTCGGGCAGTGCCAAGGCGCTGTTTGACAGCATCACCCAGGTGCTGTTTGCCCTGCCCGACACCACCACCGTGTGGCCAGGGCACGACTACCAGGGCCGCAGCAAATCGAGCATTGGCCAAGAAAAAGCGGGCAATGCGCGACTGGCGGGCAAGTCCGAAGCCGAGTTTGTGGCCCTGATGGAAGGCTTGAGCCTGCCCAAGCCACGCCGCATGGACGAGGCAGTGCCCGCCAACCTGACATCCGGGCTGCGGCACGATGTGGATGGTGCGCTGCTGATGCAGCCCCGCACACCCAGCGGCGAACGGGCGGGCACCTACGCGGGCGATGTATCGCCGCAGCTGGCTTGGCAGTGGGTGCAGTCGGGCGAAGCGGTGCTGGTGGATGTGCGCACCGATGCCGAACGCGAATGGGTGGGCTTTGTACCGGGTGCGGTGCCCGTGGCTTGGAAGCAGTGGCCCGGTATGGCGCTGAACCCCGACTTTGATGCCGCCTTGCGTCAAGCCGCAGCGGGGGGCAAAAAACTGGTGCTGCTGTGCCGCAGCGGGGTGCGGTCGGTGGCGGGTGCGCAACGGGCCACCGTGCTGGGTTTGCAGGCGTACAACATCCTCGAAGGCTTCGAGGGCGACCCCGATGCCCAAGCGCAACGCGGCCACCGGGGAGGCTGGCGCTTTCATGGTCTGCCGTGGCGGCAGAACTGAGCGCATCTAGAAAATAAAAGTTCTTATCAATCAAGCACTTGCATTCATCTTGTCAGTACGCCAGGGCGCTTCCGCCATAATGCGCGCATGACTTTTCTGGCCCTGGACGTTGGCAACACCCGCCTCAAGTGGGCTCTGTATGACGCACCGCGCACCGGCGCGCGGCTGCTGGCACACGGGGCGCAATTTCTTGAAAACATTGAAACCCTGGCCGAGGGTGACTGGAGCAGCCTGCCCACACCGCATTGGGTCATTGGCTGCGTGGTGGCGGGCGATGCGGTCAAACGCCGCGTACACGAACAACTGGAGCTGTGGGACGTGCAACCGCAATGGGTCGTCTCCAGCAGTGCAGAGGCGGGTTTGCGCAACGGCTACGACCACCCAGCCCGACTCGGCTCCGACCGCTGGGTGGCCATGATTGGAGCCCGCCAGCGCCTGCTCAGCCAAGGCCCTGCACGGCCCTGTGTGGTGGTGATGGTGGGCACCGCCGTGACGGTAGAGGCGGTGGATGCACAGGGGCAGTTCTTGGGCGGCATCATCTTGCCCGGCCACGGCATCATGCTGCGCGCCCTGGAGTCCGGCACCGCCGGTCTGCATGTGCCCACTGGCGAGGTGCGCGACTTCCCGACCAACACCAGCGATGCCCTGACCAGTGGCGGCACCTTTGCCATTGCCGGTGCCGTGCAGCGCATGGCCGACAACCTGCGCCAGCACTGCGGCGCGGACCCGGTGGTGTACATGACTGGCGGCGCTGGCTGGAAGATGGCCCCCAGCATGTCAGTCCCCGTTGAGCTGGTGGACAGCTTGATTTTTGATGGCCTGCTGCAAATTGCCGACAGTCGCCTGGCAAGCACCCACACAACCCATTCCTTCACTGCCTGAGCGCACCCATGTCTGACCTGACTGCCCGTTTTGAAGCCGCTGTGGCGCAATCGAAAACCCTCAGCGAACGCCCCGACAACACCACCCTGCTGAAAATCTACGGCCTGTACAAACAAGCCACACAGGGCGACAACACCGAGAACAAACCCGGCTTCAGCGACATGGTGGGCCGGGCCAAATGGGAAGCCTGGAACCGCCTCAAAGGCACCAGCACCGACGCGGCCATGCAGCAATACGCCGACCTGATCGACGCGCTGAGCTGAATCCCTGCATCACATCGCTTTCAAGCGCCCAGTACCTCGCGCACCGCCGCCAGTTGCCGGCGCGACACGGCCAAGCGCTCGTCAAGCCCGTCCAAGCGCACCAGCCAGCCCTCGCCGTCTTGTGGATGGGGGTGTTTTTCCAGGGCGCGCACCGCCCGGCGTGCCACCAAAGCGTTGCGGTGGATGCGCACAAACCATGTGCGGTAGCGCTCCTCCAGCTCGTTCAGGGTGCCATCCAGAATGTGCTCTTTGCTGGTCGTGCGTACCGTGATGTATTTCAGCTCCGCCTTCAGGTACAGCACCTCGCGCAGCGGCACCCGTTCCGTGCGGCCCCGGTCTTGAATCAACAGGCAATCGGCAGCTGACGCTGTTTCGGGGAGCGTATTGGCAACGGGTGGCTGGAGCAGGCGGCGCGCCTTTTGCAACGCCTGCTGCAAGCGTTCACGGCGCACCGGCTTGGTCAGGTAGTCCACCGCTTCCAGCTCAAAAGCACGCACCGCATGCTCCACATGCGCCGTCACAAACACCACCAGCGGCGGGACGGGCAACTCGCGCAGGGCGGCGGCCAGGGCCATGCCGTCGGCACCGGGCATGTGGATGTCGAGCAGCACCACATCGCACCCCCCTCGGCGCAGTGCCTCCATGGCCTGTACCGCATGGGCCGCCTCGCCCACCACCGTGGCCGGGGGGTCGTTGCAGACGGCCAGCAGACTGCGCAGGCGCGCACGGGCCAGGTGTTCGTCGTCAACCAGCAAGACCTTCAACAGCATGGTGTTCACTCCGTTCAGGGGGGCCGTCGTCAAACCGGTATGTGCAGCTGCACCGTAAACAGGCCATCGCGCAGGGTGCAGTCAAACTGGCCCTGCACATCGTGCATCAAGGCCAAACGCTGGCGCACATTGTCCAAGGCCAGACCGTGGCCCCGCACGCCCATACCGGCAGGCACGGTGTTGCTGACGGTGACCACCACCGCACTGCCCTGCCGCTGGGTGGCAATGCGCACCAACGCCCCCTCGGGGCTGGGCTCTACCCCGTGCTTAACCGCGTTTTCAACCAGCGGTTGCAAGATCAGCGGCGGCAGCAGGGCACTGGCCGCCGCATCGTCCAGCGTCCAGACCAGCCGCAAGCGCGGGCCAAAGCGCACCTGCTCAATCGCCAAGTAGCGCTCGGCCAGGGCCAACTCTTGGCTCAGCGGCACGGCAGCCGGGTTGCCCGACAAGGCGTGGCGGAACAACTCGCTCAAGTCTTCTAGGAGGTTTTCAGCACCCGCGGGGTCTTCGCGCACCAAGGCCACCGCCGTGTTGAGGGTGTTGAACAAAAAATGGGGCCGGATGCGGGCCTGCAACTCGGCCAATTGCGCCGTGGTGCCTGCGGGCAGGTGCGCGCGGTGTCGCCACACCAGCGCCTCGGTCAGCACCGCCGCCACCAGCGCCCCAGCAGCCCCACTGCCCAACCAGGGCGCATGCTCAATCAAGCCCGGCCAGTACAGCAGCGCGCAACCATAGACCCCGGCCAACGCCCCCAGCACCACACCCGTGACGCGGTGCGCCCACAGGGGCCAGCGACGCAAAGGGTTTTTCAGGGCACACAACACCAGCAGCCACAGCAAGGTGGCGGGCAGCGCAGCCCCGGTCAACAGCGCCATGTGCAACAACCAGTCCCTGGCCGTGCTGGCCACCAACAGCGCCTGCACCGACACCACCGCCTGCACAAACAACACCGCACGCAGCACCACACCCACCTGACAGGTGTTGAACACCGCCGGGCGCACCCGGTCGAGCCAGGGCGGTACCGTGGCTCCGTTGGAGGCCGATAAAATTCCAGAATCCTGCATCCGGACACTATAGAGCCAGCCGCAGCCACCGCGCCTGCGGCCTCGCCCCAAGCAGCTGGCCCACGCGCCGCTCCCCCATCACCGTTCACCCTTCCATCCCAGCCCCCGCTGGTTACCCCATGTCCACCAACCAATTCGACAAAAAATCCCAAGCCTGGTCGGCCCTGTTTTCTGAACCCATGAGCGAGCTGGTCAAGCGCTACACCGCCAGCGTGTTCTTTGACAAACGGCTCTGGCAGGCCGACATCAGCGGCAGCTTGGCCCATGCCGACATGCTGGCCGCGCAGCACATCATCAGCCCGCAAGACTTGGCCGACATTCAGCGCGGCATGGCCCAAATTCGGGCCGAGATTGAGTCTGGCCAGTTTGAATGGCAGCTGGATTTGGAAGATGTCCACCTGAACATTGAAGCCCGCCTGACCCAGCTGGTGGGCGATGCGGGCAAACGCCTGCACACCGGGCGCAGCCGCAACGACCAAGTGGCCACCGACGTGCGCCTGTGGCTGCGCAGCGAAATCGATGTCATCAGCCAACTGCTGACCGAGCTGCAAACCGCCCTGGTGGACGTGGCCGAGCGCAATGTGGAAACCATCCTGCCCGGCTTTACCCACCTGCAAGTGGCGCAACCCGTGAGCTTTGCCCACCACCTGCTGGCCTATGTGGAAATGTTTGCCCGCGATGCCGAACGCATGAGCGACGTGCGCCGCCGCACCAACCGCCTGCCACTGGGCAGCGCGGCCTTGGCAGGCACCACCTACCCGCTGGACCGCGAGCGCGTGGCCCGCAGCCTGGGCATGGTGGACGCGCAAGGTCAGCCGCAGCTCTGCCACAACAGCCTAGACGGCGTGAGCGACCGCGACTTCGCCATTGAATTCACCGCCGCCGCCAGCCTGTGCATGGTTCACATCAGCCGCCTGTCTGAAGAACTGATTTTGTGGATGAGCCAAAACTTCGGCTTTGTAAAAATTGCCGACCGCTTCACCACCGGCAGTTCCATCATGCCGCAGAAGAAAAACCCCGACGTACCTGAACTGGCCCGTGGCAAAACCGGGCGCGTGGTGGGCCACCTCATGGGCCTCATCACCCTGATGAAAGGCCAGCCGCTGGCCTACAACAAAGACAACCAAGAAGACAAAGAGCCGCTGTTTGACACGGTGGACACGCTGAAAGACACGCTGCGCATCTTCACCGAGATGATCGGCGGCCAAACCGACCCCGCCACCGGCGAGAAACAAGGCGGCATCAGCGTGAACGCCACCGCCATGGAAGCCGCCGCCAAAAAAGGCTATGCCACCGCCACCGACTTGGCCGACTACCTCGTCAAAAAAGGCCTGCCCTTCCGCGATGCCCACGAAACCGTGGCCCACGCCGTGAAAGCCGCCCAAGGGCAGGGCCTGGACTTGTCAGAACTGCCCCTGGCCGTGCTGCAAAGCTTCAACCCCCACATTGAACAAGACGTGTACGAGGTGCTGAGCCTGCGCGGCAGCCTGAACGCCCGCAACACCCTAGGCGGCACCGCCCCGGCCCAAGTGCGCATGCAGATAACGCGGCACCGGGCACGGCTGGGCTAAAGGCACGGCACGGTCAAGCGTCAGCCGCCTGTTTGGCGGCCAGGGCCTGACGCTTGCTGCGCGCCCGGATGTTGAGAAACTCCACCACCAGCGAAAAGCTCATGGCCGCGTAGAGGTAGGGCTTGGGCACATGCACATCAAAGGCTTCCGCCGTCAGTGCCATACCCACCATCACCAAAAACGACAAGGCCAGCACCTTGACCGAAGGGTGTGCATCCACAAAATCGCCAATCGGCTTGGCGGCAAACAGCATCACGCCCACAGCGGCCACCACCGCCGCCGCCATGATGGGCAGCTGATTGACCATGCCCACGGCGGTAATGACCGAGTCCAGGGAAAACACGATGTCGATCACGCCAATCTGCGCAATCGTCCCCCAAAACAGCTTGTTGCCTGCCCCAGCAGCGGGCACACCGGTGGTGTCCACGGGCTCAGGTGGGTGGTCGTCTTCACGGGCCTCGACCTCCACAAAAATTTCGTTCGACGCTTTCCAAAGCAGAAAAATGCCACCCGCCAGCAACACCAAATCGCGCCCGCTGATGCCCTGACCGAACACCTGAAACAGATCCGACTTCAGGCCCATGATCCAGCTCAGCGAAAACAGCAGCGCCAGCCGCGACACCATGGCAAAGCTCAGACCCAGGCGGCGAGCCCGATCACGCTGCTCAGGGGGCAGACGGCCCACCAAAATCGTGATGAAGATGATGTTGTCGATGCCCAGCACAATTTCGAGTGCTGCCAGCATGGCAAAGGCGATCCAGACATTGGGGTCAAGCAAAAGTTCCATAGGTGTATGTGGCCCCGCTGGGGCTGTTGGTGTGGTTGCGTCACCCTTCGTGGGTGGGTTGACAGTTTAGCGGGCAAGGGTTGCAAGCTTGATTCTGACTGAAGGGCAACAGCTACACAGCACCGAAAAGCCCTGGGCCAAAGTGACTTGCTCACCTGCAACCCCCTCCCCCCGTTTCGGGGTACTCCCCCTTGGCAAGGGGAGAACGTGAATGCGGACTCCCCGCCTTTCTGCCTAGGGTCAGACGCACAGCGGCACAATGCCCCCATGGAAAAATTCTTCAACAACGCCGGGCCGCAGATTCCTAAAGACCACTACACGCTAGACCCCCTCCAGCGTGTGAACTTGGATGAGCTGCAAGACCTGATCGACCAAAAGCGCTACTTTGTGCTGCACGCCCCGCGCCAAACGGGCAAGACCACGGCCCTGTATGCGCTGATGCGGCACTACAACGCGGGCACGCAATACCGCTGTGTGTATGTGAATGTGGAGCCCGCACAGGCGCTGCGCGAACAAACCGACAAGGTGAGCATTACCTGCGCCTCTCGCTTGGCACATGCGGCCAGGCTGCACTTAAAAGACGGCGCGCTGGACGAAGCGCTCAGCCAGTGGCTGGTCAAAGCCAATGGCCGCGTTGCGGATGTGTTCATGGACAGCATCCGCTTTCTGTCGCAAAACGACCCGCAACACCCCGACAACCCGCGCCCGCTGCTGCTGCTCATTGACGAAATTGATTCGCTGATTGGCGACGGCCTTATCACCATCTTGCGCCAGCTGCGTGCCGGTTATGCCGACCGGCCCCATGCGTTTGCGCAGAGCCTGATTTTGTGTGGCGTTCGCGATGTGCGCGACTACCGCATTCATTCCAGCGCAAACAAAGAAATCATCACCGGCGGCAGCGCCTTCAATGTGAAGGTGGAGTCGATCCGCTTGGGCAACTTCAGCCCGATGGAAATGAATACGCTGTACGACCAGCACACCGCCGAGACGGGGCAGGTCTTCACGCCAGAGGCCCGCGAACTGGCCTGGTACTACACCGAGGGGCAGCCGTGGCTGGTCAATGCGCTGGGCTACGAAGTGACCTTCAAGATGAAAGCCCTGCGCTTAGACCGCAGCTTGCCCATCACCGCCGAAGTGATGCGCGAGGCCAAAGAGCGACTGGTGCTCTCACGCGCCGTGCACCTGGATCAATTGATTGACAAGCTGAAAGAAGAACGGGTGCGCCACGTCATCGCCCCGCTGATCCGCAGTGAAGAGCACGAACAACTGCACACCAACCCGGACGATAAACAGTACTGCTTGGACTTAGGCCTGGTGGTGATTGACCCGCTGACCAAGGGCTTGCGCATTGCCAATGCCATTTACCGCGAAGTGATTCCGCGTGAACTCACCGACGACACCCAGACCAGTCTGGCCGTCAACCAGCCCCCGCTGCTCTGGTACAAAAAACCTGACGGCACCATCGACCTACCGAAGTTGCTAACCGCCTTTCAGCAGTTCTACCGCGAACATTCTGAACACTGGCTCGCAGGCATGGCCTACCGCGAAGCCGGGCCGCAGCTGCTGCTGCAAGCGTATTTGCAGCGCGTGGTCAACGGCGGGGGTTACATCGAACGCGAATACGGCCTGGGTACGGGCCGCACCGACTTGTACCTGCGTTACCCGGTGGGTGAGAACCCTTTGCAGCGCGAAGTCATTGAGATCAAGGTGGTGCACCAGCGGCAGCGTCTGGAATCGGTGCTTGAAAAAGGCCGCGAACAAACCCGCGCTTACATGGACCGCTGCGCAGCCACCCACGGCCATTTGGTGGTGTTTGACCCACACAGCGGCAAGGCTTGGGACGAGCGGGTGTATTGCAAAGCGCTGGCCGCAGATTTAACACTTTGGGGGTGTTGAGGGGAAGATCAAACGCCCCTCCTGCCCAGGAGGGGTGCCCCGCAGGGGCGGGTGGTTTCGTCGCGGAGAAGGGATTGCTTTGGACGAGGTGGCACGCGCTTTTTGTGCCAGATAGAGCGTGTGATACAGACAGGTACGCTGACGCTGTTGACCTAACTTGCAAATTTAATAAACGTAACGACGATAATCCATGTTGCGAATCACCTTCGACCCTGCCAAGGACGCGAGCAACCAAGCCAAGCACGGGGTACCTTTGACGCTGGCAAAGCGGGTGGAATGGGACACGCTGATATGCAAGCCTGACACCCGCCGCGACTATGGAGAGCTTCGGCAAATTGGCTATGTGGTTCTAGGTGGCCGTTTGTATTGTGTGGTATTCGTAGACCGCCCTGACGATGCGCCCACCGAGCGCCGCATCATCAGCTTGAGGAAAGCCAACAACCGGGAGCAACTAAGCTATGCCCAAAACCTTGAAGCTAAGTAATGGCCGCACTCTGCGCCTGAACACAGCCGATGAAGATGCTGCGATTGATGCAGGTATCGCCCAAGACCCAGACACCTACGAACCCAACAACCGCGAGATTGCCAGCATGAAAAGGCCGGGCCGCCCGCTGGGCAGTGGTTGCAAAACACAGGTCACGTTGCGCTTGGACACTGCCGCTCTTGATGCATTCAAGGCAACCGGTGCAGGCTGGCAGACCCGCATCAATAACCTGCTGCGTGAGGCCGTGGAGAGTGGGCGTTTGAACACATGAGCCGTTCTTAGCCAAGACAGGCGGAACTTGGCATTGACAGACTGCCTACACCCCAGAAACAAAAAAGCCCAACCAGTTGGGTTGGGCTTTGGTGTGGGTGGGCTTGGTAGGCCGTGTAGGACTTGAACCTACGACCAAAGGATTATGAGTCCTCTGCTCTGACCAACTGAGCTAACGGCCCCAAGCGCCCCGCATTGTAGTGGCATGCACTGTGGCTTATTTGCTGTGGCTCAGGGCGTTGCTGACCAGTTTGGAGGTCACGTCCACGATCTGGATCATGCGGTCGTAGGGCATGCGCTGTGGGCCAATCACGCCTAGGGTGCCGACGACTTGGCCATCGACTTCGTAGGGGGCGGTGACGACGGACAGGTCTTCAAAGGGCACTACCTGGCTTTCGCCACCGATGTAGATGCGCACGCCGTCGGCTTGGGTGGAGACATCCAGCAGGCGGATGAGCTGGGTTTTTTGCTCGAACAGGTCAAACATGCGGCGCAGGTTGCCCATGTCGCTAGAGAACTCGGTCACAGACAGCAGGTTGCGTTCGCCCGAGACGACCACGGCATCTTGCGGGGCTCCGGCTTCAGCGCCGAATTCGACGGCGACTTTCATCAGCTCGGCAATTTCGCCGCGCAGGGCCTCGACTTCGGTTTTCAGGCGTTCGCGCACAGCTTCCATGGCCAGGCCAGCGTAGTGCGCGTTGAGAAAGTTGGCGGCTTCTAGCAGTTGCGACTGGCTGAAGTTGACCTGGGTGTGAACGATGCGGTTTTGCACATCGCCATCGGGCGAGACGATGATGACCAGCACCCGGTGTTCGGAGAGGCTGAGGAATTCAATGTGCCGAAAGACCGAGCTGCGGCGCGGGGCCACCACCACGCCGACGAATTGCGAGAGGTGCGAGAGCATTTGCGCAGCGTGGCTGAGTACGCGCTGCGGGTGCTGCACCACGTCAAAACCCTGCCCGGCCATGTCGGGCAGGCCGGTCAGGCTGTCGCGGCGCACGGTGAGCATGGTGTCCACGAACAGGCGGTAGCCGCGTGCGGTGGGTATGCGCCCGGCGGAGGTGTGTGGACTGACGATGAGGCCGAGTTCCTCTAGGTCACTCATCACGTTGCGGATGGTGGCGGGCGACAGCTCCATGCCGGTGGCTTTGGCCAGGGTGCGTGAGCCCACGGGCTGGCCGTCGGCAATGTAGCGCTCGACAAGGGCTTTGAGCAGCAGCTTGGCACGGTGATCTAACATGGTTTTCATTTTAGAAGCGTCGGGCTGTCAGCGGGCGTTGTTTGGTGCCTTGTCGGGTTTGGCATGGGCCGACAATACGGGTCATGATGACCGAACGCCCTGCTGCTGCCCCTATGAATGCGCCTGTTTCAGCCCCTGCACTTGCCGCTGCTCATGCGCCCGATACGGGGCCGCGACGGGACACGCGGCAGCAGGACTTGGCCAGTGGCTGCCTGTTTTGTGTGTTGGGTGGGGGCTTTGCGGTGGGGGCGAGGGGTTATGAAATTGGCCATGCCACGCAGATGGGGCCGGGGTATTTTCCGTGGGTGCTGGGGCTGTGTCTGGTGGTGCTGGGTGGCTTGATTTTGGTGCAGGCGTTCTGGCGTGGCGTATCGGGGCCTAACCCAGCGGGGCGCTGGGCTTGGCGGCCCCTGGTTCTGATTTTGGGGGCCAATTTGGTGTTTGGCGTGCTGCTGGCGGGTTGGCCTGCGCTGGGCATTCCGGGTTTTGGTTTGGTGGTGGCGGTGTTTGCGCTGGTCTGCATCGCCAGTTTGGCGGGTGGGCGGTTTGTGCTGCGCGAGGTGCTGGTGCTGTGTGCTGTGCTGGCAGCAGGCAGTTACGGGGTGTTTGTGAAGCTGGTCGGGCTGGCGCTGCCGATGTGGCCGGATTTTTTGCTGGGTTGAGCCCTGACGGGGCAGGCACTGGGTCAACATGGAGCGGTAACAGACATGGAATGGCTGGATCATCTGGCGCTGGGTTTTGGGGTGGCGTTGACGGCCCAAAACCTGTTGTACGCCTTCGTGGGCTGCCTGCTGGGCACGCTGATTGGGGTGCTGCCCGGCATTGGGCCGGTGGCGACCATGGCCATGCTGTTGCCCGCGACGTATGCGCTGGCCCCGGTGTCGGCCCTGATCATGTTGGCGGGTATTTATTACGGGGCGCAGTACGGTGGCTCGACCACGGCCATTTTGGTGAATCTGCCGGGTGAATCGTCTTCGGTGGTGACGCTGATTGACGGGCACCAAATGGCGCGCCAGGGCCGGGCGGGGCCAGCACTGGCGGCGGCTGGTCTGGGGTCGTTTTTTGCGGGCTGTGTGGGTACGCTGGTGCTGGCGGTGTTTGCGGTGCCGCTGACCGAGGTGGCTTTTCGCTTCCATCCGGCAGACTATGTGGCGCTGATGGTGCTGGGCATCATGGGGGCGGTGGTGCTGGCTTCGGGCTCGCTGCTCAAGGCGCTGGGCATGGTGGTGCTGGGGTTGCTGCTGGGCACGGTGGGCACCGATGTGCATTCGGGTGTGCAGCGTTTTACTTGGGGCATTCCGGAGCTGGATGACGGCATCGGCTTTGTGGTGATTGCGATGGGGGTGTTTGGTTATGCCGAAATCATCCGCAACCTGGCTGGCGGCAAAGAAAAGCGCATGCAGGTTTCGGGCGCGATCCAGGGTTTGATGCCAACGCGAGAGGACTGGCGGCGCATGGTGCCTGCGATCTTGCGCGGCACGGGCATTGGCTCGGTGCTGGGGGTGCTGCCGGGCGGGGGTGCGCTGCTGTCGTCGTTTGCGGCGTATTCGCTAGAAAAAAAGGTGCGTTGCGCGCCGGGCGAGGTGCCGCTGGGGCAGGGCAACATCCGGGGGGTGGCGGCACCCGAGTCAGCCAACAACGCTGGGGCGCAGACTTCCTTCATCCCCATGCTGACGCTGGGCGTGCCGTCGAACGCGGTCATGGCGCTGATGGTGGGTGCGATGACCATTCACAACATCCAGCCCGGCCCGCAGGTGATGAGCAGCAACCCCGATTTGTTCTGGGGCTTGGTGGCCTCGATGTGGATCGGTAACGCGATGCTGCTGGTGTTGAACTTGCCACTCATTGGGGTGTGGGTGCGGTTGCTGAGCGTGCCTTACCGCTGGTTGTTTCCGTCCATCGTGCTGTTTTGCGCGGTGGGGGTGTATGCCACCCACAACAACAGTTTTGACACGGGCATGGTGGCCCTGTTTGGTGCGCTGGGCTATGGCTTCATCCGGCTGGGGCTGGAGCCTGCGCCGCTGCTGCTGGGCTTCATTCTGGGCCCGATGATGGAAGAAAACCTGCGCCGCGCCCTGTTGCTGGCACGGGGCGACTGGGGGATCTTCGTCAATCGGCCCATCTCGGGCACGCTGCTGGCGCTGGCCCTGCTGTTGCTGCTGATGGTGGCCCTGCCCGCCATCAAGAAACAGCGTGCTGAGGCTTTTTCGGCGGATTGAAAACGGCGCGGTGTCACCGTTTTGTTCATGTGGCTGTGATGTAATTTGCGCATGACCCTGCCATCCCGCCCGTTGCCCGAGCCGCCCCAGCGTGCACCACTGCGCTTTGCGCATGTGGTCATTATTGGCAAATACCATGCGCCCGGATCGCGCAAGGTGGTGGATGAAATTGCGCATTTTTTGCACGACGAAGGCTGCGATGTGTCGCTGGAGCAGGAAACTGCGTTCAACACCGGCCTGCTGCAATACCCGGCCCTGGACGTGCCCACCATGGGCACCACCTGCGACTTGGCCTTGGTGGTAGGGGGCGATGGCACCATGCTGGGCATTGCGCGGCAACTGGCCCGCTACGGTGTGCCGCTGATGGGCATCAACCAAGGGCGGCTGGGTTTCATCACCGACATTCCGCTAGAAACCTTCCGCGAAACGCTGCGCCCCATGCTGCGTGGCGCGTTCACAGAAGACCGTCGCGCCCTGATGGCCGCGAGCGTGTGGCGTGATGGTGAATGCGTGTTTGAAGCCACCGCCCTCAACGATGTGGTGGTCAACCGGGGCGGCATGGCCAGCATGATTGAGCTGCGGGTCGAGGTGGACGGGCATTTTGTGGCCAACCAGCGGGCTGACGGCCTCATCATTTCGTCGCCCACAGGCTCAACGGCCTACGCCCTGTCTGCCGGTGGGGCACTGCTGCACCCGGCCATTGGTGGCTGGGTGATGGTGCCGATTGCGCCGCACACCTTGTCGAACCGGCCCATTGTGCTGCCCTTTGATGGCGAGATTGCCGTCGAAATTGTCTCGGGCAAAGATGCCAGCGCCCACTTTGACATGCAGTCGCTGGCCAGCTTGCTGCACGGCGACCGCATCGTGGTGCGCAAGTCGGCCCATGCGCTGCGGCTGCTGCATCCGGTGGGATGGAGCTTTTTTGATACCTTGCGCAAAAAACTGCACTGGAATGAAGGGGCTTGAAAGCCCGTTCACCATGCGCCGAACACATCCCTCAACGAGTTTGGATTTCGACGTTCATGAGCCTCAGACGCATTGTTCTCCGTGATTTTGTCATCGTGCAATCGCTCGACTTGGAGCTGTCCACCGGCTTTTCGGTGTTGACCGGCGAGACGGGCGCAGGCAAATCCATCCTGATTGATGCCCTGCAACTGGTGCTGGGTGGCCGCCCCGACGGCGGCGTGGTGCGCGAGGGGGCCGAGCGCTGCGAAGTGGCCGCCGAGTTCGATACCTCGCCAGAGGCCAGCGCTTGGCTGCACGAGCAAGGTTTTGCCAGCGACGACACGCTGCTGCTGCGCCGCACGGTGGACACCGAAGGCCGCAGCAGGGCCTGGATCAACGGCAGTGCGGCCACGGTGAGCCAGCTCAAGACACTGGCCAGCGGTCTGGTGGATATTCACGGCCAGCACGCTTGGCAAAGCCTGACCCGCGCTGAGGCGGTGCGCGACCTGCTCGATGCCTACGCTGGCATCAACACCGCCGCCGCCGTGCAAGACTGGCGCTTGTGGCGTACCCAACGCAAGGCCCTGGAACAGGCCACACAACAGCAAAACGCGCTGCGCGAAGACAGCGAACGCTTGGCTTGGCAAATTGCCGAACTGGACAAGCTCAAGCCCCTGCCCAACGAGTGGGAAGAACTGAACACCCAACACAGCCGCCTAGCCAACGCCCAAGCCCTGCTGGATGCCGCCCACAACGCCGTGGTGGCGCTGGACGATGAAGAGCAAGGTGCGGCAGGCCCCTTGTACCGGGCCCTGAGCACCTTGCAGGCACAGGCCCACTTAGAGCCGCAGTTTGCCGATGCGGTGACCGCGCTGGAGGCCGCACTGGCCGGGGTGCAAGATACCGTACACAGCCTGAACCAGTACAGCCGCCGCACCGAGCTGGACCCGTCCAGCTTGGCCGTGCTGGACGAGCGCTTGGCGCTGTGGATGTCACTGGCCCGGCGCTACCGCCGCCCGCCCGAAGAACTGGCGGCCCTGCATGCACAGTGGCGGCACGACTTGGCCCAAATTGACCAAGCGCTCAACTTGGAAGCCCTGCAAGCCGCAGAACGCAGCGCTTGGCAGCGCCTGTGCGCCACGCTGCAAACCCTGAGCGAACAGCGCCAGCAGGCCGCACCGCGCTTGTCTGCCGCCGTCACGCAGAGCATGCAGGGGCTGGGCATGCAGGGGGGGCGCTTTGAGGTGAACCTGCAACGGCTGGACGAGCCGCAGGCGCAGGGCTGGGAAGTGGTGGAATTTTTGGTGGCGGGGCACAGCGGGGCCACGCCGCGCCCGGTGGGCAAGGTGGCCTCGGGGGGTGAACTCTCGCGCATCGCCCTGGCCATTTCGGTCGTCACCAGCCGCCTCGGGCAGGCACCGACGCTGATTTTTGACGAGGTGGATGCGGGCATTGGCGGCGTGGTGGCGCACACGGTGGGGCAGTTGTTGCGCCAGTTGGGTGCCGACCGTCAGGTGCTGGCCGTCACACACCTGCCCCAAGTCGCCGCATGCGCCCACCACCACCTGCTGGTGAGCAAACAGGCCCAAGGCACGCAGACGCTGAGCCGCGTGCGCGCCATTGACACGCCAGAGCGCGTGAGCGAACTCGCCCGCATGCTCGGCGGTGGCGATAACTCGGCGGTGTCGCTGGCGCATGCCCGCGAACTGTTGGCTATTTGACCTTGGCTATTTGACCTTTGAAACTTTGTCACCCATGACCGCAACCGCAGACAGCCCGCCCTTGACCGCCGCCACAGCCCCTATGGAACTGGTGTTGATTTCTGGCATGTCGGGTTCGGGCAAATCGGTGGCGCTCAATGCGCTGGAAGACGTGGGTTTTTATTGTGTGGACAACCTGCCGCCCGAATTGCTGCTGCCGTTTTTGAGCCTGGAGCAAAGCCACCGCGCCAACAAGGTGGCCATTGCCATGGATGTGCGCAGCGCTGCATCGCTGCCGCTGCTGCCCCGGCAACTGCTGCAACTGCGCAACGACCCCGACAGCGGGGTGCAAATGAAGGTGATTTTTTTGGATGCGAGCACCGACACGCTGGTGCGGCGCTTCTCGGAAACGCGGCGCGCACACCCCCTGTCACTCAAGCACAGCCGCGACCAGCGCCGACCACTCACCGAGGCCATTGAGCACGAGCGCGAGTTACTGGCCGAACTGCAAGAGCTGGGCTTGGTGCTGGACACCAGCCTGATGCGCCCTGCCCAACTGCGCAGCCAGATCAAAGAATTGCTGGATGCCACCAGTTCACCGTTGACGCTGATTTTTGAGTCCTTTGCCTTCAAGCGCGGTGTGCCCATGAATGCGGACTTCATCTTTGATGTGCGCATGCTGCCCAACCCGCATTACGAACCCGAGCTCAAACCCCTGAGCGGACGCGATGCGCCCGTGGCCCGGTTTCTGGCCGAACAGCCCGAGGTGGCGCAGATGCAGGCACACATCGAATCGTTTCTGCGCTACTGGCTGCCGCACCTGCTGCGCGACCACCGCAGTTATGTGACGGTGGGCATTGGCTGCACGGGCGGTCAACACCGCTCGGTCTATCTGGTGGAGCAAATGGCGCAGGTGTTCGGCAGCGAGTGGAGCACACGCATTCGCCACCGCGAAGCCAGCGACTGGCTCCGCGCAGCAGCACCCGCGGGCTGAATCGCCCGCTAGGTCGGGCTGTCGTTAGGCGGTCAACAGGGGCAGCAGGTACTGGCGCACGGGCACTGGCAAGCCCAACTGCGGCCAGTCAGCTGCATCCAACCAAGTGCCCAGCCAGTCAGCGGGCAGGTGTTCGCCCTCGGCCAGCACCAAGCGGCAGGGGTACAGGTGCAGTTCGCGGTGGGTCAGGCTGTGCGCCACAGGCGGCTGCCACTGCACCCGGTGAACCCAGTCGGCGGGCAGTGCGCGCAGCAACTCCGCTTCCGCCATGAAGACCGGCGGACAGTAAAGCCCAGCCCAGATGCCAGGGGCCGGTCGGCGTTGCAACCACAGCCGCTGTCCGCCCGGCGCAAACACGTACAGCAGCCACCAACTTTCATGCCGACGCACCAGCGTGCGCGACTTGACCGGGTAACGCGCCACGCTGGCCGTCTGCTGGGCGCGGCACAAGTTCTGCACCGGACACAGCAGGCACTGGGGGCGGCTGCGGGTACACAGGGTTGCGCCTAAATCCATCAAACCTTGGGTGTAGGCGCGCATGTCGTCGTGGGTGGGCTGCTGGGGCAGCAGTTGCTGCGCCTGTTGCCAGAGCTGGCGCTGTGCGGCGGTTTGGGCCAAATCGCCCTCAAAAGCCAGCAGGCGCGACAAGACGCGGCGCACATTGCCATCCAGAATGGATACCCGTTCGCCAAAACAAAACGCGGCAATGGCCGCTGCGGTGGATGCGCCAATGCCGGGCAGGGTCTGCAAGGCGGCCGCCGTGGCCGGAAATACGCCACCGTGCTCGGCCACCACGGTTTGTGCGCAGCGGTGCAGGTTGCGTGCGCGGCTGTAGTAACCCAGCCCCGCCCACAGCGCCATCACCTCGTCAGGCTGCGCCGTCGCCAAGTCCTGCACGGTCGGAAAACGGGCCAAAAAACGCGGAAAGTAGTCCAGCACCGTGCTCACCTGGGTCTGCTGCAACATCACTTCAGACAGCCAGACGGGGTAAGGCTCGCGGGTCTGCTGCCAAGGCAGGTGGTGCCGCCCGTGCTGGCGCTGCCAAGCAATCAGCTGCGGGGCAAAGGCCTGTGCCACGGTGGCCAGGGCCGCGTCGTCGCCGGGGGCTGCGGTCATGCGGATGCGTGGGATGCGTGTTCAGGCCTTGACCAAAGCGGTGGTCAGCTCGCTGAGTTTGGCCTCTAGCAATTGAAGCTGGGCCTGCTGCGCCTGCAACTCACGAATGCGCTCGTCCAGCCCGCCAGCGGCTTGCTGAATGCGCGAGACGGCATCCATGCGGCGCGAGAAATTGCGCCGACGGTCACGCAGCTGCACATCCAGCTGGGCCGATGCCGACTTGTTCCAGGCTTCTACATCGTTGGCCGCCGATTCGTAAACACTGCGCAGGCGGCTCATCAAGGCGCGGGCAACGCGGTCGGCAAATTCGGGTTGGGCCAGCCGCAGGGCGTTGCCCAGGCCCAGGTATTGCAGGTGGCTTTTTTCAATTTGAACCAGCTCTTGGGCATACTGGCTGAGCTTGGGTGCCTCGGGCACTTGCAGGGTGAAGCCGTATTCGGCGTTGAGCTTCTTGAAGCTGCCCTCCAGCATCAGGTGAATGCCCTCCACCAGCTTTTGCCCGCGTTCTTGGTCGGCACGCAAGCGGTCAAAGGTTTGGTCGTAAACGGTTTTGACACCCAGCTTCAGCCCTGGCCCCTTCAGCGCACGCGCCAAATCAAGCACCGCCGACTTCAGGTGCGTGGTGCTCAGCAGCTCAAAGAGGTTTTGCAGCAGCCGCAGGTGCACCGAACGCACGGCCTGAATCTTCACGCCGCTGGCATCGAATTCGGCCTGTTCTTGCTCAATGCGCAGGCGCATCTGTTTGATGACTCCCTGGTTCTTGCCGCGCAGGGCTTCGAGTTCTTGGGTCTGTTCGACCAAGTCGCGCTGGCGGGCGCGCACCCGTTGTGCAGCATCGTGCCGTAAACGCTCAACGGCCTGGGCCACAAAAGACAGCAAAATGGCCCGGCGCTGCTCCAGCAGGTGGGTGCCCAACGCCGTCTCCAAGTCCAGCAGGTGGCTGGCCTGCAACAAGGCCGGGTCGTTGTGTACTTTGGCCAACAGCCCTTTTTGGGCCGATACCGCCAGCACCTGATGGCGGGACAAGCCCAGCGTAGCAGCCGAGTCGGCGCGCTGCGATTCAATTTGTTTGCTCACCTGCTCGGGCGTGCTCAGCCCGTCCCACATGGTGTCAATCTTGTTGAGCACCACCAAGCGCGAGGCCTGACGTTCGTCCACCACCGACAGGTGTTCGCGCCAGATCGCCAAGTCGGACTTGGTGACCCCGGTGTCTGCCGCCAAAATGAACACCACCGCATGCGCCTGCGGCAGCAGGCTGACCGTCAGCTCAGGCTCGGCACCAATGGCGTTGAGCCCTGGCGTGTCCAGAATGACCAGACCCTGTTTGAGCAGCGGGTGGGCCATGTTGATCAGCGCATGCCGCCAGCGGGGTACCTCAATCAGGCCATCCACACCCACCACCGGGTTGTCGTCGGGCCGGTTGTCCTGCCAGAAACCCAGTCCCCTGGCCTCTTCTTGGGTCACGCGGCGCACCTCGACCACTTTCTGAATGGCCTGTGACAGTTGCGCAGGGTCGTTCACATCCAGGTCAATGCGCACCCACTTGTCGGGGGCGTTGCGCCAGTCCAGCAAGGACTGCGGTTGCAAGCGCGACTCAATCGGCAACAGCCGCAGGCACGGGGCAATGTCGGGGTCAAAGGCCAGCTCGGTCGGGCACATGGTGGTGCGCCCGGCGCTGGCAGGCATGATGCGCTGCCCGTAGTCGGCAAAAAACACCGCGTTGATCAACTCGGACTTGCCACGCGAGAACTCGGCCACGAAGGCGACCATGATCTTGTCGTTGCGCAGCTGGGCCTGCAACTGCTCTAGGTGGTCGCGCACCTCGGGGCCCATCAGGTCGTGCGCGGTCAGCCATTCGGCAAAACGGCGCAAGCGTGCCGCAAATTGCAGGCGCCAGGCGCCGTGATCGTCAAAACTCTGGTTAAAACTCATGGGCCGAAGTCGTTGGATGAATGACTCAATATAGCACCGCATCCGCCCCACCCAGCCCCCCGAAAACGCTCAGGGTTTTTGGCACTGCGGGCAGAAAAAGCTAGATCGCTGCCCCAACTGAATGTTTTTGATCGGTGTTTGGCAAACACGGCAAGGCAAACCCTGGCGGCCATAGACCATGGCATCGAGCTGGAAGTAGCCGCTCTGCCCCTCTGCACTGGAAAAATCGCGCAAGGTGCTGCCGCCGAGCGCCAGCGCACGCTGCAACACCGACACAATGGCCGCGTGCAGACGCGCCACCCGCGGACGGCTGAGGCGGTCTGCCCGCGTGGTGGGCCGAATACCGGCCATGAACAAGGCCTCGCAAGCGTAAATATTGCCCACGCCCACCACCACATCGCCCGCCAACAACACGGTTTTGATGCTGGCGCGGCGCGCGCGCAAAGCGCTGTGAAAACTCAGCGGCGCAAAACCCGGCTCCAGCGGCTCCACACCCAAGTGATCCAGCAGCTTGCAAGCCACCGGGTCTTGCCGCGACTGGGCATACACCACCGCCCCAAAGCGGCGCGGATCGTGCAAGCGCAGGCAGCCCTGGCTGGTGTGCAGCTCAAAGTGGTCATGCGGGCCAGGCGCAGGCAGGCTGTGTGCAAAACGCAAACTGCCCGACATGCCCAGGTGCAGCAGCAACAGGCCTTGATCCAAGTGCATCAGCAGGTATTTGCCTCGGCGCGACACCGACTGCACGCGTCGCCCCACCAGCGCATCCGGCGCGCAGCCCAGCGGCCAGCGCAGCGGTTTGCCCAGTTGCACCGCACGCACCTCGGCCCCGGCCACACGGTCGGCAAAGCTGCGGCGGGTAACCTCGACTTCGGGCAATTCGGGCATATCGGGCCAGGGTTGGGGTGAAAAAAATCAGCCCGCCGGTGCAAAACCGTGGGGCCAGGGCGGTGCAATCGCTTCCATTATCATCAGTTGATGAACACCTCGCAGCGCCCATTTTTATCTGCCGTTCGCCCCAGACTGGTGTCACTTGCACCGGGCATGCATGGGCCGTCCTTGTCCTGTTCGGCCTTGCCTGCCTTGTTGCGCGTGCTGCTGGTATCGGCTTGCAGCTTGGCCTTGCTGGCCCCAGCACAGGCGCAAAACACGCAACGCCCCAGCCGCAAAGCACCCGCCACCGCACCCAGCAAAGCACCCGCCACAACCGCCGTCACGCCTGCAACGGCCAGCGTACCTGCACAGTCAGCGTTGGATGGTCCGTTGTTTTACCAGTTGCTGCTGGCCGAGTTGTATGTGAGCGCCGAAGACCCTGGCGCAGGTTATTCGCTGTTGCTCGATGCAGCACGGCAGCAGCGGGATGCTGATTTGTTCAAGCGTGCGGTCGAAGTCGCCCTGCAAGCCCGTTCGGGTGACGCAGCCCTGAGCGCCGCCCGTGCCTGGGCACAAGACCTGCCGCAGCAGACCGAGGCGCAGCGCTACGTGCTGCAAATTCTGGTTGCCCTCAACCGCCTGCCCGAAACCACGCCCGTGTTGCGCAACTTGCTGGAGCGCAGCAACGCGAGCGAGCGTCAGGATGTTTTGCTGGAAGTGCCACAGCTGTTTGCCCGTGTCAGCGACCCGGCACGCGCCTTGACCGCTGTGCGCGAAGCCCTGTCAGCCGCCCTGAAAAACAAAGCCACCGCCGCCGCCGCCTCGGTGGCTTTGGGCCGCATGGAGCTGGCGCTGAACCAGTTGGCCGCCGCGCTGGCTTCAGCGCAGCGGGGTCATCAAGCCGAACCGGCATCGCCCTACCCGGCCTTGCTGGCGCTGGAATTGCTGGAGCGGGGTCAGGCTGATGCCGAAACGCTGGTGCAGCGGCACCTGCAAGTCACCCCGATCACCCCAACAGGTCTGCCTTCAGTGGCGCTGGGTTATGCACGCCTGCTGCTGGATCAGGAGCGTTACAGCAACGCACGCAGCCAACTCATTCACATCACCGAACAGCAGCCGCTGCTGGCCGAGGCTTGGCTGTTGCTGGCCACCTTGCATGTGCAAAACCGCGAATGGCCTGCCGCCAACGCGGCGCTGCAACGCTACATGCCCTTGGCCGAACAGGCCGCAGATGCCCGGTCTGCCCGTGGACTGACGCAGGCTTATTTGCTGATGGCGCAGATTGCCGAACAGCAAGGCGACTTGGCCGCCTCCAGCGCTTGGCTGGATCGGATTGAGAACGCCCAAGACATCATGGCCGCGCAAATGCGCCGTGCCTCGCTGCTGGCGCGGCAGGGCAAGCTTGATGAAGCCCGCGCCTTGTTGCGGCAACTGCCCGAGCGCCGCCCCGAAGATGCGCGCCTGAAGCTGCTGAGCGAAGCGGCCCTGCTGCGCGATCTGAAGGCCTGGCCACAAGCGCTGACGGTGTATGCCGAACTCAGTCAGCGTTACCCAGACGATGCCGACTTGCTGTACGACCACGCCATGGTGGCTGAAAAAGCTGGTCAACGCGACGACATGGAGCGGCTGCTGCGTCGGCTAATGACGCTGCAACCCGACAACGCCCATGCCTACAACGCGCTGGGCTATTCGCTGACTGAGCGCAATGAACGCCTGCCAGAAGCCCGGCAACTGATCGAAAAAGCGGTGCAACTGGCCCCGGACGATGCTTATATCCAAGACAGTCTGGGCTGGGTAGAGTTCAAACTGGGCAACACAGGCCGGGCACTGGAGATTTTGCAAGCGGCTTACCGCAAACGCCCCAACGCTGAAATTGCCGCCCACCTGGGCGAAGTGCTGTGGGTACTGAACCGGCGCGACGAAGCACTGACCGTCTGGCGCGAGGGGCTGCTGCTGGCGCGGGACGATGAAGTTCTGCTCGACACGCTCCAGCGCTTTCAGGTCAAGCCATGAACCCTACCGGGCCCGCGCGCCGGTCTGCGCTGTGCTGGCTGCTGTGCGCCAGCATGGTGCTGTCCGCTTGCAGCACCGCGCCCCCCAAGCCCTCGGCAGATGCCCAGCCCGGCGCGTTCTGGCAAGGTCGTCTGTCGGTGCGGGTGGACAGCGAGCCAGCGCAGTCGGTCGCTGCTGGTTTTGAACTGCGCGGCTCAGCCGAGGTAGGCGAATTGCTGCTGACCTCGCCGCTGGGCAACACGCTGGCCCGGCTGGACTGGTCGCCCACACACGCCGCGTGGCACCAGGGCGAACAGGTCATTGACCGCGATAGCGTCGAAGCACTGAGCCAAGACTTGCTGGGCACCCCGCTGCCCATCACGGCCTTGTTTGACTGGCTGCACGGACGCACCAGCACACAGGCCCACGACTGGCAAGCCGACCTCTCGCGCCACGCAGAGGGGCGCATCATCGCCCACCGCACACAGCCGCCACCCCGCGCCGAACTGCGCCTGATCTTCCAGCCATGAACGCACTGCACCCACGTCCTCCACTCAAGGGCCTGTTCAACGTCCCAGCCCCGGCCAAGCTCAACCTGTTTCTGCACGTGACGGGCCGACGTGCCGATGGCTACCACCTGCTGCAATCGGTGTTCATGCTGTTGGACTGGTGCGACACCCTGCACTTTGAGCTGCGCCGCGATGGCGGCATCAGCCGCGAAGACTTGAACCCGACAGGCAGTCTGGCTCTGCCCGCACAAGACCTGTGCGTGCGCGCCGCCCGCCTGCTGCAACAACACACGGCATGTCCACTGGGCGTGCACATCGGCCTAGAGAAACACCTGCCCGCCGAAGCCGGACTGGGCGGAGGATCGTCCGATGCGGCCAGTTGTCTGCTGGCACTCAACCGGCTTTGGGGATTGGGCCTCAACCGCCGCGAACTGGCTGCCCTTGGCGTGCAACTGGGTGCTGACGTGCCGTTTTTTTTGGGCGGCCAGAACGCCTGGGTAGAAGGCATTGGCGAACACATTCAGCCGCTGGCCTTGGATGCCGCACAGTTTGTGGTGGTCAAACCCCCTGTGGGCGCGTCAACACAAGCCATCTTCCAGCACCCGGCACTTAAACGCGATACAAAGCCTGCTACAATTTTCGGCTTTGCTGCACACGCTGCAACGCAACAAAATGCCAGTTCGTCAAGGCACACGGTTCAAAGCATTTTGGACATGGGCCACAACGATTTGCAAGCTGTTGTCGAAGTGCTGTGCCCCGACGTGCTGAACGGCATGCAATGGCTGCAAAGCCAGGGTTTGTCGGCGCGTATGACGGGGTCAGGCACCGCAGTGTTTGCACCAATACCGCAAACAGTTGACCAGCAAAGTTGGAGCCCAGTCAGCGTACCGGGCAACTGGTTGGTTAAAATTTGCAAAAACATGGATGTGCATCCGTTGTTTGACTGGTGTTCTGGTTAGAATACAGGGCTTCACAGATCAGGCAGTTGATGCAAAGCCAGTGACCTATCCAGGTTGCTGACACCGCCTCAAAGCGTTGTGAGCATCCCGTGTAGGGGAGTCGCCAAGTTGGTTAAGGCACCGGATTTTGATTCCGGCATTCGAGGGTTCGAGCCCTTCCTCCCCTGCCATTCATTCTGAGTCTCGTTACAAAATGGTCATCTGTCGATGACCATTTTTTTCGGCAGGTGCACCAACCTGTCGTTCATCAGCTGGGTACACCATGCAAGTTCAACCCCCGGATTTCATGATCTTCACCGGCAATGCCAACCCGGTGTTGGCTGCTGACATCGCCCAGCAACTGGGCACACAGCTGGGCTCTGCCAACGTGGGCCGTTTTTCTGACGGTGAAGTCACGGTTGAGATCACACAGAACGTCCGCGCCCGCGACATCTTCATCATCCAGTCCACCTGCGCACCGACCAACGACAACCTGATGGAACTCATCATCATGGTCGATGCCCTCAAACGCGCTTCAGCGGCGCGCATCTCGGCGGTTATTCCCTATTACGGTTATGCCCGCCAAGACCGTCGCCCGCGTTCGAGCCGGGTGCCCATCACCGCCAAGGTGGTGGCCAACATGCTGCAAGTGGTGGGTGTCGATCGGGTGCTGACCATGGATCTGCACGCGGACCAAATTCAGGGTTTCTTTGACATTCCGGTGGACAACATTTACGCATCGCCCGTGCTGCTGGGTGACTTGCGCGCCAGGAACTATGCTGACCTGCTGGTGGTCTCGCCCGACGTGGGCGGCGTGGTGCGTGCGCGTGCCATTGCCAAGCAGCTCAACTGCGACATGGCCATCATCGACAAGCGCCGCCCCAGGCCCAATGTGTCGGAAGTGATGCACGTCATTGGCGACATTGAAGGTCGCAACTGCGTCATCATGGACGACATGATCGACACCGCTGGCACGCTGGTCAAAGCCGCTGAGGTGCTCAAGGCCCGTGGGGCCAAAAGTGTGTACGCCTACTGCACCCACCCCATTTTCTCTGGCCCCGCCATTGACCGCATTGCCAAGGGCAGTGCGCTGGATGAAGTGGTGGTCACCAACACCATTCCCCTGTCGCAGTCGGCACAGGCATGTTCCAAGATTCGCCAACTCTCCGTGGCACCGCTCATGGCTGAAACCATTGCGCGCATTGCCTCGGGTGAGTCGGTCATGAGTTTGTTTGCCGATCAGGACCATCTGTTTTAAGACCTGAATAGCAGCAAATCGCGAGCAGATTCCCATGCTGGGGCTGCTCTTTTGAAACCGAGGCGTTCTGGTCGCGGAACCCCTCAACAGGAGAACTTTATGCAATTCGTCGCTTTTGAGCGCGCCATGCAAGGAACGGGTGCGAGCCGCCGTCTGCGCAACACGGGCCGTACGCCTGCGATCGTCTTTGGTGCCAATGCCGAAGCCACCCCGATCGAACTCGATCACAACAACCTGTGGCATGCCCTGAAGAAAGAAGCCTTCCACGCTTCGATTCTGGACATGGAACTCAATGGTTCGGTACACAAAGTGCTGCTGCGCAATGTGCAGTACCACCCCTTCAAGCCGCAAGTGCTGCACGTGGACTTCCAGCGCGTGGACGAGAAAACCCGTCTGCACAAGAAAGTGCCGCTGCATTTCGTCAACTTCGAGAACTCGCCTGCGGTCAAGCAAGACAAGTGCTTGGTCAACCATGTGATGACCGAAATCGAAATCGAATGCTTGGCCATGCAATTGCCCGAGCACATCACGGTGGATCTGGGCAACGCCACCAAAGGCACCACCCTGCACACCGGTGATCTGGTGCTGGACAACGGCATCAAGCTGGTCTTGCACGGTCGCAAGAACCTGACGGTGGCCACGGTGGTTGAGCCTGTGGCTGAAGTGATTGTCGAACAGGTGGCTGCTGCGCCTGCCGACAAGAAGGCCAAGAAGAAGAAGTAAGCCCGGCGCGTCCGGCTGACTGGGCATACCCTGCCTGCAACGGCCCGCTCTGGCGGGCCGTTGCTATTTCAGTGCCGCTTCACGGTTTGTCTGTGGTCATTCCTGCTGAGGGAGCCTTTCATGATTCGACTGATTGCCGGGCTGGGTAACCCCGGCCCTGACTACGAGCATACCCGCCACAACGCGGGTTTCTGGTGGGTGGATGAAGCCGCGCGGCTGCTCAAGGTGCCCCTGCAACTGGAGCGCAACCATGCGGCGCTGGTCGCCCGTGCGCAGGTGGGTGGACAAAACGTTTGGCTGCTGGAGCCGCAGACCTTCATGAACCTGTCGGGCCGTTCGGTGGCTTCGCTGGCGCGTTTTTTCAAAATTGCGCCCGACGAGGTGCTGGTGGTGCACGACGAGCTGGATCTTCCCCCCGGCGAGGTCAAGCTCAAACGCGGGGGCGGGCACGCTGGGCACAACGGTTTGCGCGACATTCATGCCCAGTTGGGCAGCGCCGACTACTGGCGGCTGCGCGTGGGCATTGGGCACCCTGGCAACAAGCAGGAAGTGGCCAACTGGGTGCTGAAAAAACCCGCGCCGGATGACCGCATCGCCATCGCGCAGGCCCTAGACCGCAGCTTGAAGGCGCTGCCCCATTTGCTGGCGGGCGACATGGACAAGGCCACCGCGCTGATTCACACCAGCAAGCCCCCCCGGCCCAAACCACCACGCCCACCCCAAGTGGGCAAGGCTCAAGGCAGTGCGCCAGTGTCTGAGCTGCCCCCCACGGCCTGAGCCGCAGGCCGTGCCGCCTGTTGCAGGCGCTGGTACTTCTGCCACAGCGTCTCGCGGCTTTCGATGTGCCCAGGGTGAATGGGGATGCAGCTCACTGGGCACACCTGCACGCATTGCGGTTCGTCAAAGTGGCCCACGCATTCGGTGCAGCGCTTGGGGTCGATTTCGTAAATCTCTTCGCCCATGTAAATGGCCTGGTTCGGGCATTCGGGCTCGCACACATCGCAGTTGATGCATTCGTCGGTGATCATCAAGGCCATGTCAAGGCTCCTTACAGATGCGGCAGCAAGCAGCTGCGCTCAGGCTTGTGGCAGCGCGGGGCGCAGACGTTGGGCGACAGCGGGGCTGACCATGGCAGACACATCGCCGCCGAGGGTGGCGATTTCGCGCACCAGCGTGCTGGAGATGCATTGCAGCTCGGCCTGCGGCAGTAAAAAAACGGTTTCGACCGCCGGGTTGAGCTTGCGGTTCATGGCGGCCATTTGCGCCTCGTAGTCAAAGTCGGTCAGGTTGCGAATGCCCCGCACCACGGCTTTGGCCTGTTGTTGGCGACAGAAATCCATGATCAGCCCCTCAAAGGGCAGCACCCGGACACGGCCCGGCATGGCCGCAGAGACTTCTGTCAGCATGGCTTGGCGCTCCGCCAAACTGAAACGGGTTTTCTTGTGGTGTGCCATCGCCACCGCCACGATCACCTCGTCAAACAGCAGAGCAGCACGGCGGATCACATCTTCGTGGCCCAGGGTGGGCGGGTCAAAGGTGCCGCTGTACACGGCCACGCGGGGAGGGACTTGAGACATCGACAAACGGAGGTAAGAGACAGAACAGAAACCTTGCGGTGGACAGCCACTGGGCCAGCGCCCGAGTTTACGCAGCAGGCAGTGGCCTGAGCAAATGAAAGGCAACCTGCCCAGCCTGCCCCAGGCGCTGTGTGTGCAAACCCAGACTGGCGAGTTCGTCGGGCTGCCACGGGCGCGGGGCTTCTAAGTAAATCAACCCTTCAGGTGCCAGCATGTCGCGTGCAGCGGCCAGCGCGTTGCGCACCAGCTCGTCGTTGTTGCCCTGCTGGAACGGGGGGTCGAGAAACACCACATCCCAGCCCTGACCGGCACGCTGGCGCAGGGCGGCCAGGCCATCGCCGCGCTGCACCTGTACGGTGTGGGCTGACAGGCGGGTTTTGTTCTGGTTCAGGGTGTGGCACAAGCTGGGGTTTTGCTCGATCAGCAACACCTCGGCAGCACCGCGTGAGGCGGCCTCGAAGCCCAGCGCACCGCTGCCCGCAAAGGCATCCAGGCAGCGCCAGCCGGTCAGGTTCTGACCCAACCAGTTGAACAGGGTTTCGCGCACGCGCGAGGGAGTGGGGCGCAGACCCGGCAGATCGGGTACGGGCAGTTTGCTGCGCTTCCAGAGGCCGCCAATCAGGCGCACCTCGTGCGGCGCACTGGTACGTGCAGGCACAGGATGGGGTTTCTTCATGCGCATAGCTTACGACACGCCCTCAGGGTGTCTGCGCGCCCAGCACCACGGTCACCATGCGTTCGGGCTGCAACACCCGCTGAAAGGCCCGCTGGATGTCGGCCACGCGCAAGCGCTGCACCTGCGCTGTCCATGTATCGAGGTAGTCCAACGGCAGGCCGTTCCAGGCGATGTTGGCCACGTTGTCCAGCAGCTTGCGGTTGCTGTCGATGCGCAGGGCAAAGCCGTTGACCAAGGCGGTTTGCGCGGCTTGCAACTCGGCTTCGGTGGGGCCTTGTTCGACGAACTGACGCACCACCTCACGGGCCACCGCCAGGGCTTGAGCGGCTTGGTCGGGGCGGGTCGTCAGGCCAAGCTGGAAAGCCCCAGCATGCAGGCCGGGTGCAAAGTAGCTGTACACGCTGTAAGTCAGGCCGCGTTTTTCGCGCACCTCGGCGGTCAGGCGCGAGACAAAACCACCGCCGCCCAAGATGTAGTTGCCCACGAAGAGTGGGAAAAAATCAGGGTCGCTGCGGGCCATGCCGGGCTGCCCCAGCAGCACCTGGGCCTGCGCGGCCTTGAAAGCTATGTCCAAGGTCACGGCTTGCGCCAGCGGTGGCACGGCAGGCACAGCGGGCAAATCGGTGCAAGCGTGGTGCTGCACGGCTGCCATGAGCTGCGTGACGATTTGCTCGGCACGGGCACGGTCCACCGCCCCCACCAGCGTCACCTGTGCACGGCAAGCGACCACATGGCGGCGGTAAAACGCCTGCATGTCGGCCACGGTCATGGCCCCGAGGCTGGCCGCAGTGGGCTCAAACCCATACGGATGGCTGCCATACACCGCACGGGCAAAGGCGCGGGCCGCCAAGGTGGCGGGCTGGGTATCGGCCTCCTTGAGGGCGGCTGTGGTGCGCTCGCGGTCGCGCTGCCACACCGCCTCGGGCCAGGCGGGTGCGGCCAGTTGGCGCGCGGCCAGCGCCACGGCACGCAGGAGCAAATCGGGCTCGGTCAGGGTGCGCAAGGACAGGCTGAAGCGGTCGCTGCTGGCCGAGGCACCCCACTGCGCACCCAGATCGACCCAGGCCTCGCTGAGCTGGTTTTCGTCCAACGCGGGCAAACCGGGCTGTGCCGCCACACCGGCTGACAGCATCTGCGCCGTGGCCGCCGCCAAACCCGCTTGGGTGGCGGGGTCGCGGCGACTGCCCCCGTCAAAGTCCATCTGCACATCCAGCATGGGGATGGACGGGCTAGAGACCAAATACACGCGGGCACCGCTGGCGTGCTGCCAGTGCTCAATGGGCATGGCCGCAGCCGATAGGCTAACGCTCAGACTGAACAGGCAGACCAGCAGCGCCAGAGGACGGGTCAAGATCAGGGGCATGGTGGGAGGGTGTTGTATCAATGGGGGGCTATGGTGCGCCAGTGCAGGTCAATGGCGCGTCAGGGCAGGGCGTGGCATCGCCGGGCTGGCCGCAGCGGCGCGGCGGCTGGCATCGGGCACCAGCACGGCGGTGGTGAGCTGTTCGTCAGAAAAATAACGTTGTGCCACCGACTGCACCTGCGCCGCCGTGACCTGGCGCAGCGCAGCCATGAGCGAGTCGCCCGTGTTCACGTCCAGCCCGTTGACCCAGTAATGGCCCAGTTCGCGGGCTTGGTTGAACACCGAATCCCGCTTGTACACCTCGCCCGCCATCCACTGGGTTTTAACGCGCTGCAACTCGGCTTCGCTGATGCCGTCGCGGGCCACCCGCTGCACCTCGGCTTGCAGGGCAGCGGCCACCGCATCGCTGGTCACGCCTGGGGCGGGCACGGCGCTGAGCGTGAACAACTGCGGGCCACGGCCCAGCAAACCGTTGGCGGCACTGGCACTGTCGGCCACCCGCTGACCAAGCCCTTGACCACGGCCCTGGCCCTGCACCAAGGCGCGATCCAGCCGGGCACCACTGTAGCCATCGAGCACAGCGGCAAGCACGGTCAGTGCCAGCGCATCTTGGCTGGCGGGGTCGTTGCCGCCCGTCCATTGCGGCACTTTAAAGGCCAGCACCACCCAGGCCTGTTCGGCGGCGGCGCGGTATTCCAAGCGACGCGGCCCGGCCTGCACGGGTTCTAGGCGTGGCTTGCGGCTGGGCAACGCCCGTGCGGGCAAGGCACCCCAATACTGTTCGGCCAGCGCCCGCACGTGGGCGATATCCACATCGCCCGCCACCACCAGCGCGGCATTGCCCGGCACATACCAGCGCCGGTAAAAGTCGCGCACGTCGTCAGCGGTCATGGCATCCAGGTCGCTCATCCAGCCAATGATGGGCCGCCGGTAAGGGCTGGCCTGGAAGACGGTGGCATACAGCGCCTCGATCAGCCGGGCACGCGGTGACTCTTCGGTGCGCTGGCGGCGTTCTTCTTTGATGACTTCGATTTCGCGGGCGAACTCCGCATCGGCCCATTGGTTGTGGGCAAAGCGATCGGCCTCCAGGCGCATCACGGCTTCGAGCTGGTGCGCGGGCACCTGCTGGTGGTAGGCGGTGGCATCGTGGCTGGTGAAGGCGTTTTCACGCCCACCCAGCGCGGCCACGCGCCGCGAAAATTCGCCCGGTGGCAGGCTGGGGGTGCCCTTGAACATCATGTGCTCTAGGGCATGCGCCACGCCCGAGGTGCCATCAACTTCATCCATAGCGCCCACCCGCACCCACAGCATGTGGGCCACGGTGGGTGCCCGGTGGTCGGGGCGCACGATCAGGGTCATGCCGTTGGCCAAGGTAAAGCGCTGCGCCTGTGCGCTAGCGTCTGGAGCCGCCGCAGGAGGCGAACTGACCGTGCTAGGCTGGGCCGTAGCCCCCAAGGCGCTGGCCAGTGTGAGCGAGACCGCTAGGGCCACCGCGCGAATGTCAAAGGAGGGCAGGTTGCGTTTCATAGAATGGCAAAGATTACAGAGATTGCAAAATGTTCTCGTTCTTCCGCAAAAAACCCCCTACCCCCCCCACCCCACCCACTGCGCCAGCTGCCGAATCGCTGGCCGTAGCATCCACACCAGCCGCTGCACCCGCGCCCACGCCCGTCACGGCCCCTGCACCCGCACCGCGCCAGGGCTGGCTCGACAAGCTCAAGGCCGGGTTGCGCAAAACCGGGGCCAGCATTGCCACGGTGTTCACCGGCACCCAAATTGACGATGCCCTTTATGAAGACTTGGAAACCGCGCTGCTGCTGGCCGATACGGGTGTCAAGGCCACCGAACATTTGCTGGCCGATTTGAAACGGCGCGTCAAAGAACACAAAGCGACCGACCCCGCTGCCGTCAAGGGTCTGCTGGCACAGTCGGTGGCCGACTTGCTGCGGCCCTTGCAAAAACCCTTGGTCATTGGCCAGTACAAACCCACCGTCATCATGGTGGCCGGGGTCAACGGCGCGGGCAAGACCACCTCCATCGGCAAGCTCACCCGCCACCTGTCGAACGAAGGGGCCAGTGTGCTGCTGGCTGCTGCCGACACCTTCCGCGCCGCAGCGCGTGAACAGCTGGCCGTCTGGGCCGACCGCAACACGGTGGACATCATCACGCAAGAAGGCGGCGACCCGTCTGCCGTGAGTTTTGATGCCGTCGCCGCCGGACGTGCCCGTGGGCGCGATGTGGTGCTGGTGGACACCGCTGGCCGCCTGCCCACCCAGCTGCACCTGATGGAGGAACTGCGCAAAATCCGCCGCGTGGTGCAAAAGGCCGATACCACCGCGCCCCATGAGGTGCTGCTGGTGATTGACGGCAACACCGGTCAAAACGCGCTCAACCAAGTCAAGGCGTTTGACGATGCGCTGCAACTCACGGGCCTCATCATCACCAAACTCGACGGCACGGCCAAAGGCGGTGTGGTCTGTGCGATTGCCCGCGAGCGGCCCATTCCGATCTATTTCATTGGCGTGGGCGAAAAGCTCGAAGACCTCGAAACCTTCAACGCGCAAGAATTCGCGCAAGCCTTGCTGAACTGAAATCCATGTCCGACACACTCCCCCCCAAACGGCGTGGCCTCAGCCGCGTCTGGCACGCCTCGTTGTATTCGCTCAGTGGCCTGCGCCTGGGCTGGCACGAACCCGCTTTTCGGCAAGAACTGATTCTGGCGGTGGTCATGCTGCCCGCTGCTTGGGCGCTGGGCCGCAACTGGCTAGAAACCGTGGTGCTGATTGCCACCTTGGTACTGGTGTTGGTGGTCGAGCTGCTCAACACAGCCCTGGAGTCGGTGGTGGATCGCGTCGGCTTGGAATGGCACGAACTGTCCAAACGCGCCAAAGACATGGGCAGCGCTGCCGTGCTGTTGTGCCTGCTGCTGTGCGCAGGCACTTGGCTGAGCGCCGCCGCCAACCGCTGGTTGGGCTGAGACCCAGGTGCCCTGAAGTCGGCTGGGTCGATGCACTCAGCGGCAGGCAGCCGTCAAATCCAGCGCGGGCTGGTACACCTGTGTGCTGACGCGGGTCAGGCCCAGCATGGTGTGAAACAGGTTGTCGTGCGAAGCCGCAGCACCGGCACGGGCTTTGAGGCAGGCCAGATCGAGCCCCGTGTGGTGCTGCATGGCAGGGTTCATCCACATCAACATGGGCACATGGGTTTGTTCATCGGGTGCCATGCTGTAGAGCATGCCGTGCAGGTACAGCCCTTTTTCGCCCAGCGATTCGCCGTGGTCTGACAGGTAAATGAGCGCCGTGGGCCGCGCCTGTGCTTGGAGCCAGGTGATGGTCTCGGCCAGCACATGATCGGTGTAGCGCAAGGTGTTGTCGTAGGTGTTCACCAGCGATTCGGCTGAACATTCTTGCAGGTTGTTCTTGTCGCATTCAGGCTGGAAGGGCTTGAAATTGGCGGGCGTGCGTTTGAAGTACGCTGGGCCATGGCTACCCATCTGGTGCAGCACCACCACGGTGCCGTTGGCACGCCGCTGCGGGGCCAGCAAGGCCAGTTGCTCAGGCAGCACCTTGAGCATGACCTCGTCAAAACACTCGTCATCGGTACACAGACCCGGCAGCTTCAGGGCTTGCGTGCTGAACTGCGGCACCCGATCGCACACGCCTTTGCAGCCCGCTTGGTTGTCCAGCCACAGCACCGCCAGACCGGCACGGTGCAACACGTCGAGCAGGTTTTCGCGGTAGCGGTGCCCATCAAAATCTTCACGCCCAAGACCGGAAAACATGCAGGGCACCGACACCTGGGTGTTGGTGCCACACGAACGCACGTTGTTGAAATACACCAAGTCGCCCTGCTGCTGCAAAGCCGCTAGGCGTGGCGTGGTGTCGCGGGCATAGCCGCCTAAGCCGAAGTTGGCCGCACGCGCTGTCTCGCCCACCACCAGCACAATCAGCGGGGCCTCGGCCTCGGTCGCCGGTTTGGCCGTCAGCACGGCATCTTCGCCCACCGGTTGCAAGGTCTGCTGGGCCAGCGTGGCCTGCCCCACCCCGTTGCGCACCAGCGCATACACCGTGTTGAAGGGGTTGACCATGTAACGCAGCGACTTGTGGTTGCGCATGGTCGAGGCCAGGTCCTGAAAACTCAGCCACAGCATGAGCACCGCCACCAGCAGCCCCAACACAGCCGCCAGCGTCTGACGGCCCAGCAAGCGCCCCAGACTCACAGGCAGCAGCGGCTGTCGCCACCACCACCAACCCGGCAGCAACACCCCACCGACCAAAAACAGCAGCATGCCGGGGCTGATAAGGTCGCGCACCTCGCGGGCATCGGTGTGCAGGGCGTTGGCCAGCATGGACGGGTCAATCACCACGCCATAGCTGTGCATGAAGTAATTGGCCGACGCGGCCATGAACAGCAGCACAATGCCCGCCGGTTTGATCCAGCGCGGCCACACCCACAGCGCCAGAAACGTGAGGGTGAACCCAGTCAAGGCCAGTGCCCACGCACCCAAGATCAGGCCACTGCGCAGCCCTTGGCTGGGCAGCACGTCGGCCATGCTGAACCAAAACGGCCCATTGCCCACCGTGGCCAGCCAGAGCGCCAACACGGCCAGCAGGTGGGTGGGATGCCAAGGTCTGGCGCTTGAAAAGAAGGTAGAGATCGGACGGAGCATGGGCAGGTAGTGTCCTGTAAGACACTTATGGGCATATTAACGACGGTTAACGACGGTTTTCGGGTGGGCAGTTTCGGGCGGCCAGATCAGGGCAAACCGGTTGTGGGCGGGTGCGGCACCGGGTTCGTGTCTTAAAACAGCCCCCTGGGCATCGGCAATGCGGCGCACCAGCGTCAGTCCAACACCCATGCCGGGACGGCTGGCGCTGCCCAGCTGAAACTGTCCATCGTCTGTCACCGACAACACCCGCGCACCCTCTGCCGTTTGCTGCACCGCCACCTCCACAGAGGTGCCGCGCGGATTGTGCCGCAGGGCGTTGTCCACCAAGTTGCGCAACGCCAGCCCCAGCAGCTCGGCGTGTCCTGACACCTCGACCGGCGCTTCTGGGGCATCCAGGGCCAGCGTCTGGCCCCATTCGTGGGCCAAAGGCAAATGATCCGCGCAAATTTGCTGGGCCAGGGCACACAAGTCAACCCGCTCGCCGGTGCGAACCCCGCGCTGCGCACGGGCCAGATCGAGCAGCTGCTTGAGAATGCTGGCGGCGCGCAAGGCATCGGCTTCGAGTTGGCGCAAGGCTTGCGACCGCTGTGGAGCCTCTGCTGTTTGCGCCAAGTGCGCTTGCAAGACCAGCGAGGTCAGGGGGGTGCGCAACTCATGCGCCACATCAGCATTGAACTGGCGCTCTCTGGCCCACTGCTGCTGCAACTGATCGACCAGATGGTGAATGGCCTGTACCGTCGATTCCAACTCGACAAACGCCTGCTGCCCATCCAGCCGCTGCCCAGCTCGCACGTCCAGCGCAGCCATGTCTGCTGACAACTGGTTCAGCGGGCGCAAGCCCCGACGGATGGCAACGACCAGCAACAAAGCGACCAAGGGAAACAGCGCAACCGCTGGCAAGACAATGTGCTCAGCCATGTCCAGCGCCAACTCAGTGCGGCGTGAGTTGTCGGTCATCACCGCCACCCGGCGCGTGCGCCCAGCCAGTGTGGTGTGTGTGGTGGCGTACAAACGCCAGCTGCGCACCGAACCATCCACCACCAGCACCAGGGTGTGATGCCCATCCTTGAGGCTAGACGGCAAGCGTGCCGCCATGCCGTGGGTATCCCAAGTCTGGCGGCCATCCTCCCAGGCCACCACACGCATACCACTGAAGTACTGGTCTTGCGCCGCGTCCTGCGCAGACGCTGGTGTCTGCCCCAGAGGCTCAGCACCACTGACGGCTTTGACGCGCAGCAGCAGGGCGGCGGTTTGCACCAGGTGGGCATCGTTGATGTCGTCGGCTTCACGAAGCCCGGTCAAAAAAGCCACACCCCCCAGCCCCCCCCAAGTCAGCAGCAGCACGCCCAGCGTCCAGCCCCACAGATAACGCCACAGCCACCGACGGCCCATCCACGCCCCCATCGTCATGAAGCGGCCACGTCACCCGAACGCGGGACAAAGTAGCCAACACCGCGCACGGTCTTGACCAAATCATCGCCCAGCTTGCGTCGCAGGTGGTGGATGTGAACATCCAGCGCATTGCTCTCCAAGCCATCGTCAAAGCCGTACAGCGCCTCCTCCAGACGGTGCCGACTGAGCACCTGCCCCGATGCGCGCACCAGCACCATCAGCAACTCGAACTCCTTGCTTCTGAGCGGCACCTCGACACCTGCGCGCTTGACCACCCTGGCCGCTGGGTCGATGGTCAGCACGCCGCGCATCAGCACCGGACTGGCCCGCCCCTCGCTGCGGCGCAAAGCCACACGCATGCGGGCCAACAGCTCCTCGGGTTGAAAGGGTTTGACCAAGTAGTCGTCGGCCCCACCGTCGAGCCCCTGCACCTTGTCCGGCAGGCCATCGCGGGCCGTCATGATCAGCACGGGCATGCTGCCCCCCAACTGGCGTACCTGCCGCAGCCAGTCTAGGCCGTCACCATCGGGCAGACCCAAGTCCAGCAAAACCAAGTCAAACGTTTCCACCGCCATGGCCGCCCTGGCCTGAGCCAAGGAGGCCGCTGTGTCCACCGCATAAGCCGCCAGTCGCAGCGTCGATGCCACACCGTCTGCAATACCGGGGTCGTCCTCAACAATCAGTACCCGCATGGGCCAAGTCTCCTGCATCCGTCACACCGTGAAGCTGAAGTGTAGTGAGTTAACCTCCTCACCCGCTGCCCATTCAGCGCCCATTCATCTCGATCCTGTTCAATGCTTCCGATGTCTGACTCACCTCGCCCCCAAGCCACGTTAGCCCGCGCTGGCTTTCCTTACGCCAGCTGGCTGTTGTCCTTGCTCTGCCTAACCCTGGCCTGGGATGCCAGCGGGCTGGACCTGACCGTCATGTCTTGGCTCGGTGACCCTGCTGGCTTTGCGCTGCGCGACCACCCCCTGCTGGCGAACGTGCTGCACGACGGCGCACGGCGACTGGGCTGGGTCTTGTGGGCTGGGGTGGCCGTGTCGGCTTGGTATCCGTGGGGGCCCTTTCGGCGTTTGTCCAAAGCGCAGCGCCTAGAAGCCGTGAGCGGCATTTTGCTCAGCCTGATCGTCATCAACCTCATCAAATACAACAGCCTGACCAGTTGCCCCTGGGACTTGAGCCCGTTTGGGGGCACGGCCCGCTTTGTGTCGCACTGGGACTGGCTGACCCGCGACGGTGGCCCCGGACGCTGCTTTCCAGGTGGTCACGCCTCGGCGGGGTTTGCCTTTATTGCCCTGGCCTGGCCCTGGGTGTACAGCACGCAGCCAGCAGACCAACAACTGGGCCAGCGGGTGCTCTTGGCAGCCCTCATAGCGGGCTTGGTGCTGGGTGCGGTACAAACCCTGCGCGGTGCCCACTACCCCAGCCATACCCTGTGGACGGCACTGATGTGCTGGGGCGTTTCTTGGGCCTGGCACTGGGTGCTGCACCGTCTGGTGCATCAGCGTGCAACCCGTCAGCCTGAGCGGTGAAATCAAACCCCAAACACCCTGTTAAAAAGGCACCCGAAGGTGCCTTGTCAGTCGGGTAGCCGCAGGCCATGCCCGCCGGACTTGGGCCGCTTCTTAGGCCGCTTGCAGGTTGCGCAGGCGGATGTGCAGTTCGCGCAATTGCTTTTCATCGACCGGGCTGGGGGCCTGGGTCAGCAGGCACTGGGCGCGTTGGGTTTTGGGGAAGGCGATCACGTCGCGGATGGAGTCGGCACCGGTCATCAGGGTGACGATGCGGTCTAGACCGAAGGCCAAGCCGCCGTGCGGGGGGGCACCGTATTGCAGGGCATCGAGCAGGAAGCCGAATTTCAGGCGCTGCTCGTCGGGGCCGATTTTCAGGGCATCGAACACCTTGGCCTGCACGTCAGCGCGGTGGATACGCACCGAGCCGCCGCCAATTTCCCAGCCGTTGAGCACCATGTCGTAGCCCTTGGCCACGCAGCGCCCTGGGTCGGTGACCATCCAGTCTTCGTGCCCGTCTTTGGGTGCGGTGAAGGGGTGGTGCACGGCGGTCCAGCGGTCGGCTTCGTCGTCGTATTCGAACATGGGGAAGTCCACCACCCACATCGGAGCCCAGCGGTCTTCAAACAGGCCGTTTTTCTTGCCCAGTTCGCTGTGGCCAATTTTCAGACGCAGGGCACCGATGGCATCGTTCACCACCTTGGCTTTGTCGGCACCGAAGAACAGGATGTCGCCGTTTTGTGCGCCGCTGCGCTGCAAGATGGCGGCCACGGCAGCGTCGTGCAGGTTTTTGACGATGGGGCTTTGCAAGCCGTCGCGGCCTTTGGACACGTCGTTGACCTTGATCCAGGCCAAGCCCTTGGCACCGTAGATTTTCACGAAGTCGGTGTAGGCATCAATCTCGCTGCGGCTGATGTCGGCACCGCCGCGCACGCACAGGGCCACGACACGGCCATTTTTCGCTTGGGCGGGGGCGCTGAAGACCTTGAAGTCCACATCGGCCATCACGTCGGTGAGTTCGGTGAACTCCATTTTCACCCGCAGGTCGGGCTTGTCCGAGCCAAAGCGGTGCATGGCTTCGCTGTAGGCCATGACCGGGAATTCGCCCAAGTCCACGCCCAGCGTGGTCTGGAACACGGTTTTGATCATGCCCTGGAACATGTCGCGGATGTCTTGTTCGGTGAGGAACGAGGTTTCAATATCAATCTGCGTGAATTCGGGCTGGCGGTCGGCGCGCAGGTCTTCGTCGCGGAAGCATTTGGTGATTTGGTAGTAGCGGTCAAAACCGGCCACCATGAGCAGCTGTTTGAAGAGCTGGGGGCTTTGCGGCAGGGCGAAGAACTGGCCGTCATGCACGCGGCTGGGCACCAGGTAGTCGCGTGCGCCTTCGGGGGTGCTCTTGGTGAGCATGGGGGTTTCAATGTCCACAAAGCCGTTGGCATCGAGGAATTTGCGCACTTCCATGGCCACGCGGTAGCGCAGCATCAGGTTGTTTTGCATGTAGGGGCGGCGCAAATCCAGCACGCGGTGGGTCAGGCGGGTGGTTTCCGAGAGGTTGTTGTCGTCCAGCTGGAAGGGGGGCGTGACCGAGGGGTTGAGCACCACGAGGCTGTGGCACAGCAGTTCAATCTTGCCGCTTTTCAGGTTGTCGTTGGTGGTGCCTTCGGGGCGGGCGCGCACCAGGCCGGTGATTTGCACGCAGAACTCGTTGCGCACGTCTTCGGCCACTTTGAACATGTCGGCACGGTCGGGGTCGCAGACGACTTGCACAGAACCTTCGCGGTCGCGCAGGTCAATGAAGATGACACCGCCGTGGTCGCGTCGGCGGTTGACCCAGCCGCACAGGGTCACGGTCTGGCCCAGCAGGGCTTCGGTCACGAGACCGCAATAGTGGGAGCGCATAGCCATGGCAATTTTTCTTTCAACAGTGTCGCCAGCGGTGTGGCAGGAAGGCGTTTTCGGGCCGTGGGTCAGTGAGGAAGCGTGAAGGGGTTCAGGTGTTACCTGACGAAGTATTGCCCGACGAGGTGCTCGCTGGAGCAGGCGCAGGGCTGGCTGCCGGGGCGGCTTCGGCGGGTGCCTCCGCAGGGGCTGCGCTACCGCTGGAAGGGGCAGCGGCGGTGTTGCCACCCCCCCGAAAATCGGTCACGTACCAGCCAGAACCTTTGAGCTGGAAACCGGCAGCAGTGACTTGTTTGCGAAAGCTGGACTGACCACAGGCAGGGCAAACGCTCAGCGGGTCGTCAGACATTTTTTGCAGCACGTCCTTGGCATGGCCGCAGGACTCGCACTTGTAGGCATAGATGGGCATGGCGGGATGGGATCAATGAGACGACTGGTGGGCCAGCGGGTGACAGCGGCCCCTGTCAACTACCAGGGTCAACGGCCACCGTCAAAGGCCCAAGGCAAAGCCCGGCATTATAAATTGGGCCACCTTGGGACTGTGCGGTGCAGCAGCGCTACCACCTTTGATCCCACGCCTCACCACAGCCGAATCCGCACCAGCAACTGCATGGCCAGCAAGCCCAGCAAAAAGCCCAGCCCGCCGTACACAATGGCTTGCAGCAAGCGGTTGGTGCGGCGCTGTTCTTGTAGCAGCTGCTCCATCTCGCGGCGCAATTCATGGGGCTTGTGCTGCAAATAGTCGTGCAACAGACGCGGCAGGGTGGGCAGCAGCTTGGCGTACTGCGGGGCTTCGGCCTTGAGTTGCTCCAGCAGTTTTTTGGGGCCTACCTGCTGCACCATCCAAGTTTCTAAAAAGGGCTTGGCGGTGTTCCAGAGATCAAGCTCAGGATCGAGGTCGCGCCCCAGGCCTTCAATGTTGAGCAGGGTTTTTTGCAGCAACACCAGCTGGGGCTGGATTTCGACATGGAAGCGGCGCGAGGTTTGGAACAGGCGCATGAGCACCATGCCCAGCGAAATTTCTTTCAGGGGCCGGTCAAAGTAGGGCTCGCACACCGCACGAATGGCTGACTCCAGCTCGTCAATCCGGGTCTCGGGCGGCACCCAGCCAGATTCCACATGCAGCTCGGCCACACGCTTGTAGTCGCGCCGAAAAAAGGCGGTGAAGTTCTGCGCCAGGTACTCTTTGTCAAATTCGGTCAGGGTGCCCACGATGCCAAAGTCCAGCGAGATGTAGCGCCCGAACGTGCCCGGTGCCACACTGACTTGGATGTTGCCGGGGTGCATGTCGGCATGGAAGAAGCCGTCGCGAAAAACTTGGGTGAAGAAGATGGTGACCCCATCACGCGCCAGCTTCGGAATGTCCACGCCCAAGCGGCGCAGCTCGTCCACCCGGTTGATGGGCAGTCCGTGCATGCGCTCCATCACCATGACTTCGGTGTGGCAGTAGTCCCAGAACATTTCCGGGATCAGCACCAAGTCCAAGCCTTGCATGTTGCGCCGCAACTGGGCCGAATTGGCGGCTTCGCGCAGCAAGTCCAGCTCGTCGTGCAGGTATTTGTCAAATTCGGCCACCACTTCACGCGGTTTCAGGCGTTTGCCGTCTGAGGACAGCGCCTCCACCCAACCGGCCATCAGGCGCATGAGGCCCAAGTCTTTGTCAATGACGGGCAGCATGTTGGGGCGCAACACCTTGACCGCCACCTCGCGTCCACCGTTGCGCCCGTCGCGCAGGGTGGCAAAGTGCACTTGGGCAATCGAGGCACTGGCCACAGGCACTTGGTCGAATTGCGAAAAAATCGCGTCCAGCGGTTTGCCAAACGCACGTTCAATGGTGGCTACCGCCACCTCGCTGGGGAACGGCGGTACGCGGTCTTGCAGGTGCGCCAGCTCGTCGGCAATGTCAGGCGGCAGCAGATCGCGCCGGGTGGAGAGCACTTGGCCGAATTTGACGAAGATAGGCCCCAGCCGCTCTAGGGCCTCGCGCAGGCGCTGGCCGCGGGGTGCGTCCAGGTTGCGCCCCAGCGAGACGATGCGGGTCAGCAGGCGGATGCCACGGCCCCGGAAGCTGGAGAGCACCAGCTCGTCCAAGCCGTAGCGCAGCACCACCCAGACGATGAACGCGCCGCGAAACAGCCGACTCATGAAGTGCTTCCGTCAGCGCCGGGCGTGGCGGACGACACAGGCTGTGCGCCGGACGGTGGCACGGGTGACTGGGATGCCGTGAACGGGGAGCGCGCAAAACCGGGTACGCGGGCCACAAAGGCACGCAAGGCCTGCGCTGCCGCACGGGCGCTGCGGGCCAGGGTGTGCGCTGGGCCGTCGCCCAGCAGACGGGCCAAGTCTTCTTCGGGCTCCCAGCGCACGTTGTCCACCAGCCAAGCCACCTCGGCGGCCAGCTGCACATCGCCCTGAATGTCCACCGCAGGCTTGTCGCCCGCCAGCACGGTTTGCGCCAAGCTCAGGGGCGAGGTTTGGGTCAGCGTCACGCGCAAGTCAGGCTGCACATCGGCGGCGGCACGCTCCAGCAGACCCGCGGCTGTGGGGGCCAGCGTCAGGTGAATAGCACCCCACTGCATGCGCACCGCCTTGCCTTTTTGCCGACGCAGGCGGTCTTGCGCGACTTTTTCTTGCATCAACACATGGTTGAGGAAGAGCACGATGCGGTTCTGCATCTCGTCCACCACCCAGGCTGGGGGTTGCAGCGCACCCGCCACAGACTGCAAGAGGTTGTGCGGAAAGCCGTTGGCAAACGGCCCGGCGGCAGAGCGGGGAGGTTCTTGGTTCATGAAATCCATCGTCAAAAAACGTGTGGGCAGCGTCTGGTTGTACGGTCATTGCAGGGCTTGCACCCCGGCCACCAGCCAAGCGGGCGCACCCGATGCGGCGGCACCCGGTTTGTCTTGGGTGATGCTCCAGATCTCGCGGAAAGGGCTGGGCCCAGCGGACTCGTCTTCGCGAATCAGGCCATCAAACTCGACGCTGGCCAAGTAGCAGGCGGCCTGTTCTTCGATGCTGAGCAGGTGAGCGCGCAGCGTGACCAGCTCAGCCGGGGGATGCGGTTTGTCGGCGTGTTGTTCGCGCTCGGCCAGCTGGGGCGCAATGGCTTGCAGCATGGCGGGGGTCATCATGCGGCGCACGCTGGCGGTGTCCGCACTGTCCCAGGCCGCTTGCAAGCTGCGGAAGTTGGTTTCGCACAAGCGCAAAAAACCCATCTCGTCCCAGCCCACGGGCAGGCCACGGCCAGACGGACTGGCTGTACCAACCGTGCTGTGGCTACCGGCCTGCACCGCGGCATCAAACACCTCGCCACCGTGCTGGCGCTCCCAGGGGCGGGCCGATGCATCGTTGCCCACGTTTTTGGGGCTGTAAACCGGTGCGGTCATGGGGTGGGCGGCATCCGTGCCACCGGCCACCGTTTGCGCACCCGCTTTGTCGGCTTTGTGCTTGTTGCTCCAACGTGTGCGGGCCGTTCTGACCCAGCTCCAAGTGTTTTTCAGCATGGCTTTGTCTCCCAAAAACAGTTCCACCAACCGATCAAAGGCCGTGATACCGGCCCTGCCTCAGCATTTGATGCCCAAATGCAGCGCCACCACACCCGCCGACAGGTTGTGCACATCCACATGACCAAAGCCAGCGGTTTTCATCATCTGCCGCAGCGTTTCTTGGTCGGGGTGCATGCGGATGGATTCGGCCAGATAGCGGTAGCTGGCTTCATCTTTGGCCACCCAGCGGCCTAATTTGGGCAGGATGTTGAAGGAGTACCAGTCATACGCCTTTTCCAGGGGTTTGGCTACCTTGGAAAACTCTAGAACCAACAGTTTGCCGCCCGGTTTCAGCACGCGCAGCATCTCGGCCAAGGCACGGTCTTTGTGCGTCATGTTGCGCAGGCCAAACGCGACCGAGACCAGATCGAAGCTGTTGCTGGCAAAGGGCAGTTGTTCGGCATCACAGACCAAGGTGGGCAACGCCAACCCCAGGTCGAGCAGGCGGTTGCGGCCTTCGCGCAGCATGGCTTCGTTGATGTCGGTGTGCACCACTTGGCCGCTGGGGCCGACTTTTTGCGCAAAAGCCAGCGACAAATCGCCCGTGCCACCGGCAATGTCCAGCACCCGATCACCCGGCTGCGGGTTGGCCACGGTGATGGTGTAGCGCTTCCAGACGCGGTGCAGGCCTGCCGACATGAGGTCGTTCATCACGTCGTAGCTGGGTGCCACAGAATCGAACACGCTGCGCACATGCTGCGCTTTTTCGCGTTCGTCCACGGTCTTGAAACCAAAATGCGTGCTGGCCATGGCAAATGTCCTCTTTGTGGGCGGCTTGGGTGTGCGGGGCTTTCAGTGGCTGCCGCAGGCGTGGCCGGTTTTCTCGGGCATGGGGGCATCACGATCCACCCCGGCGGCTTGCAGGCGGGCATGGTAATCGGCCCAGAGTTCGTCTTGGCGTGCGCCCAAGAAATAGAGATAGTCCCACGAGAAGATGCCACTGTCGTGACCATCAGAAAACGTGGGCTGCACCGCATAGTTGCCTACTGGCTCTAAGGCCACGATGCCAACACCGCGCTTGCCGGTTTGCAACACCGCTTGGCCTGGGCCATGGCCCTGCACCTCGGCTGAAGGGGAATACACCCGCATCAGCTCGAAGGGGATGCGGAACTGCGCCCCATCAGAAAACGCAATGTCCAGCACCCGCGACTGGCTGTGAACCGTGATGTCTTGCGGGGTGGGGGTGTTTTTGTCGAGTCCGGCCATGGGGATGTCTCCTGATAGAAAAAGGGGGTCACACAAGTACCCGCTCAATGCCGCCTTGGTTGGCCTGCGCCACATACTGCGGCAGCCAGTCTGCGCCCAGAATTTGGTTCGCCATTTCAACCACGATGTAGTCCGCTTCCAGCAGGCCGTTGTTCAGGTCGTCGCCGTAGCGGCTGAGGCCTTGCAGGCAGCTGGGGCACGAGGTCAAGATTTTGATATTGGCGTTTTCAGCCACCGCGCCCGAGGCACGCAGCGCCGCTTCGCCTTTTTTGATCTCTTCTTCCTTGCGGAAACGCACCTGGGTGGAAATGTCAGGCCGCGTCACGCCCAGCGTGCCCGATTCACCGCAGCAGCGCTTGCTCTCCAGCACCTGCGGGCCTACCAGCGCCTTCACGGTTTTCATGGGCTCTTGCAGCTTCATGGGGCTGTGGCAGGGGTCGTGGTAGAGGTAGCCGCCCTGCCCTGCGGGCAAGGTAATTCCCTTTTCCAGCAGGTATTCGTGGATGTCGATGATGCGGCAGCCGGGGAAGATCTTGTCAAACTGGTAACCCTGCAACTGGTCGTAGCAGGTGCCGCAGCTGACCACCACGGTTTTGATGTCCAAGTAATTCAGCGTGTTGGCCACGCGGTGGAACAGCACCCGGTTGTCGGTGATGATTTTGTCGGCCTTGTCAAACTGACCACTGCCGCGCTGCGGATAGCCACAGCACAGATAACCCGGCGGCAGCACGGTTTGCACGCCCGCATGCCAGAGCATGGCCTGTGTGGCTAGGCCCACTTGGCTGAACAAGCGTTCGGAGCCGCAACCGGGGAAGTAAAACACCGCCTCGGTTTCCGCCGTGGTGGTGGCCGGGTTGCGGATGATGGGCACGTAGTCTTTGTCTTCAATGTCCAGCAGGGCGCGTGCCGTCTTTTTGGGCAGGCCACCGGGCATTTTTTTGTTGATGAAGTGAATCACCTGCTCTTTGATGGGCGCAGGCCCCAGGGTGGCACGCGGCGCGCTGGTTTGCTTGCGCGCTGCGATGTTGAGCACCTGATTCGCCAGCCGCTGCGCCTTGAAGCCCACGTCCACCATGGCGCTGCGCATGAGCTTGATGGTCTCTGGGCTGGTGGCATTCAGGAACAACATGGCCGCTGCATTGCCGGGCCGGAAACTCTTTTTGCCCATTTTGCGCAGCAGGTTGCGCATGTTCATCGACACATCACCAAAGTCGATCTTCACCGGGCAAGGCGTGTAGCACTTGTGGCACACGGTGCAGTGGTCGGCCACGTCTTCAAACTCTTCCCAGTGCTTGATACTGATGCCCCGGCGCGTTTGCTCTTCGTACAAAAACGCCTCAATCAGCAGCGAAGTGGCCAAAATTTTGTTGCGCGGGCTGTACAACAAATTGGCACGCGGCACATGGGTGGCGCACACCGGTTTGCACTTGCCGCAGCGCAAGCAGTCCTTCACCGAATCGGCAATGGCACCAATGTCGCTCTGCTGCATGATGAGCGATTCGTGCCCCATCAAACCAAAGCTGGGCGTGTAGGCATGGCTCAGGTCGGCAGCGCGCAGGGCATCGTCGGCCACGGGCTGGGGCATGCCTGCCAGCGGGCGCAGCAGTTTGCCTTTGTTGAAGCGCCCTTCCGGGTCCACTTGGGCCTTGTATTGGGCAAACGGGCGCAGCTCGTCGTCGGTCAAAAATTCCAGCTTGGTGATGCCAATGCCGTGCTCGCCCGAAATCACACCGCCCAAGCTGCGCGCCAGCACCATGATGCGGCCCACCGCCTCGTGCGCGGTTTGCAGCATGTCGTAGTCGTCGCTGTTGACCGGAATGTTGGTGTGGACATTGCCATCGCCCGCGTGCATGTGCAGGGCCACCCACACGCGGCCCTTGAGCACCCGCTGGTGAATGGCGTTGCACTCGGCCAAGATGGGGCCAAACGCTGCGCCGCTGAAAATTTGCTGCAAGGGCGCACGGATCTGCGTCTTCCAGCTCGCCCGCAGGCTGTGGTCTTGCAGCTGGGGGAACAGCGTGTCCACATTGCGCAACCATCCAGCCCACAAGGCGCGCACCTCGCGCACGCGGGCCAGCCCCTGCTGCACCCGGTCTTCCAGCAGCTCGGCGCTGGGGATGTCGCTGGCATCGTCGGTTTTGCCCAGCGGCAGCTTGCCTTGGGTCAAGAAGGCCTCCAAGGCTTCGCACAGCTTGATCTTGTTGCGCAGCGACAGCTCGATGTTGATGCGCTCAATCCCTTCGGTGTATTCGCCCATGCGCGGCAGCGGAATCACCACGTCTTCGTTCACCTTGAAGGCATTGGTGTGCTTGCTGATGGCGGCGGTGCGCTTGCGATCCAGCCAGAATTTTTTGCGCGCTTCGGCGCTGATGGCCACGAAACCCTCACCACTGCGGCCATTGGCCAGGCGGATCACCTCGCTGGTGGCGCGGGCCACGGCATCGGCATCGTCGCCCACAATGTCGCCCACCAGCACCATTTTGGGCAGGGTGCCGCGCTTGCTCTTGGTGGCATAGCCCACGGCTTTCAGGTAACGGTCGTCCAAGTGCTCCAAGCCCGCCAAAATGGCACCACCGGGGCGCTTCATCTCAGCAAACATGAAGTCTTTGATGTCCACAATCGACGGCACGCAGTCTTTGGGGTTGCCAAAAAACTCCAGGCACACGGTGCGCACATGCTGCGGCATGCGGTGAACCAACCAGCGCGCACTGGTAATCAATCCGTCGCAACCCTCTTTTTGAATGCCCGGCAGACCGGCCAAAAACTTGTCGGTTACGTCCTTGCCCAGGCCCTCTTTGCGGAAGGTGGTGCCCGGAATCACCAACTGTTCGGTGCGCAGCAGGGTTTTGCCGTTGGCCTCGAAATACTTCAGCTCAAACGTGGCCAGCTCGGCATCGTGAATCTTGCCTAGGTTGTGGTCTAGCCGCGTCACCTCCAGCCACTGCGCCTGCGGCGTGACCATGCGCCAGCTGATCAGGTTGTCCAGCGCCGTGCCCCAGAGCACGGCCTTTTTGCCACCCGCGTTCATGGCAATGTTGCCGCCGATGCACGAAGCCTCGGCACTGGTGGGGTCCACCGCAAACACATGGCCAGCGCGCTCGGCGGCATCGGCCACGCGCTGCGTCACCACACCGGCCTCGGTCCAGACCGTGGGCAGGGGCTTGGCGTGTCCGGGCACGATCACAAATTCCACCTCGGTCATGGCTTCGAGCTTTTCGGTGTTGATCACCGCACTCTTCCAAGTCAGCGGAATAGCCCCGCCGGTGTAGCCGGTGCCGCCGCCACGCGGCACGATGGTCAGGCCCAGTTCAAAACAGCCGCGCACCAGCTCGGCCATCTCGGTCTCGGTGTCGGGTGTCAGCACCACAAACGGGTATTCCACCCGCCAGTCGGTGGCATCGGTCACATGCGACACCCTTGATAGGCCATCGAACTTGATGTTGTCAGCCGCCGTGAGCTTGCGCAGGGTTTTGTTGGCCCGCTGGCGCAGGGCGGCCATGTCTTCAAACGAACGGGCAAACGCATCCACCGCGCCACGGGCAGCCACCAGCAGCTCGCCCACCAGCGCATCACGCGCCGGGTCGTCTTGTGGCGTGCGGCGCTTGGCAATTTCATTCAGGCGGTGCAGCAAGGCATCCACCAAGGCCTTGCGCCGCCGGGGGTTGTCCAGCAGGTCGTCTTGCAAATAGGGGTTGCGCTGCACCACCCAAATATCGCCCAGCACCTCGTAGAGCATGCGCGCCGAACGCCCGGTGCGGCGCTCGCCCCGCAAATCGTTCAGCACACCCCAGGCACGTTCGCCCAGCAGCCGCAGCACGATTTCGCGGTCTGACAACGAGGTGTAGTTGTAAGGAATTTCACGCAGGCGCGGTGCGTCGTGGACTGCGTTTTCAAGGAGCGAGAGCGGGGTGGGAGCGTTCATGGAGCAGTGGCGTCCAGACAAGGGGATCGCAGCAAAGAACATGCGATTGTGCCGCAGCGGGGCATACACACACCTGTGAGCCGGATACTGGCGGGCGCAAACACCACTGACTCAAGCCCACAAAAACAAACCCCGCCAGCAGGCGGGGTTTGGGTGCTCGCTACGAGGAGGTACCTAGAAGGTGATCAGGTATTGAAAACCGACTTGTCGTTTTTCAGGGCAATGGTTTCAAAGTGAGGGCGGAAAGCCTCTTCGCTGAAGCCCATGGCGGTCATGAAGCGGGCAAACAAAGCCTGTTCTTGCGATGCCGCTGAACCATCGGCCAGCAAGGAATCGCACAGGTTGATGAGGATGGCGCGTTTTTGCGGCTCAGACAGGGTGGCCGGGACGGTCTGCAAGAACGTGTCCAAGCTGGTCTTGCGCACGTATTTCAGCGCGTTGTCCAGGGCAGCGCGGTCGCCACCGAGCACTGAAACCAGCTGTCCGATTTCTTCTTGCTCCACATTGCCATCAGCCGACATCATGTACAGCAGCGAAGCCCCAAGCGCCATTTTGGGGGTCATGGCTTGTGCGGCATCACCCTTGAACATATCAAACAAACCCATGTTGAACTCCTTGAAAAAACAAAAGAGTGCGCAGTTTAAGGACAGAATTTGTCAGCAATAAGTCTATAGATGGTGAAGAATTTTCACAAAAAACAGAACACGGCACGCCATGGGCGGCACGGTACACAAAGGCTCACTGAAAACAAGACACAAATTAGCGCCAGTTGTAAGATGACCAGCCCGACGAACAACCTGGAGCGAGGTCTTTATGAACACATCCAACAAAGGCGAATGGCTGGTCTTGCTGGGCTTGCTGGCGCTGGTGGGGCTGGCGGTGTGGCAAGTCAACCCGGTTCAACTGCGCTTCAAAGCGGTCACGGAGTCGGACATTCTGGCGCTGGTGGGCTCGCTGTTTGTGCTGGCCGTTTTTGTAGAGCGGGCCAACGAATCCATTTTGGTGCCCTTGCGCACACCAGACCGGCAGGCCATTGAACACGCCATTGAAGATGCCAAACAGCTGCCAGACAGCACGCAGCGTGCCACACGACTCAGGCAACTGGAGGTGAGCTTGCAGCAGTACCGGCTGGGCACCGCCAAACGCGCTTACTGGCTGAGTTTGCTGATGGGCCTGCTCATCAGCACCGTGGGGCTGCGCATCTTGCAATCGCTGGTGGTGGTGCCCACCGATGCCTCGACTTGGTCAACAAGCCAGCAGCATTGGCTGACTTTTGTGGACATTGTGCTGACGGGCTGTGTCATCTCGGGTGGCAGTGCGGCCATTGACAAAATTGGCCGCCGCCTCAGCGGGATGTACAAGCTGTCTTCGGCCACCACCCAACTGGGTGGCGGTGACGACGACACCAAAACCACACCCAAGGCAAAAGGTACGCCCCAAGATACCCCGCCCGGCGGCACCCCGTAAAAACCCCAGTGTCCAAGCCCCTCATTAGCCGACCGACCGGTCGGCTAATTGAATATACTGCGGCCTCACGCACCTCTCTGGGTGCAGGAGCCGCCCATGTACACCCAATCTTTCAATGTGCCGGACAGCCCCGGCGATGCCCGAGTGGGCAATCTGAAGGCCGTACCCACCCCGCAAAGCGAAGCCGAGCAAGCCCTGCAAGCGCACTTTGATGCGGTGGTGGATGCCGACGGCAAGATCGAGCCCCGCGACTGGATGCCCGATGCCTACCGCAAAACCCTGGTGCGGCAAATCAGCCAACACGCGCATTCTGAAATTGTGGGCATGCTGCCCGAGGGCAACTGGATCAGCCGCGCACCCAGCCTGAAACGCAAAGCCATTTTGATTGCCAAGGTGCAAGACGAAGGCGGCCACGGCCTGTACCTGTATTCCGCCGCCGAAACCCTGGGCACCAGCCGCGACCAGATGCTCGACGGCCTGCACAGCGGGCGCGCCAAATACAGCTCCATCTTCAACTACCCCACCCTGACCTGGGCCGACGTGGGCGTGATTGGCTGGCTGGTGGACGGCGCGGCCATCATGAACCAGATTCCGCTGTGCCGCTGTTCTTACGGCCCCTATGCCCGCGCCATGATCCGCGTCTGCAAAGAAGAAAGCTTTCACCAGCGCCAAGGCTACGAAGCCCTGCTGGTGATGATGCAAGGCACGCCCGAGCAACAAGCCATGGTGCAAGACGCGGTGAACCGCTGGTGGTGGAAGTGCCTGGCCATGTTTGGCCCGCCCGATGCCGACAGCCCCAACAGCGCGCAAGGCATGCGCTGGGGCATCAAGCGCATTTCCAACGACGACCTGCGGCAAAAATTTGTCGATGCCACCGTGCCGCAGGCCGAGGTGCTGGGCGTGACCCTGCCCGACCCCGACCTGCAATGGAACGAAGCCCGCGGCCATTACGACTACGGCCAGATCGACTGGGACGAATTCTGGGCCGTGGTCAACGGCAACGGCCCCTGCAACAAAGAACGCTTGGCCACCCGCGTCAAGGCCTGGAACGACGGCCAATGGGTGCGCGAAGCCGCCCTGGCCCACGCCGCCCAACAACAGCAACGCCGCCTGAAGGAAGCCGCATGAACGCCCCAGCCCAAACCCCCGCCCTGAAAGAATGGCCCCTTTGGGAAGTGTTTGTTCGCAGCAAACAGGGCCTAGAACACAAACACTGCGGCAGCCTGCATGCCAGCGACGCGCAGCACGCCCTGCAAATGGCGCGTGACGTGTACACCCGCCGCCAAGAAGGCGTGAGCATCTGGGTGTTGCCGTCCAACGCCATCACCGCCAGCGAGCCCGACAGCAAAGACAGCTTTTTCGACCCCGCTGCCGACAAGGTGTACCGCCACCCCACCTTCTACGACATCCCCGAACAAGTGGGGCACATGTGATGAACGCGGTGCTCAACACCACCGCCCCGGTGGACTATGTGCTGCACCTGGCCGACAACGCCTTGGTGCTAGGCCAGCGCAACGCCGAATGGTGCGGCCACGGCCCCATCTTGGAAGAAGACCTGGCCCTGGCCAACAACAGCCTGGACCTGATCGGCCAAGCCCGCCTGCTGTACCAGCATGCCGCCACCCTCATCAACGCCGACCCCGCCCAAGCCGCCCGCTTTGCCCACCTGCGCGGCGCACGCCAAGGCCACGAGCTGACCGAAGACACGCTGGCCTACTTTCGCGACGTGCCCGAGTTCCGCAACTTCACCCTGCTGGAGCTGCCCCACCACGGCCCGCTGGCCGGCACCGCCGCCGCTGACCGCGACTACGCCACCACCATCACCCGCAATTTTTTGTACAGCGCCCTCATGGTGCTGGTCTGGAGCCGCCTGCAAACCAGCCGCGATGCGCAACTGGCCGCCATTGCCGCCAAGTCGCTCAAAGAAGTGCGCTACCACCTGCGCCACGCCTCTGACTGGCTGGTGCGCTTGGGCGACGGCACGCCCACCTCGCACCAGCGCGCCCAGGCCGCGCTGAACCACCTGCTGCCCTACTGCCAAGAATTTTGGGCCAGCCACCCCGCCACCGCGCAAGCCGCCGCCCACCACACCGGCGTGGCCCCCGCCGAGCTGCAAGCCGACTGGAACACCCTGCTGGACGACACCCTGAGCGAAGCCACCCTGCAACGCCCCAGCGGCACCGGCTTTGTGCCGCAAGGCCAGTTTGGCGTGCATTCCGAACACATGGGCTATTTGCTGGCCGAAATGCAAAGCCTGGCCCGCCAACATCCGCAAGCCGTCTGGTAAGACCGCCATGCCACATGCCGCCGTCTGGGCCGCTCTGGCCGACCTGACCGACCCGGAAATCCCCGTCATCAGCCTGCACGAAATGGGCATCTTGCGTGACGTACGCCAAGCCGCTGACGGCAGCACCGAAGTCGTCATCACCCCCACCTACAGCGGCTGCCCCGCCATGGCGCAAATTGAAGACGACGTGCGCGCCGCCCTGCGCACAGCAGGCATAGCGGCCCGCGTCGTCACCCAACTGGCCCCCGCCTGGACCACCGACTGGATGAGCGACACCGCCCGCGACAAACTGCGCGCCTACGGCATTGCCCCACCCCAGTGCCGCAGCGCCCCCGCCAGTGGCGTGCTCCAGTTTGCGCGCCGCGCCACCGCCGGGCAGCCCGTGCCCTGTCCGCAATGCGGATCCGTCAATACCACCGAAACCTCGCCGTTTGGCTCCACCGCCTGCAAAGCGCTCTACCGCTGCCTGGACTGCCTGGAACCCTTCGACCACTTCAAACCGATTTAGGCCCACCCCGGCCCGCCCGCGCCATGAACCCACCCGCCCGCTTCCACGACATCCCCGTTGTACGCATCAGCCCCGAAGCCGCTGGGGCCGTGGCCATCACCCTGCGCGTGCCGCCCGAACAACGCGCCGCGTTTGACTTTCAACCCGGCCAATTTCTTACGCTGCGCGCCACCCTGGGCGGGCAAGACCTGCGCCGCAGCTACTCCATCAGCAGCCCGCGCAGCCAGTACCTGCAACACGGCGAACTCACGCTCGGCATTCGCCCGGTAGAAGGCGGCGTGTTCTCTCACTGGGCCGCCACCACCCTAAAAGCCGGTGACACCCTGCGCGCCATGCCGCCCGATGGCCGCTTCACCATCCACAAACCCCGCGCCATTCACCGCGTCGGCTTTGCGGCAGGCTCGGGCATCACACCCATTCTGTCCATCATGGCCAGCACCCTAGAAGCCGAGCCCAACAGCCGCTTCACCCTGGTTTACGGCAACCGGCGCATGGCCAGCGTCATGTTCAACGAAGCCCTGCAAGACCTGAAAGACCGCTACCCCAGCCGCCTCACGCTCATCCACATCTTGTCGCGCCAAGCGCAAGAAGTGCCGCTGCTGCAAGGCCGCATTGACGGCGACAAGGTGCGCCACATCATCAGCACCCTGCTACCCGTGGCCAGCATGGACGAGGTCTTCATCTGCGGCCCGGAGGCCATGATTGAAGCCACCGAACAAGCCCTGCTGGGTGCCGGTGTGCGCCCCGACCGCATCCACACCGAACGCTTCACCTCACCCACCCTGCAAGCCCTGCCGCCCGAACAACGCCAGCGCGCCGTGCTGGGCCAGCCCGCCCTGCGCACCAACGGCGAAGTGGCCCTGACCGTGGTACTCGACGGCAAGCCGCACCAACTGCGTATGGGCAAAGACGAGCGCGTGTTGGACGTGGCGCTGAACGCTGGGCTAGACCTGCCCTGGTCATGCCGAGGCGGCGTGTGCTGCACCTGCCGCGCCAAGGTGATGCAAGGCGCGGTGCAAATGGACAAAAACTTCACCCTCGAACCCTGGGAAACCGACAAAGGCTTCGTGCTGAGCTGCCAAGCCCGACCCACCACCGACACGCTGGTGGTGAGTTACGACGAGCGGTGAAGATGCGGGGCATGCGCCGGGTATGACCCCTTCCCCCACTGGGGGAAGGTTGGGATGGGGGCTTGATGAAGCGCCAAAAAAGACGAAAGCCACGCATTACGTGGCTTTCGTTACGCACTTGATGCAGTCAGTCGATCAATATGACAATTTCTAAGCTGCATCAGTCGCAACTTCCCTCCAGCACCAACATGCTTTTCATATTGCCTTGAAAGTTGACGATCGTCTTTTCCGTAGAGCATTCACCACAAAAATATTAGTAGGACTTACGCAAAGGAAATATTAGAAATCGATCGAGCCTATAAAAATCAACAACTTACAAGCACAAGCGTCTCAGAATTTTCACAATATGAGAAAATATGACGTGCCTGCGTAAGTCATAATTAGACAGCAGTTTCAGGTAAATGTGAGCAGACACGCTCGCGCAAAATTGGCTGGTCTATGGTGTAAATTTCAGAAATTTTTTGATTATCGACAGTAGCATTTTTGCATACTTAAAGACAATCACATTAATGAAAAATAGAATTTGTTTTAACAGTTTTTACTTTATATTTATTCAAAAATGACATGATTTAATAGAATATTGGTTTTAATATTATTTCGTCACTCGAAAATTTTTAATAGCAAATTAGATATCTAATTTATTCCTGTAATGATTAATAGATTACAACTGAAAATTCTTATAAAGTTCAAGTATTTTATATTAAAAATTTACACAATTTATAATATAAATATTTACTAAAATCCTCTATTTTTTTCTTCATATTGCCTTCTCCTTTCTTCTTTTTCTTTTATTTTTTTCTCTTTTTCTAATCTCTCTTGTTCTTTTTTTCTTTTCATATTTTGCCTCTGCCTTTCTTCTCTTTCTTTTATTTTTTTCTCCTTCTCCAATTTTTCTTGGTTATCCGCCTCTCTTATTCTAGCATCGATTTTCATATTATTCTCTATATACCACTCTTCCAAATCAAGTCTTCTGCGAGCCTCCGATTCTTCTTTTTCCTTCTCCATTCGACGTTCCTTGGCTTTCTCCCCGAATTCAACTAATTGCTTTGCACTTTCAATTTGCTCGTCACTCATTGTATGGATATCATTGCGAAGTTTATTGTTTGCAACTCTACCTGCGGCTTCTGGAATATTCTTCACAACTGCAACACCAGCTTCTAACGCGAAAATCCCCACATTGGCGACTGATTTTCCAATGAGTTTTGTTGCAGACAATATCTTATCTTTATTATCTCCATGCGAGAAACTATCCTTCGTTTCGTCAAACGCTTTTTTGATGTTTAAATATGGTATTTTCAAGATAATTCTCTCAAAGTTATACTGTAGGAAGCGAAGTTTAACAGGCTACTGAAAAATCTCCCTCTGGCATCTGCATGCTCCAGTACGATCTAAAGCCATTGCAGAACAAGGACGAGCCTGATGAGGTGTAACCCAAACTTCCAAGTGTCGATGCTCAACTACATCAGCTCTGAAGAGCGAGTGCCGCAGGCGCATCCGTTAGGTGCTGGGCGGTCGCATGAAATGCCACGAGGGCTACAAAACCAACCCGAAGGTGCATTTGTCGCGTGAGGAAGACCTTTGCTAGATCAATATGGTAGGCAGGGGCAAGACCAAATCGAGCTGGCAAGCGCTAATATGTTTTACCACTTACAACTTGGGTAGACATGTGCTCAATTGGTGACTGGCAAGGCATGGATTATGCATTCACCCCAAGAGGCTAAAACAGGCCCAGACGCTCTTCGAAACAGCTTTCCAGACACGTCAAAGTGGCTCGCCACCTAGAAATCAACGACAGCAGTACGCTTGATCGATATTTTTAAGGGTCTGTTTAAACATGACACTGTCATTCTGAAGCACCTAAAATAATTTATGAATACTTAGCACCACAACTACGACAAACTCCGCTGAAAACCTTGTGTTCACTACAATTGGAACATCGTTTACCTTGCCCCCCTTTACCCTCATTCGCAGGTAGAGTCATAGTGTGGTTGCATCTAGAGCACACTCTGCCGGTAGGAGTTTGAAAGAACGTCTGCTCGCGGCAATTAGGGCATAATTTTCCAGGCATTTTTAAGGTACTTCTCTCAAATATATAGGACTTACGCAAAGGAAATATTAGGAATTAATCGAATCTATAAAATCAATAACTTACAAGCACGAGCGCCTCAAAATTTTCACAATATGAGAAAATGTGGCATGCTTACCTAATATAGTGGTGTAACTATAGATGAACAACTGAAGCCCGTCAAGAACTGCAGCCAAGTCAGACTAGCCAGATGATACAGCCACGACCGCTGCGGCTAACGAGGACGACATCACACAAGTGCGTCGCCGAGTAAGTATATGACCACACAGGCTCTGGCTGCTAATGTATCGGGAAGCATGAAAAAAAATCCAGCTGCGCGGGCACCGGACACCAGCGATATGTGACTACTAAGCCATCAAGTAAGTTGCTTCATGCAGGTTTATCCGTAAGTCGTTGATTTATAAATAGGACTTACGCAAGTACGCCATATTTTCTCGTATTGTGAAAAATTTTAGGGCGCTTGTGCTTGTAAGTTGTTGACTTTTATAGGCTCGATTGATTTCTAATATTTCCTTTGCGTAAGTCCTAATACTAAGAAATTAGGTATGTTTATTCACATGAATTTTTCGATTGCATCGAGATTTATTTTTATTAGGACTTACGCAAACGAGCCATATTTTTCACATTATGAGAAAGCATGAATGCAAAAAAGCTAAAAATCGCGTAAGCTGTTGATTTACATAGAGAAAATTAGATTTCCAATATTTGCTTTGCGTAAATCCAAATAAAAAATATCAGACCGTCGCGGTAGTGTGTATTGTTCACCGCTGTGAGGACCAAGCTGAAGTGGTTGCGCTGCGCCCAGAGCAGCATCAAGCGCAGAAAATCGCCAGAATGCCCACTCTCTACAAGCTGCGATTTTGTTTGCACCGCGGTGTCCGAGATCATTCAATCCAGCTTGTCGATGGATTTAGACAATTTCGCTGCCGTCGCGGCCTTGGCGTATTCGGCGAGGGTTCGCGCCAGCGGATGACTGCGCCACCAATCGTTGTTGTACTCCAGCAAAACCAAGTCGTACAGCATGCGCAGCCGGTCGTCGGTACGGTCTTTTTCGTCGCCGTTGGACTGGTCGATGCGCACCAGATCAGGCCAGTCGCTCTGGCGCACCAAGCGCTGATATTCAGAGGCTACATCGCGCACGGCCAATTCGGCCAGCTCGCGGGTGAGGGTGTCGCCATCCATGCGCGAGAACGCAGCACGCACCAGCCGCAGCAGGTCGCGGTGCAAATGGACAAAAACTTCACCCTAGAACCCTGGGAAACCGACAAAGGCTTCGTGCTGAGCTGCCAAGCCCGGCCCACCACCGATACGCTGGTGGTGAGTTACGACGAGCGGTGAAGCGGAGCGCTCACCCCACCCACTGCGCCCCCGGCAGCCGCCCCGCTTTTTTGTCCAGGGTCAGCAGCGGCCCCCGCCCCGCCGACGCGCTCAGGGCCACATGCAGGCTGTCGGCGAAGTCAGGTACTCCAGCCGATCGAAAGTGCCACAGCGCCTGCTCCACGGCGGCCTCTTCCTGAAAGTCCAGTTCCGTGGTGCTGAGCAGGGCATCGAGCGCGGTGGTGATGGCCGCTTTATCAAAGCCGTAACGGGAACGCAACACCCATTCCAGCTCCAGCAGCACGGTGACGGGCACCCACAGACGCTCTTCGCGGCGTGCGGCCTCGGTCAGCAGCCGCTCGGCCACTGCGGTCTGCGCCGCATCGTCGGCCACCAGCCAGCGCACCAGCAGGTTGGTGTCCAACGCGGCCATCAGCGCTGGCCCAAGTTCATGTCTTCCACGGCCACCGTACAGCCCAGCGGAGGTTTGAGCAGGCCTTTGAGGTCGGCCAGGGTTTTGTTCTTGGCCCGCAGCACCACGGTGCCGTCGGGCATGGGGGTGAAGCTCAGGCGGTCTTGGGCTTGTACGCCCAAGAATTGCCGAATGTCCACCGGGATGGTGGTCTGGCCTTTGCGGGTGAGGGTGGCTTCGGACACGTCAATCTCCTTACATTGACTGGAATAGTAAGGAGGTTGCGAGCCGGGATCAAATCACACCATCCCCAGCGCCTGCTCCAAGTCGGCGATGAGGTCGTCGATGTGCTCAATGCCTACCGACAGGCGCACCATGTCGGGGCTGACACCGGCTTTTTTCATCTCGTCGGGGTTGAGCTGGCGGTGGGTGGTGGATGCGGGGTGGCAGGCCAAGGATTTGGCATCGCCGATGTTGACCAGGCGGGTGAAGAGTTGCAGCGCGTCTTGAAAACGGGTGCCTGCGGCAATGGCATCGTCGGACTTGAGGCCAAAGCTGATGATGCCGGAGGCGCGTCCGCCCATGCTGCGCTGCACCAGGGCATGGTCGCGGTGGCTGGGCAGGCCAGCGTAGTTCACCCAGGCGACTTTGGGGCTGTTTTGCAGGTGTGTGGCGATTTTGACGGCGTTGTCGCAAATGCGGTCCATGCGCAGGGCCAGGGTTTCAATGCCTTGCAGAATTTGGAAGGCGTTCATGGGGCTGAGGGCCGCGCCCATGTTGCGCAGCGGCACCACGCGGGCGCGGCCAATGTAGGCGGCAGCGCCCAGGGCTTCGGTATAGACCACGCCGTGGTAGCTCACGTCGGGCTCGTTCAGGCGTTTGAAGCGGGCTTTGTGCTGCGCCCACGGGAATTTGCCGCTGTCCACAATGGCCCCACCAATGCTGGTGCCGTGGCCGCCCAAGTATTTGGTGAGCGAATGCACCACGATGTCGGCCCCATGTTCAAACGGGCGGCACAGGTAGGGGCTGGGCACGGTGTTGTCCACGATGAGCGGCACACCAGCGGCATGGGCCACTTGGGCCAGGGCGGCGATGTCGGTGACGTTGCCCAGCGGGTTGCCAATGGATTCGCAGTAGATGGCTTTGGTTTTGTCGTCGATCAGCGCGGCAAAGGCGGCAGGGTCACGCGGGTCGGCAAAGCGCACGGTGATGCCTTGCTGCGGGAAGGTGTGGGCGAACAGGTTGTAAGTGCCGCCGTAGAGTGTGCTGGCCGAGACGATGTTGTCGCCGCTCTCGGCAATGGTTTGGATGGCGGCGGTGATGGCGGCCATGCCCGAGGCCATGGCGAGAGCACCCACGCCACCTTCGAGGGCGGCTAGGCGGGCTTCGAGCACGCCGTTGGTGGGGTTCATGATGCGGCTGTAGATGTTGCCAGCCACTTTCAGGTCAAACAAATCGGCTCCGTGCTGGGTGTCGTCAAAGGCGTAGGCCACGGTTTGGTAGATGGGCACGGCCACGGCTTTGGTGGTGGGGTCGGGCGTGTAGCCGCCGTGCACGGCGATGGTTTCGAGTTTCATGCGGGTCTCCTGTGGGGGGTGGTGTTGAATGGGACGGGAACGGATTGTCGCGCCACCAGCAGGCTCAGTCTTGCAGCACCAGCACTTCGGTCAGGCCGATGTCGTCCATGCCAATGGCTTTGGCAGCGGCATAGCTCAGGTCGATGATGCGCGGAAAAACAAACGGGCCTCGGTCGTTGATGCGCACCACCACCTCCTGCCCGGTGTTGACGCGACGCACCCGCACCCGGCTGCCCAGCGGCAGGGTTTTGTGGGCTGCGGTGAAGGCGTGCATGTCGTAGCGCTCGCCGCTGGCGGTGCGCCGCCCATGAAAGGGTTTGCCGTACCACGAGGCCAGCCCCTGACCGAGCAACGGGGATGTGAGGTCGTTGGGCGGCAGCAGCTCAGCGCCCCACGAAAGTGCGGCAGGGGCTGGGGATGGGAGGGGCGCTGGCACCTGCTGAGCGGGCAGCCAGCGCGTCGGGGCTTGCACCGTGGGGGCCAGTGTGGGGCTTTTGCTGGGGTTGTTGGGCGGCTCGACATCGGGCGCGATGTAGGGGGGCCGGATCTCGCCCAAGGCAGGCGTGGCGGCGTGGGTGGCAGGGGTCAGCTCAAGCGCTGCTTGGGTCTGGCGCTGCAACATCGGCACCGGGTTGTAAGCCCGTTGGGCGGGCACGGCTTGGGCAAACGGGTCCGTGCGGGGTGGCTGAGGCGCGGCACAAGCGCTCAACAGGGCGGCTAGACCCAGCAACACACACCACCCCGACGGGGCTGTGGGGGTGGGCGCTGGTGGCGCTGGTGGCGTTATGGGTGTAGCCCGCATGGCATCAGGCCTTGGACAGGCGCTGCAAAATGGCCAGGGTGGCCGCGCTCTGGTTCATGGTGTAGAAGTGCAGCGCAGGCACACCGGCGTTGCAGAGCTGTTCGCACAGGTCGCTCACCACGTCCAGCCCAAAGGCTTTGATGGAGGCCGTGTCGTCGCCATAGGCTTGCAGGCGCAGGCGAATCCAGCGCGGGATTTCAGCGCCGCAGGCATCAGAAAACCGCAGCAACTGGCTGGAGCTGGTGATGGGCATGATGCCGGGCACCACCGGCACATCGGCCCCGAGCCGGTGGGCATCGTCCACAAAGCGGAAATAGGCATCGCTGTTGTAGAAATACTGGGTAATGGCCGAATCGGCCCCGGCGCGCACCTTGGCCACAAAGGCTTGCACATCGGCATCGGGCGACTTGGCCTGGGGGTGGACTTCGGGGTAGGCGGCCACTTCAATGTGAAAGTCATCGCCCGTTTCGGCGCGGATGAAGGCCACCAAATCGCTGGCGTAATGGAACTCGCCGCCCAGACCGTAGCCGCTGGGCAAATCCCCACGCAAAGCCACCAGACGCTTCACGCCCATGGTTTTGAGGGTGGCCAGCTGCTCGCGCACGCTGGCTTTGGTGGCCCCAATGCACGAAAAATGCGAAGCCGCTGGCACGCCTTCGGCCAAGATGGCAGCCACCGTGTCAAAGGTGCCTTGCTGGGTAGAGCCACCCGCGCCGTAAGTGACCGAGCAGAACTCGGGCTGGCAGGCATAGAGTTGCTGGCGCACGGCGCGCAGCTTATCGGCACCTTCGGCGGTTTTGGGTGGGAAAAATTCAAAGCTCAAGGGCAGTGCTGCCATGGCGCATCTTTCAAAAAAACAATGTCCTGTTCGGGGGGCCGCTTCAAGCCACCGCCTGGGCACAAACAAAAAATTCGCGGTTGCCGTCACCGCCGGTGATGGGGCTCTCCAAATAATCGAGCAGCCGCAGCCGGTGGTCATGGCAAGCCTGCGTCATGCGCTGGCGCACCGTGGCATAACTGGCTGGGTCTTTCACCAAACCGCCTTTGCCAATTTGGGCCGGTTGCAGTTCAAACTGGGGCTTGACCAGCATCAGCAGCATGCCGCCCGGCTTGAGCAGCGGCACGATGGCAGGCCACACCAAGGTTTGCGAGATGAACGACAGGTCGCCCACGATCAGGTCAAACGGCTGACTGCCGCCACCCGCTGCGGCCAACGCTTCGGCATTCAGCTCGCGGGCGTTGCATTTTTCCATACACAGCACACGGGCATCGGCACGCAGCGTGGGGTGCAACTGGCCTTGGCCCACATCCACCCCCACCACCTGCGCGGCACCGCGTTGCAGCAGGCAGTCGGTGAAACCGCCGCTGCTCTGGCCCACATCCAAACAGCGCAAACCCGCCACATTCAGCGCCAGGTGCTGAATGGCTCCCTCCAGCTTGAGCCCGCCACGCGAGACGAAACGCTGCTCTGCCGTGTCCAGCAGTTCCAGCTCCGCCGTTTCGCGCAGTTCGTCACCGTTTTTGCTGACCGCCCGCCAGTCGCCACCCGCCACGCGCCAGCGCACGCCCGAGGCAATGAGCCGCTGGGCCTGCGAGCGCGAAGCAGCCAGCCCGCGTTCGACAAGGAGTTGGTCAGCACGCATCACACTCAATCAATACCGGTAAGTGTTGGCCTTGTACGGGCCTTGCTTGGGCACGCCAATGTAGGCGGCCTGCTCGTCGGTCAGTTCGGTCAGCATCGCGCCCACCTTCTTCAGGTGCAGGCGCGCCACTTTTTCATCCAGGTGCTTGGGCAGGGTGTACACCTTGCCCACGTCGTAGCCGTCGGCGTGGCAGAACAGCTCAATCTGCGCAATGGTCTGGTTGGCAAAGCTGGACGACATGACGAAGCTGGGGTGGCCGGTAGCGCAGCCCAGGTTCACCAAGCGGCCCTTGGCCAGCAGAATGATTTTTTTGCCGTCGGGGAACACGACATGGTCCACCTGCGGCTTGATCTCGTCCCAGGTCAGACCCTCCAGCGAAGCCACGTCAATTTCGTTGTCAAAGTGGCCAATGTTGCAGACGATGGCCTGGTCTTTCATGACCGCCATGTGTTCGTAGCGGATCACGTTTTTGTTGCCCGTGGCCGAGACAAAAATGTCGGCCTTGTCGGCGGCGTATTCCATGGTCACCACCTTGAAGCCTTCCATGGCGGCTTGCAGGGCGTTGATGGGGTCAATCTCGGTCACCCACACCTGGGCGCTCAGAGCGCGCAGGGCTTGGGCACTGCCTTTGCCCACGTCGCCATAACCAGCCACCACGGCCACTTTGCCCGCAATCATCACGTCGGTGGCGCGCTTGATGGAGTCCACCAGCGATTCGCGGCAGCCGTACAGGTTGTCAAACTTGCTCTTGGTCACCGAGTCGTTGACGTTGATGGCACGGAACATCAGCGCACCGCGGGCGGACATTTCGTTCAGGCGCAGCACGCCGGTGGTCGTTTCTTCGGTCACGCCAATGATTTGCGCGCTCTTGCGGCTGTACCAAGTCGGGTCTTGCGCCAGCTTGGCCTTGATGGCGGCGTACAAACAGGTTTCTTCTTCGCTCTTGGGGTGGGCCAGCAGGCTGGCATCTTTTTCGGCGCGCTTGCCCAGGTGCATCAGCAGCGTGGCATCGCCGCCGTCGTCCAGAATCATGTTCGGGCCTTCGGCCTCGGTGCCGGGTGCGCCGAAGTCAAAAATGCGGTGGGTGTAGTCCCAGTAGTCGGCCAGGGTTTCGCCCTTGATGGCAAACACCGGCGTGCCCGCAGCGGCAATGGCCGCAGCCGCATGGTCTTGCGTGGAAAAGATGTTGCAAGAGGCCCAGCGCACCTGCGCGCCCAGGGCTTGCAGGGTTTCAATCAGCACCGCCGTTTGAATGGTCATGTGCAGCGAGCCGGTGATGCGTGCGCCCTTCAAGGGCTGTTTGGCGGCAAATTCTTCGCGAATGGCCATGAGACCGGGCATTTCGGTCTCGGCAATCTTGATTTCTTTGCGGCCCCAATCGGCCAAGCCAATGTCGGCAATGACGCAATCAGCGTTAAGGGTGGCGGGGATGCGTGCGTTCATGTTTCGCTCCGGAGGTGGTTGAACAAACCCGGTGCGCCATGAGCAGGCAAAAAAAAGCCCATCGCACACAGGGTGGATGAGCGTCGTTGCCAAAATGTCCGAGCCTCACGCCCAATGCTGGCCCAATGCCAGGGGACGCTGCAACGCTCCTCGGAAAGCCGCGATTCTAACGGCTGGCACGCCAGCGCCGCCAGACGGCGACAATGCGGACGCTCTGCGCCTGACCCAACGATGAACACCCCTGCCCCGCTGACCCAACACCCGCCACCGCATGCCCCATTGGGGCTGGTGGCCATTTTTGGCTCCACGTTTTTTCAGCTGGTGGGGTATTTCATGCTCATGCCGTGGCTGCTGCTGCGCCTGAAAGACGGCGGCACCGCCACCGCCGTGGCAGGCTTGTTTGTGGCCACGGGCTGGCTGGGGGTGTTTCTGGTCACGCCATTTGCCTCGGCCATCACGCAGCGGCTGGGGCGGCGCTTGTCGCTGTGGCTGGCCGCTGGCGTGCCACTGCTGGCCATGGCGGGCTTTGTGCTGAGCCACAGCTTGTGGCTGTGGTTTGCCTGCATCTTGCTGGAGGGCATGGCCGCTGGTTTGCGCTGGGTGCTGGCTGAGTCGGTGGTGGCCGAGTTTTCAAGCCCGCAGCAACGCGGTCGCCATGTCGGGCTGTTTGAAACCATGGTGGGCACCACGTTCGTTGTCGGCCCGGCCTTGCTGGCCTGGATCGGCGCACAAAGCGACAACGCCTTGTGGCTGGCTTGGGCACTGGTGGGGCTGGGGTTTGCGTGGAGTGGGTTGATTCCCCCCATTGCGCCCGCCAGCGACAGCGAGACGGCCCATATCGGCCTGTTTGGGGTATGGCATGCCTTGCGCTTACACCCTTTCGTCATGGCGGTGGGCTTTGTCGGCGGCTTTTTTGAAAGCGGCCTCACAGCCATTTTGCCGCTGTACGGGCTGAGCCTGGGGCTGGGTGCCACAGCCGCCGCATTGCTGGTATCGGCCAGCGGCCTGGGCAGTGCGCTCATGATGCTGCCCGCCGGTATGCTGGCCGACCGCATGGCCCACCACCCCCAGCAGCGCTGGGGCTCTGCCGCACAAGCACGCTGGCAACTGATGCGGCTGTGTGCCTGGGTCACACTGCTGGCCACGCTGCTCATTCCGTGGGTGGTCAGTACACCCTGGTTGGCCGCGCCGGTGGCCTTTTTGTGGGGAGGAGCCGGTGGCTGCCTCTACACCTTGGCGATGATCGATATTGGCTCACGCGAGCAAGGCATTACCCTGGTCAACAGCACGGCGGTGTTGGTGCTGTCTTACACCCTGGGCGGTGTGCTGGCTCCGGCCCTGGGTGCGGCGGCACTGCAATGGGTGCCTGCACTGGGCTTTCCGCTGCTGTTGCTGGCGGCAGCGGTACTGGGCTGCTGGCTGCTGCGCCATCCACCGCGCTAAGCTGGTGAGCCTTCGCCGGGCATCGGGTGCGGCATCCGGTGCGCGGAAACCTCGCCCCCGGTCGCAGACTCATAAGGCCGTTGTTTTTGTTTACAAAGGATTTCCTATGGCAAACCCTTGGCTGCTGGCACTCAAAGTCATTCCCTGGAGTGACGTGATCGAACACGCGCCCAAGGTGCTCAGCGCGGCGCGCAAACTGCTGGACAAGCAAACCCCGCCCACCACCCAGCCGGTTGCAACCCCAATCGACACCCTACAGGACAGCCCGCCGAGTTTGGGCGAATTGAAAAACCGCCTGATTGCCGCCCAAGTGCAACTCGATCAGCAAGCACAAACCCAGCAACAACTCACCCAGACCCTGGCCGAACTGGCCGAGCAGCAGGCCCGCTTGGTCGATGCGGTGGAAACGCTGCGCCTGCGCACCCGCTGGCTCGTTCGCTTCGGGGCTGCCTTGCTGCTGGTGCCGCTGGTGATGTGGTTGTCTTGGCATGCACTGGCGTAATCGGCCCGCATCCGCCAAACCACAGCGACAAGGCCTGAATCTGACCCGTGCGAATTGACAGATAATCTGAAAAAATTCAATGAAATTCACCAATATTTATTCACCTTCGGTGCCAAAATCTGCGCCATTGGACAGCCTGCGGGTTCGATACGTCAATTGAAAGAAAGCTTGTGTCATACTTTGCGCGCTTTGCCTAACGAGGCCCCATCAGCCATGCAAAACGCATCTGTTCCAGCGAAACGCAAACCCTTATTCATGAACCGCTGGGCATTGCCCGTACTGGCCGTCATTCTGGTCAGCATGGCCTTGGGGCTGATCTGGCTGGTTTATGCATCGGTGCAACAAACCCTGATCAGCCTGACGCAGGAAACCGCCAAACGGCAAGCGCTATCGGTCACGCATTTCCGCAACTTCTACACCACGGAAATTCTGCCGCGTGCTCGGCAAAGCGGTGCACAAGTCACCCACGACTACAAAAACACGCCCAACGGTGTGCCGCTGCCCGCCACGTTCATGATTGATTTGGGGCGCTACCTGTCTGAGCGTGAAGCCGGTAACACCGTCTCGCTGTACAGCGACAAACCGTTTCCCTGGCGGGCTGCTGAGCGTCAGCTCGATGAATTTCAGACAGCTGCGCTGCAAGCCTTGCAGCAAAAACCCGATCAACCCTTTGTGCGCACCGAAATCCGCGATGGCGTGCTGGTCATGCGCTATGCGCAGGCTGACATCATGCAAAACAGTTGTGTGGCCTGCCACAACAGCATGCCTTACTCACCCAAAACCGATTGGAAAGTAGGCGATTTGCGCGGAGCCCTGGAAATTACGCTACCTGTTCACAATTGGGGCAATTCCTACCTAGGTTCTTTGAATCAAACATTTGCCACCATGGTGCTGCTGGTATTTATCTGCATGATCGTGGTGTGGGTCGGCTTCAAACAATTGCAGTCAGCATTCCGTGCCACCCGACATCTCTCACGCGAACGGGAAAATACCAATCAATTGCTGCGCCAAGAAATTGCCGAACGGCAAGTCATTGAACACAACCTGCGCCTGAGCGAATCCAAACTGGCCAGCATTTTCAATGCGGCACCCGAAGGTATTGTGGTCATTGACACGCAGGGCCACATCATTCAGGCCAACCCGGCGGCAGACAGCATGTTTGGCTATGCCACGGGCGAATTGACTGCACAAACCGTCGATACCCTGATAGCCCCCAGCCAGCGACAGCGCCACAGCGCAGACATCCAACACTACCTAGACACCGGCGTGCAACACATGCTCAACCGCCCCCGCGTGGTGCAAGGCTACCGGCGCGATGGCAGCGCATTCCCACTGCGCCTGTCAGTCACAGAAACCAAAGTCGATGAGCATGTGTATTTCATTGGCCTGATGCAGGACTACACCCAAGTCCAGCAACATGAAGAGGCACTGATTGCCGAACGCAACAAAGCCGAAATAGCCAACCGACTGAAAAGCGAATTTCTGGCCAACATGAGCCACGAAATCCGCACCCCCATGAACGGCGTGCTGGGCATGACCCAACTGGTGCTCGACACCGAACTGCAACCCGAACAGCGCGAACACCTGAGCATGGCCCGTGATGCAGCCAACCACCTGCTGCACATCATCAACGACATTCTGGATTTTTCAAAAATCGAGTCGGGGGCCATGGAACTGGAGCCCGCCATCATCATGCCCGAGCAACTGTTGCGCCACACCCTCAAGTCCATGAAAGGGCTGGCCGACCAGAAAGGGCTAGAGCTGCACTACAGCTGTGCACCCGGCGTGCCTGAGGCGGTGATGCTTGATCCTGTGCGCATACGCCAAGTGCTGACCAACCTGCTGGGCAATGCCATCAAGTTCACCCACCAAGGTCAGGTCTCGGTGCACATGTCGGCCCAAAAAATGACCGAAAAACCCGATACAGTTCAGCTTCGCATCAAGGTGCAAGACACCGGCGTGGGTTTTGACCCGAAAAAAGCCGAAAGCCTCTTCAACCCGTTTGTGCAAGCCGATGGCTCCATCACCCGCCTCTATGGTGGCACCGGTCTGGGTCTGGCCATCACACGCAGCTTGGTCACACTGATGGGGGGGCACATCCATGCCACCAGCATCCCTGGTCAAGGCTCGTGTTTTGAATTCACGCTGCAAGCCCGCTACCCTGACGACAACCACGCACACCACCGTGCTGCCCCTGCAAGCCTACACAAAGACATGACTGCAACGAGACCCCTGCACATCTTGCTGGCCGAGGATCACATCATCAACCAGAAAGTGGCCACCATGCTGCTGAGCAAAATGGGCCATACCTGCGTGGTGGCCGAAGATGGTCAGCAAGCGCTGGATCAGTTGAGTGCGCAGCGCTTTGACTTGGTCTTGATGGATGTGATGATGCCCGGCACCGACGGCCTGACCGCCCTGGCCCGCCTGCGTGAACGCGAACAGGAAGGCCAGCCGAGAACCCCGGTTTTGATGGTCACAGCCCACGCCATGACGGGCGACCGTGAGCGTTTTCTGGCGGCAGGAGCCGACGGCTACGTGTCCAAACCCATCAGCATGCAGTCACTGTCTGCTGAAATCGCCCGCATCTACCCCGCTTAAGTTCAAGCCAGCGTCAGCTCACTCAGGCTGCACAAACGTGCAGTCCACCGTGAAAGTCGTGATGAAGTTCTGCCGCTGGGTCAAACCCTGAAAATTCAGGGTTCCGACGACGGTCAATTCGATTTCAGGCAGGTTCTTGGTGGGCACGACCCACAAATCGCCCTGCTTTTCCAACTCGCGCTGGGTGATGGCATTAACCAGCTTGATTTGCTCGACTTGAATGTTTCTCGTGACTGGATTGGTCACCGAAAAGTAAACCAAAGATTGTGCAGGGCCTTTCACGCGCACACGCCCTGGCGAATGACTGGGTGCTGTCGGAAGCGAAGTACCCGCCGAAAGCACCTCCATGCGTTCGTTGGGATGGAACACCACCTGTCCCGGCACCAGTCTGGAGAAAAAGACCATCCCAAAATTGAGTGGTGAGAGCGTCTCTACTTGCACCTGCTGGCAGGTGTTGCCCTGTGCATGCACCGTGGCACTCCACAACCCCAAAGCCAGCACACAGGCTTGAATGGCAGACAACTTTTTCATGGTGTTCAGGGCTGTGCCTTTTTGGGGCGTCGTTCCGCCAGCAAGTTCACATTCGAGAGAACCAGCTCTTCGTCAGTCAGCTCGACATGCACCTCGTCCATACAGATGTCCTCATAAATCGGCAACTGCTCGGGGTGCAGGCGAATGGTCCACTTGCCAGCATAGACCTTGTCAAAAATATAGAAGCCATCTGACAGGCTGTTGGTTTCCTGCACGACAACACCGTCTTCGTTCACCACCTGAAGGCGAACACCCGACACCGGGAACTTGCTGCCGTCGCGCTCCTTGACAATCATCAAGCCGCTGATTTCACCCATTTCCATCAGGTCAAAAGGCAAATGGTGTTCCTGACCAGGGCGTGCGCTGATCTGGAAACCAGGCACCTTGGCAACCAGGAAGTATTCAGCCAAATCGTCACTGTTCAGTTGAATGGTCTGCCTGCGGGTGGTAGACACCTTGTCAATATGCAGCAGACCATCTTGGTTGCTGGCATTTTCGGCACGGCGGTTGTTGACGATAGCCGAAATATTGGGGACAGGGCGGTCAACATCTTGATCAAACCGGCCATTGCGGTTGACATCGTGGTACAGACGGGTACTGAGCTGAGAGAACGGCGTACGCGCATGTTCACTGTAAATCGTGCCAATGCTGGGCGAATAGCCCACGCCAAAATTCATGCCGACGCTGGCGGTGAACGAATAATCGCTGTTGGTGGATTTCCCCACCCCGAGCGACCAAATCAACATTTTGACCTTGCGGTTCAAACGAAGCTGCGCAGTGGAAGTTCCGTTCGACCGGTAGGTGTAGTTGCCATTGAGCGACACGCCGTTGTCGTGCTGCCAGTCGGCGTTGAGTGCGACAAACTCGAAACCTTGGTCAAAACCACGCAGCAGATAACCCACCTCTGCACGGAAATTGATGTCTTCATAGCGGTAGGCAGCAAACCCCCGGTAGCGCAGCTTGTTGCTGTCGCGGTTGACACCCAGCACGGTACGTTTGAAATTCTCAGATTCTAGGTTGTGATTCAAATAAGCATTCGACAAGGCATGCATGTACGACAGCGTACTGAGCGTGACACGACCATTGTTCTCCAGATCCATTTTTTCAAGAGACGCGGTGACAAAGCCATCTTGATGGAACCAGTTGAAGGGACTGTTGGCGCGCAAACGAAGCCGGCGTTGAATCCATTCGTTTTCGTACCGGTTGCCCGCTGAGAAAAAACGATCCCCGTAGAGTTGCAAGGATGTCGCCAGTGAATAGTCACCCACGGGCACAATGAGGTTGGCATATTTGCCCAAACTGCCATCCATCTGCTTGACGACACCCGCATCGAGTTCACCCACTGTCAGGGCAGATCTGGCACTGAAACCTGCGTAATCGGCCAACTTATCAACCGCCAAACCGGTACCCGATACCCAGTCAGCATATTGCGATCGTGCCAAAAACGTGCTGAGCGTCACTTGGGACGCAAGCCCGTAATCCACCCTGGCCGAACCCACCCAGTCTTTCGAGGGCGTGACAGTGCTGTACCGGGTACTGAGCACCGGCGTGTTCGGCTGTGCCAAATAACTGTACGCATGGGTTTCGCCTTCACGCAGCATGGATTGCCCCACCCGCTTTTGGAAAAACTCCTGCCGCTGCTGGCCTGCTGGGCCATACATCACCGCCCTGAAGTTGTTGATACCGTAACGCAAGGGCACGTTGATAAAACGGTACAGACCATCGGCCTGCGCCTTCACAACAGCCAGAAGCGTCCCGCTGGCGTACAGCTCCACGTCCCAACCGGGCGGTGCCTGTCCCACAATGTCGGTTCGCTCATATTCGTCGTATTGATCCAGGGGAGCAGCCCTGAGCAACAAACCCCGACCTGGTGCCATGCTGCCGATCATGGGCATGGCGGACCCAATCACATCCCCGAGTTCAAATTTGTACAGATTCGGAATACCAAACACCGACCCAGCGGGGTCGGTTCTTCCGGTCTGCATGCGCACTTGCCTGACACCATTGTCCAAGCTACCCGACATGGCCAGCGTGTTGGTCATGTAAAGCGCTTCACTGACGAAGTTGAAAAAGAAATCGCTGCCAGAACCCTGTGAGCTGTTGTAGGCCGAAATCGCAATGTCGGCCTGTGGGGCACCTGTTGCTTTGTAGTCCAACACCAGCGGCACGGCTGCGGCGCTGGCTTCTGCCGCCGCGTTCTCTAAGCGACGCCATTGCTGCTCTCGCAGACTTCTGCGCTCGCTGGGCCAGCGCTCGCGCGTCAATACGTCAATCGTGCCAATCTGTTCGTCATACGTGACCTGAATTTTCAGAATGTCACTGACAAAGTTGTAGCTGATGTAAGGAGCACCCTCTAGCACCGTCCAGTCACCTGACTGAAACGGGTACACCTTGCCCTTGAACGTCAAGGTGCCCTGGGTAGGCGACACCTCCACCACGTCGTTGGGGCTGTTCAAATAAAAACTGAAGGTCTCAGGTGTTTTTTTAAGTACCGCACCTTCAGCCAGCTCAACCAAGGTGTTGACTGGCAACAGCAAAGCACCGTCCCAGCGGACGACCATCTCCTTGAGGTCTGGCAACGGATTGCCATTGAGCGCAAATTGCGCAATGCTGACACGGTAAGGCGACTGCGTAGTTCTGAGTGCAGAAACGCTTTCAATCCCGATGGTGGTCGCACCTTTCAGGATAATGCCATCTTGTGCCAGCAATGCCGAGGGAGTGATCAGTCCACAAACAATGCAATAAGGCAGTAGTTTTATGGACATATGGTCTGAACTGGGTCACCTCGCCCAGGATACTGATTCCAGAGCTGAAGACACTGAACAGGCACTTCACCAGAGGGCAAGGTCACACGGCGAATTTGCAGACTCAGGGTGTCCATCTCGTAGGTTACGTGGAGGCGACCCTGATCAATGATCTGGCCCGTGGCCTTATCGAAGATGCGCGCCTGACCAACAAAACTCTTCTGCTTGTCGGATTTTGTGACTGGGAAATAACCCAAAACTCTATCGTTTTCTGGCGTGGGAACAAACGCCCCAATGCTGATGTGAGGCAGCAGGGTCTTGGACTCGGGCACCTTGTTCTTGAAATACACGAACATCGGCAAAGTCGGCGTGAGCGGAATACTGACGGCCACGCCATCAATTGTTTCTTCTTTGATCTTTGGTGTCACCAGCGACGGTGGACGCTTGACCTCGGATGTAATGCCGAGCTTGATCAAGGTTTCCTCGGCATCTGTTTTGGCACCAGGGCGAGCCATCACGCGCAACTTGGCAGAGCGGTTGGGTTCAACCAGCACCCTAGCGGGTGCCCAGCGAATGAGACTGCTATCGCCTTCTTGCCCAATATTCCTGACCGTGAACTCAACAGGATCCAGTCCCAAGTTGACCAAATCAATCGAGCCTGTTCTCTGCTTGTCATCCAGAACCACCACGTTGTCGGATATGGACACGGACAACTGAGCCGCGCTCTGGCCGACAGCACCCAGAAACAGTGCTATGAAAATAAGGAGCGAGGCGGATTTTTTCACTTGATCGACAGAGAGTAAAAACGAGATACCTAAAAAAAGTCTGAACCAACGAAGCATTGGTTCAGACCTTCACAACTCAGTAAATGGGTTGTTTATTGCGTTGCCGTGACCGTGGCGGGGGTTTGAGCGCGGTAGCCACCGTAGTTGGCGGCAACCACGTTGTTAGGAATGGTCAGCACGCCAGTCACCCAGAAGTAGGCTTCGCTGCTGGCATTGATAGACGGGGCAGCCGTGCTCAGGGTCAGGTCAGCCACCACACCGGTGTTGGCGGTCACAGGCAGCTTGGCGGCGCCGTTGGCCACAGGGTGGTTGCTGGCGACGAAGTTCTTGCCGGTGTTGTTGGCAATGGTGATGGCCAAGGTGTTCCAAGCACCGTCCACTTTGCAAGCGCCAGCCACAGGAGCGGCACCCACGCGAGCCAGACCGGTGGTAGTACCGCCCAGGGTAGCGGTGGTGGTAGCGGTGGCCGAGTCAGGGCTGCTGACCGTCAGGGTCACGGTGCTGCTGCCACCGCGGTCACCGCTGGGCACAGTCCAGACACCGAAGTTGACATCCAGGCAGGTCAGGGTCATCACAGGAGCAATACCAGCGATGGCATTGACCGTGGCAGTTGCTGTACTTTGAGCTTGAGCACCGCTTGCAGCCAGAACAGCTGCTGCGAGGAGTAACGATTTTTTCATAAATCAATGAGTTGCTAGGGTTCACCACGAAAGCATGGCAATGGCATTTTAGAGAACTCCGACTGGCGTTTTTTGTCAGTTTTCGAGTAATTCCAAAGTTTTTTAGTCTGTAATTTTTTTGTAAGCTTGTATCAAGAATTCTTCAAGTGACTCGTACCGCTTTTGTACCGGGTCTAAGCACTTTCTGAGCGGTTATTCTGACCCACTTTGGTCAAAATTCACACTTTCGTTTTATAGGGTTAACCCTTAAATCTCACAAAAAACGGTCGTTTGGCATTTGGCCATGCGTCGCTTGTATGCGACACACGTTGGGCATCAGGGTTTGCCCTAGCCCGACCGGTGACCAACATTGACGCACAGCAACCACACCGAGCCTCAAGCATCTGGCGCAACGTTGTGCAGCGGTAGGCGGGGGTCGAATTTTGCGCGCTTGACGCTGAAAAACGCCTTGACATTGCGCACGTTGGCCCGGCTGTGAAACAAGCGCTGCGCCAGAGCCAAGTAGCCGGGCATGTCCGCGGTGTGTACCACCAGCACAAAGTCCGGGCCGGGACTGACGCGGTAACACTGTTGTACCGCCGGGTCGGGCACGACGTGGGCTTCAAACGCGGTTTGTTCGTCGCTGCCTTGGCGCTCTAGGGTGATTTCAACCAAGGCCGTCAGGCCATGGCCTAGCAGGGGTGCCAGTTTGTCTGGATTGAGCAGAGCCACCTCGCGCTCAATGATGCCCATGCTGCGCAGGCGCTTGATGCGCCGCAGGCTGGTGGGGGGCGACAGGTGGGCCAGTTCGGCCAGCGTCTGGTTGCTGCGTGAGGCATCGGCTTGCAGCAAGGCCAGCAAGCGCAGGTCAGCTTCGTCTAATTCTTCCATTTTTTGATTATTAGTGAAATAAAAAATTACCCTTGAAAAACTGTGAAATTTTCAGTGATTCAAGGTTGAATTTTGACAGCATATTTTCAGCCATCGGGGGTAGCATCGCCAGCCATTGACCTAACAAGGAGCGTGGTATGTGTGGCATCGTGGCAGGGGTTTCCGGGCGTGACATCGTGCCCATCTTGGTACAAGGTTTGCAGCGCTTGGAATACCGGGGCTACGACTCTTGCGGCGTGGCGGTGCACAGCGGTGGCTTGCAGCGCAGCCGCAGCACTGCGCGGGTCGCGGAACTGGCGCAGCAGGTGGCGCAAGAAGGGATTGCCAGCGGCACTGGCATTGCCCACACCCGCTGGGCCACGCACGGTGCGCCCGCAGTACACAACGCCCACCCGCACTTCAGCCACGGGCCACAGGCCAGCGCACAGGCGGCAGGCCGGGTGGCCTTGGTGCACAACGGCATCATTGAAAACCACGACGAGCTGCGGGCCGAGCTGCAAGCCAAAGGCTATGGCTTTGACAGCCAGACCGACACCGAGGTCATTGCCCACCTGATCGATTCGGTCTATGAGGGCGACATTTTCACCGCACTGCAAACGGCGGTGGCCCGGTTGCGCGGTGCCTATGCGCTGGCGGTGTTCCACAAAGACGAACCGCACCGCGTGGTCGGGGCACGGGCAGGGTCGCCCCTGGTGCTGGGCCTGGCGGCTGATGGCAGCGAACACTTTTTGGCCAGCGATGCCATGGCACTGGCCGGTGTGACCGATCAAATCGTCTATCTGGGCGAGGGCGATCTGGTCGATTTGCAATGGGGGCGTTACTGGATCACCGATGCCCAGGGCCGCCCGCTGAGCACGGCGCAGCGCCCAGTCAAAACCGTGCATGCCCACAGTGGTGCCGCCGAGCTGGGGCCGTACCGCCACTACATGCAAAAAGAGATTTTTGAGCAACCCAGAGCCATTGCCGACACGTTAGAAGGCATCACCGGCATTGCGCCCGATCTGTTCGGCGAGCAAGCCGCCGCCACCCTGGCTGCCGTGGATCGGGTGCTGATTCTGGCCTGTGGCACCAGTTACTACAGCGGTTGCGCGGCGAAATACTGGCTAGAAGACATCGCACAAATCCCCACCCAGGTGGAAGTTGCCAGTGAATACCGCTACCGCCGCAGCGTGCCCAGCCCCACAACACTGGTTGTCACCATCAGCCAAAGTGGTGAAACTGCCGACACCCTGGCCGCCCTGCGCCATGCGCAAAGCCTGGGCATGCAGCACACGCTGACGATCTGCAACGTAGCCACCAGCGCCATGGTGCGCGAATGCGCGCTGGCTTACGTCACCCGCGCCGGGGTCGAAATTGGGGTGGCCTCCACCAAAGCCTTCACCACACAACTGGCCGCGCTGTTCTTGCTGACGCTGGTGCTGGCCCAATCACGCGGACACCTCAGCGCCGAGCAGGAACACCAGCACCTGAAGGCCATGCGCCATTTGCCGCTGGCCCTGCAAGCGGTGCTGGCCTTGGAGCCGCAAGTCATCGCCTGGGCCGAGCAGTTTGCCCGTCAGGACAACGCGCTGTTCTTGGGCCGTGGCCTGCACTACCCCATTGCCCTAGAAGGAGCCCTGAAGCTGAAAGAAATCAGCTACATCCACGCCGAGGCCTACCCCGCCGGCGAACTGAAACACGGCCCGCTGGCCCTCGTCACCAGCGCCATGCCGGTGGTCACGGTAGCGCCTAACGATGCGCTGCTGGAAAAGCTCAAGAGCAACATGCAAGAAGTGCGCGCCCGTGGCGGCGTGCTGTATGTGCTGGCCGATGCCGATGCCGATGCGCGCATCCAAAGCGCCGACGGCATCCATGTCATCCGCCTGCCCGAACACTACGGTGCCCTCTCGCCCCTGCTGCATGTGGTGCCACTGCAACTGCTGGCCTACCACACCGCGCTGGCCAAAGGCACCGATGTGGACAAACCCAGAAACCTAGCCAAGAGCGTGACGGTGGAATGAGGCTGACGGGAGCTTGGCCCGACTTTGACGGCAGCACCCACCAACGCCCTCACCAAACCATCGGTTCCGGCTCCAGTCGAATCCCAAAGCGCTCGTACACGCTGGTTTGAATGGCCTTAGCCAGCGTCATCACCTCGCCGCCCGTGGCACCGCCCCGGTTCACCAGCACCAAGGCCTGCCGTTCAAACACCCCCGCATTGCCCATGCGCTTGCCCTTCCAGCCGCAGGCATCAATCAGCCAGCCAGCGGCCAGTTTGATGCTGCCATCGGGCATGGGGTAATGCACCACCTTGGGGTCGCGGGCAATGATGTCGGCGCACTGCTCGGGCGAAACGCTGGGATTTTTGAAGAAACTGCCCGCATTGCCCAGCACCGCCGGGTCGGGCAGTTTGGCGCGGCGAATGGCCACCACCCAGTCAAAAATTTGGCGTGCATCGGGCTCGGTGATGCCGGTCTCAGTCATCTTGCGCTCCAGGTCTAGGTAACCCAGCACCGGTTTCCAGGGCTTAGGCAGCCAGAAGCGCACCCGCATGATGAGCGCCCGCCCGGCCAGCCCCAAGCCTTTATCACCCGCCGGGGCATGTTTGAACACCGAATCGCGGTAGCCAAAACCACACTGCGCGGCATCCAAGGTGAACGCCTGGCCGGTTTGCAAATCCATCGCGTCCAGCGAATGGAAACGGTCTTGCAGCTCCACGCCATAAGCGCCAATGTTTTGCACCGGCGACGCGCCCACCGTGCCCGGAATCAGGGCCAGGTTTTCTAGGCCCGGCCAGCCTTGGTCCAGCGTCCAAGCCACAAAAGCATGCCAGTTTTCACCCGCACCGCCCTCTACCAGCCAGCCCCTGGGCGTTTCCTGCACCAAACGCCGCCCAGCCATTTCCACCTTCAGCACCAGCGGCTTCACATCGCCCGTGATGACCAAGTTGCTGCCGCCACCCAGCACAAACGGCGGTGCTGGGTCGGCCAGCCAGTCGGGGCTGGCCATGAGTTGATGCAGATCGGCATCGCTGCGCACACGGGCCAGCCGCTGTGCGCGGGCCACGATGCCGAAGGTGTTGTAGGGCGCAAGGGCCACTTGGTTCTCGACTAACATGCCCGGATTGTCTCACCCGACTTTTCTGGAAAGCCCCAACATGCCCTCTTTTGACACCGTGCTTGAAGCCGATTTTGTGGAAGTGAAAAACGCCGTTGAACAAGTGGCCCGCGAGATCGGCACCCGCTTTGACTTCAAAGGTACCAGCGCCGCCATTGAGCTGAAGGACAAGGACATCACCCTGTTTGGCGATGCCGACTTTCAGCTCCAGCAGGTCGAAGACGTGCTGCGCAACAAACTGACCAAGCGCGGTGTGGATGTGCGCTTTCTGGACAAGGGCAAAGTCGAAAAAATCGGCGGCGACAAGGTCAAGCAAGTGGTGAAGGTACGCAACGGCATTGCCACCGAAGACGGCAAGAAAATCCAGCAAGCCCTGAAAGCCAGCAAGCTGAAGGTGCAAGCCGCCATTCAGGGCGACGCGGTGCGCGTGACCGGTGCCAAACGCGACGACCTGCAAACCGCCATGCAACTGATCCGCACCGAGCTGAAAGACCTGCCGCTGTCGTTCAACAATTTTCGGGATTGAGGGGCACACGGCCCTGCGCCGCCGTCACCACCATCTCAATCTTCCAAGCCGGGTTGGCCAGCGCGGCCTGCACGGTGGCGCGGGGTGGGGCGGTGCCGGGCACCACCCAGGCATCCCACACAGCGTTCATGGCGCTGATGTCTTGGATGTCGCTCAGGAAAATTTGCGCCCGCAGAATGCGCGACTTGTCGCTGCCCGCCTCTTGTAGCCGGGTTTGCACCTGTTCCAACACGTCTTGGGTTTGGCCGATGATGTCGGTGTCGCCGCGTTCGGGCACCATGCCCGCCAGATAGACCACGCCCTGAAACACGGCGGCTTCGCTGTAGCGTGCGGCCATGCCGTGGCGCACCAGCGGGGGGTTGCGGTAGTTTGAATCACTCATTTTTTGCTACCCAGCTTGCTCTCGGTGCCTGCCAGCAGGCGGTTGATGTTTTCAGCATGCCGCCACACCAGCAGCAGGCCCATCACAGCCAGACTCAGCACCACCACACCGGGGGCCGACCAGGCTACGCCGTCGCCAAACAGAAAATAGGCCGGGGCGAACACGGCGGTGACGATGGAGGCCAACGAGGAATAGCGGAAGAAATAGGCCATGATGCCCCAGGTGAGCAGCGCCCCCAGCCCCAGCCAAGGCTGGAAGGCCAGAATGACACCCGCCGCCGTGGCCACGCCCTTGCCGCCCTGGAACCGGAAAAACACCGGGTACAGATGGCCCAAAAATGCGGCCAGACCCACCAAGGCCACGGTGCCGTCGCCCAGGCCGTAAGCCTCGCCCCAAGCAGCCACCAGTGCTACCGGCAGCCAGCCCTTGAAGGCATCGAGCAGCAGCGTGACCACCGCAGCGGCTTTGTTGCCCGAGCGCAGCACATTGGTGGCACCAGGGTTTTTGCTGCCGTAGGTACGCGGGTCGTTCAGGCCCATGACGCGGCTGACCAGCACCGCGAACGAGAGCGAACCCATGAGGTAAGCGGCCACAGTGGCCAGCAGGGGGTTGACGAATTCCAATCCAGTCTCCTTGGGGGTGTGATGGGGGGTGTCGTGACTTTGCGGGCTATTTTGCCCGCCTCACTGCGCCGGGTCGCGGCATTCCCAGCGGATGCGGTCGATCTCGGCCAGCAGTTCGGGGGCGAGTGGGGTGTTCCAAGCGTCCAAGCATTCGTCGAGCTGGCTCAGTGAGGTGACACCGATGATGGTGCTGGCGACGCGCCAGTTGCGGTAGCAAAAGGCCAGGGCGAGCTGGGAGGGGGTTAGGCCGTGGTCGCGGGCCAGGGTGTTGTAGCGCTGGGCGGCGGCCAGGGCTTCAGGGCGGCCCCAGCGCTGTTTGCGCATGGATTCGTACAGGGCCATGCGCCCCGCATCGCCCACCAAGCCGGTGGCATCGTATTTGCCGGTGAGCAGGCCAAAACCCAGCGGCGAATAGGCCAGCAGCGACACGCCGAGGCGGTGGCAGGTTTCGTCTAGGCCGTTTTCATAGCTGCGGTTGATGAGGCAGTAGGGGTTTTGCACCGTGTCCACGCGGGGCAGGCCGTGTTGTTCGGCCAGACGCACAAATTCGTGCACGCCATAGGGCGTTTCGTTGGACAGGCCCACGGCGCGCACCTTGCCCGCTTGCACCAGCTGGGCCAGGGCCTCCAGTTGTTCCAGCAGGGGGGCGCAGGCTTTGTCTTTGCTGGGGTCAAAGTAGAGCATGCCAAACACCGGTGTGTTGCGGGCGGGCCAGTGGATTTGGTAGAGGTCGATGACATCGGTTTGCAGGCGGCGCAGGCTGGCTTCGCAGGCGTTGATGATTTCGGCCTTGGTTAGGCCCGATTGGTCGCCGCGAATCCAGGGCATGCCGCGTGACGGTCCGGCCACTTTGGTGGCGAGCACGGTGCGCTGGCGTGCGCCGGGGGTTTTGGCGAACCAGTTGCCCAGAATGGTTTCGGTGGCCCCGCAGGTTTCAGCGCGGGCGGGCACGGCATACATCTCTGCCGTGTCCAAAAAGTTGATGCCGCGCTCCAAGGATCGGTCGAGGATGCGGTGGGCATCGGCTTCGTTGACTTGTTCGCCAAAGGTCATGGTGCCCAGGCAAATGGGGCTGACTTGCAGGGCACTGGAGCCGAGTGGGACGTTTTTCATGGTGGGCATGCGGTGTGAGCTTGGGTGGATGGGTAAATCGTAGAGGGGTTCAGGGCGGTCGGGCTGACGGGGCATCAGCCCGCGGCCTGTGCAGCTTGCCAGCGCTGTTCTTCTTGCAGGCGCAGCACGCGGCGTTGCACTTTGCCGGTGGTGGTCATGGGCAGGGCTTCGACAAATTCAATCGCTTTCGGGTATTCGTAGGGGGCCAGTTGGCCTTTCACATGGGCTTGCAGTTCGGCGCAGAGCTGGGCGCTGGCGCTGGCATCTTGGGCGGTTTGGGCTTGTGCGTCGGCAGTCAGCACCACATAGGCCTTGACGACGGCACCGCGTTCGGCATCGGGCTTGGGCACCACGGCGGCGTTGGCCACGGCGGGGTGTTTGACGAGGCAGTTTTCAATTTCGCTGGGGCCAATGCGGTAACCGGCGGACTTGAACACGTCATCCGCACGGCCTTGGTACCAGAGGTAGCCGTCGGCATCGCGCACGGCCATGTCGCCGGTGCGGCACCAGCTGTTGGCCGGGTCGCCGGTGAATTTGGCGCGGGTGGCGGCTTCGTTCTTCCAGTAGCCTAAAAAAAAGATGGGGTCGGGCTGGCCGTGGACATCAAGCCGGTGAACGGCCACATCACCCGGCACGCCCACTGGGCATTCGTGGCCGTGTTCATCAATGACCGCGACCCGGTGGCCGGGGTAGGCTTTGCCCATGCTGCCGGGGCGGGCGGGATAGAGGCGGTTGCAGTTGCCCACGATGTAATTGATTTCGGTCTGACCAAACATTTCATTCACCGTCACGCCCAGTTGCTGCTGGCAGTAGGCAAACACCGCATCGCCCACGGCCTCGCCCGCGCTCATGAGGCCTTGCAGTTGAAATTGGAAATGGTCTTTGGGTGCCGGAAAGGCCTTCATCATGGCTTTGAGCGCGGTGGGGAACAAAAAACTGTGCGTCACGCCGTGGCGCTGCATCAGCTCAAACGCGGTCTGCGGCTGAAAGCGCCCGCTGTAGCCCACGATGGGGCGGCCAAAGTAAAGCGTGGGCAGCAGGGCATCCATCAGGCCGCCGGTCCAGGCCCAGTCGGCAGGTGACCAGAACACGGCATGGCTGGGGCGGCTGTCGTCGATCAGGTGGGTGGGGTCAAAGCCTTGCAGGCCAAAACCGTTTTGGCTGCACACAAAACCCGTCAGGTTGCCCATGAGCGCCCGGTGCGGAATGAGTGCGCCTTTGGGGTTGCCTGTGGTGCCGCTGGTGTAAATCAAGACGGCGGGCTCGTCGGCCCAGGTGTCCACGGGTTCAAAAACCGGGGCCTGATCCGCCAGCAGACTGGCCCAGTCCAGCACATCGTCAGCGGCGGGGGCATCCACCGCCAGCAGGACGCGCAGCGGGCAGCGCGGGCGCACCGCTTGCACGGCGGGCAGGGTGCTGGCATCGGCAATGGCGACCACGGCCTCACTGTCTTGCAGGCGGAATTCCAGCGCTTCCGGGCCAAACAGTTGCGACAAGGGCATGCCCACTGCGCCCATTTGCAGCACCGCCATGTAGGCCACCGCCGTCTCAAACCGCTGCGGCAGCACGATGGCTACCCGGTCGCCACGCTGCACGCCCAGGGCTTGCAGCGCGTGGGACAAGCGGTTGGCCTGGGCTTGCAGTTCGGCATAGCTGTGGTGGCTATCGGGCTGGCCGGGGGCGCAGGCAATCACCGCCGTTTGGTGGGCATGCGCCGGGTTGGTAGCCCAGCGGCGCATGCACACCTGCGCCATGTTGAAGCGCTGAGGCACGTGCCAGACAAACTGGCGGTGCAGCGCAGCATGGGTATCGGCATGGGTATCGGCATGGGTATCGGCGGTCATTTTGTTGGCCTGTATGTCGTCTGTTTGACCTGCATCCATGGTCTGTCTCCGGGGTGTTCTTTATGATGGTTTGAATGTACCAAGCTCAGAAACTCTCGCGCAGTGTGTATGTCCCGGTTCGGCAGTTGCGCTATCACGTGCGCGTCTGGGGTGAGCCCGACCCGGCACAGCCGCCGCTGGTGCTGCTGCACGGCTGGATGGATGTGGCCGCGTCGTGGCAGTTCATGGTCGATGCCCTGAGCCAGCCGCGCTGGATTGTGGCCCCCGACTGGCGCGGTTTTGGCGAAAGCCGCCCCAGCGGCCCCGCGCCCGACTGCTATTGGTTCCCCGACTACCTGGCCGATTTGGACGTGCTGCTGGATCAGCTCTGCCCCGATCAGCCAGTAGATTTGGTGGGCCACAGCATGGGCGGCAATGTGGCCATGGTGTACGGCGGGGTGCGGCCCCAGCGCATCCGCCGCCTGGTCAACCTAGAAGGCTTTGGCCTGCCCGCCACCCGCCCCGCCCAGGCCCCAGGTCGGCTGGCACAGTGGATGGACGAGGTGAAAGCCCTGCCCCAAGGCGCACAGGCCCTGAAAACCTACCCCAGCGTCGAAGCCGTGGCCGCCCGCCTGATGAAAAACAACCCCCGCCTGAGCCCCGACAAAGCGCAGTGGCTGGCCCCGCACTGGGCCGCGCCCAACGCGCAGGGGCAGTGGGAAATTTTGGGCGATGCCGCGCACAAAGTGGTCAGCGCCTACCTGTACCGGGTGGATGAAACGCTGGAGCTGTACCGCCGCATCAGCGCCCCGGTGCTGGCCGTCACCGCCAGCGACGACAGCCTGAGCCAGTGGTGGCCGGGTCGCTTCACGCTGGCCGAACACCAAGCCCGGCTGCGTGCCGTGCCGCAGGTGCAACACGACGTGGTAGCCGATTCGGGCCACATGCTGCACCACGACCAACCCAAAGCGCTGGCACAGATGCTGGAGGCGTTTTGGGTGGGGTGACGGGCTGGGGCGGACAATCTGTAAGCACGGTTTATGCACAAAATTTGCACAATTTGCGCACAAGACTGGCCTAAAATGTTCAAACATTGGCTGTCTGACGGAGCAACACCCCCATGAACCCTGCCACTTTTTCCAACGTGATGGAAAACCGCCTGCGTGAACGCGGCACATCACGGCTGTCTGCCGAAGGCATGGCGCTAACGCTGGACATGCAGCAGCAGGAGCTGGCCCGTCTGGCCGGGGTGCATCGCAACACCCTGCGCAAGCACCCAGAATCGGCCAAGGTGCAAGACACGCTGCGCGAACTCAGCCGCCTGCTCAGCGCGGCACACGAGATCCAACCCGACTTGGATCGCGCCGTCTTCCTGATCAAGAACGAACCCATCCCCGCCTTTAACCACCAGACGCTGATGCAACTGGTGCAAGCCGGGCGCACCAACGATGCCATTGCCTACCTGGAATCGATCAGTACAGGGTATGTCGGGTGATCTTGCTCAACAGCGCACTGCAAGCCACGCTGTACCGAGCACATACACCGCGCTGGGCTAGTATGCCCACCAGTGGTGCAGGTGCAGCCAGACAAGGGGGACGGTTCAACCGACCGGGTATTGAGGCTCTTTATCTGTCGCTGCAAGTGACAACCGCCCTGCAGGAATACCAGCAAACCTCGCCGTTCTTACCCCCTTGCACCCTGTGCGCCTACGAGGTACGACTCAATGGACTGGTTGACGTGCGCCAACTTTCAGACCCTGTACCCTGGGATGCACTGTGGCAACAGTGGCGAGATGACTGGCGACAAGCCCGCTTTGAACAGCACAGGGAGCCAGCCAGCTGGGTACTGAGTGACCAAGTTCGTGCCGCAGGACATCGAGGCATTGTCTTTCCCAGCTTGGTGGTGGCAGAAGGGGTGAATGTGGTGGTGTACAACGACCGACTGGATGCTGATAACTGGGTTCGAGTCCTGGACCCAACACACGAACTACCCAGCAACCAGCGCAGCTGGCAAAAGCTCTGATCGGTCTGTTTGAAGGCAACCAACCGTCTTGTCTGGATAATCCCGGCTTTCCTCTGACCGCAACCGGATACCCCCATGAGCTTTGCCCCCTTGCAAAACGACACCTTTTTGCGCGCCTGTCTGCGCCAAGCCACCGACCACACCCCCGTGTGGCTGATGCGTCAGGCGGGGCGCTACCTGCCCGAATACTGCGCCACACGCGCCAAGGCGGGCAGCTTCATGGGGCTGGCCACCAACGTAGACTTTGCCACCGAGGTGACGCTGCAACCGCTGGAGCGCTATGCGCTGGACGCGGCCATTTTGTTTTCCGACATCCTGACCGTGCCCGATGCCATGGGCCTGGGCCTGTCGTTTGCGCAGGGCGAAGGCCCCAAGTTTCAGAAAACGGTGCGCACCGAGGCCGACGTGGCCGCGCTGGCCGTGCCTGACATGGCCAAACTGCGCTATGTGTTTGACGCGGTGACCAGCATCCGCAAGGCTTTGAACGGCCGGGTGCCGCTGATTGGTTTTTCGGGCAGCCCCTGGACGCTGGCTTGCTACATGGTCGAAGGCGGCGGCTCGGACGACTACCGGGCCGTGAAAACGCTGATGTACAGCCGCCCCGACCTGATGCACCGCATCTTGGCCATCAATGCCGACGCGGTAGCGGCCTACCTGAATGCGCAAATTGACGCAGGCGCACAGGCGGTGATGGTGTTTGACAGCTGGGGCGGCGTGCTGGCCGATGGCAAGTTCCAGCAGTTCAGCTTGGCCTACACCCGGCGCGTGCTGGCGCAGTTGCAACCCGAAAAAGACGGCATCACCATTCCGCGCATTGTGTTCACCAAGGGCGGTGGCCTGTGGCTGGACGAGATGCAAGACCTGGACTGCAACGTGCTGGGCCTGGACTGGACGGTGAACCTAGCCAAAGCCCGTGCGCTGGTGGGCGAAGGCCCGAACGGCAAGGCGCTGCAAGGCAATATTGACCCGAATGTGCTGTTTGCCCAGCCCGAACAGATTGAGGCCGAAGTGGCCGCCGTGCTGGAGAGCTTTGGCACGCCGCACCAAGGGCCGGGCGTGGGCGCAACGCAGATCTTCAACCTGGGCCACGGCATCAGCCAGTACACGCCACCGGCGCATGTGTCGGCCTTGGTGGATGCGGTGCATGCGCATTCGCGCCGCTTGCGCAAGGCCGCTTGAGGCGGCACCACCTAAGCTGTTATCGAGCTGTTATCCAGCCTGTTGGTCTGCCTTAGCACAAATCCGGCTAAAAACCGGACTTGACAAAACCGGGTTATGCACAAAAGTTTTGCAGCGGCAGGTAAGGGGTAGCGCCACACAATCCGGCTGACGCAGCCCCTGCTGAAAGACTGAGCAACTCGCTAAGTTGTTGATTCATATAGGTTTTGAAAAATTGCCCTGAAATCGGGCAGTTTAAGCAAGCCCTTGATTTGTAAGGCCTCTGGGGCTCCAAACACAAGCTATCAACAAAGTTATCCACAGATTTTCTGGATATGTAGCCCATGCAGCGGCAAGGCTTTTGAAATCAAGGACTTAGGCTGTACCGGGTTCAGGCATGCCCGCGCAACCGATGGCCCGCCATTGCGAGGCCCAATCTGCATGCGCGGCAGGGCTTAGCACAAAACCAGCGGCATTCGCGGGGTAACAAGCAGTTATGCACACAATTTTTGAAGGGGGCTGGAGGGCTGCAACCCCTGTACAAATGTGTTATAGCAAAGACACCCACCCTAGAAAACATCTGTAAGTGATTGATTTATATAGAGCGCGATGGTTTTGCCCTGAAATCGGGCAGTTTAAGCAAGCCCTTGATTTGTAAGGCTTACCCGGCTTGCACCACAAGCTATCAACAAAGTTATCCACAGATTTTTTGGATAGGTGGACAACCCTTTCACACCCATGCATTTCTGGCCTCAAGTGGTGGTTGCCACCCCAGCACACAGCCGCATCAGCACCCTGCTGACCTACCGCAGCACACACAACCTGCCGGTGGGCAGTTTGGTGCGCGTGCCACTGGGCACGCGGGAGATGCTGGGTGTCGTCTGGGGCCATGACCACGCGCCCCCCGAAGGGCTGAACGAGGCCCAGGTGCGGGCCGTGAGTGATGTGCTGGCCCTGCCCCCCCTGAATGCCCGCTGGCGGCAGCTGGTGCAGTTTGCCGCGCAGTATTACCAGCGCAGCGTGGGCGAGATGGCGCTATCGGCCCTGCCCCCGGCTCTGCGCGACCTGCGACCCGAACAACTGACCCGACGGCTGCGGCGGCACAGCAGCCGCCACAGCAACACGCACAAGCCCGACACACAGCCCGGCAGCACGCCCCCCCATCTGAGCGATGAGCAACAAGCCACCCTGGCCGGACTGCGCCAAGCCCAGGCCCCGGTGCTGCTGTTTGGGGCCACCGGCAGCGGCAAAACCGAGGTCTATCTGCATGCCACCTGCGAGGCACTGGACAGCCCGCACCCCGACGGCCACACCGCCAGCCAAGTGCTGGTCATGGTGCCCGAGATCAACCTGACACCCCAGCTGGAAGCCCGTTTTCGCGCCCGGCTGGAGCCGCTGTACGGACGCGATGCCGTGGTCTGCCTGCACAGCGGCATGACCCCACCGCAGCGCCTGCACAGCTGGCTGGCCGCCCACAGCGGCACGGCACGGGTGGTGCTGGGCACGCGCATGGCGGTGCTGGCCAGCCTGCCGGGCCTGCGCCTGCTGGTGGTGGACGAAGAACACGACCCCAGCTACAAAAGCCAAGAAGGCGCACGCTATTCCGCCCGCGATTTGGCGGTGTACCGGGCCAAGGTGGAGACAGAGGCGCTGGCGCGTCAGGTGGCAGCTCTTCTGGCGAACCCTCACCCCCACCCTCTCCCAGCGGGAGAGGGAGTCAAGTCCGCCACCGCGCCGCTACCGCCCCGCTGCCAGGTGCTGCTGGGCTCGGCCACGCCGTCGCTAGAAAGCTGGCATGCCACTGAGCAGGGCCGCTACCTGCGCCTGAGCATGCCGGGCCGGGTGGGTGGCGGTGCCCTGCCCCGGCTGCGTCTGGTGGACATGCACCAGCAGCCCAAAGGCTCGGTGCTGGCCCCGGCCCTGCTGGCCGCCATGACCGAGCGCATCGCCCGCAGCGAACAATGCATGGTGCTGCTGAACCGGCGCGGCTATGCCCCAGTGCTGGCCTGCCACGACTGCGGCTGGAAAAGCGCCTGCCCGCATTGCAGCGCCTACCGCGTGTTCCACAAGCTAGACCGCAGCCTGCGCTGCCACCACTGCGGCCTGCACGAACGGGTGCCCCGCGCCTGCCCCGACTGCGGCAACATCGACATCAGCCCGGTAGGGCGCGGCACCGAACAAATTGAAGAACACCTGAGCGCGCTCTTGGCCGATGTGCGCCGCCCCGACGGCGAGCCGGTGCGCGTGGCCCGCATGGATGCCGACTCCACCCGCCTCAAAGGCAGCCTAGAAGCGCAGCTGGCCACCATGCACAGTGGCGCGGTGGATGTGCTGGTGGGCACCCAGATGATTGCCAAGGGCCACGACTTCCGGCGCATCACCCTGGTGGCCAGCGTCAATGCCGACAGCGCCCTGTTTGCCAGCGACTACCGCGCCCCCGAGCGCCTGTTTGCCCTGCTGATGCAAGCCGCAGGCCGCGCCGGGCGCGATGCCGCCCACAGCGCCGCCAGCGAAATGTGGGTGCAAACTTGGTATCCGCAGCACCCATTGTTTGCCGCCCTGCGCCAGCACGACTACCCCACCTTTGCCGCCGACCAGCTGCAAGAACGCCTGCAAGCCGGCATGCCACCGCACGGCTTTCAGGCCCTGCTGCGCGCCGATGCCCGCACCCAAGCAAGCGCCCAAGCCTTCCTGAACGCCGCCGCCCAAGCCAGCCACAGCCTGCCCTGGCGCGAACACGTCACCCTCTACCCCGCCGTGCCCCTGACCATTCAGCGCGTGGCCAATGTGGAGCGCGCCCAGTTGCTCATTGAAGCCGCATCGCGCAGCGCCCTGCAACGCTTCTTGTCTGGCTGGCAAGCCGTTTTGCACAGCTGCCGCAACCTGCCCGAAGCCCGTGGCCTGATCCGCTTCGCCATTGACGTAGACCCCTTGAGCATCTAGAGCCCGCGCAACGTCACGAACCCGACACAAAGCCCCCGCACAATGCACCTGTGCTTGAAGCCTGCGAGATAACAGGCGGCACACCACGGCCACCTGCGGGTGGTCGTTCCATTTGTGGGGCCGTGGGCGGCGGCAGACCGAGAAGCGAAGACAATGCACCCTCATGGCCCGCCCCAAATCTGCTTACCCACGACCTCAAGCGCGAGCGAATTCTGGATTTCAACGCTTTTTTGCAATTCCAGAGCATTCACAACCAGCAGGGGCAATGGATCAAACCATGCCATTCACATCAAACAACCGTTTTCAACCAGCGCCCAAAAGCTGTGGTTTCAAGGCCCTCCATGGGGTTAGTGCCATAACCGTGACGCTGTTGGCGGCATGCGGCGGTGGCAACAAGCCCACACTGGTACCTGGCGAGCCCACATTCGCGGCCACCCCCGCGCAGGCCATGCGCACCGTGCCCACCACCTTCACCGTGGTAGGCAAGCATTTGCCCACCAGCGGCATCACCGTCACCCTGCCCGACGACACCGATACCCGTGCCCAGTGCAACACCCCCACGGGCATGACGGCCACGGGCTTCACCGTGGTGTGTACCCTGTACCAGTTTGACCCAGCCACCGATGCGCAGCGCAAACTCGTCATCAGCGCCGGGGGCAAGCAACTGGGCACGCACACGGTCAGCATTCAATCCAACATCACCGACGTGACCTGGGCCGCCGCCAGCACCGGCCAGGTGTACGGCAAAGGCACGGTTCACATTGGTGAAAACGTCAGCTTCAAGGTCAGCGGCTCCAACCTGATGGCCGACACCAACCTGAGCTTTGCCGCGCAGCAGTGCAGCAGCCCCAGCACAGAAACCGGCACGCCGACCGCCACCGAGCGCACCTTCAGCTGCGTGTTCAGCGGCATAGCGGCAGGCCAAATGCCGGGCACCTTGACAAACGCGCCGGATGGCCACACGCTGTACAGCCTGAGCGTGCCACTGGTGACTGCGCCCGCCCAACTGCCCGACACCGGCACCACCGCCGCCCAGTGCTACGCCGCAGGCAGCCATACCTTGGTGAGCTGCACCAGCGCCGCCGCTATCGCCCTGAACGACAAACAAGACGGCATGCTGGGTCGCGACGTGACCGAACCGGCCAACAGCGACGGCAAGCTGGGCTTCAGCTACAGCCCCGTGGGGGCCTACAGCAAGGAAGAGTGCGTCAGAGACAACATCACCGGCCTGACTTGGGAGGGGAAACCCACCACCGGTTTGCGGGCTGCGGGCAACACCTATAACAATCTGGGCGACAACAACGCCAACGATGCAAGCACCTACGTAGCCACCGTCAACGCCATCAAACTGTGCGGCTACAGCGACTGGCGCTTACCCACAGCCGATGAACTACAAACCCTGGTGGACTACAGCGTGGCTTATCCAGGCCCCTCCATTGATAGCACCTGGTTCCCCAACACGCAGCAATGGGTGTACTGGACAGCCACACCATACGCTGGCGAGGCCAGTAGTGCGTGGGATCTCTATTTCGACAATGGTGGTATGGGCACCGGCAACCACTACAACTACATCCACGTCCGGTTGGTGCGTTAGTGCTTGTGTGGCGTTGGGGTCTCGGTATTGTGATGTTGGATACTGCTTAAATCAGTTGCGAACCTGTCATGAATCAACCTCAGTGCCCCTTGCACCATACAACCCAATAAGTCCGACACATCTTGCAACCCGAGGGGAAACACAGCCCATGACCACCCCGTCCATCCGCATCACGCTAGCAGCTTTGACCACTGCTGCCCTACTGTTGAGCCCCACGACAGTCCATGCACAGTCCCGCTACACCTATTCAGCCCCTGGCGATGAAGTGACGGACAGCAAAACTGGCCTGACCTGGCGGCGCTGCAGCGAGGGTCAAACCTGGCGTGGCAGCGCGTGTACTGGCACCGCCGCCACTTTCACACATGAGGGTGCAGTAACCCAAGCCAAAACCCAGGTCGGCTGGCGTTTACCCAACGTGAAAGAACTGGTCAGCATTGTCGACAAAACCCGTAGCACCCCAGCCATTGAAACCACAGTCTTTCCAGCCACACCGTCAGGCTGGTACTGGACAGCCACGCCATATGCTGGCGAGGCCAGCTTCGCATGGAGCGTCTCTTTCAACGTTGGCTACGTCAACGGTAACTACCGAAACAGCAGCCTCCACATCCGGTTGGTGCGGTAGCGTGTACGGTGTTGAGGTTTTCCCGTCAGTATTTGAGCGATGACTCGTAATGTGATCCGTGTGACCCTCTACAAGCCAAAAGCCAGTGGGACAATGCGCCCCCATGGCCCGCCCCAAATCTGCCACCCACGACCTCAAGCGCGAGCAAATTCTGGATGTTGCCGCGCAGTGCTTTGCCCGCCAGAGCTTTCCTGCCGCCAGCATGAACGACATTGCTGCGGCCTGCGGCACCAGCAAGGCGCGCATTTACCACTATTACGAAAGCAAAGAAGCCATTCTGTTTGACCTGCTGGAGCGCTACACCCAGCGCCTGCTGTCACTCATTGGCGAAGCCGAAGCCCGCGCCGAGCGCAAAAACCTGAGCGAGCGCGACGCGCTGAGCGAGCTGGTGCGGGCTTTTTTGATGGAGTACGAACACTCGGCCACGCGCCATGTGTCGCTGGTGTCTGACACCAAGTTCCTGGGTGAGGTGCAGCGCGAACTGATCCTGAACCGCCAGCGCGATGTGGTGGCCGCCTTCACCCGCTTTCTGAAACGCGCCTACCCCAGCCGCATCACCCCCGCCAACCAAACCGCGCTGACCATGATGCTGTTCGGCATGATCAACTGGACCTTCACCTGGCTGCGCCCCGGCGGCCCCATGAGCTACAGCGCCTTTGCCGATGAGGTGGTGGCGGTGCTGGAGCGGGGTTTGGGGGGGTGATGGTGTGCAGCTGCATTTGCGAGATATTTTGCAACCCGCTTCGTTGGACGGCAGCAAGAACATTCACCTATATGAAACCCATTACGCTTAGTTAAAATCCAGCCCCACCATTCCCGCCCCACTGGAGACCCCATGAGCAAAGCTTTCGCCTCGCAGGCTGACCTGGACGACAAAAAAATCACCTTCGAGCAACTCAGCCCGCACTGCTGGGCCTACACCGCCGAGGGCGACCCGAACTCTGGCGTGATCGTGGGGAATGAGTACATCTTGGTCAGCGATGCCACCGCCACCCCCGCCATGGCGCGCGACCTGATCCAGCGCATCCGCAGCGTCTCCAGCAAGCCCATCAAATACGTGCTGCTCACCCACTACCACGCGGTGCGCGTGCTGGGGGCCAGCGCCTTTGTGGCCGAGGGGGCCAGCGAAATCATTGCCAGCCAAGGCACGCTGGACTTGATCACCGAGCGCGGCGCGCAAGACATGCAAAGCGAAATGGAACGCTTTCCGCGCCTGTTTCGCGGGGCCGATTCGGTGCCCGGCCTCACTTGGCCGACGCTGGTCATTGGCGGCGGCGACCCCACCCAAGGCCAGGTGCCAGGGCGGCTCACGCTGGATTTGGGCGGCGTGAAGGTACAAATTTGGAGCCCCGGCCCCGGCCATACCAAGGGCGACACCGTGGCCTGGGTAGAAGCTGAAAAAGTGCTGTTCAGCGGCGACTTGGTGGAATGTGATGCGGGCGTGTACACAGGCGATGCCCAACTGGCCGAATGGCCCGCCACCCTGGAAGCCCTGCGCGCCCTGAACGCCGAATTCTTGGTGCCGGGCCGAGGCGAGGCCATGAAAGGCCCCGCCGAGGTGAACCGGGCGCTGGACTACACCCGGCGCTGGGTGACAACGCTGTTCCAAGCGGCCCAAGAAGCGGTGGCCGCCGGCATGGACTTGAAAGCCGCCATGGCCCACACCCGCCAGCAGATGGACCCGGTGTTTGGCCATGTTTTCATTTACGAACACTGCCTGCCATTTGACGTAAGCCGCGCCGTGGATGAGGCCAGCGGCATCAAACACCCCCGCATCTGGACGGCTGAACGCGACTTGGCGATGTGGCGGGCTTTGCAGGGCTGAACCCGCTCGGCAAATGCACTCGGCAGTGATGTATGCCTGAACCTGACCGCAATTAAACGGTTCGTTCTTGGCATACTCCGATCAGGGAGCGAGTTTCTGAAATTTCTTTCCAATTTCAGAAGCAAGCTGCTTCTGTTGATCTGTTAAAGAAATTTCGCCGCTTGAGCGCTGAGATTTGTTGGAAACTTTTTCGTCGTTGCTAATCATCCCCGCTTCATACGACAGTGCGGCTTGACGTGATTGTGATGATGTCACAGAACCAGTAACCGATCCATCAGCACCAAATGCCACATCCGAGATACAAGCGTCACTAGAAAGAGGTTCAACACAATAGTTATATCGACCGCTGATATAACCATTATTTACATTAAACCAAAAAATATCGACATCTCTAACATCAATATCACTTGAGATAACACATAAATAAGGATATTGCTCAAATGGAGAATCTGTTCCATTGTACGTACAAGCAATAACTCTACCCGGTATTCCACTAACACCTGACTTAACTAAATTATTATTATCAAAATCGGATGAGGTGAATGTCACCGCGTCATTAAAAACAGTTGACGATCCGTAGAAATTATATGCAAAGGATACAGAGCCAAGCAGCGCATTAATACCCGTACTTGACACATTTGTAGAACTATCAGAATCCCCACCTCCACAAGCAGTCAATGTGGCAAATACAACCGCAGACATGCAAAATTTAGCGAACTTCATTTTTAACACCTTGAAAATTAATAACAAGAAAAGTGTTTTCGTCTTTAAAAACACTCGATCAATCGTAAGTCGATCGAACATAAAAATGATGACTTTCGCAAAAAAACAACAGATAAAAACCTTTTTTTGGGTATATTTTTGATGTTTTTACCGACAACCAGAAGAAAAAAGTGCACAGACTCGGGCACGGCATACAACGTGCGGGGTATCTCAGGCAACTTGGTTGCGTCACACTGCGCACGCAAGGGGCCAACGGCTTGGTGATCGGTTTTGCATAATACTTTTCAATGTAACACTGTAGTTTTTCAACAACATTTGACATACAACCTCTGCCTATGCGTGATAGACTACAAAGCGTCTGTAAAGACACCTAAATCACACACTCAATCCCTTAAAGGAACGCAAATGAAAAAATTGGTAATCGCCTCTGCGCTCGCGTTGGCAGGAATGGCGGCTCAGGCACAAGCAGTTTATGGAGACATCGCCTACCAAATGATTGACACAGATCTTTCAACAGACCCTGCTGTACTGCGCGGCATTGTGGGTTATGAAATCAATCCGAATATGGCCGTTGAGGGCATGCTCGGATTGAACATCAAGGATGGAAAAGAAGATTTTGGCACGGGCATTGAAGGCAAAGCAAAAGTTGATCACCTCATTGGTGTTTATGCTAAACCCAAGTTAAAAGTCAATGATGCATTAGAGTTGTATGGCCGGGTCGGTTTTGTTAGTTATAAAGTCAAAGCATCTGCATTTGGCTTCAGCGAAAGTGACTCTGGCAGCGATCTTTCATTTGGCGTTGGCGCAAGCTACAATTTAACTCCCAATTTGTCGCTGAACGTTGACTTTATGGATTTTGGTGATCTGGAGGGTGGCGTAGCGTTTGGTTTGAAATTTAAATTCTGAATTCGCGCTTTTTCAGAATAAAAACAGGCACGTTGTGCCTGTTTTTTTTTGATTTTTTAATCCGACTCAAGGCAACAACACCGTACACCCCGTGGTGGCCCGTGCCTCTAGGCTTTCGTGGGCGGCGCGCACGTCGGTCAGGGCGAAGCGTTGGTCGATGCGGATGTGGACGGCACCGCTTTGCACCACGGCAAACAAATCGTCGGCCATGGCTTGGGTGCGTTCGCGGCTGGTGATGTGGCTGAACAGGGTTTGGCGGGTCAGGTAGAGCGAGCCTTTGGGGCCGAGGATGCCGGGGGCGAAGGGGGCTACCGGGCCGCTGGCGTTGCCAAAGCTCACCATCAGGCCCAAAGGCTGTAGGCAGTCTAGGGATTTGTCAAAGGTGTCTTTGCCCACCGAGTCATACACCACTTTCACGCCTTGGCCGCCGGTGATGTCTTTCACGCGGGCGGCAAAGTCTTCGGTGCGGTAGTTGATGCTGAATTCGGCCCCGTGTGCGCGGGCCAAGGCGCATTTGTCGTCGGAGCCTGCGGTGCCAATCAGGCGCAGGCCCAGGGCTTTGGCCCATTGGCAGGCAATCAGGCCCACGCCCCCCGCAGCGGCATGGAACAGCACAAAGTCGCCCGCTTCAAGCCCTTCCACCGGCTTGCAGCGCTTGAGCAAATACTGCGCCGTTAAGCCTTTGAGCATCATGGCGGCACCGGTTTCGAAGCTGATGGCATCGGGCAGTTTGCACACATGCATGGCGGGCATGACACGCACGTCGCAGTAACTGCCGGGTGGGTTGGCGGCGTAGGCGGCGCGGTCGCCGGGGGCTAGGTGCGCAACGCCCGCGCCCACGGCTTCAATGATGCCCGCGCCTTCCATGCCCAGGGCCAGCGGCAGGGGGTTGGGATAAAGGCCGGTGCGCTGGTACACGTCAATGAAGTTCAGGCCGATGGCGTGGTGGCGGATGCGCACTTGGCCGGGGCTGGGATCGCCCACCTCCACGGTGTCGATCTGAAGCTGTTCGGGGCCGCCGTGGGCGTGGATGCGGACGGCGCGGCTGTGGGTTGTGGTCATTGAAAAAGCTCCTGTTTCACGTTGTTGCAGAGGTTATTGCAGAGGTTGTTGGTGAATTTGCTGCATGCAAGCTTGCCATGCTGCCATGAACCCGGCGGCGCACCTGGGTGACAAGGCCGACAACCCCACCCCGGCACAGGGCTGGTTACAGTGCAGGCTATGCCGCACACCACACCCTCACGCCTGACCCCTAGCACCATTGCCCTGCTGGTGATTCCGCCCCTGCTGTGGGCGGGCAATGCGGTGGTGGGCCGCCTGATGCAGGGCTACATGCCGCCCATCACCCTCAATGTGATGCGCTGGGTGCTGGCCTTGGTGCTGCTGCTGCCGCTGGCGGGCTGGGTGCTGCGGCGGGACAGCCCGCTGTGGCCGCACTGGCGGCGCTTTGCGGTGCTGGGTTTGCTGGGGGTGGGGCTGTACAACGCGCTGCAATACATGGCCCTGAAAACCTCGACTCCGCTGAATGTGACGCTGGTGGCCTCTAGCACGCCGGTGTGGATGCTGCTGCTGGGGCGGCTGTTTTATGGCGTGGCCATCAGCCGCCGGGCAGCACTGGGCGCGGTGTTGTCGCTGGCGGGGGTGGCAACCGTCTTGTCGCGGGGCGACATGGCACAGCTGCTGGCGGTGCAACTGGTGCCGGGCGACGCCCTGATGCTGCTGGCCTCGCTGGTGTGGGCGGCGTACAGCTGGCTGCTGGTGCGGCCCCGCCCTGGCAGTGAGCCGGCCACGATCCGCAGCGACTGGGCTGCTTTCTTGCTGGCGCAGGTGGTGATGGGCCTGGGCTGGTCGAGCCTGCTGGTGTCGCTGGAATGGAGCTTGCTGCCCCCTGCCCCACCCGGCCAAAGCTGGGTCAACTGGGGTTGGCCGCTGCTGTGGGGCTTGCTGTTTGTGGCGCTGGGGCCGTCGCTGCTGGCTTACCGCTGCTATGGGGCCGGTGTGGCCCGCGTGGGCCCCGCTGTGGCGAGTTTTTTTACCAACCTCACCCCGTTGTTTGCCGCGCTGATGTCGGCCACGCTGCTGGGCGACATGCCCCACCTGTACCACGCAGCCGGTTTTGTGCTGATTGTGAGCGGCATTGTGGTCAGCTCGCGCCGCTGAACCGCCACCCGCCCCCGATACCTTTTTGCTACCTGGATACTTGGACAGACACCCGCTCATGAAAACACCGACCCCCGCGCCCAACACCCCGGCCATTGACCAGTTGCTCGGCACCCCGCCACCTGCGCCGTGGTGGCGCAGGCGGGCTGTGGGTGTGGGCCTGCTGGTGCTGCTGCTGGGTGTTGGGGTTTATGTTTGGCAAAGCGAACAAACGCCCCGCGATGCGCCCAGCTACCAGACTGAGCCGCTGGGCCGGGGTGACATCACCCTGACGGTATCGGCCAATGGCACCTTGCAGCCCACGCGGGCGGTGAACATTGGCAGCGAACTCTCGGGCACGGTGCGCCGCGTGCTGGTGGATGTGAACGACCGCGTCAAAGCCGGGCAGGTGCTGGTGGAGCTGGATGCCGCCAAACTGAACGACCAGGTGCAGGCCGGTCTGGCGGTGGCGCAGGCGCAACTGGCCGTAGCCAGCGCCACCCTGCGCGAAAGCCGGGCCAACTGGGCACGGCTGCAAGACATGGCGCGGCTCTCGGGTGGGCAGTTTCCGTCGGCCAGCGAACTCGACGTGGCCCGCGCCGCGCTGGAGCGTGCCGAAGCCAGCGAAGCCAGCGCCAGCGCCAACATCAGCAGCGCCCGCGCCAGCCTGTCCACCGACGAGACCAACTTGGCCAAGGCCTCGATCCGCTCGCCGATTGACGGCGTGGTGCTGTCGCGCTCGGTCGATCCGGGCAACGCGGTGGCCGCATCGCTGCAAGCGGTCACGCTGTTTTCGGTGGCCGAAGACCTGTCCAAACTGCGGCTGGATGTGAATGTGGACGAAGCCGATGTGGGCAACATCCAAGCCGGGCAACGCGCCAGCTTCACGGTCAGCGCCTACCCGGCCCGCCGCTACCCGGCCAACTTGCGCCGGGTGGCCTTTGGCTCCACCCGCGCTGACAACGTGGTGACCTACATCGGCACCCTGGACGTGGACAACCGCGACCTCAGCCTGCGCCCCGGCATGACGGCCAGTGCCAACATCGTCGCGCAAGAACGGCAGAACGTGCTGCGCGTGCCCAACAGCGCGCTGCGCTTCACACCCGCCAGCAGCAGCACCGAAGCCACGGGCAGCCGCAACACGGTGATGTCGGCCCTGTTCCCGCGCATGCCCAGCACCGGCGCACCCCGCCGCGCCACCGAAGCCAACCCCGGCGCACCGCGCCAGCGGCAAATCTGGCTGCTGCAAGACGGCCAGCCCGTAGCGCAGACGGTGCAAACCGGCATCAGCGATGGCCGCTTCACCGAAATCAGCGGTGAGGGCCTGCGCGAGGGGCAGGCCGTCATCACCCACCAGCTCAGCACGGGCAACCGCCCTGCTAAGGCACCATGAACGGCGCACCCCAGACCCACCCGCCCACCAGCCCGCCCCTGATCCGGCTGCGCGGCATCACCAAGGTGTATGGCCAGGGGCAGACGGCTTTTCAGGCGCTCAAAGGGGTGGACTTGGACATTCAGGCCGGTGAATTCGTCGCCATCATGGGCCCCAGCGGCTCGGGCAAGTCCACCGCCATGAACACGCTGGGCTGCCTGGACACGCCCAGCAGCGGCATTTACGAATTCAAGGGCGTGCCGGTGCAGTCACTCAGCCGCGACCAGCGTGCGCTGCTGCGGCGTCGCTACCTGGGCTTTGTCTTTCAGGGCTTCAACTTGCTGGCCCGCACCTCAGCCCAAGAAAACGTGGAACTGCCCTTGCTCTACCGGGGCGAGCGTGCCGCCGAACGCCACCGCGCTGCCCAGCAAGCCCTGGCGGCTGTGGGCCTGCAAGGCTGGGAACACCACACCCCCGCCGAACTCTCGGGCGGGCAGCAACAGCGCGTGGCCATTGCCCGCGCCATCGTCACCCGACCCGCCGTGCTGCTGGCCGACGAACCCACCGGCAACCTGGACACCCAGCGCAGCCAAGAAATCATGCATCTCATCAGCCAGCTCAACGCCGAACAGGGCATCACCGTGCTCATGGTCACCCACGAACCCGACATGGCCGCCTACGCCCGGCGCATCGTGCGCTTTGTCGATGGGCTGGTGGCCAGCGACCAGATCAACCCGCATCCGGTGGGTACTGCCCGCACCGAGGAGCGCTGAATGTGGCTCAACACCTTGCTGCTGGCGCTGCGCTCTATCCGGCGCAACCTGCTGCGCTCTTTTCTGACGGTGCTGGGCATCGTCATTGGGGTCAGTGCGGTCATCACCATGGTCACGCTGGGCAAAGGGGCCACGCTGTCCATTCAAAACCAGATTGCCGGGCTGGGTACCAACCTGCTGCAAGTGCGCCCCGGTCAGCGCCTGGGGCCCGTGGGCATTGGCAGCAGTGGCCCCTCGTTCAAAACCAGCGATGCCGAAGCCATTGCCACCCAAATTGGCGGGGTGGCCGCTGTCGCCCCCGAGTCGCGCACCGGGGCCACGGTGGTGGCCCAAGGCCGTAACTGGAGCAGCAGCATTGTGGGCAGCAACAACGAATGGCTGGTTACCGGCAACTGGACGCTGACCGAAGGCAGCCGCCGCTTCAGTGACGAGGAGCTGCGTGCCGGTGCCGCCGTCTGCCTGATTGGCGAAACCGTGCGCCGCGAGCTGTTTGGTAGCCGCCCCGCGCTGGGCGAGGCGCTGCGGGTGCGGCAAATCTCTTGCCAAATCGTCGGCATCCTCAGCGCCAAAGGCCAGGGCGCGTTTGGCAACGACCAAGACGACGTGGTGCTGCTACCGCTGCAAACCGTGCAACGCCGCATCACCGGCAACACCCGCGTCAACACCCTGCTGGTGTCCATGACTGACGGCAGCGAGGCCAGCCGGGTCAAGGCCAGCATCACGCAACTGCTGCGCGAGCGGCGCAAATTGGCCGACACGGACGAAGACAACTTCAATGTGCTCGACACCCGGCAGCTGGGCGAAACCCTCTCGGGCACCACCCGCATCCTGACCACGCTGCTGGGCGCGGTGGCCGCCGTCAGTCTGCTGGTGGGGGGCATTGGCATCATGAACATCATGTTGGTGAGCGTGACCGAGCGCACCCGCGAAATTGGCCTGCGCTTAGCCATTGGCGCGCAAGAGCGCGAGGTGTTGCTGCAATTCCTGATGGAAGCGGTGGTGCTGGCCGCCCTGGGCGGGCTGCTGGGCATGGTGCTGGCAGCAGCAGCAGCCATGGGCCTGTCAGGTCTGATGAACGTGCCCTATGTGTTCGACCCCGGCATCAACCTGCTGTCCTTCGTGTTCTCGGCAGGCATTGGCGTGCTGTTTGGCTACTTCCCCGCCCGCCGCGCCGCTCGGCTGGACCCGATAGAGGCGCTGCGGCACGAGTAAGCAGACATCGCGTGGACACCCTGAACACCGACACCGCCCTTCGCATCATGGCGCTATGCGTTGTGCTGGCGGGTGCTGAGACGCTTCACGGCATTGTGCGCATCCAATTCGTCATTCCACGCATGGGCAAAGCGCGGGCGATCCAGCTCAGTGCGTTGACTGGAACGCTGCTGGCTTTTGCCATCTGCTGGGCGCTGGTGCCGGGCATGGGTTTGCAGTCTGCCGAATCGCACCTGATGTTGGGCTTGGTGTTGGCCGCTTTCATGGCGGCTTTTGACATTGCGATTGGCCGCTGGCTCATGCGCAAGTCGTGGGCCAAAATCTGGCCCGACTTTGACCCGCGAACGGGCAATTACCTGCTGTTTGGCCTGATCGGGCTTTCCGCCAGTCCGTTGCTGGTGTGGCTGGCGGTGCAGCGTTGAATATCAGCAGTCTGCCGCATTCACAGACCCCGCCCCAGTGCGCTGACGGCACACCGGCGGGGTCTGGTCGTTCAGCCTTGAACCGCCCGTCTGCCGCCTAAGCGGCTCAGCCAGCCGCCCAGACGGCGCAGGCCGTGTTCCAGGTCGTCCATGACGGTGAAGACCGACGGAATGACCAGCAGGCTGAGCACGGTGGAGGTGATGAGCCCGCCAATCACGGCAATGGCCATGGGGCTGCGGAAGCTGGGGTCTGCCGCCCCCAGGCCAATGGCCAGCGGCATCATGCCCGCGCCCATGGCCAGCGTGGTCATGATGATGGGCCGGGCACGCTTGTGGCAGGCATCGATCAGCGCGTCAAAGCGGCTCATGCCCTGGTCGCGTCGGGCGACGATGGCGTATTCCACCAGCAAGATGGAGTTCTTCGTGGCAATGCCCATGAGCATGATGAGCCCGATGAGCGAGGGCATGGAAAAGCTCTTGCCCGCCAGCAGCAGCAGCACAAAGGCCCCACCCAGCGACAGCGGCAGCGCGGCCAGGATGGTGAAGGGGTGCAAAAAGTCTTTGAACAGCAGCACCAGCACGATGTAGATGCACAGCACCCCCGTCAGCATGGCCAGGCCAAAGCTGGTAAACAGCTCGCCCATGACTTCGGCATCGCCCAGCTCCAGCTGCTTCACGCCCGCGGGCAGGTTCTGGATGGAGGGCAGTGCGGCCACTTTGGCGGTGACTTCGCCCAGCGGCTGGCCCGAGAGTTCAACCTCGAAGGTGATGTTGCGCGAGCGGTTGAGCCGGTCAATCACGGCGGGGCCGCCACTCATCTCCAGCGTGGCCACTTGGCTGAGCATGACCGGGCCTTTGCTGCCGGGCACCGACAGGCGGCCCAGCAGATCGAGGTCTTGGCGGGCGCTGTCTTCCAGCTTGACGACGATGGGCACCTGCCGCTGGCTGAGGTTGAGCTTGGACAGTGCCGCATCAAAGTCGCCCACGGTGGCAATGCGCAGCGTCTCGCCAATGGCGGCGCTGGTCACACCCAGGTCGGCAGCGCGGGCGTAGTCGGGACGCACCGCAATTTCAGAGCGGATGAGGCTGGCGCTGGAGGCCACGTTGCCCAGGCCGGGAATGGTGCGCAGGTCACGCTCAACGGCTGCTGCGGCGGTAGCCAAGGCGTTGGGGTCTTCGCCGGTCAACACCAAGATGTATTTTTCGCCAGAGCCGCCCAAGCCCACCTTGTAGCGTGCGCCGGGCAGTACCGACAGGGCTTGGCGGATGTGGTTTTCAATGCCCTGCTTGACCGGGCGCTGGCGGCGTTCGGTCAGCAGCACGGTCAGCGTGGCCTTGCGCACCTCGGAGGCACCAGCGGGGGCAAACGGGTCGCTGCCCGCTGCACCGCCGCCGATGGTGGTGTACACGCTCTTCACATGCTCCACCTGAGCGACCAGGGCGCGTGCGGCTTCGGCGGTGGCTTGGGTTTGGGCCAGCGTGCTGCCGGGGGGCAGTTCTAGGTACACCTGGGTTTGCGAGTTGTCATCGGGCGGAATAAAGCCCTTGGGCAACAGCGGAATGAGCATGATGGAGCCGACAAAGAAAGCCAGCGCTGCCAGCAGCGTGATCCAGCGGTGGCGCAGTGCCCAGGCACTGGCGCTCAGGTAGGCACCCATCCAGAACGGTTCTTTGTGCGGCTTGTCGCTGCGCTTCATGATGTAGGCGGCCATCATGGGCGTGAGGGCACGCGCCACCACCAGCGAGGCGAACACGGCCAGCGCCGCCGTCCAACCAAACTGCTTGAAAAATTTGCCCGGAATGCCCGCCATGAAGGCCGTGGGCAAAAACACCGCAATCAGGGTGAAGGTGGTGGCAATGACAGCCAGCCCGATTTCATCCGCCGCTTCCATGGCCGCTTGGTAGGGCGTTTTGCCCATTTGCAAGTGGCGTTCAATGTTTTCCACTTCCACAATGGCATCGTCCACCAGAATGCCAATCACCAATGACAGCGCCAGCAGCGTCACCACGTTGATGGAAAAACCCAGGTAGTGCATGCCAATGAAGGCCGGAATGGCCGACAGCGGCAAGGCCACTGCCGACACAAAGGTGGCCCGCCAGTTGCGCAAAAACAGCCACACCACGACCACGGCCAGAACGGCCCCTTCGTAGAGCAGGGTCATGGAGGCATCAAATTCTTCGGCCACCGGGGTCACAAAGTCAAAAGCCTGCGTCAGCTCCATGCCGGGGTGTTGCGCCTTCAATTCGTCCAGCACTTTGCTGACGGCAGCACCCACCTCCACCTCGCTGGCTCCTTTGCTGCGGGTGATCTCAAAACCCACCACCGGCTGGCCGTTCAGCAGGGCCACGGCTCGGCGTTCGGCCACCGTGTCTTGCACGCTGGCAATTTGGTCGAGCCGCACACGCTGGCCTCCGCTGAGGGCGATTTCAACGCGGGCGAGTTCTTCCACCGTTTTGACGGTAGCCAGGGTGCGCAGCGGCTGTTCGCTGCCGCCCAAGTCGGCCCGGCCACCGGCGCTTTCTGATTGCATCTGGCGCAACTGGCGCGACACATCGGCTGCCGTGGCCCCCAGGGCCTGGAGCTTGAGCGGGTCGAGCAACACCTGCACCTGCCGCTCTACACCGCCTACCCTGGACACCGAGCCCACGCCCTTGACCGACAGCAGGCGGCGCACCAGCGTGTTGTCCACAAACCAGCTCAGGGCCTCGTCGTCCATGCCCTCGTTGCGCACGGTGTAGGCCAAGATGGGCGCACCAGCCAAATCCATTTTCTTGATGACCGGGTCGCGCAGGTCAGACGGCAAGTCGCCGCGCACGCCCTGCACGGCAGAGCGCACATCGTCCACCGCTTCTTGGGTGGGTTTTTCTAGGCGGAATTCGGCGGTCAGGGTCACGCCGCCGTCTTGCACCTTGGTGTAAATATTTTTCAGGCCTTGCAGCGGCGCAATGGCGTTTTCCAGCTTGCGCGCCACCTCGGTTTCCATCTGCGCGGGTGCGGCACCGGGCAGCGAAGCCACCACGGTGACGGTGGGCAGGTCAATGTCAGGGAACTGCTGCACCTTCATCGACGAGAAGGAGAACAGCCCGGCCAAGGTCAGCATCACAAAGAGCATGACCGCCGGAATGGGGTTTTTGATGGACCAGGCGGAAACGTTCATGCCAAGCTCCTGGGGGGTGTGCGATAGCGGTTCATGGCGGTTGTCCTTTTAGGGGTTCTTGGGCGCAGCGGGTGCGGCACCGGATGCGGCGGGTTTGGCGGCGGCATCCACCACCCGGTCGCTGCCCCTGCGAGGTTTGCCAGCGGTATCCACCACCCTCACCGTGTCGCCATCGGCCAAGAAACTGCCGCCGCTGGCCACCAGCCGGTCTTGCGGCTGCACACCAGCCAGCACTTCGACCTGCTGGGCCACCACCCGGCCCGTCTGTACCTTGAGCTGGCTGACCTTGTTGTCAGCACCCACGCGGTACACGTAGCTGAAGCCATCGCGCACCACCACCGCACTCTGCGGCACGGTCAACCCGGCAGACGCGCCCAGTGCAAAACTGCCTTGGGCAAACATGCCAGGGCGCAAGGTGGTGCCGGGCTGCAAGTCCACATAAACCAAGCCATTGCGGTTCTGCGCATCCACCGTGGGGGCCACGGTACGCACCTTGCCTTGCGCTGACAGGCCACCGGCCTGCACGTTGACGGCCATACCGGGCCGGATGCGCGAGAGCTCGGTAGCGGTGACTTCAGCCCGCCATTCCAGCCGCCCCTGGCGGATCAGGCGGAACAGCTCGGTGCCCGCACCCACCACCGCACCCACGGTGGCACTGCGGGCCGAGATGATGCCGCTGTCTGGCGCATGCACCTGGGTGTGTTTGAGGCGCAGCAACTGGGCATCGAGCTGGGCCTGAGCCGATGCCACCCGCGCTTGCGACGTGGCTTCGGCGCTGAGGTACTGGCCGACCTGCTGCGCGCTGAGGGCACCGGTGTCGCGCACCGCACGGGCGCGTTCGGCATTGGCGGCGGCTTCTTGGGCCACGGCCTGCGCCTCGGCCAGGGTGGCACGGGCCAAGGCCACGTCAGCCTGCACCGTGTCAGCCGCTAGGCTGGCCAGCAGCTGGCCTTTTTGCACCCGGTCGCCCACAGCCACATGCAGCTCGGCCACGCGCAGGCCATTGGCTTCGGTGCCCACGCTGGCCTCTTGCCACGCAGCGACCGAACCGTTGGCGGCCAGGGCCAGGGTCAGTTGCGCGGTTTGGGGTTGCACCGTGGTCACGGTCAGGGCGGCACGCGGTGCCGCGCTGGCGGCGGGGGCAGGGTCGGCGGCGCGGGTGGTGACGGCCCACAGGGCGAGCGCCAAGGCCACGGCGGCGGCACCAGCCAGCAAGCGTGGTGAGGTAGATGGAGGGATGAAGCGTTGCATATCGGGCTTCCTGTCAAGGGTGTGAGGATCGTTGGAACAAGGGGTGCGCAGTGGGCATGGGGTGGGCATCAGGTGGCTGCGGGCTGAAAACCCCCGCCAGAGGCGCGGTACAGGGCAATCCAGGCCTGCCAGCGTTCCAGCGTCAGGGCCAACTGGGCAGAACGGGTAGCCAGCGTCTGGCGACGGGCTTCCTCCAGCTCCAACTGGCTGGCTAGGCCACGGTCAAACCGGTGCTGCACCGCTTGCAGCGCACGGGCCATGCTGGCAGCGGCGGCATCGACCTCCGCTTGGCGCGTGTGGGTGCTGTTGAGGGCCAGCAGGGCTTCCTCGACCTCGCGCACGGCTTGGCGCACGCTGGCTTTGTAGGCCGACACGACCTGGGTGTACTGCGCCTGCGCAGCGGCCACATTCGCCACCCGCATGCCCCCATCAAACAGCGGCACATTGACGGCCAGCGGCCCAATAGACCAAGTGTCTAGGGTGGTGCTGTTGCCGCCACTGCGCACCTGTAGGCCACCAATGGAGCCCGAGAGCGTCAGACGCGGGTAGCGCTGGGCCTCGGCTGCGCCCACACGGGCACTGGCCACCACCACTTCGCGCTCGGCGGCAAACACATCGGGCCGTTGGGCAATGGTTTGCGCCGGAATCGCGATAACGGGCGCAGGGCCAGCAGACACAGGGCTGGCGCTGGCGCTGGCGCTGGCGAGTTGCTGGCGCAGCGCGGGCTCGGGCAGTGCCGTGAGGGCCACCAGGGTTTTGACCAAGCGCTCGCAGGCCAGGGCCTGCTGTTGGGCGCGTGCCGCACTGTCGGCTGCGGCCGCACGGGCCAGCGCGGCATCGCCCGCTGCGGCCAGCCCAGCCTGTGTGCTGACCTGCACCAGCCGGGCGGTTTCGGCACGGCTGGCGGCCTCTTGCTGTTGCAGGGCCAGCTGGCCCCGGCAGTGGCGTTCGGCGTGGTACACGCTGGCCACCTCGGCTGCGACCGAGACGCGGGCATCGTGCCACAGGGCCTGCGTGCCTTGCACCTGCGCGGCGGCAGCTTGGCTCACGGTGCGGTTGGCCCCCACCAAGTCCACCTCCCAAGCGGCCTGCAAACCGGCTCCCCAGGTGGTGTTCACGGGCACCGAGGGCTGCGAGATACCACGCTGCCCGCTGAGTCCGGCACTGAGCTGCGGCAGCAAGGCACTGCCCGCCTGCACTTGGTTGGCCCGTGCCGCTTCAATGCGGGCGAGGGCTTGCGCCACACCGGGGCTGACCGCCTGCGCCGCCTCCATCAACCCAGCCAGCGTGGCATCGGTCTGGCTGCGCCACCACGCCGACAAGTCCGTCACCGTGCCCGCGTGGGGCAAGGGGGCCTGCCATTGCGGAGGCACTTCGGCCTCCACCCGTGTGGGTGGCATGGTGATGAGGCAACCCGAGAGGGCACTGACCGCCAAGGCGCTTGCAGCCCAGCGCCAGCGTCCGGGCAAAGGGCTAGGGGCGGGGTTCGGGTCGGATCGTTCAGGCAGCGTGGCCGCCGGTGGGTGGGTGGGTGTGGTCATGGGCTTGCTGGACTTGCTGAGGTGCTGGAGGTTTGGCGGCGCTGGCGTTCGTTGCCCACCAACGCCAGTGCAAAGTCGGTCAGTCGTTCGGTGGTTTGGTCAATCGCCGCGTGGGTGTTGGTCAGCGCGGGGTGCAGGGCGCGGGTGATGTCGGCCCCCACAATCATGTAAACCCCCAGCGCCGAAATGGCAAAAGCCAAGCGCTGGATGTCGTCGTCGGCCTGGGGCAGCGCTAAGTGCTGGCACAGCAGCTGCACCAGTGTCTGGTGCATGGGGGCAATCTGGGTTTGAATGTGGGCCTGCCACAGACCGGTGGGCTCCAGCATCTCGCGGTAGTGCAGCTGCATGACTTGCTGCGCCAGCTCGCCCTGCTTGAGCGGGTCGGTAAAGGCTTTGATGAACAAACCCAGCGCCTCGCGCAGGGGCAGGGTGTGCAGGGCTTGCCAGTCGTTGTGCTGGCTGCCGCAATCCAGGGGGTCGTTGTAGGCCGCTCGGTACAAACCGGCCTTGTCGCCAAAGTAATAGCTGATGGCCGACAGGTTCACGCCCGCTGCCGCTGCAATCTCGCGGGTCGATGCCTTGGCAAAGCCTTTGGCTGCAAACAGGGCCAGTGCGGCACGCAGCAAGCGGTTGCGGGCCTCAATGCCGTCGCTGCGCAGGGGCGTGCCAGCGGCGGTGCAATAGCCTGACAAGGGGATGTCGGCTTCGGTCGGTTCAGGTTCCATGGGCTTGGGGGACATGCGGCCATTCTATGCACTTTAATCAAACGTTTGATTTAACTTAACCTGCAAACCGCAGGGTTATTGAGGGCGGTTGGGGTGCTTGTGTTGACATGGGTAGAACGCACCAAATCACAGCATGCCAGCACAAAAAGCCCGTTAAACAACCCGTTTTTGCACCAATAACGTGCCAACCAACCCGCCATACTGCGCACAAACCGTGCACGCTGGAGCGGTTATTCGATTCCAACGATGCACCAAGCTGGTACAAAAATTGCTAATTTGGTGCGCTTTGCGCGAGACTGGTGCACACGCTCCACTCAAGCCTTTCACCCTCCTTCACGCTCCCCTTCACATCTGTACGAGGTTTGACAATGGATCAGGTCAAACAGGGCACCGATGCCCTGTTCATTTTGCTCGGTGCCATCATGGTGCTGGCCATGCACGCGGGCTTTGCTTTTCTGGAACTGGGCACGGTGCGCCGCAAAAACCAGGTGAATGCCTTGGTCAAAATCTTGGTGGACTTTGCCATCTCCACCATCGTTTATTTCTTTGTGGGCTACACCGTGGCCTATGGCGTGGACTTTTTCAGCAGCGCTCAGGTGCTGGCCGACAAGAACGGCTACGAACTGGTGAAATTCTTCTTTTTACTGACCTTTGCGGCAGCCATTCCGGCCATTGTGTCGGGTGGCATTGCCGAACGGGCACGCTTTCATCCGCAACTGCTGGCCACGGCGGTGCTGGTGGGTTTGGTGTACCCGGTATTTGAAGGTGTGGTCTGGGGCGGCAAGTTCGGGCTGCAAACTTGGCTGAAAGACGTGGCAGGTGCCGAATTCCACGACTTTGCGGGCAGCGTGGTGGTGCATGCCGTCGGCGGCTGGATCGGTCTGGCTGCCGTGCTGCTGCTGGGCGCACGCGCCAACCGCTACCGCAAAGACGGTGCGATGAGTGCGCACCCGCCGTCGAGCATTCCGTTTTTGGCGCTGGGTGCCTGGATTCTGACGGTGGGCTGGTTCGGCTTCAATGTGATGAGTGCGCAAACCATCGACAAAATCTCTGGTCTGGTGGCGGTGAATTCGCTCATGGCCATGGTGGGTGGCACGCTGGTGGCCGTGCTGATGGGCAAGAACGACCCCGGTTTTGCCTACAACGGCCCACTGGCTGGGCTGGTGGCGGTGTGTGCCGGTTCTGACCTGATGCACCCCGCTGGTGCGCTGGTGGTGGGCGGTGTGGCCGGTGCCATTTTTGTGGTGATGTTCACGCTGACGCAAAACCGCTGGAAGATTGACGATGTGCTGGGCGTGTGGCCGCTGCACGGCCTGTGCGGTGCCTGGGGCGGCATTGCGGCGGGTATTTTTGGCCTGCCCGCGTTGGGCGGTCTGGGTGGGGTCACTTTCATGGCTCAGTTGTTGGGCACGTTGGCCGGTGTGGCCTGGGCGCTGGCCGGTGGTTGGCTGGTGTACGGGGCCATCAAAGCCATCATGGGCCTGCGCCTGAGCCAAGAAGAAGAGTTTGAAGGCGCAGACCTGACCATCCATAAAATTGGGGCTACGCCCGACCGTGAAGTCAGCTGGTAAGCATGCAACACCTCATCTACTTGGCCGTCCTGCTGTGTGCCAGCGCTGTGCAGGCCGCACCCCGTTTGCACTGTGCGCTGACCTATGCAGGCAGTACGCAGGTGCTGGAAGCCGGGCCGGTGGCCGACCCGTACCGGGTGGCCTCGGTGGACGTGGGCGGGCGGTTCCGCTTCAAGGCCGTGATGGTGGGCCAGGACAAGCCGGTGGATTACATCAAGCTCTACGCTTACCTCGACACCGCACGCCAGCCCGTGCTGGTGCAGCAAATCACCTACCTGCCGCCCTTTGCCCAGGGCAATAGCCTGACCGGCAAGCAGTTCATTTACGCGGGCCCCGTGGAGCGTGAACTCCAGTACGAATGCACCTTGAACGAGGTCACGCCATGAGGCGCTTGTCTGCGCTGCTGGCGCTCATGCTCATCCACCCGCCCGGCGGGGCGCAGGTCAGCCCGGTGCAGAACGCCCCGGTCAGTCTGGTGTTTGCGGGCGATACCGTGCTCGACGATGCCGCCGGAGCGCTGATTGAACGCGGTGGCGATCCGTTTGCCGGGTTTGCCCGCTTCTTCGAGCGGGCCGACATTCGGCTGGGCAACTTGGAATGCGTGGTCGCCACCACCGGCTCAGCCGGTGACAAAAACTACACCTTCCGCGCACACCCGCGCACCCTGCCCGTGCTCAAGCGCCACTTCGATGCGCTGGCGCTGGCCAACAACCATTCAGGCGATTACGGACGCGAGGCGTTTGCCGAGATGCTGGGCCTGCTCCAAGGGGCTGGCTTGGGCTACTTTGGCGGTGGCCACAACTTGGCGCAAGCGCACACCCCGCTCATCCTGGAGCGGCGCGGCCTGCGCATTGCGCTGCTGGGCTACAACGAATTCATGCCCCGCAGTTTTGAAGCCGACGACAACGCGCCGGGCAGCGCCTGGAGCGAAGACGAGCAGGTGGTGGCCGACATCCGCGCAGCGCGCAGCGTGTACCGGGCCGATCTGGTGATTCCGGTGATGCATTGGGGCTGGGAAAACGAACGGGTGGCCAATGCCCGGCAGCGGCAACTGGCGCGCACCATGGTCGATGCCGGTGCCGATGCCGTGATAGGCGGACACCCGCATGTCACACAAGACATTGAACAGTACCGGGGCAAACCCATTGTGTACAGCGTGGGCAACTTCGTCATGAAGGAAACCGACAACGACAACCAGCGCCGGGGCTGGGTGCTGCGCCTGCAACTCGATGCCCAGGGCGTGCGCGCTTTCGACACCCAGGTGGCCCGCATTGACGCAGAGGGCATTCCCTCGCCCGACCTGACCACGCCCAGCCCATGCTGGCAACGCGGCGAGGCGGTTGTGGGCCAGTGTCTGCACCCCGACTGATTCAGCCCTTGACCGGCCCGCTGGTTGAGGGATGGTAGGCCCGCACAAAGGCCTCAAACCCTTGCGCCGAGAGCGGGCGCGAAAACACGTAGCCCTGCAAACTGTCGCAACCCAGTTCCTGAAGAATGCGCGCTTGCGCCAGGGTTTCAACGCCCTCGGCAATGACACCAATGTTCAGGGCTTTGGCCATGTCCACAATCGACGAGACCAGACGGCGTGACTCGGCAGACTGTTCCACCGTGGTCACAAACTGCCGATCCAGCTTGAGGCGCTTGGGTTGCAGCTTCAAGAGGGCGGCAATCGAGGCATGCCCGGTGCCAAAGTCATCGACCTCAATGTCTATGCCCAGGGCTTTCAGGCTCTCAATGTTGAAGGCAACGATTTCATCGGTGTGGTCCAGAAAGATGGATTCCAGCAGCTCAAACGACACCGTGCCGGGTTGCACCTGCACATCCCGCAGGCTATCGACCAGTTCGCGGTCGTTCAGGCGGCGCATGGACACGTTCACCGACACCGCATCAATGCCCAACCCTTGCACCTGCCAGCGGTTGAACTGGGCCATGGCTTCGGTGAACACCAGGCGGTCAATCACAGTCACCACGTTCAATTCTTCGGCCACCGGCAAAAAGGCACTGGGGGCGAGGGCACCATGCAGCGGATGCAGCCAGCGGGCCAGGGCCTCCATGCCGACGATCTGGCGGGTTTTGGCATCGACCTTGGGCTGGAAATAGGCGGTGAATTCGCTCTGCTCAATGCCGCGCAGAATGTCGTCAGCCAAACGTTTGCTCAACACCACTTGGTCTTGCAGCGCCTGTGAGAAGAATTCAAAGCGGTTTTTGCCCTTGTTTTTGGCTTCGTAGAGGGCAATGTCCGAATTCACCAGCAACTGTTTCAGGGGCAAGTCGGCGGGTATTTGGAGGGCAATGCCCACACTGGCCCCGGTTCTGCACCGGTGGTGCTCATACGGAATCGGCTGGCGGATATCGGCAATGATCCGGTTGGCTTTGGCCGCCATCTGCTCACGATCCAAATCGGGCGAGCGGCTGAGCACGACGAATTCATCGCCCCCGATGCGGGCAATGAAATCGCCCGGCTCCATCAGGCCGTTGAGCACACGCGCCACATGCACCAGCACCGCATCACCTGCCGCATGCCCCAGGGTGTCGTTGATCTGCTTGAACCGATCCAAGTCAATGTGCATCAGGGCAATGCGCGGGTTGTCTGCGTGCTGCGGGTGGGCGTATTGCGCCAGCACAGAATCCAGGTAGCGGCGGTTGGGCAGACCGGTCAGCGGGTCATGCCGGGCCAGGTGCTCCAGCTCGGCGCGTGCCGCTTCCAGCTCCGCATTGCGCTCTTCAACCAATTGGTTGGCCAGCGCCAGCGACCAGTTGGTGGCTTCGATCTCTTCTTTGGACGCAGTCAGCTGGTTGAGGGTGTTTTCGTGGCGTTCAATTTCGCGGAGCAACTCGGACTGGTTATCCACCACTGTCGAATAGAAAACCGCCATGAAATAGGCATACACCGTCGCAAGCAACGTGGACACGATGCCAGCGACCACCATGTTCTCTGGCGCAATGCGACGGATGTCATGTTGGCCCAACAACAGATGCACCGCCAAAAAGCCCCCCAGCCCCAGCACAATCTGGGCAAATACCGCCATGCGGTTGAACCACGATGTGCCTAAGTAAAAAAACGACAGGATGGGCAGCAGCATGTACCACATCAGGAAGGGTGAGCTGGCCCCGCCAAAATGGTAGCTGCCCCACAGCACCGCAAAATTCAGGTTCGTAATGGACAGGTGTGCCCACAAGTTGAACTGCCGAGGAAACACCTTGAGCAGGGGCACAAACAACCAGAACCCGGCAATCGATGCCGCCAGAACGGCCACATGCGGATAGGGCTGCGGGTCGATCCACACCATGACAGCAGGCACCGGCAAGCCCAGACAAGGGCCAAACAGGTGACTGAACAAAAACAACCGAACCCGCTTGCGGTTGTGCAGGTCCCGCGCCAAATGGGCCGGTGTCAACCATGCGATGCAGACCTCGAAATGGTGCAACCAGACCGACCAGCGGGCAAAGAGACGTGCTTGGACAGATTGGGACATGACGGAATGTGTCAAGACTGCACGGCCAAGGCCTGCGCTTCCTGTGTACCGGCCTGTATGGCCGCTTGCAAGGCCAGCACCATGGCATCAATGTCGGCGAAGCTGTGGTCGGCCATGACCTGAAAGCGGAAACGAGAATCGCCACGCGGCACCGCAGGGTATTCCACCAAGTTGGCAATACCGCCCAAGCGCGGCAACTGACGCGCCACCAGCCGCCCAACCCGTTCGTTGCCCAGTCGCACCGGCACGATGGGCGAGGGTTCGCCCAACACATCCAGCCCGGCCTGGGTCATTTGGCTGCGCAGATACAAGATGTTGTCCATGAGCTTGTCACGCCGAGCCTGCCCCTCATCCGATCGAACGATCGCCAAGGCGGTGCTGATCACCGCAGCCTGCACCGGCGAGAGCGCATTGGTAAACGTGTGCGACGCGCTGTAGTAGCGCAGGTATTCAGCGGCAAATCGGTCTTTGACACTGACAAAACCGCCGTTAGAGGCAAAGGTTTTTGAAAAACTGCCCATGACGATGTCCGCCTGATCCAGCAGACCACTGCGCCCGATATAGCCTTTGCCATCGGCCCCCATAGAGCCGAGGTCGTGGGCACAATCCACCAGCAAAGTAGCACCAAAGGCATCGCAGGTCTGGCGCAGGGCGGGCAAGTCGGGCATGTCTGAATGCATGGAAAACAGACTCTCCGTCACCACCAAAATGCCCGCCTGAGGGTGGCGTTCGCGGATGTGGCGCAGCTTGCGGGCCACCGCATCGCCATTCAGGTGCGAATACGGGTGAATGTTGGGTGTGGCCGCCCGCGCGCCCTCTTGAAGACAGGAATGCGCCAAGATGTCAATGACCACATGGTCATCCGGCCGCACAAAGCCCTGCACCGAAGCAAAACCCGCCGACCAGCCGGTCGCGTACAGCACCACTTGACGCCCGTTCAGAAAATCAGACAGCTCACGCTCCAGCCGCACAGAGTGCGCCGTGTTGCCCAACAAGGCCGCCGAGCCTGCGCTGTGTACCCCACAGGCCTCAATCACCTCAATGGCAGCCGCCTTGATGCGGGGGTGAGAGGACAGACTCAGGTAATCCTGAGACGCGAAGTTGATGCCCTCCGTGTGCTGGCTGCCGTCATCCGAACAGGCCAAGGCGTGGGTCAGTGGAGCCCCTTCGGTGGATCGGGCGTAGGGCCACAGCCCATGCTGGCGGCGCAGGTTCTGCCAGTCGTAAAACGGCTTGCAACGGCCAACCAAGTCCGTACCTGCTAGGTTCAAAAAATCGCGCAAACTGCCCTCAAGTGCAGCTTGGGGGAGGGTGTGAGGCATCGTCATAGGGTTCAAGAGGCTCCCCGACTTAAAAAGTTAGTTTTACATGGCATCGTACCAGTGAAGTTCTGCGCCGATGCCCCTTGTCCGTACTGACGGGTGTCACGCTATAATCTGCGGCTTTGTCGGCAACGCCCCGTCGGCCCATACTAGTTAACAGACGGGGAACTTTGCAGCAATGATGCCCAGGCCCGATCTTCCTGTCATCCTCTTGTTGCGCATTCAGGACTATCTGCTTCAATGACGACCATCCGTGTAAAAGACAACGAACCTTTCGACGTCGCCCTGCGCCGCTTCAAGCGCACCATCGAAAAACTGGGCTTGCTCACCGACCTGCGCGCCCGTGAGTTCTACGAAAAACCCACCGCCGAGCGCAAGCGCAAAAAAGCCGCTGCCGTCAAGCGCAACTACAAGCGCATCCGCTCCATGCAGTTGCCGAAAAAACTGTACTGAAATCCATCTTGAGCCACTGACCATCTACACGGTGGTCAGCTTGAAAGCCCGCCAGAGGACGCTCGTGCGGGCTTTTTTCTTTCACCCAACACCAGCATCTGACCATGAGCCTCAAAGAACGCATCACCGAAGACATGAAAGCCGCCATGCGCGCCAAAGACAGCGAACGCCTGGGCACCATCCGCCTGTTGACCGCTGCCATGAAGCAAAAAGAAGTGGACGAGCGGGTAGAGCTGACCGATGCGCTGGTGGTCGGCATCGTGGACAAACTCATCAAGCAGCGCAAAGACAGCATTGAAGCCTTCACCAAGGCCAATCGCATGGACCTGGCCGACAAGGAAAGCGCGGAAATGCAGGTGCTGCAAGCCTACTTGCCCGCCCGCTTGTCTGCCGACGAAGTGCTGGCCGCCGTGCAAACGCTGGTGGCTGGCCTCAGCGCCGAACTGGGCCGCCCCGCTGGCCCCGCCGACATGGGCAAGGTGATGGCCTTGGTCAAAACCGAGCTGGCTGGCAAGGCCGATATGGGCGCGGTGTCTGCCGCTGTGAAGACCGCGCTGGCGGGTCGCTGATCCAGGCTTGGCCTAGCCGCTGGCAGCTCTGCGAAAGTACGCTGCGCAGAGGCTCAGCGCAAAATCAGCGCCGTTCCCAGCACCGCCAGTGCCGCGCCCCACCAAGCCCCAGGTGCCGGGCGACGGCGGTAAATCAGCCAGAGCAGGGGCAAGACCAAAATGGGCGTGACGGATGAGAGCACGGCCACCAGCCCCGCCTGCCCCAGGTGCATGGCCTTCAAAATCAGCGTCATGCCCAGGGCCATGGCCACCGCCGCGCTCAAAAAAGTCAGTGCGGCATCCTGCCAGCGCAGGGGTGCTTGGGCCCGCGCACCCGGCCACACCCACCACAACAGGCTGTGTGCAAGCAGCGCCAGCGTCATGCGCACAGCCGAGGCAGCCACTGGGTCGATGCCGGTGCTCATGAGTGGCTTGAGCATGAGGGTGGCCAGCGACTGACACAGCGCCGCCAGCAGCCCCAGCACCACACCCACCGCCAGACGGCCCTGGGTTTGCTCCCACGGATGCGCCTCGTCATTGCGTTTGCCCCACACAATGGCCAGCATCACCCCGGCCACCAGCAGCACGCTGCCCAGCAAGGCCCCGCCCCACAGCCGTTCACCCAGCCAGCCCCAAGCCAGCACGCCTGAAAACAGCGCATGGCACGCAAACAGCACACCACTGCGCCGAGGCCCCAGCCGGTTCATGCAGGCAAACAGGGCGGTATCGCCCAGAACAATGCCGACCAGCCCCGACAAGCCCAGCAACCCCAAGGCCGACGCATCTAGGCTGCGCCAGCCGCCACTGGACAAGGCCAGCGCCCACAGCAGCAGCGAGGCAAACAGCATGCGCCAGCGGCTGAACGCCCACGCGCCCAGCCGCTGTGCGGGCGGTGCAGAGAACAGGCTGGATACCGCCCAACAAGCCGCTGCCAGCAGGGCTAGGGCCTCGGGTCGCATGGTTTTAGCGCAGCAGCCTTCAGCTGCCCGCGATCTTCATGCGGTTGATGAGGATGGAGCCCACGGTTTTGGCCCCGTAGTTGTAGGCATCGGCCCCCACCGCATCCATGCCCATGAACATGTCTTTCAGGTTGCCTGCGATGGTGATTTCTTGCACCGGGTAGGCAATTTCGCCGTTTTCCACCCAAAAGCCCGAAGCGCCGCGCGAATAGTCGCCGGTCACATAGTTCACGCCCTGCCCCATCAGCTCGGTCACAAACAGGCCGCGCCCGAGTTTTTGCAGCATGGCGCGCAAGTCGTCGCCCGGTTGGGTCAGGCGGCTGCTCAGGCTGAGGTTGTGCGAGCCGCCCGCATGGCCCGTGGTGCGCATGCCCAGCTTGCGGGCCGAATAGGTGGACAAAAAGTAGCCGCACACCCGCCCGGCTTCCAGCACTTGGCGGGCCTGGGTACGCACGCCTTCGTCGTCAAACGGCGCACTGCCCTTGCCGCCACGGATGTGCGGGTCTTCCAGAATGTCGATGTGCGCGGGCAGCACCTGCTGGCCCAGGCTGTTGTGCAAAAACGTGGTTTTGCGGTAGAGCGCGCCGCCGCTGGTGGCCTGCACATAAGCGCCCAACAAGCCAGCGGCCAAGGGCGATTCAAACAGCACCGGGCATTCGGTGGTGGCAATCTTGCGTGCCTTCAGGCGTGCCAGCGCCCGCTCAGCCGCGTAGCGACCCACCGCCTGCGGGCTGGCCAGGTCTTGCGGGGCACGCATGGAGCTGTACCAAAAATCCCGCTGCATGCCCGCACCCCGGCCTGCAATCGGGGCCACCGACAGGCTGTGGCGCGAACTGGCATAGCCGCCACTGAAAATGCCGGGCTTGCCACGCTCGCCCCCGCGCATGTGGGCGGTAAAAAAATGCGACTGCTGGGCCGATACGCCCGCGCCTTCGCTGTTGGCAATGCGTTTGCTGGTGGCAAACGCTGCCGCCTCGCAGGCCAGCGCCATTTGGGCCGCGGCTTCAGAGCTGATGGCCCAGGGGTGGAACAAGTCCAGGTCGGGGTAGGTGTCGGCCACGTCAGCCGCATCGGGCAGGCCCGCCACCGGGTCTTCGGCGGTGAAACGGGCAATATCAAAAGCCGCTTGCACGGTTTGCCGAATGGCATCGGGCGAAAAGTCCGACGTGGAAGCGTTGCCCCGCTTTTGCCCCAGGTACACCGTCACACCCAGGGACTTGTCGCGGTTGCGCTCCACATTCTCCAGCTCGCCTTTGCGCACCGAAACGCTCAGGCCCGCGCCTTCTGACACCTCGGCAGCGGCATCTGCCGCGCCCAGCTGGCGGGCATGCGCCAGGGCCAGATCGACCAGTTCTTCAAACTGGCTGCGGGCATACTGAAAACCGGCCAGCGGCACAGGGGCCGACGAGGTTGCGGCAGACGCAATAGAGGGGGCGGGGGTGGGCAGTGTTTTTTTCATGTCGGCAGCAAGTAAGTCGGCGGCTATGATACTTGCCGCCTTGCGCCGCCCACGGGCAGCAAAACAGTAGCCTCATGGCTCAGACAGCCAAACCCAGGGCAGGCCCCATCCCCAGCGTCCCGCTCCGTATCCATTGCCCTCAAGCCCATGTCCCGCAAACCCACCAAAGGCTATTTCGTCCGGGGCCAGTTCGTTGCCCTGGGCAGTGAACTGGACCAAGAGCTCAAACGCGAGCTCAAAGGCTCGGTTGACATGAGCAAGACCGACCTGAAAAAACACAGCGACCACCTGCAAGCCCTGGGCGAAAAGCTGCTGGGCCTCAGCGCAGGCCTGATGAAGCCGCTGGACTTGCCCGAAAAACTGATCGATGCCTTGGCCGAAGCCCGGCGCATCAGCAACTTTGAGGGCCGCCGCCGCCAGATGCAGTTCATTGGCAAACTCATGCGCGGCCTGCCCGAAGACCGCGTGGCCGCCATTGAAGCCGCCCTGGACGAGCAGCACCAAGGCTCGGCCCAGAGCACCTTGGCCCTGCACCAAGCCGAACAATGGCGCGACCAGCTCATCGCCGACGACGAAGCCCTCACCCGCTGGCTGCTCATTGACACCGAGGCCGATGTGCAGCAACTGCGCGCCCTCATCCGACAGGCCCGCAAAGATGCGCAGGCCAACGCCGCCCAAGAGCAGCCCGGCGCAGCCGTGCGCCACAGCAAGGCTTACCGCGAGATCTTCCAGATCGTCAAAACCACCCTGAGCCGCCGCGACACCGCTGACGCTGACAACCCCGCTGACCCCAGCGCTTCATCCGACCCCACCGCCGTTTGACACCATGAACGACACCACCCAGCCAGCCCCCCCGCCCGAACCCGTGCGCATCGGCATCGTCTCCATCAGCGACCGCGCCAGCACCGGCGTGTACGAAGACAAGGGCCTGCCCGCGTTGCAAGACTGGCTCAGCCGCGCCCTGAAAAACCCCATCAGCTTCGAGGCCCGACTCATCCCAGACGAGGCCGAGCGCATCAGCGCTACCCTGATCGAACTGGTGGATGCAGGCTGCGCCCTGGTACTGACCACCGGCGGCACCGGCCCCGCCCTGCGCGACGTGACCCCCGAGGCCACGCTGGCCGTGGCCCACAAGGAAATGCCCGGTTTTGGCGAACAGATGCGGCAAATCAGCCTGAGCTTTGTGCCCACCGCCATCCTGTCGCGGCAGGTGGCCGTCATTCGGGACAACAGCCTCATCATCAACCTACCCGGCCAGCCCAAAGCCATTGCCGAGACGCTAGAGGGCCTGAAAAACCCCGACGGCACGCAAAAAGTCAACGGCATTTTTACCGCCGTACCCTATTGCATTGACCTGATTGGCGGGCCGTATTTAGAGACCTACGACGAGGTTTGCAAAGCCTTCCGCCCGAAATCGGCTGTGCGGCCCAGCCGCTGAGATAGCGCTATTCTTCACAATTTATCAGGGAGTTTTCATGCCTGTTTACCGCTGCAAACAGTGCGGACACATCAGCGAATCGCCCGTAGCGGGCACCCAGGTCGCCTGTGGGTCTTGTCAGACACCTTGTGCGGTTTTTGATACCGCGTTCTTTATCAGCAAGCTGATTGAAAGCTACACAGCAGCACTGCGCGAGATCAAGGCACTGAAAGAAGAAATCCAGCCAAACAGCGAAACGCCCACATCAGCCCCTACAAGCCAACCGGTCGTGCGCCCCACAGGACAAAATTCCCAAGCCGAGGGCAATCCAAGTGCGGACAACCTAGCCAGTGCCGCGCAGCATTCCGCCATTGAACAGTGGTTGAAATCGCGACAGATTGAAGCCCGATTCGATTACGGCCAAGTGGACACCAGCGGTTACTTTGACGAAGCAGCGCAACAACTCGGCCGCGATTACGCCCTGTTTGGCGAACTCATTCAGCGCGTAGCCTATGCCTACCGCAAAAATCACAGCAGCGTGAACATTGATTTGCGTACCGCAGAACAAAAAGTCATTCAGCCCTTGACTACCCTGTGCCGCCAGTTCTACAGCCACACCTTGTTCAGCCGCTACCACTACCAAAAACCAGAAAAGATACTGCGACTGTCTTTGCAGCCTGCACCCAAAGTGCGGCAGTTCTTTGAGGGTGCTTGGCTGGAGTGGTATGCCTTGCTGACCTTACTAGAAGCTTTGCAGCAGCGCAGCCTGGGGTTTTCATGCGCGCGTGGCGTGCAGTTGCTATTCCCCAATGAAGATTTACATGAATTGGACGTGGTGGCTTTACCAACAGGTCAGGCACCTATATGCATTGAGTGCAAGACCGGAGAATTCCGGCGTGACATTGACAAATACCAGCGCCTGCGCAAGCGTCTGGGCATTGAGCGCAACCGCTTCATCATCTGCTCTACCGACATCACCGACGAACAAGCCGACAGCTTCAATGCCATGTACGACCTGAGTTTTGTCAGCTTGTCTGCATTGCCCCGTCACCTCGCCAGCATTGTCTGAAACCCCATCATTGATCCACCCAAAACCCACCCCATGAAAATCAGCCAAGACACCATCGTCACCCTCAGTTTTCGGGCCACCACCGCCCAGGGCAAGCTCATTGAAGATGGCAAGGAGCCCCGTGCCTATCTGCATGGGGGCTACAACAACACGCTGCCCGGCATTGAAAAAGCCCTGGACGGCCAAGAAGCTGGCTTCAGCACCACCTTGGTTCTGCAACCCGACGACGCTTTTGGCCAGCGTGACGAAAGTTTGGTCACGAGCATTGCCAAGTCCGACTTTCCACCGGGCGTGAAGGTGGGTGGGCGGCTGGAAGGTGAGGACGATCAGGGCCACCGGCACCTGTTCACCGTGACCAAGATCAAGGGCGACACCGTGTTCTTAGACGGCAACCACCCGCTGGCCGGGCAGGTGCTGCACCTCACGCTCAAGGTGCTGGACGTGCAACCCGCCAACGCCGAGGAAATTGCCCACGGCCACGCCCACGGGGCGCATGGGCACCACCACTGATGGCTGACGACATTTCAAAAAAATGCATCAAAAAACGCGGGTAACGGCAAAGCCCCGCGCCCGCAGCAGGGCGGGCAAACCCTGCGGTCCGGCCACATGCAAAGCGCCTACAGCGGCAAACACGCTCACCTGTGCATGGGTGCGCTCCAAGGCATCTGCCATGGCGGGGTTGCGTGCGTCAACCAGCCGCGCAAAGGCCTCACGCTCGGTGTCGGTCTCCAGACAACCGCACCACTGGGCATAACGCTCCAGCGCGTCCAAGTCACCACGCGCCCAGACATCCGTCAGGCGCTCTAAGCTGGCCGACGACGATGGCAATTTCCATTCACGCAACGCCGCAGCCACCAGGGTGGCGGCATCGGCATCGTTGCGCGCCAGCAAGGCCGACAGCTGGGTACGCACCGACTCCAGGCCCATGACGGGGCGCTGGGTCCGCAAGCTGCGCATCAGCAACAAAGATTCCACGCTGTACAACGCAAACAGACCCCGGCGCTGCGCCTGCGCGGCCCCCAGCCGCATCACATGCAGCTCGGCAGGGCCACGGTCCAAGTCGGTCAGTGGCAGGCATTCCACCTGCCAAGCCTCGGCCAAATCGGCCTGCACCGGGGCGGGTAAGGTGCGCGGCGCGGTTTGCAGGGCGGCATTCCAAGTAGCCAGCTCTGCCGGGTCGGTGGCGTTCATTTCTAGGGCCAGCACACCGGTGCGCGCCAGGGCGGTCTCGGTCTGCGGCCCCAGGGCAAACCATTCGCGCCGCCCCGCGTGCAAACTGCCGTAAACAAACGAATCGCGCCCACCCCGGCTGACGCGCCACAGAAAACCCCGGTCTTGCGCTGGCTGCTGCGCCTGCGCCATCAAGCCACGCCCTGGCAACTCGGGCTCTGGTGGACAAGCGGCCAGCGCCCAGCCCCACAGCGACCCGAGCAACCCGACCACGAGCAGACGAAGCCAGCCCACGCTGGCGCGTCGCACGGCACCCGTGGCCTGGATGCTGTAGAACGCTCTGTGGTTTGGGGTCATCTGGCACCTCAAGACGTGCTCAGGGCAGCAGCGCACGGGCGTGCTGGTAGCGTTCGTTGGTCATCAAGGCATGCCAGTGCAGCGCTGGGGTGGATGGCAGCAGGGCCAGGCGGCGGGTTTCGCTGGCTGGGTTGGGTTGCCACTGGCCTTGCGCTTGTGCCTGCGAGAGGTCGCGCAGCATGGCATCCAAGGGGGCACCTGCGTCCACCACCGACTGGTTGCACAACACGGCCATATCGGCCCCGGCAGCCAGGGCGGCTTGGGCGGCTTGGGCAAAGCTGAGGCTGCGACCTTGTATCTGGCGGGCGGCTTGCATGCTCAGATCGTCGCTGAAGATAGCCCCTGTGAAGCCGAGTTGCTGGCGCAGCACGGTTTGCAACCAGCGCCGTGAAAAACCGGCGGGCAGGCTGTCCACCTCGGGGTAGATGACATGGGCGGGCATGACCGCTTTCAGACTGGCCGACAACCAGCCATAAGGGGCGGCATCTTCGTGCAGGATGGCCTGCAAGCTGCGCGGGTCCACGGGGATGTCGGTGTGCGAGTCGGCCCGGACGAAGCCATGGCCCGGAAAGTGTTTGCCGCAGTGGGCCATGCCACTGTGCTGCAAGCCATGCATGAGGGCCTGCGCCAGCAGCGTGACGCGCACCGGATCACGGTCGAAAGCGCGGTCGCCAATGACTGAGCTGGCCCCATAGTCCAAGTCCAGCACGGGGGCAAAGCTCAAGTCCACCCCACAGGCACGCAACTCGGCACCCAGCACCAGCCCGGCGGCGGTGGCCACGTTGCAGGCCCGCGCCAGCGCGGCACCGGGGGGGTCTGCGGGACTGTCGGGCGCGGCAGCCAGTGCGCCCAGGTGTGCCATGGGTGGCAAATGGGTGAAGCCGTCGCTGCGGAAGCGTTGCACCCGGCCCCCTTCGTGATCCACTGCAATCAACAGATCAGGGCGCACGGTTTTCAGGTCGGCGCACAGGACGGTGAGCTGGGCGCGGTTGTGCCAGTTGCGGCCAAACAGAATCACCCCACCCACCAGCGGGTGCTGCAAGCGTTGGCGTTCGGCAGGGCTGAGGTGGTGCCCGGCGACATCAAGCATCAAGGGAGCGTGTGCAGTCATGGCAGGGCCTTGCTGCTTTCAACCACCACAAAGCTGGCGGCATAGTCGCTCTCGTCGGTGACGCTGACGTGGGCACGCCAGCCACGGGCTTCAAACCAGGTTTTCAGTTCGCCGTGCAGCACGATGACGGGTTGCCCGCTGGGCAGGTTGAGGATTTCGCAGCGCCGCCATGTCATGGGCATGCGCATGCCCAGGCCCACGGCTTTAGAAAACGCCTCTTTGGCCGAAAAACGGGTGGCAAGGTAACGCAAGCCCCGCTGCGGCCAGCGCGCGCTGCGCTGCTGCCAGATGGTCAGCTCGGCCTCGGTCAGCACCTTGTGCGCAAAACGCTCGCCGTGGCGTTGCCAAGTCGCCTCGATGCGGCGCAGGTCGCAAATGTCGGTCCCAATGCCAACGATCATGCCGCCTCCGTGGGGCTGAGGCAGCGCAAATAGTCGGCCACGGCGGCGCTGTAACCCATGTCGAGCGCATCCGCCATCAGGGCATGACCAATGGACACCTCCAGCACGCCCGGCACGGTGCGCACAAAGGTAGCGAGGTTGTCGCGGTTCAGGTCGTGACCCGCATTCACCCCCAGCCCGGCGGCTGTGGCGGCTTGGGCGGCGGCCCGAAAACGGGCCAGCTGTTGGGCTCGCTGCGGCGTGTGCCAAGCGGCGGCATAGGGTTCGGTATAGAGCTCGACCCGGTCAGCACCCAGGGCACGGGCTGCGGCCATGGCGCTGGGGTCGGCATCCATGAACAAGCTGACCCGTGCGCCCAGCGCCTGCGCCTGCGCGATCACGGGGCGCAGGCGTTCGGCATCGGCGGGCAGGTTCCAGCCGTGGTCGCTGGTGAATTGCCCCTCGGTATCGGGCACAAAAGTCACCTGCTGCGGCCGCACGGCGCGCACAAAGTCCATCAGGTTGTGGAAGGGGTTGCCCTCGATGTTGTATTCACGCCCCGGCCAGTCTTGCAGCAGGTCGGCGAGTTCGTACACATCGTGGGCACGGATGTGGCGACCGTCAGGCCGGGGGTGTACGGTAATGCCCGCTGCACCGGCATGCAGGCACTGCACGGCCGCCCGCGTGACCGATGGAATGCCCAGGTGCCGCGTGTTGCGCACCAGAGCGACTTTGTTGAGGTTGACCGACAAGGCGGTGCGAGGAAAGGGCATGGCTTCTGGGGCTTGCAAAAGAACAGGGAAAACAGCGCCCGCGCAGGGTACTAAGACACCAGGGTGCGCCCACGGGCCAGTGCCTGCACATCAAGCATGAGCTGCCGTGTCTTGAACACCCGCACGCCGCTATGGTAGTGCAGCAACTGGCGCAACTGGGGCCGCAGGGCGACATGGCTGGACAAGCAGGTGCGCAGCACCGGCAAGAAGGGTTCGGGGTTGAGCAGGGCGACCTGCAAGGCTTGGCACTGTGCGCCGCTGAGCCACGACACATCGCCCTCGGTGGCGGGGCACAGCCCGTGTTCGGGGGCCAGCACGTAAGCGGCATCGGGGTCGAGTGTGGTCAGGCGTACGCCGTCGCGCGACAGGTCGGGCAACAGGCCAAGTTCGCGCAGCAACAACAGCTCGAAGGTGCGCAGCACCAGTTGCTGTGCGTCGGCCCGCTCGGCCAGCAACTGCACGGCCAGGCGGTAGTGGTCAAACAGGGTGGGGTGCGGGTCGTCACGGGCCAGCAGGCGCAGCAGCAATTCGTTGAGGTAACTGCCCGAGAGCAAAGCTTCGCCGGTGGGCATGACGTGACCGCCCTGCCAGTGGGCGGCCTTGAGGGTGCGCACCTCGGCATCGCCCCCCCAGCTCAGCGACAGCGGCTGCAAGGGCAGCAAGACAGGGCGAAATTGCGAGGTGGGCCGCTTCACACCCTTGGCCACCAGCGCCAGACGACCATGCTCACGCGAAAAAATGTCCAGAATCAGGCTGGACTCGCTCCAGTCGTAGCGGTGCAGCACAAAGGCGGCTTGGTCGGTCAGGCGGCGCGTAGCCATCTGGGGGGCAGGTCACTCGTAGCCGAAAGCGCGCACACGCGCAGCATCGTCTGCCCAGCCGGAGCGCACCTTGACCCACAGCTCCAGAAAAACTTTGCAGTCCCAGAGCTTTTCCAGCTCCTGACGCGCTTCGGTGCCAATGCGCTTGAGCTTCTCGCCCTTGTCGCCAATGACCATGCCTTTGTGCGCGTCGCGCTCGACCACGATGGTCACCGCAATGCGTTTGAGCTGGCCTTCTTGCTCAAACTTGTCCACCACCACGGTGGAGGTGTAGGGCAGTTCGTCGCCCGTGAGACGAAAGAGTTTTTCGCGCACCATTTCGCCGGCCATGAAGCGTTCGCTGCGGTCGGTCAGTTCTTCGGGGTCGTGCATCCAGGGTTGGTGCGGCAGGTAGGGGGCGCAAATGCCCAGCAGGCGCTGAATGTCACGCGGGTTTTTGGCCGACATGGGCACGAATTCGGCAAACGGGTGCCGCTCTTGCATGGCGCGCAGCCAAGGGGCCAAGTCGCCCCGGCGGTGCACCAGATCAAATTTGTTGGCCAGCAACACCACGGGGGTCTGACGCGGTAGCAGATCGAGCACCTTGGCATCGGCAAAGTTGAAGGTACCGGCCTCGACCACGAACAGGATCAAGTCCATGTCGGCCACTGCGCCCAGCACCGTTTTGTTCAGGGAACGGTTGAGGGCGTTGCCGTGTCGCGTCTGAAAGCCAGGCGTATCGACAAACACAAACTGGTGCGCGCCTTCGGTGCGGTAGCCGGTGATGCGGTGGCGCGTGGTTTGGGCCTTGCGTGAGGTGATGCTGAGCTTTTGCCCCACCAGCGCATTGATCAGGGTGGACTTGCCCACATTGGGTTTGCCCACAATGGCCACCAGCCCACAGTGCTGCGCCTCGGGCGGCACGGGGACTGGGGCCGGTGCGTCGTCCGGTGTGCCGTCCACAACGGGCTGTGTTTCGCTGGGTGCCTGTGCCCCGGTTTTGCGCAAAGCCTGCGCCAGCATGGCATCCAGATCGGCCTGGGTCTGTGCCGGTGTCTGGGCATCTGTGGCAGCATGGAGCGAAGAATCGGGGGTGTTCTGGGGCATGAGAGGGTTCGACAACAAGGAGAAAAAACGGATCAGGTGCGGATCAGGAATCAGGTACCGCTGATTTGCTGCAACAGGGCCGCAGCAGCGGCCTGTTCACCCGCCCGGCGTGACGGCCCCAGCCCACGGTGGCTGCGGTTGAGTTCGGGGATGACGCATTCGACATCAAAGGTCTGTTTGTGCGCCTCACCCAGCATGGCCACCACGCGGTAGCTGGGGGGTTTCATCTTGCGCGCCTGCAACCATTCTTGCAACTCGGTCTTGGGGTCTTTGCCCAGCGCGCTCATTTGGGCGTTCAGCGCCACACCGCTGTAGAGCCTGCGCACGAGTGCGGCAGCGGTATCAAAACCGGCATCCAGGTACACGGCTCCGATGATGGCCTCTAGCGCATCGGCCAAGATGGAGGGGCGCTGATGACCGCCCGAGCGTTTTTCGCCATCCCCCAAACGCAAACAGGCTGACAGACCCAGGCCCTTGGCGAGTTGAAACAGGGTGTCTTGCTTGACCAAGTTGGCGCGAACCCGCGACAAATCGCCTTCGGGGAGCTGGGTCAACTGTTCAAACAGCAGGGCTGAGACGGCCATGTTCAGCACCGAATCGCCCAAAAATTCCAGGCGTTCGTTGTGATCCACTGTGAAACTGCGGTGGGTCAAAGCGCGCTCCAGCAAGCGCGGCTGTGCAAAACGGTGGTTCAGGCGTTGTTGCAACGCCAACAAATCCGGTGTCAACACCCTGTCGCTTTCACGGGATCTTTCAATCGGTCTTTCACTTGACACTGCCGGTGTACTTCAGGGTCAGGTAAGCGGGGCCAAACAGGTGAATTTCGCGGTTGTAAGCGAAAGAAACCACCACCTGATCGCCGGATTTACCGATTTCAAGTTCATGACCCGTGATGGACTTGATGTCATCAATTTGTGCCGCTTTGTCAAAAATACTGCGTACCTCGGACACCGTGGTACCCGTGGTGGCTTTTTTAGCCGCCTTTTGAACAGCCATGTATTCGCTGTAAGTGGGCACCACCTGAGCCCCTACCAGCCCAAGAAAAGCCAGCACACCGCCAAAGAAAATGAAGCCCAGCAGCGAAAAACCGCGTTGTTGCTGTCTCGTTGTCATTGCACCAGACTCCTCAAAAAAGTTGTTGCCACTACCGACCACCTCAGAAAACCCAGACTGTACGGGTCAGTCACTCAAACCCACCAATGCGCCCCAGATCGCCAAAATTCATCCAGACAAAAAAGGCCTTGCCCACGATGTTGGTATCGGGCACAAAGCCCCAGTAGCGCGAATCGAGCGAGTTGTCGCGGTTGTCACCCATCATGAAGTAGTGTCCGGCAGGCACCTTGCAAACCACACCTTCGACCGAATAGCGGCAGGCATCCTGATGCGGATACTGGCTTGCCCCGGCCACAAAGGCCGGACGATCGTTGTCGTTGAGGGTGTTGTAGGTGCGCTCACCCAGCGTTTCGCGGAACTGGCGGGAATAGCGCATCACGTCACTGTCAAAGAATTCGGGCAGTTCGGTGCGGGGCACCACTTGGCCGTTGACCGTGAGTTGTTTGTTCAGGTAAGCCACCTCATCGCCAGGCACGCCAATCACGCGCTTGATGTAGTCCAGGCTGGGTTGTGGTGGGTAGCGAAACACCATCACATCACCGCGCTGCGGTTCGTGGTTGCTGAACACCTTGGTATTGAACACCGGCAGGCGGATGCCATAGTGGAATTTGTTGACCAGAATCAAGTCACCCACGCGCAGGGTCGGGATCATGGAGCCCGAGGGAATCTTGAACGGCTCGACAATGAACGAGCGCAGCACGAACACGGCCAAAATGACCGGGAACAGCCCCGCCGTCCAGTCCAGCCACCAAGGCTGCATCAGCAAACGCTGGCGGGCGGTTTCGATATCGCTGTCGCTGTTTTGCGCAAAACCCTGCTGGGCCAACGCCGCTTGGCGGGTGCGGTGCTCCTGCATCAATTGCTCAGCGGCCTGCCGACGGCGTGGCAAAAACACCCAGCGCTCCAGCACCCAGTAAATGCCCGTGATGAACGTGGTCAGCATCAGCAAGACAGCAAAACTGCTCTCCACCACGCCAAAGTACCACGCTGCCCCATAGGCTCCCAATGCAGCCAGCACCAGCGCCGTGACGGTATTCATGTAGGCAAACATCAGTCTTGCACCTGCAAAATGGCGAGAAAAGCCTCTTGAGGCACCTCCACCGAGCCAATCTGTTTCATACGTTTTTTACCTGCTTTCTGCTTTTCAAGCAGCTTGCGCTTGCGGGTGATGTCACCGCCATAGCATTTGGCCAACACGTTTTTACGCAGCGCCTTGATGGTCTCGCGGGCAATCACGTTGCCACCAATGGCCGCCTGAATGGCCACATCAAACATCTGGCGGCTGATGATTTCGCGCATCTTGGCCGCCACAGCGCGGCCCCGGAATTGCGACTGGCTGCGGTGCACGATGATGGACAGCGCGTCCACCTTGTCACCGTTGAGCAAGATATCGACCTTGACCACATCGGCGGGCCGGTATTCCTTGAATTCGTAGTCCATCGAGGCATAACCCCGGCTCACCGATTTGAGCTTGTCAAAGAAGTCCAGCACGATTTCGCCCAGCGGCATGTCATAGGTCAGCATGACTTGCTTGCCGTGGTAGGCCATGTTGAGCTGCATGCCGCGCTTCTGGTTGGCCAGCGTCATGACCGCGCCCACATACTCTTGCGGCATGTACAGATGCACCGTCACGATGGGCTCACGGATTTCTTCCAGCCGCCCCTGGTCGGGCATTTTGGAGGGGTTTTCCACCATGATGACTTCGCCACCGGGCTTGACCACTTGGTACACCACGCTGGGGGCGGTGGTGATCAGGTCTTGGTCAAATTCGCGCTCCAGCCGCTCCTGCACGATTTCCATGTGCAGCAGCCCCAAGAAACCGCAGCGGAAACCAAAGCCCAGCGCTTGCGACACCTCGGGCTCGTACATCAGGGCAGCATCGTTGAGCTTGAGCTTTTCCAGGGCATCGCGCAGGCTGTCGTACTGGTTCGCCTCAGTCGGGTACAGACCGGCAAACACCTGCGGTTTCACTTCCTTGAAGCCCGGCAGCGGCTCGCTGGCGGGGCCGAGGTTGTTGGGCAGCTTTTTCTCTAGGGTGATGGTGTCGCCCACCTTGGCGGCCTGCAATTCTTTGATGCCGGCAATGATGTAACCCACCTCGCCCGCATTCAAAACTTCGCGGGGTTCGTTGTTAGGGGTGAACACGCCCAAGTTGTCAGCGTTGTAGGCCATGTCGGTGGCCATCATCTTGATGCGCTCGCCCTTGAGCAAACGGCCATCCACCACCCGCACCAGCATCACCACGCCGACATAAGCGTCGTACCAGCTGTCCACAATCATGGCGCGCAGCGGTGCGTCGGGGTTGCCTTTGGGGGGTGGAATGCGAGCGACCACCGCTTCCAAAATCTCTTCGACACCCATGCCGGTTTTGGCCGAACAGGGAATGGCATCGGTGGCATCAATGCCGATCACATCCTCAATCTCGACCTTGGCATTCTCGGGGTCGGCATTGGGCAGATCCATTTTGTTGAGCACCGGCACCACTTCCACGCCCAAGTCGAGCGCGGTGTAGCAGTTGGCCACCGTCTGCGCTTCCACGCCTTGGCTGGCATCGACCACCAGCAGCGCGCCTTCGCAGGCCGACAGTGAACGGCTGACTTCATAAGAAAAGTCCACATGGCCGGGCGTATCAATCAGGTTCAGGTTGTACACCTGACCATCGCGGGCGGTGTATTTCAGGGCTGCCGTCTGCGCCTTGATGGTGATGCCACGCTCCTTTTCAATGTCCATGGAGTCGAGCACCTGCTCGCTCATCTCCCGGTCAGACAAGCCCCCACAGCGGGAAATGATGCGGTCGGCCAGCGTGGATTTGCCGTGATCGATGTGCGCGATGATCGAAAAATTGCGGATGTGATTCATCAAAAAACCAACTCAAACACGGAGCGTACAAGCCCCTGGTAACGGTTTGCAAGACACAAAAAAGCGCGCCAAAACCAGACGCGCCAGAAAAAGCAGCATGTGCAATGCCCGAATCAGCCCAGGTGCCGCAGCAAGCAAAATGGGCCTGATTCTATCGAACTCAGGCCCAGCGTATCGCCTTTGGGCTGGTGGGCATGCGCCCACTCAACGCCCCGGACGGATCACGGCGTACTGCACCCATTCATCACGGCGCAACAGCACATGCACCGGGCGCGTCTTGTCCAGTTGCGACAGCACCGACTCCAGCGCTTTGACGGTTGGGGTTTCGGTGTTGGCCACGGCCAGAATCACATCACCTTCGCGCAGACCGGCACGCGCGGCGGCCCCTTCAGCGCCTTGAACCAGCACCCCCTTGAGCGCCAGTTCTTTTTGCTGCGCTGCGGTCAGATCAGCCACCACCAAGCCCAGCGCTTTGGCCGCCGTGGCCGTCTGGGGTTTGGGTGTTTCGGGGGCTGCGGCACGGGCTTGGGGTTTTTCGGGCTCCAGTTCGGCCACCACCACCGACAGATCGCGCTGGCTACCCCGGCGCAGCACTGTGATGGCGCTCGTCTTGCCGGGCTTGGTGCTGCCCACAATGCGCGGCAGGTCGCTGGACTTCTCCACCTCACGACCATCAAACTTCAGGATGATGTCACCGGGCTCCACACCTGCCTTGGCGGCCGGCGAGTTGGGCTCGACACCACGCACCAGCGCCCCTTTGGGTTGACCCAGGCCCAGGGCCTCGGCCACTTCTTTGTTGACCTGATCGATCTGCACCCCAATACGCCCCCGCGTGACCCGGCCATGCGCGCGCAACTGGTCAGACACCCGTACCGCCTCGTCAATCGGAATGGCAAACGAAATGCCCTGAAAACCACCCGAGCGCGAGTAAATCTGGCTGTTGATGCCCACCACTTCACCGCGCATGTTGATCAGCGGCCCGCCCGAGTTACCGGGGTTGATGGCCACATCGGTCTGAATGAACGGCAAAAAGTCGCCGGTATCGCGCTGCTTGGCACTGACAATGCCCGCCGTCACGGTGTTCTCTAGGCCAAACGGCGAGCCAATGGCCATGACCCACTCGCCCACGCGCAGCCGGTTGACATCGCCAATTTTCACGGCACGCAAGCCCGTGGCCTCCACCTTGACCACCGCCACATCGGTGCGGCGGTCGGCCCCGACCACCGTGGCCTTGAACTCGCGCTTGTCGGGCAGGGTAACGATGAGTTCATCAGCACCGTCCACCACATGCGCGTTGGTCATGATGAAGCCATCGCTGCTGAGCACAAAGCCTGAGCCCACGCCGCGCGGCTGCGCTTCCTCGGAAGGGCCACGGTCTTGTCGCGGGCCTCTGGGTACCGCGCCAGGGGGTAATGGAATACCAAAACGCCGGAAAAACTCCTGCATCTGCTCATCTTCACCGCCACCACGCGTGCTGGGTGATGCACGCTCCAAGGTACGGATGTTCACCACCGACGGGCCAACCAGCTCGACCAAGTCGGTGAAATCCGGCAAACCCCGCACACTGGCCGGTGCAGGTGCCGAAGCCAGGGCAGCAACTTGGGTCGGTGGTGCGGTGGTGGCAGGTGCCTGCGCCCACAGGCTGGGGTGTGACGAGAGCGCCAGCGCGCCACCCGCCGTCACCAGTGCCGCCGCAACAGCGGCGACCAGTGGTTTTCGATGCAAGAAAGCCAATTTCATGATGAAGCCTCAAACAACAAACGCATAAAACAAAACCATAGGACAAAGCCCGGCAGCAGGACGCTCAGCGCCCACGCTCCAGCGCAGAGGCAAAGCGGCGCAATGTCGGCGCAGGCACTTCGCCCAACACCGTCAGCCAGTACCCGCCCACGCGACGGGTCAGGGAATGCGTTGCACCCGTGGCGAGGGTTTTTTCTTGGGTATGGCGCTGCGCGTCAAAAGGCTCGACAAACAGCGACACCGAGGCCAGCCCGTCTGAAAACACCCATTGCATCGGCGCGGCACCCATGCTTGCACCTTCACCAGGGGCATTGCTGCTGGTTTCGCGGACGTGGCAGCTGACCGCGACAAAACCGGGTACGCCCTCTTTGAGCCGCCAGCCCTCGGCCTCGGGCGTTGTCTTTCTGAGGGTGACGCGCTGCACCTCGTAGCCCCGTGTGTCTTTCATCAGGCGTACCAGCTTGCCCATGCTGACGGGGGCATCGAGTTGCAGCTCGGTAAAGGCGATCTGCTCCAGCACCGCACCCTGCTCACCCAGGGTTTGCATTTTCAGCACCAGACCGGTCTGTTTTTCAGCCCAGATGCGAAAACCAAAACGCCAAGCGTCTTTAGGCTGAATATCCACCACATCGGCCCAGTGTCCTGCCACCCGCTCCGGCGAACGTTCGACAGCGGCATACCAATCAGCCAAATGGCTGCCCGACGTGCGCAACAATTCTGGAAACTGGCCCAGGGTGGTGCGTTTTTCTAGGCGGGCTGTGCGGCTTTCGGGGTTGAGCGTCATCACCTCGTCGTTGCGGCGCAGGGTGATCTGCGGTGCGCCGGTCAGGTTCTCGATCTGCTCCATCTGCTGCGTGCCATCACACACATGCGCCACGCGTGACGTGGACATGGTCGCACCAGCCGATACCACCATGGTGCCGGTATAGGCCCGCTGGCGCGATGCCTCGTGCATGCGCATGAGCCACTCGTGGACGCTGCGCGTCGGTGTCGCCACGGTGGGGCTGGGCAAGGACTGGGCCTGTAGCGTGCCCATCAGACCACAACCCAGCACACAGACCCAGAACGCACGCCAGAAGGGTCGCTGCCGCAGGCCCACAGCCCAAGCCACGGGACAGATCACAAAGAAAGACCGGGAATCAGCAAGGCGCATGGCTTCTCAGCGTCCAGAAACATCGTAAGTGGCATTGCGCACAAAACCCGCAGGCACTTGCAGGGCCGAAACTGCACCGTACTGGCGGTGCTCGGCCATCAGGCGCTCCAGTTGCAAGTCACGCATGACCAAGCCCTGCGGATCGTTCACCAGTATCGTGGTGGCACCCGGTTCAACCGGGCTAGGGTTTTGCACCGCCCACTGCCCAGCGGGCAGGTTGTTGCCCACGGCTTCGGGCGCTGCGGTGCCCAACACCGACCAAGCCACCGCCAGCACCGCGCTCAGCGAGGCCACGCCCGCTACCCACTTCCAGCGAAACACGGCATCGTTGGCCGCATCGGGCCGTGGTACGGCCAACGCTGGGGCGGAGGATGCGACGCTGGTGGCCTCAGGCTGCACCACTTGCAAGGGGGGATGCGCGGGCAGGCCTGCACGAACAGCGGCGAGAAAATCTTGCGGTGCCTGCTGACCCAACGCAGGCGCACTGGCACGCAGCACATCGCCAATGACGTGGTAGCGGTGCCAAGTGGCCAGCGTGTCCTGCCGGGCTGACTCAGTCCACAGCGCGGCCCACTGAACATCATCGGCCTCGCCATCGAGCCAAGCAGAGACACCATCATCCGCAGGAACGGACGGCTGGATGAATGGCGCGGCGGTATGCAGGGACTGTGCGTTAGGGCTGGCTGGCGGGTTCGGTTCGTCTGAGGGGACGGCGTTCATGTTGGACTCCAAAATGCGCTTACAGTGAGATCAGCGAACAGGGTGCAGGGCTTGTTGCGGCACACCGTGCAGCTCACCACCGCTTGCCCGACTGGTGTTCCAGCATGGGCTTGATGCGGTTAGAAATGGCTTCGCGCGCCCGGAAAATCCGGGAGCGCACCGTGCCAATCGGACAATCCAGCGCCTCGGCAATGGCTTCATAACTCAAGCCTTCCACTTCTCGCAAAATGATGGCCATGCGCAACTCTTCGGGCAGCGCATCCATCACGGCATTGACCGCCTGGGCTATTTCCTTGCTGGCCAGCACCGCGTCGGGGGTTTCAGCATCGGCCACACCGCCCATTAGTTCAGGTTCGGGTGAGGAAGTTTCATCGTCGCTGTCCGATTTAAGTTGCGACTGAAAGATGAGGGGGTCGCGCTTCATCTCCATCAGTTGCTTTTTGGCGGTATTGACTGCAATGCGGTAGAGCCAGGTGTAGAACTGCGCATCGCCCCGGAACTGTGCCAAGGCCCGGTAGGCGCGGATGAAGGTCTCCTGGGCAATGTCCTGTACGAGGTCACTGTCTCTGACCATGCGTCCAATCAGGCGCTCAACCCGGCGCTGGTACTTCAAGACCAGCAGGTCGAATGCGCGCGTGTCACCCGCCAAGGTTTTTTGAACCAGCAAGGTGTCACTGTCAGGCGGTGGGGGGGCTGTGTGGGCTTCGGGTGTCATTCGCGGGCAAATATACCCCAGCGCCCCGTCTTTTTCTGGCGCGGCCTCCCTGCCCTAAGGCTGCCGTAAGGCACGACGCAGATCCATCCATCGTGCCGGATCCCGGTGACGCTCCAGCCACAACCACAACCAAGCTCCGTCGGGGTTGCGCAGGCGCAGCAAGAGCAGACTTTGCCCATCAAACACCACCTGCACCCAGGGCATGGGCATACCGGCACCGAAATCGGACTGTCCTTGCTGGCGATGCCAGCGCCACTCACCGGGCTGGTCAGTGTGCTGCGCATCCCACTGCAAGTGCCCCACCGGCGCATGCACCCAGCTGCGCCAAGCCAAAACAGCCCAAGCCAGCCAGCCCAAACCGGGCAGCAAGCTCTGCACACCCGTGTCACCCTGACCCCACCACCAGACCAGCACGGCCAGACTGAGCAGCCCGAGCACCAGCAAGCTGCCCGCGTAAAACGCACAAGGCCCCACCGGGTAAATGACCGATGGAGCCTTGCGCATGGGCTGCTTTCAGGGTTGTCGTCGCTTGCTGCGTCAGTGCATCAGACCGCTACGTCACACACGACGGAACACCAAACTGCCGTTGGTGCCGCCAAAACCAAAGTTATTCTTTAGGGCCACATCAATTTTCATATCACGCGCGGTATTAGCGCAGTAATCCAAGTCGCACTCAGGGTCTTGGTTGAAGATGTTGATGGTCGGCGGGCTGACCTGGTGGTGCAGGGCCAGCACGGTGAAGACGCTCTCAATGCCCCCCGCGCCACCCAACAGGTGCCCCGTCATGGACTTGGTGGAGTTCACCACCAGCTTGCGTGCGTGATCACCCAAGGCAGCCTTGATGGCGTTGGTCTCGTTCACATCACCCAGCGGGGTCGATGTGCCGTGCGCATTCAGGTAATGCACTTCGTCGGCATTCACCCCAGCGTTGCGCAAGGCATTGACCATGGCGCGGCGTGGGCCGTCCATGTTGGGCGCGGTCATGTGACCGGCATCGGCACTCATGCCGTAACCCGTGAGTTCGGCATAGATGCGCGCACCCCTGGCCTTGGCATGCTCGTACTCCTCCAAGACCATGACACCTGCACCCTCGCCCAGCACAAAACCGTCGCGGTCTTTGTCCCAGGGACGTGATGCCGTTGCGGGGTCGTCGTTGCGGGTGGATAAGGCGCGCATGGATGCAAAGCCCCCCACCCCCAGCGGCGACACCGTAGCTTCTGAACCACCCGCGACGACGACATCGGCATCGCCGTACTCGATCTTGCGTGCGGCTTCGCCAATGCAGTGCAGCCCAGTGGTACAGGCCGTCACCACCGCCATATTCGGCCCCTTGAAGCCAAAACGCATCGACACATGACCGGAAATCATGTTGATGATCGAAGCAGGCACAAAGAAGGGCGAGATGCGGCGCGGGCCACGGCTCGCATACTCGATATGGGTGTTTTCAATCAGCGGCAGGCCACCAATGCCCGAACCGATGATGCAACCCACACGGGTAGCGGCTTCCTCGCTGAGGGCTTCGCCCACTGGCAAACCCGCGTCCACCACGGCCTGATGGGCTGCGGCGATTCCGTAATGAATGAAGGTGTCCATCGTCCGCGCTTCTTTGGCGGAGATGTACGACTCCAGGTCAAACCCTTTCACCTCACCTGCAATCTTGCAGGAAAAGCTCGACGCATCGAACTTGGTGATGGGACCAATGCCAGACTTGCCAGCAAGAATCTGTGCCCAGGCCTCAGAGACCGTGTTACCCACGGGACTGATACAACCCAGGCCGGTCACGACAACGCGACGACGGCTCATTGATGTCCTCCACGCCGAAAATGGCGTGTCATGCAGGGCTGCACCGTGCCCGGATATGCAAATACACCGGTGGGCAGGCCCTGCGTTGGCCCATGGATGGCTTAAGCCTTCTGGTTGGCCATCGCGTAGTCGATGGCGTTTTGCACAGTGGTGATTTTTTCAGCGTCTTCGTCCGGAATTTCGATACCGAATTCGTCTTCCAGAGCCATCACCAGTTCAACCGTGTCCAGCGAATCGGCACCCAGATCGGCCACGAAGGCTTTTTCTTTGGTGACCTGATCTTCTGCCACGCCGAGTTGCTCGGCAATGATTTTCTTAACACGTGCTTCGATATCGCTCATAAGTCCCTCTGAGGGTGGTTGAAATACAAATCGTCATTTTAGCCAAGCCAGAGAGGCATCCCTGACAGGCTCGCCGGACGACTGGGTCGGCGTTGATCGGTTGGTGGGGCTATCAAGTGTGGCGGGGACGGCGGCTCAGAAAAGCCCTTCAGGCCATGAACATGCCACCGTTGACATGCAACTCTTGCCCGGACACATAGCCCGCCTGCGGGCTGGCAAGGTAGGCCACTGCGTGGGCAATGTCCGCCGGTGTGCCCAAGTGCCCCAGCGGAATCTGGGTCAGCAACGCTTGGTGCTGTGCTTCGGGCAGCGCAGCAGTCATATCGGTGGCAATAAAGCCGGGGGCCACGCAGTTGACGGTGATGTTCCTACTGCCGAGCTCTCGCGCTAGGGCACGGGTCATGCCCGCCACACCAGCCTTGGCTGCGGCATAGTTGGCCTGACCTGGGTTGCCGGACGCACCCACCACGCTGGTGATGCTGATGATGCGGCCATAGCGCTGCTTCATCATGGGCCGAATGGCCGCACGGCTCATGCGGAACACGGCCTTCAAGTTGGTGTCCAGCACGGCATCCCAGTCGTCATCTTTCATGCGCATGGCCAGGGTGTCGCGGGTAATGCCGGCGTTGTTCACCAGCACATGCAAGCCCCCGTGGGTCTTGACGATCTCGGTCATCAGGGCTTCGGCGGCTTGGGCATCGTTCACATCCAGCCGCGCACCCCGGCAGCCCGCTGCGGCACCGGGCAGTGCGGCCAGCGTGGCACCGATGCGTGCAGCACCCTCGTCGGTGGTGGCCGTACCCACCACCACCAAGCCACGAGCCACCAGTTCCTGGGCAATGGCCGCACCAATACCGCGCGAGGCCCCTGTCACCAAGGCCACTTGGCCTGCAAATGTTGTCACAGTGTCAGACATGGTTTTCTCCAAGGCCATGCAATGTCATTCAATAGCAAAGTGCCACTCAGGCCAACAGGGCCCGCGCATCAGCCAGGCTAGCCGGGTCGTACAGCGCCACACCGGTCAAACTGGGGTCGATGCGCTTGACCAGCCCCGCAAGTACCTTGCCGGGGCCGCACTCCACCACGGTGGTTACGCCCCGAGCTTGGATGGCACGCACACACTCCACCCAGCGCACCGGCCCGTAAGCCTGACGCACCAGCGCCTCGCGAATGGCTTGCGCATCGGTCTGGATGCTCACGTCAATGTTGTTGATGACGGGAATTTGCGGCGCGGCCAGGGTTGTTTCGGCCAGTTTTGTTTGCAACCGGTCTGCGGCAGGCTTCATCAGCCGCGAATGGAAAGGTGCCGACACCGGCAGTGGCAGGGCACGCTTGGCTCCACTGGCCTTGAGCACCTCACAGGCTTTTTCAACGGCGGCTTTGCTGCCCGCAATCACGGTTTGCGCAGGGTCGTTGAAGTTCACAGCCTCGACCACTTCGGCGCTGTCTGGGCCAAAACTGGCCTGCGCATGGGCACAACCGACCACGACGCGGTCGGCCTCCATGCCCAAAATGGCCGCCATGGCACCGGCACCCACAGGCACCGCTTCCTGCATGGCCGCCGCACGAAAACGCACCAGCGGAGCCGCTTGGCTGAGGGTTAGCACCCCAGCGGCCACCAGGGCCGAATACTCACCCAGCGAATGCCCGGCCACCACGCTGGGCAAAGCACCGCCTTCGGCACGCCAAACACGCCAGGCAGCAACACCGGCCACCAGCATCACCGGCTGGGTGTTGGTGGTCAGGGCCAGTACCTCTTTCGGGCCGTTTTTGATGAGCTGCCCGATGTCTTCATTCAGGGCATCAGAAGCTTCCTGCACGGTCTCGATCACCGCAGGATGATCGCCCCAAGCATCGAGCATGCCCACCGACTGCGAACCCTGACCGGGAAAAACAAAAGCAAAACTCTTCATGATCGGTATTCAGCGTTGAAAAACGGATAACGGAACGGATGGAGACTGGGTATGCAGCAAGGCGCTGAGTCAAAAGTCCAGCAAGACAGAGCCCCAGGTGAAGCCGCCGCCCACCCCTTCGAGCATCAGGGTGTCGCCTTTTTGAATCTGTCCGGCACGCACAGCATGATCCAAGGCCAGCGGAATAGATGCCGCCGAGGTGTTGCCATGCTGATCGACCGTCACCACCACCTTGCTCATGGGCAGCTTCAGTTTTCGGGCGGTGCTTTGCATGATGCGGATGTTGGCTTGGTGCGGAATGAGCCAATCAATGTCAGCGGCTGTCTTGCCCGCCTTGGCCAAACTGGCACGTGCGGTGTCTTCAAGAACACCCACCGCGAGCCGAAAGACCGCTTGGCCGTCCATCTTGAGCAAGGGATCGCCCAGCACCTGCCCGCCACTGACGTGACCGGGTACGCACAGGATGTCGGTGTGCTGACCATCTGCATGGATGTCGGTAGCCAAAATGCCGGGCGTGTCAGAGGCCTGCAACACCACAGCACCTGCCCCGTCACCAAACAGCACACAGGTGGTACGGTCGTTGAAATCCAAAATCCGGCTGAACACCTCGGCACCCACCACCAGCGCACAGTGGGCATTGCCCGACTGGATCATGGCATTGGCCACCGTCAGGGCATAAACAAAGCCGCTGCACACCGCCTGCACGTCAAACACCGGGCAACCAGCCAACCCGAGCTTGCGCTGCAAGATGGATGCGGTGGATGGAAACACCATGTCGGGCGTGGACGTGGCGACGATGATGAGGTCAATGGCCTGCGGTGCCACGCCGGATGCAGCGATGGCCTGACGGCAGGCCTGTTCTGCGAGGTCACTGGCAAACACGCCGTCCGTCACGAAGTGGCGGGCTCGAATGCCGGTGCGCTCCACAATCCAGTCGTCGCTGGTCTCAATGCCACGCTGGGCCAACTGGTTGACCAAGTCAGCGTTGGTCAGACGCTGGGCGGGCAGGCAACTGCCGGTGCCAGAGATGCGGGCGTAGCGTGTCATGCGGAGAAAGAATGAGGAAATCAGAGGGCCTTGAACGCACCGGAGGCCAATCCGGCCATCAGCGGGGCAGCCAAAGCAATGCGCTGTTTGACGTTGTCCAGCAAACCGTTATGGGCCGCATCATAAGCCCGGCACAAGGCCTGCTCGAAGGCAAACGCATCGGCAGAACCGTGGCTCTTGAACACCAAGCCACGCAGACCCAGCAGCGCTGCACCGTTGTAACGACGGTGATCAACCCGCTTTTTGAACGCACTTAACACCGGATAAGCCACGATAGCTGCAAATTTGGTGAACATGTTGCGCGAAAACTCTTCGCGGATGAAGTTACCAAACAGACTCGCCAAACCTTCAATGGCTTTGATGGTGACGTTGCCGACGAAACCGTCACACACCACGATATCTACCGTACCTTTGAACAGGTCGTTGCCCTCAATGTTGCCAACAAAGTTCAATTGACCGCCGTTGGAGGCATTGCGCAGCAAAATGCCGGTCTCTTTGATGACTTCGCTGCCTTTGATGATCTCTTCGCCCACATTGAGCAAACCCACCGACGGCGAGGGCCGCCCGGTTGCCGCACTCACCAAGGCTGAGCCCATGACGGCGAACTGGAACAGGTGCTCTGCTGAACAGTCCACATTGGCCCCGAGGTCGAGCACCGTGGTGGCTCCACCCTTGGCGTTGGGCAGCTGGGACGCAATGGCAGGGCGGTCAATACCGTCCAGGGTTTTGAGCACATAACGGGCAATCGCCATCAAAGCCCCGGTGTTGCCAGCCGACACCACGGCTTGTGCTGCGCCGTCTTTGACTTGGGTAATGGCCACCCGCATGGACGAATCCTTCTTGCGCCGCAAGGCCACATCCAGCGGGTCGTCCATAGCCACCACTTCGCTGGCAATCACCAGCTGGCAGCGTGGGTGAGCAGCCAGCCGGGGGGCAGCAGCCAGCAGGTCGGGCAAACCCACCAGCAGCAGCTGTGCCGTCGGGTGACTGACCAGAAAGGCTTCGCAGGCCGGCAAGGTGACCGCTGGCCCCACATCGCCGCCCATGCAATCCACTGCGAGGGTGATCATGACAACATCTCGGTGCAGGTGCTCAAGACACCACAATCATGAAAAAAGCCCGCATGAACCATGCGGGCCTGGGCTGGGATCGTCAGGTACAACACAGAAATGCTGCTGCCAAAACGACCTTCAGACCGTGTAGAAATCAGGCTTCTGCCTTGTTTTTCAGCACCTGACGACCACGGTAAAAACCGTTGGGGCTGATGTGGTGGCGCAGATGCACTTCACCGGTGTTGGTTTCAACGGCAATGCCCGGCACGGTCAATGCGTTGTGCGAGCGGTGCATGCCGCGCTTGGAAGGGGACTTTTTGTTTTGCTGAACGGCCATGGTGGGCTCCTGAAAGCGGTAGGGGTCGAACGCCAGAACCGGTTGCATGGTTTGCAATTGGGCGCAGGCGCAAAGCCGCAAATTATAGCCCGAAGCCTGGGCCTACTTGCGACGCACCACCCGCACACCAGCCACATCGCCCACCACCGACATGGCACGTGCCACTTGACGCGCATCGCCCACTTCGATGGTGAACGTCATCCAGGCCACGTTCTTGACTGTCTGGGTCTGTACGCCAATGACATTGATTTTTTCGCGCGCAAACACCTCTGAAATATCGCGCAGCAAGCCTTGGCGGTCTGCCGCTTCCACCGCCACGTCCACCGGGTAGCAGGCATCGGGGTCGCGGGTGGCGCTGGCAGCGGGAGCCCATTGCACGTCAATGACCCGGTCGGGGCTTTTCTTGCGCAGGTGGTTGAAGTCGGTGCAATCGGCCCGGTGCACACTCACGCCCTTGCCGCGTGTGACAAAGCCCCGGATGTCGTCTGGCGGCGCAGGTTTGCAGCACTTGGCCAGCTGGGTCATGAGCGAATCGACCCCCACCACCAGCACCCGGCCTGGCTCGCGGCTGGTGGGGCGACGCGGTTTTTTCAGCCAAGGCACACGATCCTGCGGCGCAACTGGCGGCTCGGTCGGTCGCCACAAGGCTTCGATGGTGCGGACCGACAACTCGTCTTTGCCCACCTGCTCAAACAACTGCTGGGCCGATGACAAGCCCATGGTCTGGGCCAAATCGTCCAGCTTGAGGGCGGTTTTGCCTTCGCGTTGCAGCAATTTTTCAACGGCCTCGCGCCCGCGTGCCACCGTTTCTTCGAGGGCTTGCGCATTGAACCAAGCGCGCACCTTGCTCTTGGCCCGGTGGCTGACCAAGTAACCCAGCTCCGGGTTGAGCCAGTCGCGCGACGGGCCGCCCTCTTTGGCGGTGCTGATTTCGACGGTCTGACCGCTTTGCAGCGCGGTGTTGAGTGCCACCATGGTGCCATCAACCCGCGCACCCCGGCAGCGGTGGCCCAGACTGGTGTGTACGGTATAGGCAAAGTCCACTGGGGTGGCTCCACGGGGCAGCTCCACAATGGCCGCATCGGGTGTGAGCACGTAAATGCGGTCGTCAAACAGGCCCTCGGTGGTGCCGCTGAGGTCGCGCTCCCAGGCCAAGAGCTGGCGCAAGACGGCAATTTTGGCATCGTACTCAGAGCTGGCCGACACGCCCGCATAGCCTTTGGTGCCCGCCTCTTTGTAGGCCCAGTGCGCCGCCACACCGTGCTCGGCATGGTCGTGCATGGCCTGGCTGCGGATTTGGATTTCAAAGGCCCGCCCCTGCGTGTCGCGCACCACGGTGTGCAGCGACTGGTAGCCGTTGGCCTTGGGTTTGGCGATGTAGTCGTCAAACTCTTCGGGCAGCGGCGCGAAGTGGGCATGCACCCAGGCCAGCACGGTGTAGCAATCGTCAAGCTGCGGCACCACCACCCGCAGGGCGCGAATGTCGAAGACACGGTCAAAGTGCAGCGACTTACCGCGCATTTTTTTGACGATGCTGTAAATGTGCTTGGGACGGCCCTGCACCGAGGCCGACACGCCCTGGCGCAACAGGTCGTGTTCGAGCTGCTGGCGCACCTGTTCAATGTGCGTTTCGCGCTCGGCCCGCTTCTCGTCAAGCAAACGTGCCACCTGCTTGTAGGTCTGCGGATCAAGAAATCGGAAAGCCAAGTCTTCCATTTCCCACTTGATCTGCCAGATGCCCAGCCGGTTGGCCAGCGGGGCAAACACATGCAGCGACTCACTGGCCAGCGACTCGCCAGGATCGACCTTGGTAGCGGCAAAGTGACGCAGCGTCTGCAAGCGCGAAGCCAGGCGCAGCATGACCACCCGCATGTCGCGTGAAAACGCCAGCAGCATCTTGCGCACGTTTTCGGTCTGGCTGGCCGCCAGTTCAGACACCGGTGCTTTGCCTGGCGACGGCACAGGCAGGGCCTGTTCTTGGGCGGCTTGGCGCTCTTCTTCCTTTTTGGCTTGTGCTTGGGCTGCTTTCAGGCGGGTCTGGCGCTGCAACTGCACCAGCTTGGTCGTCTCTAAGGCCAGCGCCGCAAAGTGTTCGCCAAAGGCTTTGGCAATCACCTCTTGGGGCCGGTTCAGGTACGGCAAGGCATAGACCAAATAGGCCACAGCCTGCATGTCTTCGGAGCCACCAATGTCTTTCAGAATGGCGGCAACGCCTTCGGCATGCGTCCAGCAGTTTTCGCCGGTATCCAGGGTTTCGGCGGTCAGCAGCGGCTCGGCAAATGCGCGCGCCCGACTCAGGGCCTGGGTGGCGGCCTGACCGGGGGCTCGTAGGCTGTCGGCGGTGGCGACCACAATGGCCGAGGGCGACGGTGCGGCGCTGCCCGGTGGCGGCGCGGTTTCAGTCAGTGGGCTGGCTTCGGCACGTTTCATGGGGGTGTTGGGTGCGGGGTGGCTCAGGCGGCAGCCAAAAAGGCCGCCACGGCAGCGGTTTGGTCGTCGGCCACCAGGGTGGGGGCGTGACCAATGTGCGCAAATTCCAGGCACTGCGCCCGTGGGCCGCGCTGGGTCATGGCCTGTGCGGTGTCGCGGGTCAGCAGGTCGGAGTCGGCCCCACGCAACAACAGGGTGGGGGCCGTGATGGCATCGTACACACGCCACCAGATGGCCTCACCCTGGCGCAGAGCCTCGCGGGCGGCGGCTTGGTCTTGCATGTCGAGCAAGACTTTGAAAGGGGTGGCAATGGCCGGGTCGTAATGCAGGCCCCAGCGGGCACCCCGCGGGCGCAGCATGGGACGTGACAAGGCCCACCATTGCGCCGGGGTGTGAGGGCCAAAACCGGTCAGGATAGAGGCCAAGTAGTCCACCGCTTGCTGCTCGGTGTCAAACACCGGGTCGCGGCCTACGTAGCTGCCAATGCGCTGCAAGGCCTCCCACTGGATGACGGGGCCGACATCGTTGAGCACCAGTCGGCGCAGTCCGCTCTCGGGCTGGGCAGCCAGGGCCATGCCAATGAGCCCGCCCATGCTGGTGCCCACCCAGTCGATCAGGGCATCGGGTTGTTGGCGGCGAATGTGTTGCAGCAAGACGGCCAGATCGGCGGCGTACGTGGGCACTTGGTAGCCCATGGGGTCGGCCAGCCAGTCGCTGTCGCCGCGCCCGGCCACGTCCACCGCCAGCACGCGGGCCTGGGCTTGCAACACCTGCGCCAGTGCATCGAAGTCGCGGGCCTGACGGGTCAGGCCGTGCACACAGACCACCACCCGGCGCGGGTCGGTACCCGGTTGCGCGGGCCAGTCTTGGTAAGCCATGCGGCGGGTTGAGCCGTGCGCGGCAGCTGGGGCGTGAAGGTCGATGAAGTGGCGTTGGGGTGTCAGCATGGGGCAGTCCCGGTCGTGGGCTCCGTGATAATGTTTTTGGTGTCTCTCAACCTATCGTAATTGAACTGGAGTTCTTCTCATGCTTGCAAACAAAACGGCTCTCGTCACCGGATCGACCAGCGGCATTGGCTTGGGCATTGCCAAAGCGCTGGCGCGCCAGGGTGCCAACATCGTGCTCAACGGCTTTGGCGATGCCGAAGGCCCCAAGGCCGAGATTGCGGCGCTGGGTGTGCGGGTGGCTTACCACGGTGCTGACATGAGCAAACCCGGCGACATCGAAGCCATGATGGCGTTTGCGGCCGCCGAATTTGGCCGCGTGGACATTCTGGTGAACAACGCAGGCATTCAACACGTCGCGCGCGTTGAGAACTTTCCCACGGAACGCTGGGACGCGATCATCGCCATCAACCTCAGTAGCGCCTTTCATGCCACCCGGCTGGCGCTGCCCGACATGCAAGCGGCCAACTGGGGTCGCATCATCAACGTAGCCTCGGTACACGGGCTGGTGGCTTCGGCAGAAAAATCGGCCTACGTGGCAGCCAAGCACGGCGTGGTGGGCTTGACCAAGGTCACCGCCCTCGAAAACGCCACCACCGGCGTGACCTGCAACGCCATTTGCCCCGGCTGGGTGCTGACACCGCTGGTACAAAAACAGGTCGATGCCAAGGCCGCTGCGCTGGGTATCAGCAACGAAGAGGCCAAAAAGCTGCTGTTGGGCGAGAAAGAGCCCTCCATGCAGTTCACCACGCCCGAAGAACTGGGTGAACTGGCGGTGTTCTTCTGCTCGCCCGCGGCAGCGAATGTGCGCGGTGTGGCCTGGAACATGGACGGCGGCTGGGTGGCGCAGTAAGCTGATCCCGTTTCAGCGCAGCTGCACCGAGCCGGAGACGGTCACGTTCACCGTGCTTTTGCCCGCCTCGACGGCCACCGGGGCATCGGCCACGGCGCGGGCCTGCATGGCCATGAGGCGCGGCATGGGGTAGCTGCCACTGGGTTGGTCCGCCGAGGTGAAGCTGATTTCGCGCAGGGCGTAGCCATTGAAGCCAAAACCCTTGGCAATCTCGTGGGCGCGCTGCTTGAAGCGCTCCATAGCCATGGCCTGCACCTCAGACTCCAGGGCCTGCTGCGCCTCGCGCGAGAGGCTAAAGCCCACCTGACCCAGGGTCAGCGTCTGGATTTTCCCGGCGGTGGCGCTGATGCGGGCAAAGTCCCGTCCCTCCAGCACCAGTTCGGTGCTGCCCTGCCAGCCGCTGAGCCGGCCATTGCTGCCGTAGCGCGGGTACAGGCTGAACTGCCCCGTGCGCACCTCCAGCTGCTGTGGCTGTGCAGCGGCGCGGGCCACCACCAGCGCCGCGTCCAGCGCCTGTTTGAGCTGGGTTTGCAGCGTCACCGCATCGCTGGCTTCGCGGGTGGTGTTGAGCGTCATGCTCAGCCAGTCTTGCTGCACTTCTTTAAAGCCACTGGCTGACAACTGCACCACGTTGCTCGGCGGCGACAGCATTTGGGCCTGTGCGCAGCCCAGCGTGGCAGCGCCCAGCAGCAGCACAGCCATCAGGCGCTTGCCCTGGCTGCGACGGGTGGCGGTGTTGACCGTGCTGTTGACACGGACAGCGGTGCAGGGGGTGCTGGTCACACGGGTCGGGCAGGTGTTCATGGTTTGCCTGTTTCGTTGAGGGGATTGGGTTTGCGCAGTTGTTCGCGCATGCGCTGGCGCTCTTGCTCGGTGAGGCGGTGCGGCTTCAGGGCTTCATCGCGCAAGGCTGAGGGCTGGCGCAGCACATCGCGCAGGGGCAGTGGGGGGCTGTGTTCCATGCCCGGCTCCCACAGCCAGGGCACGGTCCAGGCATCGGCTGTTGCGGGGGGCTGGGGTGAGGCCGTGGACAGCACCGCTGGTGCCTGCGCCTGCACAGGCCCGCTCAGCGCCAGGGCCAGCGTCAGTCGCACCAAGCCGCTGAATTTCATGGCCGGGCTGTACGGGTACCCAGCGGGCACCCGTGTTCATGGACAACAGATTGCAAGTGCATGCGGGCATTGTGTGGCGAATTCGGGCTGAAGTTCCGCCTAGGGTGCCGCAACATCTGTAACCGCATGTCAGCAACGCCGACGCGCCCAGCCTGTGCCGGGCGGGCCGCTGCCACAATCGGCATCTTTCTGGAGCCCTACCGTGTCGCAAACCTCTGAGCGTCTGAACAAGATTTTGGTTGTCGATGACGACCAGCGCATCCGTGACCTGCTGCGCCGCTACCTGACGCAGGAAGGCTTTGACGTGGTGCTGGCCGAAGACAGCAAAGCCCTGAACAAGCTGCTGCTGCGCGATGCGGTCGATTTGATCGTGCTGGACTTGATGATGCCCGGTGAGGACGGTCTGTCGGTATGCCGCCGTCTGCGCACCAGCGGCAACCACACGCCCATCATCATGCTCACGGCCAAAAGTGAAGATGTGGACCGCATCGTCGGCCTAGAGCTGGGGGCTGACGACTACCTGAGCAAGCCCTTCAACCCGCGTGAGTTGCTGGCCCGCATCCATGCCGTGCTGCGCCGCCGCCCACCCACCGAAGTGCCCGGTGCGCCCACGCAGGAGCTGGTGGTGGTGAAGTTTGGCCCGTTTGAGCTGGACTTGAGCCAGCGCACACTGCGCAAAAACGGCCAAGAGCTGCCCCTGACCACGGGGGAATTTGCCATGCTCAAGGCCTTGGTGCGCCACCCGCGCCAAACGCTGTCGCGTGAAAAACTCGCCCAACTGGCCCGTGGGCGCGACTTTGAACCCTTTGACCGCAGCTTGGATGTGCAGGTCTCGCGCCTGCGCAAGCTGATTGAAGAAGATGCCAGCGCCCCGCGCTACCTGCAAACGGTGTGGGGCGTGGGCTATGTGTTTGTGCCCGATGGACAACACTGAGCCCCCAGCGCCAGCGCAGCAGGTCAAGCCAGCCACCGCGCTGCCACCTGCGGCCTGGGATGTGTGGCCCCGGCGCGGGCTGAGCCTGTTTTGGCGCACGTTCTTTTTGCTCTCGCTGCTGCTGGTGGTGTCCATTTTTTCGTGGATGCAGACCTACCGCGCCCTGGAATTCGAGCCGCGTGCGCTGCAAAGTGCGCGCCAACTGGCCTCGCTGGTCAACCTCAGCCGCGCAGCCTTGGTGCATGCCGATGCCATTGCCCGCGTCTCGCTCATCAAAACCCTGGCCGATGTGGAGGGCCTGCAATTTGCGCTGCGCGAGCCCACCGATGTCTACCTGCTGTACGACCAAGACAGCCTGAGCCGCAACGTCAGCCAGCAGTTGCAGGTGCGGCTGGGTAGCGACACCGTGGTCGCACGCGAGGTCAATGGCCAGTTGGGGTTGTGGATTGGCTTCACCATTGATGGCGATGCCTACTGGCTGCTGACCGACCCGTCCCGCGTGGGGCCGCTGGCCGGTACGACATGGTTGATCTGGCTGGCCATGGCGGCGCTGTTGTCGCTGGCCGGTGCGGCGCTGATTGCCCGCTTGCTCAACCAGCCCCTGAAAAAACTCTCGTGGGCCGCCGGACGCATCCGCGAAGGCGACTTTGCTGCCGGTCAGCTCAACGAAGCCGTGCCGACGCAGGAGATTCGGGAAGTCAACATGGGCTTCAACCGCATGGCGCAGCGCCTGAACCAGATCGAGCAAGACCGCACCCTCATGCTGGCGGGCATCTCGCACGATCTGCGCACCCCGCTGGCGCGGTTGCGGCTGGACATTGAGCTGAGCGTGGCCGATCTGCAAGCCCGCGAGCACATGGCCGCTGACATTGAGCAGGTCAACGCCATCATCGACAAGTTTTTGGACTACGCCCGCCCTGGCCCGCAAACCGCGCAAGCGGTGCCGCTGGCGCAGGTGGTGCAGGCGGCTGTATCGGCCCTGGGGCCAACGGCAGACACGCAGGTGCAGCTTCATATCGCACCGCAGATTCAGGTGCTGGGTGATGCGGTGGAGTTGCAGCGCGTGTTTGCCAACTTGCTGGAAAACGCCCAGCGCTACGGTAAAAGCGCGGGCAGTGACGTGGCCCACATTGACGTGGTGGCACAGACGCAAGACGGGCATGTCCATATCAGCCTGCGCGACCATGGCCCTGGCGTGGCCCCGGAGCTGCTGGACTTGGTGAAACAGCCTTTTTTCCGGGCCGATGTCTCGCGCAGCTCAGCCAGCGGCACCGGTCTGGGACTGGCGATTGTGGACCGTGCCGTGGCCCGCATGGGGGGGCGCTTTGCCCTGGCCAACGCCAGCGACGGCGGCTTGGTGGCGCATTTACAACTGCGGGTGGCCTGAGCGCGCCACCAGCAACACCACCGCACGGGCCTCCATGCTCAGGCCCTGCCCCACCGGCCCCAGTTTTTCGGCGGTTTTGGCCTTCACATTCACCTGCCCCAGCGCCACACCCAGCACCTGCGCCAAGCGTTCGCACATGGCGGGTATGTATGGGGCCAGCTTGGGGGCTTGGGCCACCACGGTGCTGTCCACATTGCCAATCTCAAAGCCCGCCTCGCGCACGCGGCGCGCCGCCTCAGCCAGCAGCACCGCCGAGTCAGCCCCCTTGAAGCGGGCATCGGTATCGGGGAAATGGCGGCCAATATCGCCCAGGGCTGCCGCGCCCAGCAGCGCATCGGTGATGGCATGCAGCAAGACATCGGCATCCGAATGGCCCAGCAAACCCATGCTGTGCGGCACCCGCACCCCACCCAAGATCAGCGGGCGACCCGGCACCAGGGCATGCACGTCCCAGCCCTCACCCACCCGAAACGGCACCGACACGACAGCAGCATTCATGATCGACTCTTCAAAACAGCCTCAGCCAAGGCGAAATCTTCCGGGTAAGTCACTTTGAAATTTTGCGCACTGCCCGGCACCAGCAGCGGTGCATGGCCCGCCATTTCCATGGCGCTGGCCTCATCCGTCACCCCCGCAAACCCTTGATCTGCCGTGGCCGCCAAGGCGGCATGCAGAGCCCCCAGGCGAAACATCTGCGGCGTTTGCGCCAGCCATTTATCGGCCCGGTCCACCGTGGACTGCACCCGGCCATGGGCATGGGTTTTCAGGGTATCGGGCAACGGCAGGGCCAGCAAGCCACCCACCGGGTCGTGCCAGCAGGCATCCAGCAGGGCATTGATTTGCGCGGGGGTCACCAAGCAGCGGGCAGCATCGTGTACCAGCACCCAATCGCCAGCGGCCACGCCCTGCGCCAGCAAAGCCGCTAGACCCTGGAACACACTTTCTGCCCGCGACGCGCCACCACAGGGCAGCACCTGCCAGCGGGTATCAGCGGCCAGTGCCGCAGACAAGGCCGGGTCTTGCTGCCAAGCCGCATCGCCCGGTGCCACCACCAGCGTGCCCGAGACCAGACGCGGCACCCCAGCCCAGGCCGCCAAGGTGTGCCGCACCAGCGGCAGGCCCAGCAGCGGCTGGTATTGCTTGGGCTGCACCGTGCCCGCCCGCGAACCCGTGCCCGCACAGGGCATGACGACATGGCAACGGGGTGGTGGTGTAGCGGGCATGGGGTTCAGTCAGCAATGGGCACAGCGGGTGCTGCGCAACAGGGGCGCATTCTAAAATCCAGCGGCATCACCCCCTGCCGTTGCCGGTCGGGGGTGTTTGTGTTGCCTGCGTCCCACCACGGCACGCCCGTTTTCATTCGTCTTCATGAACCTGCCCTCACTCAACCCCGGCAAGCGCTTCAGCCTGCCCCGCCCCTGTGGTTCTGCCGATGCCATGCTGCTGGCCCAGCTGGCCCTGCGCGACAAAGCTGCCGGGCGGCTGTGCGCCATCGTCACCGCCGATGCCAGCGATGCCCAGCGCCTGATGGACGAGTTGGTGTTTTTTGCCCCCAGCCTGCGCTGCGCCCTGTTCCCCGACTGGGAAACCCTGCCCTACGACAGCTTTTCGCCGCACCAAGACCTGATTTCTGAGCGCTTGGCCACGCTCTGGCGCATCCAGCAGCATGACAAAGACACCGGTGCCGACGTGGTGCTGGTGCCCGCCACCACCGCGCTGTACCGGCTGGCCCCGCCCGCCTTTTTGGCCGCCTACACCTTTCACTTCAAAGTCCGGCAAAAGCTCAACGAAGCCCGCTTCAAAGGCCAGCTCACGCTGGCGGGCTACCAGCACGTCACCCAAGTGGTCAGCCCCGGCGAATATGCGGTGCGCGGCAGCCTCATCGACCTCTTCCCCATGGGCAGCCTGGTGCCCTACCGGGTGGATTTGTTCGATGACGAAATCGACAGCATCCGCACCTTCGACCCCGACACCCAGCGCAGCCTGTACCCGGTGCCCGAAGTGCGCCTGCTGCCGGGGCGCGAATTCCCCATGGACGATGCCGCACGGGCCAAATTCCGCCAGCGCTGGCGCGAACTGCTCGACGGCGACCCCACCAAAAGCCGCGTCTACAAAGACATGGGGGCCGGTGTAGCCACCGCCGGCATTGAGTACTACCTGCCGCTGTTTTTTGACCAAACCGCCACCGTCTTTGACTACCTGGGCCAGCAAGCCACCGTGGTGCTGCATGGCGACTTAGAAGCCGCCTTCCAGCGCTTTTGGCAAGACACGCAAGACCGCTACCGCCTCGTCCGCCACGACCCCGAACGCCCTGCCCTGCCGCCCGAGCGCCTGTTTTTGAATGCCGAAGGCTTCTACACCGAAGCCCGTGCCCATGCCCAACTGGCCTTGCGCCCCGGCCTGGCCGACGTGGCTGACAACGCCTTTGCACAAACCCTGCCCGACCTGACCGCCCAGCGCGGCAGCGAAGAACCCTTGAGCCGCCTGCAAGCCCACCTGCGCCACACGCCGCAGCGCGTGCTGCTGCTGGCCGAGAGCGATGGCCGACGCGAAAGCCTGCTCGACTTCCTGCGCAGCAGCGGTGTCAACCCGCCCGCCTTCGATTCGCTGGCCGAATTTGCAACCAGCGATGAAAAACTCGGCATCGCCACCGCCGCCCTGGCCGTCGGCTTTTCGTCGCTGGCGCAAGGCATCGACTTCGTGACCGAAACCGAGCTGTTTGCCGCTGGCCCCACCACCCGCCGCCGCAAAAAACAAGAACAGGTCAGCGATGTCGAAGCCCTCATCAAAGACCTGAGCGAGCTCAACATCGGCGACCCCGTCGTCCACAACGCCCACGGCATTGGCCGCTACCGGGGCCTGATTGAAATGGACATGGGCGACAAAAACCCCGACGGCAGCCCCGCCCTGATGGAATTCCTGCACCTGGAATACGCCGACCAAGCCGTGCTGTATGTGCCGGTGAGCCAGTTGCAGCAAATTGGCCGCTACACCGGGGTCAGTGCCGAAGAAGCCCCGCTGCACCGCCTAGGCAGCGGCCAGTGGGAAAAAGCCAAACGCAAAGCCGCCGAACAGGTGCGCGATGCCGCCGCCGAACTGCTCAACCTCTATGCCCGCCGCGCCACCCGCACCGGACACGCCTTCCGGTTTGCGGCACAAGACTACGAAACCTTTGCCAACGACTTTGGCTTTGAAGAAACCGCCGACCAAAAAGCCGCCATCCATGCCGTCATTCAAGACATGATCAGCCCGCGCCCCATGGACCGGCTGGTGTGTGGCGACGTGGGCTTTGGCAAAACCGAAGTCGCCCTGCGCGCCGCCTTCGTCGCCGTCACCGGGGGCAAACAGGTGGCCTTTTTGGCCCCCACCACCCTGCTGGCCGAACAGCACTACCAAACCCTGGTGGACCGCTTTGCCAAATGGCCGGTGAAAGTGGCCGAAATGAGCCGCTTTCGCTCCGGCAAAGAAATCAGCGCGGCCATGAAAGGCCTTGCCGACGGCACGGTGGACATCGTGGTGGGCACCCACAAACTGCTGAGCGAGAAAACCCAGTTCAAAAACCTGGGCCTGCTCATCATTGACGAAGAACACCGCTTTGGCGTGCGCCACAAAGAAGCCATGAAAGCCCTGCGCGCCGAAGTGGATGTGCTGACCCTGACCGCCACCCCCATTCCGCGCACCCTGGGCATGGCCCTGGAAGGGCTGCGCGACCTCAGCGTCATTGCCACTGCGCCGCAGCGCCGCCTGGCCATCAAAACCTTTGTGCGCAGCGAAAACAACGGTGTCATCCGCGAAGCCGTGCTGCGCGAGCTCAAGCGCGGCGGGCAGGTGTACTTTCTGCACAACGAGGTGGACACCATCGAAAACCGCCGCCAAAAGCTGGAAGAACTGCTGCCCGAAGCCCGCATCGCCATTGCCCACGGCCAAATGCCCGAGCGCGAGCTGGAAAAGGTGATGCGCGACTTTGTGGCCCAGCGCCACAACCTGCTGCTGTGCTCCACCATCATCGAAACCGGCATTGACGTGCCCAGCGCCAACACCATCGTCATCAGCCGGGCCGACAAATTTGGCCTCGCCCAACTGCACCAGCTGCGCGGGCGCGTGGGCCGCAGCCACCACCAAGCCTATGCCTACCTGATGGTGCCCGACCTGGAGGGCCTGACCAAACAAGCCACCCAGCGGCTGGATGCCATTCAGCAAATGGAAGAACTCGGCAGCGGGTTTTATCTGGCCATGCACGACCTGGAAATTCGCGGCGCGGGCGAAGTGCTGGGCGAAAACCAAAGCGGCAACATGCTGGAAGTGGGCTTTCAGCTCTACAACGACATGCTCAGCGAAGCCGTGGCCAGCCTCAGGGCCGGACGCGAACCCGACCTGCTCAGCCCCTTGAGCGTCACCACCGACATCAACCTGCGCGCCCCCGCCCTGCTGCCCAGCGACTACTGCGGCGACGTGCACCTGCGCCTGAGCTTTTACAAAAAACTCGCCACCGCCAAAACCGCGCAGCAAGTGGACGCGCTGCTAGAAGAAATGGTGGACCGCTTCGGCAAACCCCCACCACAAGCCCAGACCCTGATCGACGTTCACCGCCTGCGCGTGCTCTCACAACCGCTGGGTGTCATCAAGGTCGATGCCGCCCCCGCCGTCACCACCATCACCTTCAAGCCCAACCCCCCCATCAACCCCATGACCATCATCCAGGAACGCACCCTGCCCGAAGTGAAAGACCGGGTGCAGCTGGTGCGGGATGTGTTGCGGGGGTTGGGGTGAAAAGGGTGTGGACTTACATGAAGCAAGGCAGACAGGGGCGTACTTTTAGTAGCCACTGAGCTTGTCAAACAAGTGGAGCCCACAGTCTCATTTTACACACCTAAACAAATCAAACCTCATGAGAATCTACATAAAAGGCTTCAAATCGATCGCTGACGGTCAGTATGTCGGACTAGGGAAAAAACTCACCTTTTTGGTCGGCCCCAATTCAGCAGGTAAAAGCGTGATGCTCCATGCATTACAGAAACTCAGCGGCACCTCACCTGTGTTTGAACCAGAAGACCATTTGATTCACCACAATATATTCGGTGACAAAGTAGCCACATCACAGGCCGTTGGCATTGAATGGGAAAGTAACGGAGAAACGCTTGAATATCGCGCAACCATGTTTAATAGCGATCATTTTTTACCCACTGAAGAAAATATCGAAGATGCCATTTCGGATAGATTTATACCTCTACCAAACGAAGAAGGAGATAACCTAATTCTAGAAGGCCTACATTTATCTCGAACTATCAATCATGAACCGATATTAACAGAAATAAAACAAAATATTCAATTCGATAACTCATTAGAAGAAAATACACCCAACCAAGTATGGGCCAAGCTAACAAATTATGATCTGCTATACAAATGGGATCGCACAGGAATTAACTACAAAGAACAACCTGAGAAAGTTAAAAAGCAAATATTAAATATATTCGATTGGATCAATGAATGCACACAACTCTTCTACACTACATATTTAGAAAAATACAGAGATTCCAATAAATCTCATCTCGTAGAACAAGAATACACTTCGACTCTAAAGCAAGCAGAAGAATGTAAAGCGATGGAAATTATAGTATGGGATCGCAGCAACTTAATATCATATATTAGATTTTTAGAAGGAAAAACCCGCCAATATCATTTAAATCAATTCTATCGATATAATACAATAATCAAAAAAATAGTTGATAAAATTAATGAAAAATTCACATCGGAATATCCAGGTAAAAATTTCAAAGTCGCAGTAGTCTCCGCAAACAGGACAACTCCAATAGAAACAGATCTAAATGTGCAACTAAAACCAAAACAATCAATTAAAAACCCCTACCATGACTTAATAAAATCTTTCATAGCAAAAGAATGGTGTCATAGCGCAACATCAAAAACAAAATATAATCCACTCAAATCAAATAATTTCGGAATAACTCATACCATCCCTCAAGACGTTGCAAAACTTGCAAGGGATGTCAATCACCACTTATCTGAAGGACTCTTTATTGACAACGGATACCAAGTCAATATCACATCAACCATCAAACTCTCGAAGCCTGATACGAACGAAGAAACGCTAATTGAGAAAATTAACAATAACCAATTCTACGCTGAACATATATTCGAATATTTTGAGTTTGAAGCGAGTATGTATGTAACCGATAATTTCGGCCGGAAATTAGACTTTAACCGCATAGGATCTGGAATTGGTTATGTTTTTCCAGTTTTAATCGAATGCTTCAAACTTGAAAATGCAAATGGCGTTGTATTTATTCAGCAACCCGAACTACATCTACATCCAGCGCTTCAAGCATCGCTTTGCGATATTTTAATTGAATCCGCAAAAGACAGAATGGTGATTGCAGAAACGCACAGCGAATACCTTATCCTTCGCGCCCTGAGAAGGATACGACAAACGTTCAATGGAACTTTACTTAACGAAGATTTAAAGCTGTATCCAGAAGATGTAGCCATCAACTATTTTGAACCCATGGGGGATGGCACAACCAAGGTTCACTACATCAGAATCGCACCAGATGGTGAATTTATAGATCGTTGGCCAAAAGGATTTTTTCCGGAGCGCGATCAGGAGTTGTTTGATGAATGATATTCATGGGGTAGCTCCCAACGCCGTCAATACACCCAATGAACTACGAATGCTACTCGCTGGATTTGGACCATTCACCAGTCGGTATATTCTGACTGTACCAGGATACAAAAATTGGCACGACCATCTTCTAAAAAATTTTTCACACCTGGGAGATATGGATCAAAAACGACTTCGATCCATACTCAGCGATGCAAAAAATAAACAGGCATTCATTGATAAAACTGTAGATTTCTGGCCAGTAACTCAAAGCTGGCCAATGAACGCTTTGCGTATCTGGCAACCAAATTACAAGCCCATCCATGTTTCAGAAGAAGATTATTTATCCATATCGACAGAACACCCAGAGCACACGGAAAAAATCATATCACCAACAGACACTTACACCGCATCCCCTTCTGACGAGGAAATAGATACAGAACCAGCGGACTACTGGAATGTTTCAAAGTGGCTTTGTCAGATCAGCGCCGAAATCCATTTTATTGATCCTTATCTGAACCCATACAAAAGCAGAGACATTTCGGACGTACTAGAGTATTACATCGAGCAACTGTTGAAACTGAGGAAACCAACTTATATTATTTTTTGGTCACGCGCAGAAAAAACCATGACAGCCAACCAAACCAACACGAACGAGAGCTTAATAAAAAATCTCGTTAAAAATAAAAATATTGATCGAGAAATATCTTTCAAATTCCGCATGGTTAGTGACGCAACATCTATCGACAAACTGCATGCAAGATATTTGCTCACAGAAAAAGGGGGCATCAAGTTCGATCAAGGCTTCCAAAGAATCCGCCCCAAGGGAAGAAAAAATATCGCCTCACCCATTGGTGAGCCATTACACAGAAAACTGTTTGAAAAATTCTCTAAATCAAAAAATGATTTCTCAATTGAAAGGGAAATAAAATTTTGACCCAACTTATCAAACTGGCGGGTAGAACGCACCCTGCCCGAAGTGAAAGACCGGGTGCAGCTGGTGCGGGATGTGTTGCGGGGGTTGGGGTGAAAAGGGTGTGGACTTACATGAAGCAAGGCAAACAGGGGCGTACCTGACTCACCCCCGCCAAAGCCAAGCCGCCAGCCCGCCCTGCACCAGCACCAGCGCGGCGTAGGTGGCCATCTTGCCGTCGCGGCCAAAGAACACCAGGCATGCCAGCAGCACCAGCGTGCCGCCCAATGCCAGCCAGAGCAGCTCGGCACCGGGGCTGCGCTGGCGTTTGCGGCCCCGGCTTGACCACTGCCCGGCCAGCCACAGCAGCAGCGCCACGCCCACGGCAGGGGCGATGAAACCCAGCAGATGCGCCAGAAAAGCGAGAAAACTCATGGTCAGGTATTGGGCTGGGCGGGGGCTGGGGGGATAAGCGTTCAATTTTATAATTCGGCCATGTCTGTCTGGGCGCTCGGCATCAACCACCACACGGCCCCGCTTGATCTGCGGGGCCGCTTTGCGTTTGCGCTCGACCAAATTCAGCCCACGCTGCAAGGCTACCGCCAGAGTCTGGCGCGCCAGCCCGAGGCCACCCTGCTCTCCACCTGCAACCGCACCGAACTCTACGGCGCGGGCGACCCGGCTGCGGTAGAGCCCACGCTGGACTGGCTGGCCAAAACCGGGGGCGTGAGCACGGCAGTGCTGCGTGACCATGCCTATGTGCTGCGCGAAGACGAAGCCGCCCGCCATGCCTTCCGGGTGGCCAGCGGTCTGGACAGCATGGTGCTGGGCGAGGCGCAGATTCTGGGTCAGATGAAAAACGCGGTACGTGCCGCCAGCGATGCCGGTGCCCTGGGCACCACGCTGCACCAGTTGTTTCAGCGCTCGTTTGCGGTGGCCAAACAGGTGCGCAGCTCGACCGAAATTGGTGCGCACTCCATCAGCATGACGGCCGCTGCCGTGCGTCTGGCAGGCCAGTTGTTTGAAGACCTGCAAGACATTCGGGTGCTGTTTGTGGGTGCGGGCGAGATGATTGAGTTAGCCGCTACCCACTTTGCGGCCAAAACCCCCAAAAGCATGGCCATTGCCAACCGCACCCTGGAGCGCGGCGAAAAGCTCGCCAGCCGCTTCGGGGCCGAGGTGATGCGCCTAGCCGATGTGCCCAACCGCTTGCATGAATTTGATGCCGTCATCAGCTGCACCGCCAGCACCCTGCCCATCATTGGCCTGGGTGCCGTCGAACGGGCCTTAAAGAAACGCCGCCACCGGCCCATGTTTATGGTCGATCTGGCGGTGCCGCGTGACATTGAAGTGGATGTGAAAGGCCTAGACGACGTGTACCTGTACACCGTGGACGACTTGGCCGCCGTGGTGCAAACCGGCAAAGACAACCGACAGGCTGCCGTGGCGCAGGCCGAGGTGATCATTGACGCGGGCGTGCTCAGCTTCATGCACTGGCTGGAACAGCGCGACCCGGCCCGTGGCGTGGTGCCGCTGATCCAGCAAATTCAAGCCCAAACCGATGCTTGGCGCAACGCCGAACTGGCCCGTGCCCGCAAACTGCTGGCCAAGGGCGAGCCGGTGGAGGCGGTGCTAGAAGCCCTGTCACGCGGACTGACGCAAAAAATGCTGCACGGCACCTTGGCCGAACTGCACACCGGCGACAGCGCCACCCGCGCCGCTACCGCACAAACCGTCTCGCGCCTGTTCCTGCGCGAAAAATCCTAGCCCCAGCGGCATCAAGCCCAAGGCCCGCCCAGCCCGCCCCTGGCCGGGTGCTGGCCCTGTGCCCACCCCACACGCCCCATGAAACCCTTTGTCCGCCACACCCTGATGCGCCAGCGCGAGCGCCTGCACGAGCTCGATGCCCTGCTCTCGGCCAGCGATGTGGTGGACGACATCGACCGCTTCCGCCAGCTCAGCCGCGAACATGCCGATACCACGCAAATCGTGGATGTGTTCAACCGCTACCTGCAACGCGAGGCCGACCTGACCGCTGCCGAAGCCATGCTGCAAGACCCCGACATGGCCAACATGGCCGACATGCGGGAGATGGCGGCAGAGGAAATTGACAGCGCCCGTGCCGACTTGGCGCAGCTGGATACCGACTTGCAGCAACAGCTGCTGCCCAAAGACCCAGACGACGAGCGCACGGCGTTTGTCGAAATCCGTGCGGGCACCGGGGGCGACGAATCGGCCCTGTTCGCGGGCGACTTGGCCCGCCTGTACACCCGCTACGGCGAGCGCCAAGGCTGGCAAGTAGAGGTGGTGAGCGAGTCACCCAGCGAACTCGGTGGCTACAAAGAGGTGGTGCTGCGCATGGCCGGGCATGGCGCTTACGGCAAATTGCGCTTTGAATCGGGCGGCCACCGGGTGCAGCGCGTGCCCGCCACCGAAACGCAAGGCCGCATCCACACCAGCGCCGCCACCGTGGCCGTCATGCCCGAACCCGACGAAGCCGCCGCCATTGAACTGAACCCCGCCGAGCTGCGCATTGACACCTTCCGCGCCAGCGGAGCGGGTGGCCAGCACATCAACAAAACCGATTCCGCCGTGCGCGTCACGCACCTGCCCACTGGTATCACCGCCGAATGCCAAGACGGGCGCAGCCAGCACAGCAACAAAGCCAAGGCACTGCAAGTGCTGACCGCCCGCCTGCGCGAAAAAGACCGCAGCGAACGCGCCGCCACCGAGGCCGCCACCCGCAAGGGCCTGGTGGGCAGTGGCGACCGCAGCGACCGCATCCGCACCTACAACTTCCCGCAAGGCCGCCTGACCGACCACCGCATCAACCTCACGCTGTACAAGCTGCTGCAAGTGATGGAGGGCGACCTGGACGACATCATCCACGCCCTGCAAGTGGCACGCGGGGCGGAGTTGCTGGCGGAGCTGGAACAGCGCAACAGCTTGTGAGCACCATGCACCCCACCACCCCGCAACACGCCCTGCACCAAGCCGCCACCGCTGGCCTGCCCCGGCTGGATGCGCAGATGCTGCTGCTGCATGCGCTGGGCCGGTCACCCCACGACCGGGCTTGGCTGCTGGCCCATGACCGTGACGCGCTGCCCGAGCCCGCTGCCGCGCACTGGCAGGCGCTGCTGCAACGCCGCATGGCTGGCGAGCCGGTGGCGTATTTGTTGGGTGAAAAGGCGTTTTTTGGCCTGAATCTGGCGGTGGATGCGCGGGTGTTGGTGCCCCGGCCCGACACCGAAACACTGGTGCAGTGGGCGCTGGATGTGATGCCCGCCGCCGCTGCCACGCCAGCGCGTGTGCTGGACTTGGGCACCGGCAGTGGGGCCATTGCGCTGGCACTGGCACAGCAGCGGCCCGATGCCCACATCAGCGCCACCGATGCCAGTGCCGATGCCCTGGCCGTGGCGCAGGCCAATGCGCAGCGGCTGGGCTTGGCGGTGCAGTTTGCGCACGGCCACTGGCTGCATGCGGTGCCGGGGCAGCGCTTTGACGTGGTGGTCAGCAACCCGCCCTACATTGCCGAGGGCGACCCACACCTGAGCGCTTTGCGGCACGAACCCATCACCGCACTGACCGCTGGTGCCGACGGGCTGGACGACATCCGGCAAATTGTGACCAGCGCGGGGGCGGCCTTGCAGCCCGGTGGCTGGCTGCTGCTGGAGCATGGCCACGACCAAGCGGCTGCCGTGCGTGCCCTGTTGCAGTGCGCGGGTTTTGCACAGGTCAGCAGCCGCAGCGACCTCGCGGGCATTGCGCGGTGCAGTGGGGGCTGCTGGCTGGCAGGGCGATAATGACGGGCTTTTCCGGGTGATGGCAAACCCACCGGACAACCCTTTTTGCCAAGGAATTTTCACCATGAACGACACCCAAGCCCGCATCGACCAACTGGTCAAATCCCACGACATCGTGCTCTTCATGAAGGGCAGTGCCAGCTTCCCCATGTGCGGTTTTTCGGGCCGCGCCATTCAAATCTTGAAGGCCTGCGGCGTAGACCCCAAAACCGTGCAAACCGTGAACGTGCTGGAAGACAACGCGGTGCGCCAAGGCATCAAGGACTACAGCCAGTGGCCCACCATTCCGCAGCTCTACATCAAGGGCGAATTCATTGGCGGCTCGGACATCATGATGGAGATGTACGAATCGGGCGAATTGCAGAAGGTGATTGCAGGCCAAGCCTGATCGCCCCACAGCCAACGCGCTGCCCAGCTTCAAAAAGCCGCCCTAGGGTGGCTTTTTTCATGGTGGACTGGGCTGCGGGACATCCCCGGTGCCGTGCTGGGTTTTCTACTTGGAAGGCGGGCACGTCTTGTGCTTGAATGCAAGCGTTGCCGCACACCCACCAGGAGAATCCGCATGAGCTCACGCAGTCTCACCGTTTCACCCTCACTCGGTCTGCCCATTGCCCAAATGCGCAGCGTGTTCAGCGCCGACGATGTCGAGCGCAAATTGCACAAGCTGCAAAACAGCGGCGGTGAACGCGAATACGACAGCTTGCGCCACACCTACCAGCGCATGCTGGAACGCGGGCCGCAGCGCTTCGCCGTCAAGCCTTCGGGCGTGCCCGACATGGCCCCGCTGTATGAACTGTTGCCCAACTTTGCCGAGGTGCTGGACGATGTGAAACGCCATGTCGCCCTGAGCCAAGACAGCCGCGACAGCCTTGAAGTCACGCCCATGCTGCTGCTGGGGCCGCCGGGTGTGGGCAAAACCCACTTTGCGCGCCAGATCGCTGATCTGCTGGGCACCAGCATGAGCCTGGTGCCCATGAGCTCCATGACGGCAGGCTGGTTGCTCTCGGGTTCGTCGTCGCAATGGAAAGGGGCCAAACCCGGCAAGGTGTTTGAGGCCCTGGTGGACGGCCAGTATGCCAACCCGGTGATGGTGGTGGACGAGATTGACAAGGCCAGCGCCGATGCCCAGTACGACCCGCTGGGTGCCCTCTACAGCCTGCTGGAGCACGACACGGCGCAGCATTTTGTGGACGAATTTGCCGAGGTGGCGATTGATGCCAGCCAGGTCATCTGGATCACCACCGCCAACGACGAGCGGGCCATTCCGGAGCCGATTCGCAACCGCATGAACGTGTTCGAGATTGCCGCCCCGTCACCCGAGGCCGCGCGCAAAATTGCCGCCCACCTGTACCGCAGCATCCGCAGCGAACACGACTGGGGCCAGCGTTTTGACCCCGAACCGGGTGCCGACGTGCTGGATGTGCTGGCCACCCTGGCCCCGCGTGAAATGCGCCGGGCCTTGATGATGGCCTTTGGCAATGCCCGGCTGGACAACCGCTACCGCTTAGAGGTGCAAGACCTGCCGCGCCCAGGCGCAGGCAAAAGCCGCATCGGCTTTTTGCAATAGCGGGGGTGCTGGCGGCTCAGGGCTGGTGCAGGAGGTCAATTCGTGGGCAAAAAAACATCAGCCCCACTGCCGAATCGGCTTGAAGTAACCCTTGATACACCGCGCTGTGTTGATCACGCAAACCTGAATATGGTTTTTCGCCCTAAACCCAGAATGACGGTACAGATCCTCTGCCTCGGGAAACGGTGCGCGCACGGACTCATAGGGAGCTAGGCCCTGCTCATTACGGTATTGATGAAGCGCTTGTATCACCGCGCAGTCCAATTCGCGCCTCAGCCGGTCCTTGCCACCCACATTGACCGGCATATCAATGCCTGCACGCTCGTAAGCCTCTCGCAGCATTTCAAATGACTGTTTGACCTCTTCCAAGCCAGAAATTGTGGTCAGATCCAAGCAATAGCCCAAGTCGATGATGGCCCCCACCACACTGGGCTCGGTGACCTTGCCTTTGGTTTTGCCATTGGCTGCCCAGTCCAACGCGCGGGCGGGGTCGTTTTCCCAGAAGTACACGCCATGCCCCAACCATTCGGTTGCACTGTCGGACTTTTTCAAGCCTTTGTCGGGGCTGGAAACGACCGCATCAACCACCGACTTGTCGGTGCCGTGAAAGCCCAGCACGAAGCTCGGCTGCCAGCGGTACAGCGCCCAGGCATCAGCCACGGATGAGCTGCTTGGGTTTGCCGGAAGCGGTGACCAGACCCGCCCGCTTGAGGAAGCCCAGCGCGGCATCAGGTGTGCGGGTCACCCGCTGCTGGAACTCCCGCATGTCTTGCATGAGTGCCGTGTGCGACGACAGAACGCGCCGCTCAACCGCCTGCACGGACTGGTGCTGAGTCTTTTCGGTGGCTGAACGGCTCATGTGGGCTCCTAGTAAGGGGGTCATATTTTCGCATCGCTCAGGGCTGGTGCAGGAGGTCAAACAAGCTAGCGGGCTCAGGCTTTGAAAAACAAAACCTGCATGGCCTGCACAAACAGCTCCGCCTGGGCCACCAGTTCGGCTGCGTCGGCCTGCAAAACCGATTCGCCGTTGTAATCAGCCACCAAACGCATTTCTTCGGCCCGCTTGAGCTGCCGCCCCAGCTCTTTACTGACCGGGCCATCTTTGACCAAATACGCGCTGAAGGTGTTGATCAAGCCCCGGTGCGTCTTGCCCAAGGCATCGGGCGCGGGCACACCCGAGCGCAACAGGGCGGCCTGCGCAGCGTCAAACATGGCGTAGTAAGCGCGGTTACAGGCCCCATCCACATCGCCAAGATCGAGCAATACACGCGCCGAGGCCCCGCCTGCGTGGCCTTGCCCAGCAAAGCCGCTGAAGACTTGGCCTGCATCACACCCGCACCCCTTCGCGGGCAATGTTGGCCAACAAGGCCGGGTTCACATGCGACTCAGGGTGCTCCCACTCGTCCATCCAAACCGGCAGGGGTGAAATGTTGATGCCTGTGTCCAGCAACACATCGTAGGCCGCGTCCGCCATGTTCAGCTTGGTATCCAGAAAACGCTGGCGCTCGCCTTCGAGCAGCACCGCCACGTCGGCATCGCTGTCGGGGCGGTGGTCGCCGCGTGCTCGGCTGCCAAACACAATCAGCGCTTTGGCCGGATAGGCCGCAGCAATCAGTCGCTGAAACTGCTGCACCGCTTGCAGCGTTGACGTGTCCAGCACCTTCAAATTTTGAGCCTGAAAGAGTGTTCCCATCGCCATACCCCCATGTGCTTGCCTGCGAGAAATTTGGTTGTCAAGTTCCGCCAGTTTATAAACATGTTAACAGAAGCGTTCCGTTTTTTTCGCGCCCAGGCGCAGGCAAAAGCCGTATCGGCTTTTTGCAATAGCGGGGGTGCTGGCGGCTCAGGGCTGGTGCAGCAGGTCAAACAGGCTGCGGGCGACCACTTGGGTGGCGCGGCGCAGGTCTTCGAGCAGTAGGTTTTCGTCGGCCCGTTTGGCGTTGGATTCGCGCACCGTGCGCGGGCCAGCGCCGTAAATCACGCCCGGAATGCCGCGTTCGGCATACAGCCGCACATCGGTATAAAGCGGCGTGCCCACCGCAGGAATGGGTTCGCCAAACACGGCCTGCCCATGCCGTTGAATGGCTTGCACCAAGGGCGCGTTGCCCGGCAGGGGCTGCATGGCGCGGGCCAGCAGCAGGCGTTTCACATCCACCCGAACCGCCCGACCCCCACGCGGCGGCTGAAAACTGGCAGCGGCTTGCGCAATGGTGCGGCGGATGCTGGCTTCTACCTCGGTGGGGTCTTCTTCGGGAATCATGCGGCGGTCTAGCTTGAGCACCACTTTGCCCGGAATCACGTTGGTGTTGGTGCCGCCCTGGATCAGGCCCACATTCAGATAGGGGTGGGTAATGCCTTCCACCGTGGATGTGATCTTCAGGTAGTCGGCATTCAGCGCATACAGCGCGTTGAGGATGTGAACCGCCGCCTGCAAGGCATCGGTGCCGCTGTCAGGAATGGCGGCATGCGACATGTCGCCGTGTACCGTCACCTCCAGCTGCAAGCAGCCGTTGTGGGCAATGACGACTTGGTAGCTGAAGCCTGCCGCGATCATCAGGTCGGGGCGGGTCAGGCCCTGGTTCAGCAACCAGCCGGGGCCAACCTCGCCGCCAAATTCCTCGTCGTACGTGACATGCAGCTCCAAGGCCCCGCGCAGTGGAGCCCCCAGCGACTCCAGTGCCCGAATGGCGAAGGTGAAGCTGGCAATGTCGCACTTGCTCACCGCAGCGGCACGGCCGTATATCCTGCCGTCTTCAATCTCGCCGCCGTAGGGGTCGTGCGTCCAGCCTTCGCCGGGGGGCACCACGTCGCCGTGGGCGTTCAGGGCAATGGTCTGGCCGCCGGGGCCGTAGGGGCGGCGCACGATCAGGTTGGTGATGCTCTGCAAGCCAGCAGCCTGTACCTCGGTCTGCGGCACCGGGTGCTGCTCGGCAGGCAGGCCCATGGCAGCCAGCAGCTCGGCGGTGCGCTGGGCATGCGGTGCGTTGTTACCTGGCGGCGTGTCGGTGGGCACGCGGATGAGTTCCTGCAAAAACTGCACTTCCTCGTCAAAGTGGGCATCAATCCAGGCATCGAGTTGTTGTTGGGGTGTGGTCATGGCGGGCTCAGTGGGTGGTGGTGACGGGTTGTGCGGGTGGTGCGGGTTGTTATGCGAGTTATTGCGCGAGTTGTTGCAGCAGGTGGTCAAAGGCTTTCACGGCCAAGTCCATGTCGTCGGCGGTGGTCGATTCGAGGGGGTTGTGGCTGATGCCGCTGTTCTCGCCGCGCACAAACAGCATGGCTTGCGGCAGGATGTCGTGCAGCTTCATGGCATCGTGCCCGGCCCCGCTGGGCATGCGGTGCAGCGGCACACCCAGGGCGGTGCAGGCGGCTTCCCAGCGGGCCTGCCAGTCGGGGGCGCTGGGGGCGGCGGCGGCGCGCAGGGTTTCTTCTAGGGTGTGGTGCAGGCCCCGGCGGTGGCAAATGCGCTCTAGCCGGTGCACGATGTCGCGGGCCAGTGCGTCGCGCTGGGCATCGGTGGGGGCGCGCATGTCCAGGCTGAAGGTGCAGCGCCCCGGCACCACGTTGATGGAGCCGCCCGGCACGGCCAGCATGCCCACAGTGGCCACCGAATCGCCGTCTTGCGCGGCCCGCTGCTCGGCAAACAAAATCAGTTCGGCCACGGCGGCAGCGGCATCGCGGCGGCGGTCCATAGGGGTGGTGCCTGCGTGGCTGGCGGTGCCCACCACCTCGCCCAGGCAGCGCACGCTGCCGTTGATGCTGGTAACAATGCCCAGCGGCAGGTTCAGCTCGTTGAGCACCGGGCCTTGTTCAATGTGAACTTCCACAAAACCCAGGTACTGCGCTGGGTCGCGGCGCAGTTGGGGAATGTCGTCCACACACAGGCCCGCCTGCTGCATGGCCTCGCGCATGGCAATGCCGTTGGCATCTTGCTGGTCCAGCCAGGCCAGGTCAAAGTGGCCTGTCAGCGCGCCGGAGCCTAGGAAAGTGGCCCGGTAACGCTGGCCTTCTTCTTCGGCAAAGGCCACCACTTCCAGACCAAAGGGCAGGCGCTGGCCTGCCGCGTGCAGCTTGTGCACCGAGGCCATGGGCACAAAAATGCCCAGCCGTCCGTCGTATTTGCCGCCGTTGCGTACGGTGTCGTAGTGGCTGCCCGTCATCAGGTAGGGCGCGCCTGCCGTGGCCGGGTGGTAGCGGCCCACCACATTGCCCACGGCATCGACGGCCACTTCATCAAAACCGCAATCCCACATCCAGTGGCTGATGCGCTGCGCACAGGCCCGGTGTGCCTCGGTCAGGTAGGTCACCGTCAGTTGGCCCTGCTCGGCATAACCGGGGTCGCTGTGCTGGGCCAGGGTTTCCTGCCAGTCCCAGACCTGTTGACCGTCAACGGGTTCGAAGCCGAATTTGTCATTCAGGCGGATTTCGGCAATGCGGTGGATGTTGCGCAGGCATTCCTGCAACTCAAAGTCTGGATGGCCATGCAGGCGGCGCTCAAAGGCTTGAATGATCTGTGCCTTGTTCAGGCCAGTGCCACGCGGGCCACGCACCGCCAAGATGAAGGGCCAGCCAAAGCGGGCGTTGTAAGCGGCATTGAGCTGCTGGATGTGCGCAAATTCTTCGGGCGTGCAGTGCGTCAGGCCCGCCTTGGTTTGCTCGTGGGTGGATTCAGCCGTCAGCGTTTTGCTCACCATGGCCTTGCCCGCCAGTTCGGGGTGGGCGCGGATCAGGGCCACCTGCGCCTCGGTGTCTGCCTGCGCCAGCACGCGGGTCATGGCATGTTTGAGCTGCGCCAGCGACACAAAGGGCCGCTGTAACAGGGCCTGTTCGGCAATCCAGGGCGAATGCTCGTACAGGCCGTCGAGCATGTGCAGCGCCTCGGGCAGCGGGGCGGCATTGAGTTGTTCCAGGGTCAGGGGCATGGCGGCAACCTCAGACGGGGTCTAGGTGGAATTTAGGCGGGGTTCAGGGGATGGGTGGCTTTCCAGTGCCGCGCAATGTCCAGGCGGCGCGCCACCCACACCCGGTCGTGCGACTGGATGTGGTCTAAAAAGCGTTGCAGCGCGGTGATGCGCCCAGGGCGGCCCAGCAAGCGGCAGTGCATGCCAATGCTCATCATCTTGGGCCTATCCAGCCCGTTGGGGTCGCCCTCGGCATACAGGGCATCAAACGTGTCTTTCATGTACTGGAAAAACGGATCGGCGTGCGAATAGCCCTGCGGCAGCGCAAAGCGCATGTCGTTGCAGTCCAGCGTGTAGGGCACGATGAGTTGGTGGGTGTCGGTGCCGTCGGTCTTGCGCACCTTCATCCAAAACGGCAGGTCTTCGCCGTAGTAGTCGCTGTCGTATTCAAAGCCACCAAAGTCGGCCACCAGGCGGCGGGTGTTGGGGCTGTCGCGCCCGGTGTACCAGCCCAGCGGACGCTCGCCGGTCAGGTCTTGCATGATCTGCATGGCCTGCGCCATGTGGGCGCGCTCGGTGGCTTCGTCGATGTTTTGGTAATGGATCCACTTCAGGCCGTGGCAAGCCATGTCGTGACCCAGGGCCTTGAGTGCCGCCGTCAGTTCGGGGTGTCGCTGCAAGGCGGTGGCCACGCCAAACACCGTCAAGGGCAGGCCGCGTTGTTCAAACTCGCGCAGGATGCGCCAAACCCCCGCGCGGGAGCCGTATTCGTAAATGCCCTCCATGCTGATGTGCCGGGCTTCAAAAGCCGCCGGGTTGAACATTTCGGACAAAAACTGCTCGCTGGCCCGGTCGCCGTGCAGCACACAGTTTTCGCCGCCCTCCTCGTAGTTCAGGACAAACTGAACCGCCACACGGGCACCACCCGGCCAGCGGGCATGAGGCACGTCGCGGCCGTAGCCCATCAGGTCGCGGGGGTAAGGGGCTGTGCTGTCGTAAATCATGGTGAGCCAACAAATGAGCGCCAAGGGGCGCGAATGGACAAACAATCGACCAAGCTGCGCGCAGGCAACATGTATGCCACCGACGGTGTCGCTTGTCATCAAGCCCATCACGGCGGTCAATGGCAGCAGTCTGGCAGCCGTCAATGATAGTGCGTTTTTTTATTTTGTATACAGTTTTTGTCCACCAAGAAACCGTCGTTTTCCCGAATCCACCCACCCAGCTAAAGGGCCGCTGGTGCGTCATGCAGGCGACAGACCCGCCTGAAAACCCTAGCGACTGCGGGAAGTTACCAAGTACGCACGGCACAGGTCAGGAACATACTGCCAAGTCTTGTTCCCAACCATTTTTTTCAGGAAGAGAAAACATGCGTTCTATGACTTGGGGCGGCTTGGCGCTGTCCACCCTGGCCTTCAGTGCCTGCGGCGGCAGCGACACAGCCGACATCAATACCGTGCCCAGCTTTGTGCGCGGTGAAATCAGCAACACCTACCACGACGGCACGACCGACGATTTGCTGACTGCCGGACTGGGTGTGACGGGCCTGAAAGCCGCAGCACCCGCTTTTTCTAACCCGGCGGCCCCCACCGCCAGCGAACTGCGCCGCAACGCGATTTACGTCAACTACCGGGCGGTGGTGGACTACACCGATGCAGGTGGCTTCGGGCGGCTGTTTGGCCCCAACATTGACGCAACAGGCAATGTCATCACCGGTGCAGGCAGCGAAGGCAAGGTCGCGGGCCATGAATACATTGCGGTGTCCGACAGTGGCAATGGCCGACAAAACGTCACCCTGATGGTGCAGGTGCCCGACAGCTTTGACGCCAAACGCCCCTGCATCATTGCAGGCACCTCATCCGGTTCGCGCGGGGTGTACGGGGCCATTGGCACGGCGGGCGAATGGGGCTTGCGCCGGGGCTGTGCGGTGGCCTATGCCGACAAGGGCACGGGCAACGGCCTGCACGATCTGATGAGCAATGAGGTGCACAGCATCAACGGCATCCTCAGCCCACGCGCCAGCGCCGGGCTCAATGCCCTGTTCAGCGTCGAACTCAGCGATGCCGAGCGCAGCGCCTTCAACACCGCCTACCCGAACCGGGTGGCCTACAAACACGCGCATTCGCAACAAAACCCCGAAAAAGACTGGGGCAAATACACCCTGCAATCCATTGAGCTGGCCTTTTACGTGCTCAACCAGCGCTACGGCAACCTGGTGGATGGGCAACACACCCGCAGCATCCACCCAGCCAACACGCTGGTGATCGCATCGTCCATCAGCAACGGGGGAGGCGCAGCACTGGCCGCCGCCGAGCAAGACACCCAGGGCCTGATTGACGGCGTGGCCGTGAGCGAGCCCAACGCCCAGCCGGGCAGCAACAGCAGCTTGGTCATCCGCCAAGGCAGCGCCACGGTGGGCACCCACAGCAAACCGCTGATCGACTACTTCACCTACGCCAACCTGTACCAACCCTGCGCGGCCCTGTCGTCACGCACCACGCAGGGGCTGAGTACCGTCTTCTTCTGGCCTGCCAGCTACCAAACTGCCGCACAAAACCGCTGCCAAAGCCTGCGCGACAAGAACCTGCTGAGCACCAACACCTTGGCTGAACAGGCCAATGAAGCGCTGGACAAACTGCATGCCTACGGCTGGGCACAAGAGCAGGACTACCTGCACCAGTCGCACTTCCGGTTTGCCACCAATGCCATCGTCATGACCTACGTGAACGCCTACGGGCGCTTCTCGGTGGCTGACAACGTGTGCGGCTTCAGCTTTGCCAACACCGCTGGCGATGGCTCGGTGACCGCTCAGGTGCGCAACACCCAAGCGGCCCTGTTTGCCACCGGCAACGGCGTGCCGCCCACCAGCGGCATCAACGTGGTGTACAACCCCAGCGTCGGCGGTGCCAAGCTGGACTTTCTGGCCACATCGCCCAGCACAGGCCGGGCTGACATGGCGCTGGACGGTGCGCTGTGCATGCGCTCGCTGGTCACCGGACTTGACCCCGTCTCGGGCAACAGCCTCACCGGCGATGCACGCAGTCAGGCCGACCGGGTGGCACAGGGCCTCTCGGAAGTACAGCTCAGCGCCCGCCTGCGCGGCAAACCCACGCTCATCGTCAGTGGCCGCAGCGATGCGCTGGTGCCGGTCAACCATGCATCACGGGCCTATGTGGGCAAAGCCTTGCTGCAAGATGCCACCGCCCCCGTGCGCTACATCGAAGTGACCAACGCCCAGCATTTCGACACCTTCATTGCCCTCGGTGCTTTGTTAGGCTATGAAACCCGCCATGTCCCGCTGCACCCCTACTTTGTGCGCGCCATGGATGCCATGTGGAACCACCTGAACACCGGCGCAGCACTGCCCGCCAGCCAAGTGGTGCGCGGCGAGCCCCGTGCCAGCGGCGTGTCCTTGACGGCCAGCCATGTGCCCACTTGGAGCGCCACACCGGGCGACAAGGCCATCAGCTTCTCGGGCAATACCCTGAGCATTCCTGACTGAGTGGTCAAGGCCCGTGCAGCGCCGTGCAGCACGGCGCTGCACGGGCTTTTAAGCGTCGGGGTGCGTCCAGTTTCTCGTGGCGGCATAGACCGCATTCGGATACTGAGGACGACCCCGGCTGCCGTTGTAGCGGCCCAAGGCCATGAAGGTGTCCCCGCCTTCGCGGTCTAGGTAGTGGCGCAGAATCACGCAGCCGAAGCGCAAATTGGTCTGCATGTGAAACAGCTTGCCCGTGTCGCCGTCACCAATCAGGCGCGACCAAAAGGGCATGATTTGCATATAGCCGCGTGCGCCCACCGGCGAAATGGCAAATTTGCGGAACGCGCTCTCCACCTGGATCAAGCCCAGCACCAAGCTGGTGTCCAGCCCGGCGCGGCGGCTCTCGTACCAGACGGTTTGTAAAAACTCAATGCGGGTCTGAAAGTCGGTTTTGCGCCGGTGCAGCCGATCACTCATCGCACCCAGCCAGCGCAGATAAGCCAGCCGGGACTCGGTGTTGGCAAATACCGGCACGGGCGGTGCATGGCTGGCTACCGCAGCACTCAGCACGTTGCGCACCGAATCGGCCAGCGGCTCTTCCAGTTGTCCGGCTCGCGCTGGTTTGGGGCTCAGCAGCAAGCCCCAGCCCAGGCCGACAGCAACGCCGCCGCACAGGCAATGGCGGCGGTTCATACCAGCGTCTTGCCCCACATCTACCCGCACACCACACGCTTCACAGGCTGATGCGGCCCTTCAGCAAAGCCACCACGTCATCCAGCGCCACCAAGGTGGGTGCAGTGTCTCGGCGGTGCTGGTATTCCACCTGCCCGGCCTTCAGGCCCCGCTCGCCCAGCGTGACCCGGTGCGGCACGCCAATCAGCTCCCAGTCGGCAAACATGGCCCCAGGGCGCTCGCCCCGGTCGTCCAGCATCACATCCACACCAGCAGCCAGCAACTGTTCGTACAGCGTGTGTGCAGCCGCCTGCACTGTGGCCGAGCGGTCCATGCCAATCGGGCAAATCACCACCGTGAAAGGAGCCAGCGCGTCGGGCCAGATGATGCCGCGCTCGTCGTGGTTCTGTTCAATGGCCGCCGCTGGTAAGCGGGTGATACCAATGCCGTAGCAACCCATCTCGAAGAAAGCGGGCTTGCCGTCTTCGGCCAAAAAGCTCGCACCCATGGCCTTGCTGTACTTGGTGCCTAGGTAAAACACATGGCCGACTTCAATGCCGCGCTCAATCGCCAGCACACCCTTGCCGTCGGGCGATGCATCACCTTCGACAACGTTGCGGATGTCGGCCACCAGCACCGGCTCCGGCAAGTCGCGTCCCCAGTTCACGCCCGTCATGTGGAAGCCGACTTCGTTGGCCCCACAAATCCAGTCGGCCATGACCGCCACCTCGCGATCCACCACCAGCTTGACCGGTTGACGCAAACCCAACGGCCCCAGATAACCCGGCTTGCAGCCGAAATGGGCTTCAATTTCGGCCCCGTTGGCAAAGCGGAAACCCGCATTCAGGCCGGGCACCTTGCCCACCTTGACCTCATTCATGTCGTGGTCGCCACGCAGCAGGAGCAACCAGACCTGGCTGCTGACGATTTCGCCGTCCTCGCCCAGCGTGTCGGTCGCCAGCACCAGCGACTTGACCGTGCGGGTGAGTGCCACACCCAAGAAATCAGCCACGTCAGCACAGGTACTCTGGCCGGGTGTGGGGGTTTTCGTCAGGGCTTGGCTGGCCACGGCGCGCGGTGCCGAGGGTGCCTGTGCCTCGGCTTTCTCTAAGTTGGCCGCGTAGTCGCTGGTGGGGCAATAAACGATGGCATCTTCACCCGTGGCGGCAATCACCTGAAACTCTTCACTCAGGTCGCCCCCAATGGCTCCGCTGTCGGCAGCCACGGCGCGGTAACGCAGGCCAAAGCGGTCAAAAATGCGACGGTAGGCGGCCGCCATGGTTTGGTAACTTTGCTGCGCAGCGGCGCTGTCGCGGTCAAAGCTGTAGGCATCCTTCATGATGAATTCACGCCCACGCATCAGCCCAAAGCGGGGGCGGCGCTCATCGCGAAACTTGGTCTGGATTTGGTACAGGTTTTTGGGCAGCTGTTTGTAGCTGCGCAATTCTTGGCGGGCAATGTCCGTGATCACTTCTTCGCTGGTGGGCTGCACCACAAAGTCGCGGTCGTGGCGGTCTTTGATGCGCAACAGCTCAGGCCCCATTTTTTCAAACCGCCCGGTTTCTTGCCACAACTCGGCGGGCTGGATGACAGGCATGGTCAGCTCAACAGCACCCGCACGGTTCATTTCTTCACGAACAATCGCCTGTACTTTTTGAATGACGCGCAAGCCCATGGGCATGTAGTTGTAAATCCCAGCACCCAGCTTTTTGATCATGCCCGCCCGGGTCATGAGCTGGTGGCTAACAACCTCGGCATCTGCCGGTGCTTCTTTGAGGGTGGTGATGAGAAACTGCGATGCTTTCATGAGAATCAATGGCCTTGACGGCAGCAAGTCGTGGAATGGGAAGAAAAACCGCACCGTCTGGTACGGTACAAGCCAGCCAACCTAGGGCAAACCCGGATGCTTTTGTGCCTCATACCGGTGCACCAAGCCTTCGCAAGGCGGGGTGGGCGATGCATAATGGACACAGTTTAAAGAATTTGAGGTTGATTATGCTTGACAGAGAAGGCTTTAGGCCCAATGTCGGCATCATTCTGCTCAACCAGAGAAACCAGGTGTTCTGGGGCAAGCGCATACGCTCCCACTCTTGGCAGTTTCCGCAGGGTGGTATCGACCGGGGCGAGACACCCGAACAGGCGATGTACCGTGAGCTGCATGAAGAGGTGGGTCTGATGCCCGAACACGTGAGCATCGTGGCCCGCACACGGGACTGGTTGCGCTATGAGGTGCCTGATCGTTTCATCCGCCGCGATGCACGCGGACATTACAAGGGACAAAAACAGATCTGGTTTTTGTTGCGCTTGGTTGCGCAAGACTGGCACCTGAACCTGCGTGCCACCAACCATCCAGAATTTGATGCGTGGCGCTGGCACGACTACTGGGTGCCCCTGGATGTGGTCGTGGAGTTCAAGCGCGGGGTCTATGAAATGGCCCTGACCGAGCTCTCACGCTACCTGCCGCGCAACGACAACCGCAACCGCTTCCTGCGCACCAGCATGCGGCAAAACCCGCCAGATGCCCACCGCAACAGTCACAACGGCCTGCTACCTGCCGGGCTGTCCCTGCCACCCGGTGCCAGTTTTGAGCCACAACCCTCTGGCGATGGCTGCACGCCAGTGCTGGTGCCAGGGAGCTGACTCAGTGCCGCGACAACACCATGTTGTCGCGGTGGATCATTTCTGCTTCAGCCACATAGCCCAGCAGGCGTTCAAAGTCTGCCGATGACTTGCGGCAGATCAGCCGGGCTTCGCTGCTGGCGTAGTTGGCCAACCCACGGGCAATCTCTTGGCCCTGCAAGTCGCGCACGGCAATCACATCCCCGCGTGAAAACTCGCCCTCCACAGCCACCATGCCAATGGGCAGCAGGCTCTTGCCCTCGCCCACCACTTTGTCGGCAGCACCCGCGTCCACCGTCACCGCGCCACGCAGTTGTAAGTGGTCAGCCATCCAGCGTTTGCGGGCTTGGTTTTTCGGGGTTTGTGCCAACAAGCAGGTGCCAATGGCCTCGCCCTCACACAAACGCAGCAGCACATTCGCTTCGCGTCCCCAAGCAATCACCGTCGAAGCACCAGAGCCCGAGGCCCGCCGAGCGGCCAGAATTTTGGTCAGCATGCCGCCTTTGCCAATACCCGAACCGGCACCCCCAGCCATCTGCTCCAGTTGCGGATCACCGGCACGGGCGACGTGCACAAACTCGGCATCGGGGTTGCGGCGGGGGTCGGCGGTGTACAGCCCGCGCTGATCGGTCAGGATCACCAGGGCATCAGCTTCGACAAGATTGGCCACCAGTGCCCCCAGGGTGTCGTTGTCGCCAAACTTGATTTCATCGTTGACGACTGTGTCGTTTTCGTTGATGACTGGCACCACGCCCAGCTGCAACAAGGTCAGCAAGGTGGATTTGGCGTTCAGGTAGCGCTCGCGGTCGGCCAAGTCGGCGTGCGTCAGCAGCACCTGCGCACTGCCCACACCACACTGCCGCAGCTTGGTCTCGTACATCTGCACCAAACCCATTTGGCCAACCGCCGCAGCCGCCTGCAACTCGTTGATTTCGCGGGGACGCGCCGTCCAGCCCAAGCGCTTCATGCCTTCAGCCACCGCGCCGCTGCTGACCATGATCAGCTCGCGCCCTTCCTTGACCAGCGCGGCCAGTTGCAAACTCCACTGCCCGATAGCCTCTTCGTCCAGGCCACGACCTTCATTGGTGACCAGACTGGAGCCGACTTTGACAACGATGCGTCGGGCATTTTTCAGCAAAGCCGCCTGGGCCTGTTGCAAGACATTCACGGAAGCGTCGGACTGCATGGTGAGAGGTGAGGAATCGGGTTGAAATACAAACGCACAAACGTCAAAGCGCAACGGGGGCCAAAGCGCAACGGTACTGCCGCCTGCCCACTCAAGGCGTATCGGGTGCGGCAAAACGCGGATCAACGGCCACCGGCTGCTGATCTTGGTGCACCTGTGCAATGTGTTGGTAGATTTTCTGGATCAACAACTCGCAGCCTTCGCGGGTCAGGGCCGAAATTTCAAACACCGGGCCTTTGTACTTCAGGCGCTTGACCAAGTCTTTGACCCGTGCGGCCCGCTCCTCAACCGGCATCATGTCCAGCTTGTTGAGCACCAGCCAGCGCGGCTTGTCGTAGAGCGCTGGGTCAAATTTCTTCAGCTCAGCCGCAATCGCCTTAACCTGCGCGACCGGGTCAGCGGTCTCGTCAAACGGCACCGCATCGACGAGATGCAGCAGCAGCCGGGTGCGCTGCAAATGCCGCAAGAACTGATGGCCCAGCCCCGCGCCCTCAGAAGCCCCTTCGATCAAACCCGGCACGTCGGCCACGACAAAGCTTTTCTCTGGCCCCACCCGCACCACACCCAGATTGGGGTGCAAGGTGGTGAAGGGGTAATCGGCAATTTTGGGCCGTGCATTGGAAATGGCGGCAATCAGCGTGGATTTGCCCGCGTTGGGCATGCCCAGCAGCCCCACATCGGCCAGCACCTTCAACTCCAGCCGCAGGGTGCGCCGCTCACCCGGCCAGCCCATGGTTTTTTGGCGGGGCGCGCGGTTGGTGGAGCTTTTGTAGTGCATGTTGCCAAAGCCGCCATCGCCACCCTTGGCAATCACCACCTGCTCACCCGGCTGAAGAAGTTCATGCAGAACCACACCCGTCTCAGCATCGGTGATGATGGTGCCCACCGGCATCTTGAGGACGATGTCATCGCCCTTGACCCCAAACATGTCGGAGCCCTTGCCGTGTTCGCCCCGGTGGGCCTCAAAACGGCGCGTGTAGCGGAAATCAACCAGCGTGTTCAGACTGGCATCGGCCAAGGCGTAAATGTTGCCACCACGCCCACCGTCGCCACCGTCTGGGCCGCCGAATTCCTTGTACTTTTCATGCCGGAACGATGCGCAGCCGTTGCCGCCATCGCCGGCAGCGACATCAATCGTCGCCTCGTCCACAAATTTCATGATGAATCCACCTTGCTACAAACACAAACGCTCAACACCCGAGCCAACCGCCACAAGACAAAAAGCCCGCACAGGCGGGCCTTGGGGTTGGTGTTGGTGTTGAGCAACACCTGCACGACCAGCCAGTCAGCCCGGTGGTCGGGTGCCGATCACGCCAGCGGCGTGATGCTGACCGTCTGGCGGTTCAGTGCGCCTTTGGTGGCAAAGGTCACATGCCCGTCTGCCGTGGCAAACAGGGTGTGGTCTTTGCCTTGGCCCACGTTCAGACCGGGGTGGAATTTGGTGCCGCGCTGACGAACGATGATGGAACCGGCGCTGACCAGTTGTCCACCAAACGCTTTCACGCCGAGCATCTTGGGCTGTGAATCACGCCCGTTTCGCGTTGAGCCGCCGCCTTTTTTCTGTGCCATGTTGACTTACTCCTCAGACTGCGATCGACGAAATCTGCAGTTCCGTGAAATTTTGACGATGGCCTTGGCGCTTCTGGTAGTGCTTGCGACGGCGCATCTTGAAGATGCGAACCTTGTCGTGCCTGCCATGGGACAAGACCGTGACCGTGACCGTTGCGCCGGAGACCAGGGGCGTGCCGACCTTGATTTCGCTGCCGTTGCCGACGGCCAAAACCTGATCCAACACCAACTCCTGGCCCACTTCCGCAGCAATCTGTTCTACTTTGATTTTCTCGCCAGCAGCAACACGATACTGTTTGCCACCGGTTTTTATGACCGCGTACATATGAACCTCTTGAAAAAAATCCACGAATGGACATTCGACAGACGAAATTCCGTCGAACCCAAGATTATAGCGTGGCCAGCATCTGTCCTTAGCCCCAGCCAAGCGCAGCAAGCCCCGCCACGGCAGGCCAGTGGGGATTCAGCATGAGCCGCACCCCGCTGACCAGCGCGCAGGTGCTGATGCTGTCACCCGACGAGGCCAGCAGCAAGGCGGCCAAGGGTTTGCTGTCACCGGCCAAGTGGCCCACGCTGGGGGCTACCGACGATGCGGTGTGGGGCGAGTGCCAGGGCAGCGGCAGCAAGCCCTACCAGACGCAGGTGGATGTGTCGGGCGGTGGCACCCGCTTCAAGTGTTCGTGCCCCAGCCGCAAGTTTCCGTGCAAGCACGGCCTGGCGCTGCTGCTGTTGCAGGCGCAGGATGCCAGCCGCTTCACCGCGCCCCAGCCCGCCTGGGTGAGCGAGTGGCTGGCTTCGCGGCGCGAGCGGGCCGAGAAGAAAGAAGCCAAGGCCGAAGCTGCACAGGCCGTACAAACCCAAGCCGTCGATCCAGCCACCGCCGCCAAAGCCGCCGAGCAGGCTGAGAAACGCGAACTCAAACGCTGGCAGCGCATGCAGGCCGGGGCCGCCGAGCTGGGCCTGTGGCTGGCCGATGTGATGCAGCAAGGGCTGGCCAGCCTGTCGGCCCACGACAGCCGTGCCGACCAGGCCCAGGCGATGGCCGCCCGCATGGTGGATGCCCAGGCCACCGGCCTGGGCCAGCGCCTGACCGACGCGATGGCGCTGGTGGGCCAGGGTGCCGACTGGCCCGAACGCCTGCTGGCCCAGCTGGGCAGCCTGCAACTGCTGGTGGATGCCGTGCAGCGCATCCACACCCTGCCCGAGGCGCTGCAAGCCGATGTGCGCCAGGCCGCTGGCTGGCCCATCGACAAGGACACCGTGCTGGCCGAGGGCGAGGCCGTGAGCGATGTCTGGCAGGTCTGCGGCGTGATGACGCTGGAGCGCGAATCCACCGCCACCCAGCGGCTGACCGAGCGCCGAACTTGGTTTCACAGCCCGCGCTGGCAACGCCATGCGCTGGTGTTGGATTTCGCCTTTGCTGGCCAGGGCTTTGCCCACAGCTGGCACACCGGCCAGCAGGTGGCGGCCACGCTGCGCTTTTACCCCGGCACCGCCCCCACGCGGGCGCTGGTGCAGGCTGACAGCGCTGCGGCAGCCACCGATGCCGAGGCCGTCTTTACCGCACCCAGCACTGCGCCCGACCCCTGGCTCCCGCTGGCCCGCTGCATGGCGGCCAACCCGTGGTCGCCCAGCTGGCCGCTGCAATTGCCCCACGCCACGCTGTGCCCCCCGGCCAACCCGGAGACGGCTTGGACACTGCGGACCCTGGAAGGCCAACGGATACCGCTGGCCGTGGCGCATACCGATGCTTGGCTCTGGATGGCGCAGACAGGCGATACCACCACGACCGTGTTCGGCGAATGGGACGGCAGCGCGCTGCACCCGCTGTCGGCCTGGCACGCACAGGGCCAGTGGACGGCGACCACCTGGGCCGAGGCCACCGCCAGCACAACCCCTCCGCCACCCGCCAGCGCCACCCCCCACGACGGCCCGCTGCTGCTGCAAGCCGCGCTGGTGGGCACCAGCCGCCCTTGGAGCCTGCCACCGCTGGCCGATTCGCCCGATGCCGTGGCCCGCTTGCTGCGCCAAGTGCATGCGGCGGGCAGCGCGGAAAACACCGCTGGCTCCTTGTTGCGCTCAGCCGGTGCGCTGGCTTGGTGCAGGCGGGCGGGCTGGGTGGCACCCCGACAGGCCGAATCCACCCCAGTCCCCAGCCCGCCCGCGCCCGAAAGCCGCCGCCCGGCCAACCCCCACTGGATGCGGCTGTGGAACCAAGCCCTGGCGATGGAACTGCCGCGCTTACAGGCCGAAGTGCTGCGCGGCATGGACAGCCAGCAGCTGCACGCCAGCGCCGAGGCGCTGCCCGGCCTGCTGCAACTGGGCCGCCAAAGCGTGGCCCTGCGCGAGTTCATCCAGCCGGTGCTGGGCGAGCGGGGCCGCTGGCTGGCCCGCTTCAACGACGACTGGGTGTGGGGCCGTGGCGTGCAGGAGCAGGCCGATGCCGACACCCAGTGGCAGCTGGGCAGCATTGAACAGCGCCGCGCCGTGCTGCTGACTGAGCGCCGCACCGCGCCCGAAGCGGCCCTGGCACGCTTGCAGTCGGTGTGGGGCCAGTTGCCCGCCCGCGACCGCCACAGCCTCATCACCACCCTGACCGAGGGCCTGAATACTGGCGACGAAGCCTTCCTGACCCAGCAGCTGCAAAAAGACCGAGCCCAGGACGTGCGCCGCACCGCCGCCGACCTGCTGGCCGCCCTGCCCGACAGCGCCTACAGCCAGCGCATGGTCGAGCGGCTGCGCCCGTTGGTGGTGGTGACGGCCACCGCGCCCGCCAGCGGCTTCGCATCGCTGCTGAAAAAAGCCGCTGTGGCACTGGGCGCAGGCCCGGCCTTGCCGGTCACCGTGCATATCGATGCACCGCCCGAGCCCGCCGCCACAGGCAGCCCACCGCCCGACGATCCGTTCAAGGCCGACTGGCCCGATGGCGATTGCCCCCCGCACGAGTCGCTGGGGCCACGGGCTTGGCGGCTGTTCCAGATGGTGCGCCGCAGCCCGCTGGGCTGGTGGACGCAGCACACCGGGCTCTCACCCGCCGAACTGCTGACCGCCACCCAAAAAAGCGACTGGGCCGAGGCCCTGGTGCGTGGCTGGGCGCATGCCGCCCTGACGCAACACGCCCCCGACTGGCCCCTGGCCCTGCTGGCCCACCCGCGCATCCATCACTGGTGCGATGCCACCGCCCTGCAAGCCCGGCTGAGCACCGAGCAACGCGAGCAGCACCTGCTGGCCCAGTGGGATGCCCGCGTGGGCAGTGGCACCGATTCGCGCACCACCTTCACCGCCCTGGCCGAGCTGCTACGCACCAGCGGCCTGGCTGCGCACGCCACCTGGGGCGATGCGGTCGCATCCCGCATGGCCAGCGTCATCCACCGGCACTGTGCCAACGGCAACCTGGTCAGGGATTTGCAGCAGGACCATGCCCTGCGCCAGCACATCACCGACTTGGCTTGCGCCCTGCCGCCCGGCGCACTGGACGCGCTGTCTGCGCTGCCCCGCGTGGACGACACCAGCCCCAGCCTGAGCGAGCGGCTGCACACCTTGCACGCCATCGTGGCCCTGCGCCAAGCGCTGCACCGCCTGCTGGCCGACGCACCCACCCAACAACCCACCGCCGCCTGAAAGCACCCCACCATGACCGCCAGCAGCACCTCAACCTCAAGCCCCCCAGCCACCACCGTCCTGCGCCAGCATGCCGAGCACCAATTTGCCGACGAGCTGGCCGCCCTGCAACAGGTGGACCAGCGCCAGCGTCCGCCCAACTGGAAGCTCTCGCCCTGGGCCGTCGTCACCTACCTGATGGGCGGGCGGCTGAGCAACGGCTTCGAGATCAGCCCTAAGTACATCGGCAGCCAGCGGCTGATGGAGATTGCCGTCTCCACCCTGGCCACCGACCGCGCCCTGCTGCTGTACGGCGTGCCGGGCACGGCCAAATCGTGGGTGTCGGAGCACTTGGCGGCGGCGGTGTCGGGCGACTCCACGCTGCTCATCCAGGGCACGGCGGGCACCAGCGAGGAGCAGCTGCGCTACGGCTGGAACTACGCCCAGCTGCTGGCCCACGGCCCGTCTGACAAAGCCCTGGTGCCCAGCCCGCTGGTCAATGCCATGCGCCTGGGCAAAATTGCCCGCGTCGAAGAGCTGACCCGCATTCCCGCCGATGTGCAAGACACCCTCATCACCGTGCTGTCAGAAAAAACCCTGCCCATCCCCGAGCTGGGCAGCGAGGTGCAGGCCACGCGCGGTTTCTCGGTCATTGCCACCGCCAACAACCGCGACAAGGGCGTGAACGAACTCTCCAGCGCCCTGAAACGCCGCTTCAACACCGTGGTGCTGCCCGTGCCCGCCACCGAGGACGAGGAGGTGCAAATCGTCTCGCGCCGCGTGAGCGACCTGGGCCGCGCCCTGCAACTGCCCGCCGAGCCGCCCGCGCTGAAGGAAATCCGCCGGGTGGTGCAGATCTTCCGCGAGCTGCGCAACGGCCAGACCGAAGACGGCAAAACCCGCATCAAGTCGCCCAGCTCCACGCTGTCCACCGCCGAAGCCATCTCCGTCATCAACAGCGGCATGGCGCTGGCTGGGCATTTTGGCGACGGCGTACTGCACGCGCACGACATCGCCTCGGGCCTGATGGGGGCAATCATCAAAGACCCGGTGCAAGATCAGGTGGTGTGGAAGGAATACCTGGAAACCGTGGTGAAAGAACGCAGCGACTGGAAAGCGCTGTACCGCGCCTGCCGCGAGCAACTCTGACCACCCCGAGGATGGCATGCCCCTCCCCGAACACGACACCACCACGGTGCCAGCGCCAGCCACACCGGCCACCGCGCCCGCAGACACCCGCTACTTCGGCATCCGCCACCACGGCCCCGGCTGTGCGCGCAGCCTGCAACGGGCGCTGGCGCACTGGCAGCCCGACTGCATCCTGATCGAAGGCCCGCCCGATGCCGATGCGCTGCTGGGCTTTGTGACCCACGCGGGCCTGGTGCCCCCGGTGGCGCTGCTGGTGCACAGCACCGACCACCCCGAGCTCGCGGCCTTCTACCCCTTCACCGTGTTCTCGCCCGAGTGGCAGGCGCTGCGCCACGGCACCACCCACGGTGTGCCCACCCGCTTCATCGACCTGCCCCAGGCCGTGCGCATGGCCCAGCAGAAAGCCCGCGACGATAGCCCCCAGACCGAGGCAAAAGCCGACGATGACGAGGGCACACTGCCCGCCCACATCGACCCGCTGGATGCCCTGGCCGAAGCCGCCGGGTTTGCCGATGGCGAAAGCTGGTGGAACCATCTGGTGGAGGAACAGGCCGATCGGCGCGGCCCCGATGGCGACGGGCTGGCGCTGTTCGAGGCCATCACCGAGGCCATGACGGTGCTGCGCGACACCTGGCCCCAGGCCTACCGGGGCCACAGCGAAGCAGGCCGGGCCGAAGAAGCCCTGCGCGAAGCCCACATGCGCCAGTGCGTGCGCGAGGCCCAAAAAGCCGGGCACCGGCGCATTGCCGTGGTGTGCGGTGCCTGGCACGTACCGGCCCTGAAGCCCGCCACCGTGCCTGACAAGGCCCTGGCCAAAGCCGATGTGGCCTTGCTCAAAGGACTGCCCCGGCTCAAGGTCAGCGCCACCTGGGTGCCGTGGACGTATGGCCACCTCACCCGCGCCAGCGGCTACGGCGCGGGCATCACCGCGCCCGGCTGGTACGACTTTCTGTGGCACCTGCCGCCCCAGGCTGACCGGGCCACGGGCTGGCTGTCGCGGGTGGCGCGGCTGCTGCGCGAGCACCAGATCGACTGCTCGTCGGCCCACATCATCGAGGCCATCCGGCTGTCGGACGCGCTGGCCGCCCTGCGCGGCCACAGCACGCCGGGCCTGGAGGACATGGACGAAGCGGTGCGCACCACCGTGTTCATGGGCGATGCCACGCCGCTGCAACTGATCCACAGCGCCCTGACGGTGAGCCAGCGCCTGGGCCAGGTGCCGCCCGATGTGCCCGCCGTGCCCTTGCAGCGCGACCTGGAGCAGCAGCAGAAAAGCCTGCGCCTCAAACCCGAGGCGCTGGAGCGCACGTTAGAGCTGGACCTGCGCAACGCCACCGACCTGGCCCGCAGCCACCTGCTGCACCGCCTGGGCCTGCTGGGCATTGGCTGGGGACGGCTGGGCGGTGGCCGGGGCAGCCGGGGCACCTTCCGCGAGACCTGGGTGCTGCGCTGGGAGCCCGAGCTGTCGGTCCAGCTGATCGAGGCCAGCCGCTACGGCTCCACCGTGGCCCACGCCGCTACCGCCTGCATCACCGAGCAGTGCCAGACGCTGGAATCGCTGCCCGCGCTGGCGGCGCTGGTCGATCAGGCGCTGCTGGCCGATCTGGAGGCGGCGGTGCATGCCGTCAGCGCCAGCTTGCAGTCGCGCGCGGCCACCACCGGCGATGCGCTGCAACTGATAGGGGCCGTGCCGCCGCTGGCGCGGGTGTTCCGCTACGGCAGCGTGCGCCAGACCGACCGTGCGCTGCTGGCCCATGTGCTCGACGGCCTGATTGCACGCGGTGCCATCGGCCTGCCCCTGGCCTGCCAGGGCCTGAACGAGAGTGCCGCCACCGAGCTGCGCGACCCGCTGCTGGCCGCCCACGAGGCCATTGGCCTGCACGCCCAGACCAAGGACAGCGACGAACAGCTGGCCCTGTGGCACCGGGCGCTGGTGCAGATGGCCCAGGGCGAGCTGCCGCACCCGCTGCTGCGCGGGCTGTGTACCCGCCTGCTGCTGGACGGCGGGCAGTGGCCCAGCGACGAGGCGGCCACCCAGCTGTCGCGCCAGCTGTCATCGGGCGCACCGCCGCTGGATGCGGCGCACTGGCTGGATGGTTTTCTGAACCGCAATGCCATGGTGCTGCTGCACGATGAAACCGTGTGGGGCCTGGTCGATGCCTGGCTGGAGAGCCTGCTTGACGCCCACTTCATGCAGGTGGTGCCGCTGGTGCGGCGCAGCTTTGCCGCCTTCTCGGCCTCGGAGCGGCACGACCTGGGCCAGCGTGCCCGCCGGGGCCGGCAGTCCGGCCTGGGCACCGCGTCTGCCGACACCAGCAGCCGTGCGGGCAGCGATGTCGATGCCGAACGCGCCACCCTGCCGCTGCCCCTGTTGCGCTTGATTTTGGGAATCCCCGCATGACCACCGCCCCATCAAACCCCACCCCGGTATCGGTACCCGACCCCGCCGCCGACCCGACCGCCACGCCCACCAACCGGCTGCAACGCTGGCGGCTGGTGCTGGGCGAGCAGGCCAAGGACAGCTGCGGCCAACCCACCACGGCGCAGGAGGCCATCGAACGCGCCCTGGCTGCGCTCTACGACCCCGACGGCCCCAATGGTCTGAACAACCGCTCGCGCCAGACGGGTGCCGGGGCCGGGCCGCGCAGCGCGGGCCGGGGCCAGTCGGCCCCCACCGTGGCCCGCTGGCTGGGCGACATCCGCACCTATTTCCCCAGCTCGGTGGTGCAGGTGATGCAACGCGATGCGCTGGAGCGCCTGCACCTGCGCCAGATGCTGCTGGAGCCGGAGATGCTGGAAAGCACCCAGCCCGACGTGCATCTGGTGGCCAGCCTGGTGGCGCTGTCGGGCGTGATTCCCGAAGAAACCAAGGCCACGGCCCGCCAGGTGGTGCGCCGCGTGGTCGATGAGCTGATGGCCAGGCTCAACGAGCCGCTGCGCAGCGCCATCAGCGGGGCGCTGGACCGCAGCCAGCGCAACCGCCGCCCGCGCCTGAATGAGATCGACTGGCACCGCACCATCCGCGCCAACCTGCGCCACTGGCAGCCCGACTACCGCACCATCGTGCCGCAAACGCTGGTGGGCTATGGCCGCAAGGCCCGCCGCCCGCAGCGCGAGGTGATTCTGTGCATCGACCAGAGCGGGTCGATGGCGGCCTCGGTGGTGTACGCCAGCATCTTCGGCGCGGTCATGGCCAGCCTGCCCGCCGTGGCCACCAAACTGGTGGTGTTCGACACCGCCGTGGTCGATCTGACCGAGCAGCTGCAAGACCCGGTGGATCTGCTTTTTGGCGTGCAACTGGGCGGCGGCACCGACATCAACGGAGCCGTGGGCTACTGCCAGGGCCTGATTCAGGAGCCGCGCAACACCATCCTGGTGCTGATTTCCGACCTGTACGAAGGCGGTGTCGAGGCCGGACTGCTGCGCCGCGCCAGCGAGCTGGTGGAGTCGGGCGTGCAGTTCATCACCCTGCTGGCGCTGAGCGACGAGGGTGCCCCCGCCTACGACCGCGCCCTGGCTGCCAAGCTGGCCGCGCTGGGCGTGCCCAGCTTTGCCTGCACGCCCGATGCCTTCCCCGGCCTGATGGCCGCCGCCATCCGCCGCGACGACATCAACACCTGGGCCGCCGGGCAGGGCATCAAAACCAGCCGGGCGGCAGCATGAACGCATGCACCTTTACACGTCTCAGGGCATCCCAGCAGATCGAGCGACCTTGACCCTGGGGGCTGCCCCTCACAACGCCAGCCAGCCCGAGTGTTTGACCTCTTCCATCACCGCATAGGTTCGCGTTTCGCGCACGCCAGGCAGTTGCCACAGCACGCTGCCCGCAAACTGGCGGTAGCTGTTCATGTCGGCGGTGCGGGTTTTGATGAGGTAGTCAAACCCCCCGGCCACCATGTGGCATTCCTGAATTTCGGGGCGCACCTGCACGGCGGCCTTGAACTGTTCAAACACGTTGGGGCTGGTGCGGTCTAACAGCACCTCCACAAACACCAGCATGCCCGCGCCCAGCTTCAAGGGGTTGAGGCGGGCCTCGAAACCCAGGATGTAGCCCTCGCGCGTGAGGCGCTGCACCCGCGCCAGCACCGCCGTGGGCGACAGGGCCACGGTCTCGGCCAGTTTGAGGTTGCTGATGCGGCCATCGCGTTGCAGCACGTCCAAGATGCGCCGGTCGATGCGGTCCAGTTCGAGGGTGGTTGATCGTGGGATGGATGGGGTGTTTGCTGGGCTCATGGCTGGATATTGGTCGGCTGAAAGCTTGAATTTTGGTGAAATATTCGGCTAAAAATTCGCATGATGGCGAGTCATGAGCACCAACCCGCAACCCCATACGCAACACCCCATGACCCCCGGCAAGCACTTCACCCCCGGCGGCCCGCTGGCCGCACGCACGCCTTTGCGCGAGGCCGTAGCCCGCACCACCCGCCTGCCCGAACCCGAGGCGCTGGCACCGCTGGTGGCGCTGGCGCAGCTGGATGCCCCCCTGGCCCAGCGTACCGACGCGCTGGCCCGCCAGCTGGTGCAGGGCCTGCGCCACGGCCCGGCTCAAGGCGGGCGCGCTGGCCGGGTGCAAAGCCTGATGCAGGAATACGCCCTGTCCAGCGAAGAAGGCGTGGCCCTGATGTGCTTGGCCGAGGCGCTGCTGCGCATTCCTGATGCGGCCACGCGCGATGCCCTCATCCGCGACAAGATCGGCCACGGCGACTGGCAGCAGCACCTGGGCCGCAGCGATTCGCTGTTCGTCAACGCCGCCTCGTGGGGCCTGCTGCTGACCGGCAAACTGGTCGCCACCCACCACGAAGGCGCGCTGATGGACTCGCTCACCCGGCTGCTGGGCAAGCGCGGCGAGCCCCTCATCCGCAAAGGCGTGGACTGGGCCATGCGCATGCTGGGCGAGCAGTTCGTCACCGGCGAAACCATTGTGCAAGCGCTGGAGCGTGCCCGCGAGATGGAAGACCGGGGCTTTCGCTACTCGTACGACATGCTGGGCGAAGCCGCGCTGACGGCGGACGATGCGCAGCGTTACCTGACGGCCTACGAACAGGCCATTCACGCCATTGGGCGCAGCGCACGGGGCAACAGCCCGGTGGAGCGGGCGGGCATTTCCATCAAGCTGTCGGCCCTGCACCCGCGCTACAGCCGCGCCCAGCACCAGCGTGTCATGGACGAATTGCTGCCCCGTGTGCTGCACCTGGCCACGCTGGCGCGGCAGTACGACATGGGCCTGAACATCGACGCGGAAGAGGCCCACCGGCTCGACCTCTCGCTGGACCTGCTGGAGGCCCTGTGTACCGCACCGGCGTTACAAGGTTGGCAGGGCATGGGCTTTGTGATTCAGGCTTACCAAAAGCGCGGCCCCTTCGTCATCGACTGGGTGGTGGACTTGGCCCGGCGCAGCGGCCACCGGCTCATGATCCGACTGGTCAAAGGCGCGTACTGGGACAGCGAAATCCAACGCGCCCAAGCAGACGGGCTGGCCGACTACCCGGTCTATACCCGCAAGCACCACACCGATGTGTCCTACCTGGCCTGTGCCCGCAAGCTGCTGGCCGCACCCGATGCGGTGTACCCCCAGTTCGCCACCCACAACGCGCACACCCTGGCCGCCGTGGTGCACTTAGCGGAGGCCGAGTTGGGCGCGTGGGCACCGGGGCAATACGAATTCCAGTGCCTGCACGGCATGGGCGAGCCGCTGTACCGGCAGGTGGTGGGCACCGCGCTGCTCAACCGCCCCTGTCGCATCTACGCGCCGGTAGGCACTCACGAAACCCTGCTGGCCTACTTGGTGCGCCGCCTGCTGGAAAACGGGGCCAACAGCTCCTTCGTCAACCGCATGGCCGACGAAACCGTGTCGGTGGACGAACTGGTGCAAGACCCGGTGCAACGCCTGCATGCCGATGCCGCGCAGGCTGAACGCGGTCTGGGCCAGCCGCACCCACGCATTGCGCTGCCCGCTGCGCTGTTTGGGGCAGTACGCAGCAACTCCGCCGGGTTGGATCTGGCGCACGAACCCACCCTGCGCCAGTTGGCCGCAGACATGGCAAACCACACCGAAGCGGTGCAGGTCGCACCCATGCTGGCGGTTCCACCTGAGGTGGCTGACAAGCCCGTGACCGACGGGCCCACCCCACAACCCATCATCAACCCCGCCGACGCTGCCGACACCGTGGGCCACGTGCGCCACGCCAGCGCCGCCGAGGTGAATGCCGCACTGCAAGCCGCTGCCGATTTCGCACCCCACTGGGCCGCCGTGCCCCCAGCCCAGCGCGCCGCCCTGCTGGAGCAAGCCGCCCACCTGCTGCAAGCCGACACCCCCCACGCCATGGCCCTGCTGGTGCGCGAAGCCGGCAAAACCTGGGCACATGCCCTGGCCGAGGTGCGCGAGGCGGTGGACTTTCTGCGCTACTACGCCGCGCAGGCCAAGCACCACCTAGCGCCCGCCACCCACCACCCACTGGGCGCTGTGGTGTGCATCAGCCCCTGGAACTTTCCGCTGGCCATCTTCTTGGGGCAGGTAGCGGCTGCGCTGGCTGCGGGCAACACCGTGCTGGCCAAACCCGCTGAGGCCACCCCCGCTGTCGCCGCCCTGGCCGTGCGCCTGTTGTGGCAAGCGGGTGTGCCAGCCGCCGCCGTGCAACTGCTGCCCGGCGACGGCCACGACACCGGCCAGCAACTGGTGGCCGACCCCCGCACCCAGGGCGTGCTGTTCACCGGCTCCACCGAAACCGCCCGCGCTTTGCAGCGCACGCTGGCGCAGCGCCTGAACACCCACGGCCAAGCCGTGCCGCTGGTGGCCGAAACCGGCGGCCAGAACGGCATGGTGGTGGACTCGTCTGCCCTGCTGGAGCAGGTGGTCAGCGATGCCGTGGCCTCGGCCTTTGAGGCAGCAGGCCAGCGCTGCTCGGCCCTGCGCGTGCTGTGCGTGCAAGAAGACGTGGCCGACCGCCTGCTGCACATGCTCAAGGGTGCTATGGCCGAAATCCGCCTGGGCACGCCCGCCCAACTGCACACCGACATGGGACCCGTCATCAATGCCCGCGCCCAGGCCAGCATCGAGGCGCATGTGCAACGCATGGCCGAAACCGGCCACCGGATCTACCGCACGCAGCACCCAGCGCCCACCAACGGCACCTACGTGCCACCCACCCTCATCGAGATCGACAAGCTGCACACGCTCAAGCGCGAGGTGTTCGGCCCCGTGCTGCATGTGCTGCGCTACCGCCGCACCGAGCTCAAGGACCTGCTGCAACAAATCAACGGCACCGGCTACGCCCTGACGCTGGGCGTGCATTCACGCATCGACGAAACCATTGCCCAGGTGGTAAATGGCACCCACGCGGGCAACGTTTATGTCAACCGCAACATGGTGGGTGCGGTGGTGGGCGTGCAACCCTTTGGCGGCGAGGGCCTGTCGGGCACCGGCCCCAAAGCCGGTGGGCCGCTCTACCTGCTGCGCCTGCTGGCCCACAGTCCCGACGATGCCGCCCTGCGCAACGTGCAAGCCAGTGGTGCCCTGCGCCTGCCCCAGCCCAAGAACGTCATGCCCCTGGCCCTGCAAGCCCTGCACGACTGGGCCACACAACAGCAACGCCTGTCCCTGGCCCACCAATGCACCCGGCTGGCCGTCTGCAACCCGGCGGGCCTGCAAGCCACCCTGCCCGGCCCCACCGGCGAGCGCAACGTGTACCAAGTACACGCTCGCCAGCGCGTGCTGTGCCGGGTAGGCCAGCAAGCCCACGCCACAGACGACCTGCTGGCCCAACTGGCTGCCGTGCTGGCCGTGGGCGCACAAGCCGTGTGGGCCGACGACCACCGCGCCCTGCACCACCAGCTACCGCCTGCGGTGCAGGCCCACATTCAGCTCGTCAACAACTGGGCCAGCGCCCAAGCCGACACCGCCCTGAGCCACGGCCTGCCCAGCGACCACCTGCACACCGCACAAGTGCTGGCACAACGCCCCGGCCCCCTCGTCACACTCACCACCCTACCCCCCGGCACCCCCGTGCCCCTGGCCAGACTGGTGGCCGAGCGCAGCATCAGCACCAACACCGCGGCGGCTGGTGGCAACGCCAGTTTGATGACGCTGGGGGGATGATGCTATTTGGCACGGACGCACAAAGTGACACCAAGCCTCACGCCTTGCCAGCCTCAATAACGATCCGTTCCTGCAAGGTGCTGACTTGCTTGATAAGTCTTTTTTTGTCAAAATAATAGGTACCTTATTTTTGTTTCGAAAAGGAAACATCCATTGAGTACCCTAACCATCAAAGCAGTCGCCGACACTTTGAACATCAGTGAACAACGAGTGAGAACCCTTTGTCGTGATGGTGTGCTGCACTCTGAAAAATTCGGTCGTAGTTGGATGATTGATGCGCACAGCCTTGCCGACTACCAGCGCAGTCTGGTGCCACAAGTTGCGGAAGATCACCCGACCTACCGTGTACGCCAACACAAGCCGATTGCTCTGAGCTTCTTTTCTGGTGCCATGGGACTGGATCAAGGCATTGAACAGGCAGGTTTTGATATCCGGCTAGCCTGTGAAATGGATCGCTACTGCCGTCAAACCATTGCTCTCAACAGGCCAGATGTTGCCCTGATCGGTGACATCAACCAGTACAGTGCTGATGAGGTTCTGACATATGCTGGACTGACTCGTACCGATGATGTGGATCTGATCGTCGGCGGCCCACCCTGCCAAGCCTTTAGCACTGCTGGTAAGCGCAAAGGTTTTAACGATGATCGCGGTAACGCCTTCATTTCCTACCTTGAACTGGCGTTTGATATTCGACCGAAGTTTGTTGTCATCGAAAATGTGCGTGGCCTGTTGTCATGCCCGATGAACCATCGACCCCATGAAATGCGAGGCGCTGGATTTCCCGACCTAGAGATGGACGAATTACCTGGCGGTGCACTCAACTTCGTACTCAGCTACATCCGCAATAAGGGTTACGGTTTTTCGTTCAATCTGTACAACGCCGCCAACTTTGGTACCCCACAGGTACGGGAAAGGGTGGTAATTATTTGTTCACGTGATGGTAGCAAACCACCTTATTTAGTGCCTACCCATGCCGAAGAAGGTGCCGCAGACCTGCAAGCATGGCGTACTTTCCGACAAGCCGTGGAGGGATTGCAAAATCACCACCATCTGGAATTTCCGGAGAAACGCCTACGTTTCTATCGACAACTCTCTGCAGGTCAAAACTGGAAAGCATTGCCTGAAGAACTACAACGTGAAGCACTCGGCAAATCATTCTTTGCTGGTGGAGGAAAAACCGGCTTTCTGCGCCGACTGGCATGGGACAAGCCAGCTCCAACGTTGGTCACGCATCCGGCCATGCCTGCCACCGATCTTGCCCACCCAGAGGCACACCGACCGCTATCTATTGAGGAATATAAACGGGTACAAGAGTTTCCGGATGACTGGCAATTGGCAGGCCCGCTACTGGAACAATATAAGCAGATAGGTAATGCGGTACCTGTCAGTCTCGGTCGAGCCATTGGCCAATTGGTGCTTGACTTGCTGCATCAACGCAACATTCACCAGCACACGGGCTTTGCATACTCACGTTATCGCAATACCTGTGACCGCACATGGATCGAGAGCTTTGCGCGTGCTGTTCCAGCCGTACCCTCTGTTACTCGGCAGACTAGTCTGTTTTGATCTGAACCATGCTGGGTATCAGCCCTGCCCAGTCAGGTGATGAATACAGAACTGATGAAAGTCTGTCTCACTCATGCCATAGTCCTTGAAGCAATTCGGCAGATTTTCCCAGTTAGTTTTTCCGGTCTTGGAGTAGGTGCGGAACCACTTCTGAATGTCTGTACCGTTTCGGATAGCACTGCTGGAAGAATTCTCCGAATTGTCACGGTTTTTAATCTGAATCTGTAACCAACTGCTGTGCGTCTTTTTGATGAAGTCCGTAGCCTTCACCAGTTCCCCACAACACCAAGCCCAACCATCAGAGGCACTTTTGTAGCAGATATATTTTTCCAGAAGTGCCCCCACGCAATTTTCGGCCCCCATAGATCGCTGATGATCTAATTTAATCTGCTCACACCGAGTTTCGGTATAGCCATAAGCCTGCTGTAATATAAGGCTGACCAACTCATCGGGTGTCGTGCGTGGTTCACTAGGAAAAACAGGCTTCAAATAAGCTGTACGGTATCTACCGTATAACTTCTTGATACCCGTCATCGTTGATAAATCCGTGTGACCCCTTCCGGATACTCGATCCGGATTAAGCCTCAGAAAATCTAAGATACAAATAAAACTACTAACGACTTGTGCATCTACCTGCTTCGCAGCACTATCCGAAAGCAAAATTTCGCGGATATCAGCTAAATTCATGGCTTGGTGAACATTGGCTAAATTCATACAATCCAGTTCTCTGTAAACCGAAGAATGACGAGTATGGCGATACCCTTCGGCACCCGGCACCCGGCACCCGGCACCCCCGTGCCCCTGGCCAGACTGGTGGCCGAGCGCAGCATCAGCACCAACACCGCTGCGGCTGGTGGCAACGCCAGTTTGATCACGCTGGGGGGGGTGACATCTAGCCAAGCTGGGTAAAGTCCTTGGGGCCGCCGTTGCTGAGCCAGTAGTCCAGCATCCAGGGCACAACACCGTGCCCCATGTGGGGAAACCTGTCCCAGAACAGGGGGCCGCCGGGCAGCAAGTCTCTGGGGCGGGGGGTGCCGTGAAACGCCACCAATCGTGCGGTTGACGGCGGCTCCTTGGGGTGCATCAATACATCAAGCCCCAGCGGCTGGCGCAAACTGCGCTTGAAACTCAGCACCCAGCCCTCGGGCCAGAAATGAATGCCGCTCACGCGGGAGGCCACAAAGGCCTGTTCCGTCCGGAAGCGGGCCATGATGGCCTCTTTGCTGTGCCGGAATTCATCGGCAATGTGTCCGAGCGATCCAATGTCAAACGAAATGATGGCTGACCCGAATTCAGTAGGGCTTCCCCCACGCCCCCACCCCGGACCGGCGTTGAGTCCGACAAAAGGCTGGTCGATTTCAAAAAATGCATCCAGACCACGCAACACCACCATATCGAGATCAATGAAGAGCATGCGTCCTTTGAGGCCATGGAACCAACCGTCAAAAATGCCGATTTTTGGCCACACACCACCCATGAACCATTGCTTGGGTGTCAAGCCCACATCAGGAATGGGCAATACCTCAACGGCTGGATCAATGCCTTCAGCCCGGTCGGTCAGACAAATGAACCGGAAATCTCCCGACATGGATCTGCGCACGGCGTTGTACAACACATTCACATAAGCCGCCGGATAAAGCGTGCCGTATTTCAGGCAGACAACAAAGCGCTGGGCCATTCAGCTTCCTTTTGCAAAAGTCAGGGCTTGTTCGCCGGTCAGAAGACGCTGAAGTGTTTGCGCCACCAGGGTGATGTTGGCAGATTCATCGTAATGAGCAGGGGCACGATCACGGTACAGCAACTCAATGATGCCGGGGTGGCAGGCTGCCTGCAAATGACCATAAGCAGCTTCGAGTTCTGCGTGGTCAAACTGAAAGCGGGACAAAGTCTCCAAGTCGATGTTTTCATGCCACGGAAAAACCCCAGGAAAACTTTTGTACCAAGCCCCCCCAAACACCACCACGGTTTTGCCTTTGCGAACCGCTTCATAACCAGCGGTTCCTGCGACCGTGGCCGTGATTTGTGCCCTTGATGACAATTCGTGCGTGCTGGTATCCAGGGGAACCAATTGCACCCCTCGAATGCGGGTGAGCCGGTGGAAAAACATGGGGCCACGGGCGTAGGTGCCTTGTCGTGGGTTTTCCTTGACGTAAATTTTCCAGCCTTCAGGCAATACCCGTGCAATGGCTTCCACCATCAGCAATTGATCTCTGAAATGCCCACCGAGTGATTGGGTGGACATTTCAGGCTGGTTGTGCAGCGGGATGTAAACAAATTTGGCGTTCCAGTCCACCGGCTGACCTTCGTATTGAGCCAAATGCTCGAAATAAGCCAGTTCGTTTTCATGGAAGAACTTACCAAACGGGTCCCGCCATTGCGGCAGTTTTTGGTAAACATCGCGCATCCGGTTCAGCAAGCCCAGCATGTACCCCATGTCCAACAATTTATGTGGCTTGCGGCGGATCATGAATTCGGCACAGCGCAAAACCGGTGCCCAGCCCATTTTCCCACGTGCCCCTTCCTGCTGCCAGGCCGGGTTCATGTAAAACAAATCGGGTGCAGAACCTTTTTCAATCGGAAAGGGTTTGCCTTTGGCCGCCTGCGGGTTCAGGTGGCCAAAGTCTTCAATGGATGCCATCGAAAAGAAACTGTCTGCAAAAAACGTCTGGCTCACAATCAAAGTCTTGAGCCCCAGGGCCTTGGCCACATGGTAGAGCACCATGTCAGGCCCCAGGTGCGGCACATTCATGAACAGCGCATGGGTAATGCCAGCGCGCTCGATCTCCTGCACATAAGCGTCGGCCAAGACATGAAAATAATCCAAATAGTCTTGAATACTGGTCAGGTTGTGTGCACGGTAACGGTAAGAAACCGAGTTACGGTGAAATTGCTCAATCCCCGTTTCCAGCATTTTCTGAAATTCGGGCGATGACAGCAGCGGGATGTTGGCACCGGCGGACAGGTGATTTTTAATCAGGTGGCCTTTTCTACCCAGCCGAACATCCATGCGCGACAAGCAAGCCGAATGAAAATCAGCATCCCGGTCACCCAAATGCAGGCCCAGCTGAATGGTCTGACCAGATTGCTCTAACAGTTTGTCGAGTATTTTTTTACGCAATGGCCCACGGCCTTCAACCAGCAGCTTGATCATGGTGCAACTTTCAGGATTTCAACAAATCTCGGCTGGAAGACAGGACCATGCCTTTTTTCACCAACCACGCTACACGCCTAAAATAGTTAGCCGCTTTCAGCCGGTAATGCGGTAGCCGTTTGTACCATTTGAATTTTTTCACAGCAGCAAAACCGACACCGGTGATGGTGCTGACGTTGCCATCGTCAGTATGGCTGGCCCAGGGTTCTAGGCCCAGCAGGCGGTAATCGTGATGGAAAAACCGGTTCAATTCATGGTCGAGCGCACGGGTTTGTGGCCCGATGCTGGCCAGCAGTTTTTCAGCGGTTTTTCGCTGAATCAAATAAGCCGCATTACCGGTAAACGGCCCTGCATAGGCATTGAGCCGCCAGCGGCCTGCTATACCTTGGGTAATGGGCATTTTGGCACGAACGCAATTGAAACGAACAACATCCCAGTGCGCCCGAATACGGCAGGCGGTTTGAACGGCTTCGGGAAAATCATCATGAAAAACGACATCATCCTCAAAGATCAGCGCCAACTCGTGCTCGGTTTCCAGAAATTGTCGCCATAACCGGGTGTGCGAAGCGTAAACCCCGAGTTTGCCGGGCAATATGGGGCTGCCCATGTTTCGCGCATAAGCCTGCGCATCCGCCTGGGCCAGCAATTCGTCGTATTCTTTTCTACCGTCCACCGCCGAAAAATGCTGCCAAGACATGCCCATGCGTTCGAGTTGTTGCGCCATGCGGCTGAGCCGATCTTGGTTGTCAGGAAGGCTGATAACCCAGACACCGATGTTTGGAAGGGTATTGCTCATGAGGGCTCACACAAACGACTTTTGCATGCTCGTTTGCCAAAACGACGGATCAGCAAGGCATTCCACAAAGCGCGAGGATGCATTGCCACGGCCAAAGCCATCGCTTTGACCATCACGGCGCAGCCAGTTTTCATGTGTCCATTGAAGAATGCGCTCTGTTTCCCCCGCCGAACATGTCGTCACCGAAGCTGCCTGCGCCCGATTCGTCTGCCTAGTGCCTACATCCAGACTGGGCAGCCCCAGAAACGGGGCTTCGCGCACACCGGCGCTGCTGTTGCCCACCATGACGGCGGCGTTTTTCATCAGCTCTGAAAAATAATTGAAACGCATCGACGGAATGATGCGGAAACGTTCGGGGGGAAGTTGTTCCAGCACGGCAAAAATGCTTTCGGTGCCGGGGTCGTTGTTGGGGGCAATGACAACGAAGCATTTGCCGCTGCGTTCTAGCGCACCAAAAAGGAATTGGGCCTGTGTGCCAATGGTGTCTTGCTCTGAGGTAACGGGGTGGAAAATGACAATGCCGTATTCTTGGAAGGGAATGGCGTAGCGGGTTTTGACTTCTTCAATGCTCACGCCGGAAGGGCGGGCATGGGTATCGAGTTCGGGCGAGCCAATGTTGTACACGCTGCCCGGTGCCTCGCCCAGCGCCAACACGCGGGCGCGGGCGGCTTCAGAACTCACGAAATGGGTGGCGCAGAGTTTGGTGTTGCAATGCCGAATGCTTTCATCAATGGTGCCCGAGACTTCGCCGCCTTCAATATGGGCCGACGGAATGTATTTCATGGCGCAGACAATGCTGGCGGCCAATGCCTCGACCCGGTCGCCGTGAATCACCACCAAATCGGGCCGGTGTTCGTGCACAAAGTCCGAGAAACCGAGAATGGTTTTGGACAGAATGAAGTCTTGTGCATCGCCTTCGCGTTGGTTGACGAATTCAAAGAAATCGGCCCCCGGAAAGCGCCGCACTTCTAAACGGGTTTCGCCGTAGCGGCGCATCATGTGCATGCCGGTGATGAAGAAGCTGATGGCAAAACCAGCCTGCTGGGCGGCATAGGCCAGGGGTTCGAGCTTGCCGTAATCGGCACGGGTGCCGGTGATGAAGAGCAGTCGTTTGCTCACGGTTTTGGGCTCCGGGCTCATTCGGGCTGCACGCCGTCAAAATCGCTCCACAGCAGCTGCTGGTTGCGCTGCACGGCACGGGTCAAGCGGGCACCGATCAGGCGGTCAAAGTGTTGCACCGAAATTTCGCCCGAACCGGGGCGGCGTGCCCAGATGTCGGCGGCTGTGACGACATGGCCGGCGTGCAGGTCGCGGTCGGCCACCACCGAGCCCCGTGCGAAGCGGTACACGTCTTCTTCGGGCGCGGTGCGCACTTTGGGGTTGTTCAGGGCGATCTGAATTTCGCGTGAGCGGTCAATCAAAAAACGCAATTCGGCGGGGTCCATGGAACACGAAATGTCTGGGCCTTTGCGGTAGCGGGTGTCGGTGAAATGGCGCTCTAGGATGCAAGCGCCCAATGCCACGGCGGACAGGGCCATTTCGGGACCAATGCTGTGGTCAGAAAAACCAATGACGGCACGCGGGAAAGCGTTGCGCAATTCGGTGATGCCTTGCAGGCTGACGATTTCGGGCGGCGAGGGGTAGAGGTTGGTGCATTCGAGCAAGGCGTATTCAATACCCGCATCGTCCAGCGCTTGCACCGATGGGCGCAGGCTGTCAATGGTTTGCATGCCGGTGCTGAGGATGACGGGTTTGCCAAAGCTGGCAATGTGCCGAATGAGCGGCACATGGTTGGCTTCGCCGGAGCCGATTTTGAAACCGGGCACGCCAATGTCATTCAAAAAATCGGCAGCGGCACGCGAAAACGGGGTGGAGATGTAAATCAGCCCCAAGTCTTCAGCATGCTTTTTCAGGGCAATTTCATCGTCTTTGGACAGGGCACAGCGGGCCATGACTTCCCAAATAGACACATCGGCATTGGGCGGAAAAATGCCTTTGGCTTCGTCGGTCATTTCGTCTTCGACGAAATGGGTTTGGTGTTTCACCATTTCGCAGCCCGCGCGGTGCGCGGCGCTGACCATGGCCTTGGCCACGTCGAGGCTGCCGCCGTGGTTGATGCCGATTTCTGCAATGACCAGCGGGGGCTGTTTCGGGCCAATGTCGCGGTGGGCGATTTTCATGGGGTGGGCTCTTTCAGTGATGCGTTCAAAATAGCGGCACAGCGCTCAAAATCATCCAGGTTGTCAATGTCTTGGCTGCGTTCGGCGGACATCTGGACAACCCCAATGCGGTCCGACACGAAACTGCCGCGTGCCAGAAACCAGTCGGTTTGCAAGACGTACACCGCTCCGTTGGGTTTGAACACGGGCGGCAGGGTCTGGCGGTTGGCAAAGCAGTAGGCAGGGTCCGAGAGGGCTTGGAACCGGGAGCCGTCCAGCATGCCCCATTTGAGCACGCCCCGGTCAGCTTCCGTGACGGACATCACCAGTTCAAACGCCCCGGTGGCAAACAGCGCCAGCGCAGCCGCAATGTCAGACGTTTGGCGCAGCGGCGATGTGGCTTGCAGCAACACCGCCGTGCCCTGGCACTGGGCTTCGGTCAGGGCTTGCGCCAGCACAGGGGCCATAGGCACCCGGTCGCCACAGAGTTCGGCGGGACGGTGGATGCGGACGACGGAGGGCGGCAGGTCGGCATGCAGGACTTCCGGAATGTCGGTGCTGATGACCACCCGCTGCGCGCCCGCTGCCAGGGCCTGATCGACCGCATGGCGGTAGAGCGGCTTGCCTGCCAGCAGCCGGATGTTTTTGTGCGGCAGACCTTTGGAGCCTGCGCGCAAGGGGATGACGGCAGTCCAGGCCTGTGAAGAAGACGGCATGAGCGGAGGTTCCTGGTGGACGCTGGGCACGGCCCAGACAGCGCGCACCCGGCATTGACCGGGCGCGACAGGGCGTAACTATACTGAACCCTTTTTCTGGCGGCTGGGCTTGTGTGCCCGGTTTGCATCTGACGCGATGCCTGTCACCCCTTACCCCCACCGGGTCGGCCCTGATGCTGAACGACCCTTCCCCCCCAACGGCAAGCTGGCGCTGCTGATTGCCCTCTACGAACTGCTGTGGCACCTGCTGCTGCCGCTGGTGCTGCTGTTTTTGTGGCGGCGCGGCCAGCGCGAGCCGCTGTACCGCCAGTTTTGGGGCGAACGCTGGGGCCACACGCGCACCGCCTTGCAGCGTCCGGTGTGGGTGCATTCGGCGTCGATGGGCGAAATGCGCGGTGCCGCACCCTTGGTGCGTGCCTTGCTGGCGGCGGGCTACCCGGTGTTGCTGACCACCCTCACGCCTGCCGGGCGCACCGCCGCACAAAGCCTGTTTGCCGCCGACATGGCCGCTGGCCGGGCGCAGGTGGCGTATGTGCCGTTTGAACTGGGCTGGGCGGTGCGCCGTTTCATCCGGCAGGTGCGCCCGCGTGCGGCGCTGATGACCGAGATTGACACCTGGCCGGTGTTGCTGGCCACCATTCGCCGCCAAGGCGTGCCGCTGGGCATGGCGAACGCGCAGTACCCCAAGAAAAGTTTTGAGCGCGACCCGCGCCACTGGGGCGGTTTTCGGGCTGGACTGTTTCAGGCTTACCAACTGGTGCTGTGCAAGTCAGAAACCCATGCCCAGCGCTTTCGGGCGGTGAACTGCCCGTGGGTGGTGGTGGCGGGTGAGACCCGGTTTGATCTGCCGGTATCGCCCCCGCAAATGGCTGCCGCGCAACAGGGGGTGCAAGGCTGGCAATTGGCCACTGGCGTGGCGAATGGGCGGCCCGTGGTGTGTTTTGCCAGTGCCATCGTGGGCGAGGACGAGCCATTCTTGCAAGCTTTTGCACAGGTGAAAGCGGGCTTGCAGCAAGCAGGCAGGCCTGCGCCGCTGGCTGTGTATGTGCCGCGCAGCCCGCAGCGTTTTGATGCGGTGGCGCAGATGTTTGAGGCAGCGGGCCTGCGCGTGGCGCGGCGCAGCCGGGTGTTGGATGCGGCATTGCAGCCCGTGAATGACGCGCCGGACATGCAGCACATCGACCTGCTGCTGGGCGATTCATTGGGTGAGATGTACTTTTATCTGGCCCTGTCGCAGGTGGTGGTGGTGGGTGCGTCCTTCGTGCCCATGGGCGCGCACAACGTGATTGAGCCGCTGGCCCTGAAAAAGCCGGTGATGGTGGGGCCCAGCATTTGGGGCATTGAATACCCCGGTGTCGAAGCGCTGGCCGCGGGCGTGCTGCAACAGCATGCCGACATTGACAGCTTGTCGGCAGCGCTGGTGCGGGTGTTGACCGAGCCCGCCACCTATGCCGCCGCCATGGCCGGGGCTGAGGCATTTTTTAACGAGCACGGCGGTGCCACCGCCAAACACATGGCAGTGCTGGGGCCGTGGCTGGAGTCCGCATGAAAACGCATCGACCGCTGGCGCTGCGCGCCTACCTGCTGCTGGCCCTTGCCCTGGCCCCGGTGTGGCGCTGGGGTTTGCAACGGCGTTTGCAGCGCGGCAAAGAAACCGAGACCAGCATCCAGCAAAAACTGGGGCTGCAACAGGCCACGCGCCCGGCTGGCCCGCTGGTGTGGGGCCACGCGGTGGGGGTGGGCGAATCCATGGCGCTGGCGGGTTTGTTTGCGCGGCTGGCCCCGCTGCGGCCTGATTTGAACTTCCTCATCACCACCACCGCCCGCACCTCGGGCGATGCGCTGCGCCGCAACGGCCTGCCGCCGCGCTGCCAGCACCAGTTTGCGCCGGTGGACACGCCCGAGGCCACAGCGCGCTTTTTGGACCACTGGCAGCCCACGCTGGCGGTGTGGTGCGAAATGGATTTGTGGCCCGCGCTGATGGCGGGCACCGACGCGCGCGGCATGGCGCGGGTGCTGGTGAATGCGCGGCTGTCTGCCGCGTCGCTGGCCAAACGCCGCTGGGGACGCTGGGTTTACCAGGCGCTGATGCCGGGGTTTCGGCACATCTTTGCGCAAAACGCCGAAACACTGGACGCGCTAGAAAGCCTGGGCGCGGTGCGTGCGCACATGAGTGTGACGGGCACCATCAAATCGCTGTCGCCCGCGCTGAGCTGCAACGCCGACACGCTGCACAGCTGGCAGCAGGCACTGGGCCAGCGCCCGCTGTGGCTGCTGGCATCGAGCCACCCCGACGAAGAAGCCCTGGCGCTGCAAGCCCATGCGCGGCTGCGCCAGCGCTGGCCCGAGGCGCTGCTCATCATCGCGCCCCGCATGCCCACGCGGGGTGCCGAGGTGCAGGCGCTGTGCCAAGGTGCAGGCCATGCCGACACCGCGCTGCGCAGCGCCGGTGCCGCCCTGCCCACAACAGCTGGCGTGTATGTGGCCGACACGGTGGGCGAAATGGGCCTGTGGTACCGGCTGGCCCCGGTGGCGCTGGTGGGCGGCTCCATCGCCCCCGTGGGTGGCCACAACCCCTACGAGCCGCTGGCCCTGGGCTGCGCCGTGCTGCACGGGCCGAATGTGTGGAACTTTGCCGAGAGCTACCAAGACTTGGATGCTCTGGGGCTGGCCCAGTCGGCGCAAGATGCCCAGGCCGTGGCCGATGCGGTGGCCTATTGCTGGAACACCCCCCAGCCACGGCAAGACCGCCGCCCCGCTGACCCGGCGGTGGATGCGATGTTGCAGCAGTTGCAAGCCCTGTTGAGGTGAATGCCGTACCCCGGCTGACGGCCAGCGAGGCTTAGGCCAGCAGCGCCAAATACTCGGGCCGTTTGCTGGCCATCACCTTGAAGCTTTTCAGCACATGCGTCAGTTCGTCGTCGGTGATGCCGTAGAGCCGGGCGACGATGCGGTCGTTTTGGGCGCGCAACTGGTCTTGTGCTTTGGCGGTTCGCGGCACGTCTTTGGGCTGGATGTCAAACAGCGGGGCCAGTTCGGCAAAGTCGTTCCAGTTGGCGGCCAAACTCAGCAGCAAGGCGTTTTTGGCGAGCTGGGCAAAGTCGGCATGTGCGCGAATGTCCTCGTCCGTGGGCTGCGGCATGGGCAGACGGTAGAGGTAGGTTTGGCTGACGTTGATTTGAATCATGAAACGCGCCAGCCAGTCCGTAGGCAGGCTGTTGAACCATGCCAGCGCAAACAGCAGGCGCAGCGGTGACATGACTTGTGGACTCACGCTTCCGTTGCCGTCTAAGGCATAACGTTTGGGCGAGTTGGTAAACATCGAATGCCCCAGGCCACAGTTTTTGGGCAGTAGCGCAAAGATCAGCGTGCGCTCATTGGTATCGCTGGCAATAGCGCGGAACGCCAGCCGCACAAACTCCCGATCAAACCGCACGGCGCTGGCATGTTGCGCCACTTGGGCCTTGGGTACATCCAAGTCTTGCGCCATGCGGTGCAGCTCTTTGCTGGTCAGGCGCTCATCAAACTTGGTCGCATCCAGCCAGTATTGCGGTTTTTCAAACACATGGCTGTATTGCCAAATCATCTTGCCTTCAAACAGCGGCAGCAGGCCGGGTGCGGCTTTTTCGATGAACAAGTCCTTGTCATCGGTCATGTGCAGCTCGCGCCGGAAATCCAGCCATGCGGGTGAAAGCGGGGCGAACGCGCTGTAGCACTTTTGCAAAATGGTCAAATCGGCGCTGGCGCGCAGCTCCATCAGCGCCCAATGCTCGGGCGACAGCGCCTTGAGCGTGGTCAGCGGGTAAGCCACACGGCGCGTGGGCCGCTTCAGCTCAGCGGGGTCGCGCAGGTAAAACGCCGCGTCGATGACAGATTCTTGGTCCGTGGCGGGTGGGCGTTTAACGATCTGCATCAGCGCGAATTTGTAGCTGCTATGCACGTCCTGAAAAATGCCGTTGCGGTTTTCAAAGCTGTAGAAAAACGGCATGTGGCAGTGCGTGAAGATGTGCTTGCGCAGGATGGTGGAACCCTCCTCAAACATCAGCGCACTGGGGAGCACATAGTTCAAACTGCCGCCTTCAGCCAGCAGCCCCAGATTGCGTTCGACAAACAGCCGGAACAGGTTGCCGTCGCCCGCACCCTTGTTCAGCGGCGAGGCGGCGGTGTAGTAGTCGTCAGCCACTTCCATCTCGCGCTTGGCTGCTTCGTAAGCGGCCTTGATGTGCGCGCTGCCCAGCAGGCGTTCTTGCACGGCGGCTTTCTCAGAATTTTTCAGCGTGCGGTAGTTGCTGTGGTACTGCGGAAAGAAGTCGGTGTCGGCGAACTTGGTTTTGTCCCACGGCGGGTTGCCCACGATGATGTCAAAGCCCTTGTGATCGCCCGCAAAGGCTTCGGGAAACGCCACCTCGAAATGGAAAAAGCGGTAGCGCGTTGCGTAATCTTCAATCAACGCCAGCGCAGCATGGGAGCCGGGCGCAGGCTCAAACAACTGCTTGGCGATGTTGGGGGTTTTCTCCAGCGCCTCGCATTCGCTGCGCTGGCCCTCGGCCAACAGGGCACGGCGCGTGCAGATAAAGCTCAGCGCCCGCGACAGCACATGCAGCTTGGGCAAGATGGCGTGATACCACAGGGCTTTGGACTGTTCGACCTCGGCGGCGGTGGTGTCGCGCATGGCGTCCAGTTCGTGCATCACGCCGCGCAGCTCGTCAAAGCGGCTGCCCAGGTTGTCCACAAACATGTCGTCGACTTGGTTGTAGTCCACAAACTCCTGCACGCTGGCCCCCATGAGCGAATTGCCGTGCTGGATGTGGTGTTCAATGAACGACAGCGGCGTGCCAAAAACAAAGCTGTCCATCCACAGCGACAGCCGGGCCAGCTCCACGGCAAACAGGTTCAGATCGACCCCAAAAATGCAGCGTTTGAGCAGCGCACGCTTCAAGATTTGCGCGTCTTCGGGCTCATAGTCCAAGTTCAACAGCGCCAGTTGGGCGGCAATTTTGCTGCGCTCACTGCTCACCAGCTGCTGCAAGCTGGCGTCGGTGTCCAGCCGGGCCAACGCCAAGTCGGTCAGGTGGTTCAGCGCTTCAACCAAAAAGTGCCCGCTGCCGCAGGCGTTGTCCAGAATCTTCAAGTCCATGAACGCCTTGCCTTGGGCCATGGCGTGGTCAATGCTGGCCTTGACCAGCGGCTGCGACAGCACCGGCTCGGTGTAGTAGCTGGCGGTGGTTTTGCGCGAGTTGCTGGCGCTTTTTAAAAACACCTCGCCTTTTTTAACGCTGATTTCGCGCCACGCTTTAAAGCCTTTTTCTTTGCGCAACAGGGCGGCATCGTAGGTGTCGAAATAGGCTTCAATGGTTTTGCCTTTGGTGGCGCTGCTCTCATATTCTAGGTAAACCGCATTTTCTAAAGCGCGTTCAAAGCGGAATTCGAGCAGTCCTTCGTAGATGCGGCCCAAATGGGTCACGCTCATGTTTTTGAAGTCGCGCCGTGCGTCGAACAGCGTTTGGCCGCGGTGGGTTTTGTAAAACAGTTTTTCCAGGATTTGGCGCAGCACGCCGTTGCTGAAAATTTTGTTTTTAAGCAGCAGCGGTGCCCGCTGGGGGTCAAACAAACCACCGTTGAACAGCGGGATGTCAATGTCGCCCGCGCCTTGATCCAGCAGCCTGAACAGCTCTTTGAGCCCATGCACGCCGTTGTGCAGCTGGCTTTGCGCTTCGGTTTGGCCGCGCAGGTTGTCAAAAATCTGGCCCAAGCTGTAGGGGCGGTAGAACGGGTGCTGGGCCAAAAGCGCCCGGTTCTTGTCTTCAAAATAGACCGCGAACAGCAGCCGAAACAGCAGCACGATGCTGTTTTCGTAAACGCTGGCCAACGTGGCCTCTGGGCTGGCCTTGTGAATGGCGCGGCCCATGATTTCAAACAGCGAGTCTTCGCCCGCGTAGCCGTAAATCACGGCCTTGAGGTTTTCTTCCACCGCCAGCGTGAAGTCGGCAGAGGCGGCAATGGCCTGCTGAATGGGGCTGGCTGTGCCGGTGGCCGTTGTGGGGGGCGGCGCGTAGGTATCTCGGCCAAAGAAAAAGGCGAACAGGGCAAGGGCGCGGGCTTTTTCTTCGGGCTGCGGCAGGGCGCAGATTTCTTCGAGGTCGAATTCGATGAAGGTTTTTTTGGCGGTGATTTTGTCGGTGTCGTACACGCGCCACAGCCGCCCGTTGGTCAAAAAGCCAAAGCGCACGCGCAAGGTGCTCAGGTAGTCCTGCAACTGGTGGTGCGGGTTTTCCTTGCGGTCGGCTTTGCCGGTGTCCAAGGTTTTGCCCCAGGCCTTGGATTCGCAAATGGCGGTGATGTGCTTTTGGTCTTTGCTGGCGATCAGGGCGTTTTCTTGCGCCGCTTCCAGCAGCAGGCAGTAGTCGGGCTTGGCAAATTTGCCTTGCACGGTGATGCCGACTTGGTAAGCCTTGCCCCAGCCCAGCAGCGCCAACAGCGGGGCAATGAATTTTTCTTCGAGCTGCGCTTCGTTGCAGGCAGACAGCGTGGCGGCATCAAAGTGGTCGGCCAGCCAAGCACCCAGCGCAGCGGTGTGGGCAGGCGGGTGTTCGGCCAGTTCGCCGGCTTTTTGGGCGATGAAGCCGTCGTCCAGCAGCGTGTTGATCAGCCAGTGTTGCGGGAGGATGGGGTTCATGGCGTGAGCAGCAGAAAAAAAGCGAGCTGCCGTGGCAGCTCATGAGAAGGACGTGGTGCGCAGGGATTTCAGTGGGCGCTGGCACCCACCACGGCATCGGGCTTGGCCTGTTTCAGCAAGTCCAGCATGGCGGCTTCAATGCGGTGCAGGGCTTCGGGCGTGTGGCCTTCAAAACGCAGCACCAGCACCGGCGTGGTGTTGGAGGCGCGGATCAGGCCAAAGCCGTCGGGCCAGTCCACGCGCACGCCGTCGATGGTGGAGGTTTTGGCGGGCGCATCAAACTGGGCCAGGGCCACCAGTTTGTCCACCACCGCGTGGGGCTCGCCTTCGGCGCAGGCCACGTTCAGCTCGGGCGTGCTAAAGCTGGTGGGCAGGGCGTTGAGCACGTCGTTGGCATTGGGGCTGCGGCTCAGGATTTCCAGCAGGCGGGTGCCAGCATAGGTGCCGTCGTCAAAACCAAACCAGCGTTCTTTGAAGAAGATGTGGCCGCTCATTTCGCCACCCAGCGGGCTGTTCAGCTCTTTCATGCGGGCTTTGATGAGCGAGTGGCCGGTTTTGTAAATGTGGGCCACGCCGCCAGCGGCTTCAATGGCGGGGGCGAGGCGCTGCGAGCACTTCACGTCAAAAATGATGTTGCCACCGGGCACGCGCGAGAGCACGTCTTGCGAGAACAGAATCATCTGGCGGTCGGGGAAGATGTTGTTGCCTTCTTTGGTGACGATGCCTAGGCGGTCGCCGTCGCCGTCAAAGGCCATGCCCAGTTCGGCATCGGTTTCGCGCAGGGTGCGCATCACGTCTTGCAGGTTTTCGGGTTTGCTGGGGTCGGGGTGGTGGTTGGGGAAGTTGCCGTCTACTTCGCTGAACAGCTCAATCACCTCGCAACCCAGGGCGCGGAACAGCGCCGGGGCCGAGGCACCGGCCACGCCGTTGCCGCAGTCCACCACCACTTTCATGGGGCGGGCCAGCTTCACGTCGCCCACGATGCGGTCGGTATAGGCCTTGAGCACATCCACCGGGCGCACGCTGCCGCCATCAGCCAGCTGGTGGCTGTCGGCTTCGATGATGCGGCGCAGCTCTTGAATGTCTTCGCCGTAAATGGCACGGCCACCCAGCACCATCTTGAAGCCGTTGTAGTCTTTGGGGTTGTGGCTGCCGGTGACTTGGATGCCGCTGTTGCACAGGGTATGGGCCGCAAAGTACAGCATGGGCGTGGTGACGAGGCCGACATCAATCACCTCGACACCGGTAGCGACCAGGCCACGGATCAGCGCTGCCGACAGGCCGGGACCGCTGAGGCGACCGTCACGGCCCACGGCCACGGTGCGCTCGCCTTGGCGCATGGCCACGGTGCCAAAGGCCCGACCCAGGGCCTCGGCCACGGCTTCGGTCAGTGTGCTGGGCACAATGCCACGGATGTCATAGGCTTTGAAGATAGATGCTGCGACTTGCATGAGATGGTTTCCCAAAAAAATGTCAGGGAAAAGCATTGTAGGGGCGCAGCTTGCAGGCAATATCGCCCCGTTCATCAGCTTCAACGACCCATTGACAGCCATTTGATGCCCCTTCAGTCGCCTTCAGCAACCACCCAAACGCCATGAAACACCGCCAGCCCCGCGTCCACACCCGGTTTGACAGCCCCCTCGGCCCCATGCTGCTGGCCGCCAGCCCACAGGGCTTGGCCGGTGTCTGGTTCCAGTCGCAGCGCCACGGGCCAGATGCGGCACAACTCAGCCAGTGGCCCGCTGATGCCAGCCACCCGGTGCTGCAAGCCGCTGTGCAGCAGCTGGAGGCGTACTTTCAGGGCCATCGGCAGGCTTTCGATCTGCCGCTGGATCTGTCAGCAGGCACGGCTTTTCAGCAACGGGTGTGGCAGGCTTTGCTGGGCATCACGCACGGGCAGACCCGGCGCTATGGCGAACTGGCCCAGCAAATCGGGCAAGCCAGCGCCACGCGGGCGGTGGCAGCGGCCATTGGACGCAACCCGCTGAGCATTGTGGTGCCCTGCCACCGGGTGCTGGGGGCCAACGGCTCGCTCACCGGCTATGCTGGGGGGCTGGATCGCAAAGCCGCCCTGCTAGAACGAGAGCGCAGCGCACCTGCCTGAAGGTTGCAGCCACCCCCACCCACTCCAAGCGCCCCAATGTCCCCCAGCCTGATTGCCGAATTTTTCCTGCTCGCCGCCCTTTGGGGTTCGTCGTTCTTGTTTATGCGTCTGGGCGCAGCCGAATTGGGGCCACTGCCCACGGCTGGGGTGCGGGTGGCGCTGGCGGCGCTGTTTTTGCTGCCGGTGTTGTTGGTCAAGGGGGTGTGGGCTGACTTCCGGTCACGTGCCCGCGCCATTTTGTTCGTGGGCCTGCTCAACTCGGGCATTCCGTTTGCGCTGTTTGCGTTTGCGGTCATGCACATCAGCACGGGTTTAACCGCTATCCTGAATGCCACCGTGCCGCTCACGGGTGCGCTGGTGGCTTGGCTGTGGCTCAAAGACCAGCCGGGCCGATCGCGCATGCTGGGGCTGCTGATTGGCTTTGTGGGTGTCGTGCTGCTGGTGGTGGGTAAATCGGGCTTCAGTACGCTGGGTGCCGTGGGCTCCGGTGGCACTGCCACACTGCTGGCCATGGTGGCCTGTCTGCTGGCCACGGTGTGTTATGGCTTGGCCGCCAGTTTCACGCGGCGGCACTTGGGCGGTGCGCACCCACTGGCCACGGCAGCAGGCAGCCAGTTCGGGGCGGCGCTGGGTCTGGCCCTGCCCACGCTGTGGCTGTGGCCTGCGCACCCGGTCAGTGCCACAGCCTGGGCGGCCATGGCTGCGGTGGCGCTGCTGTGTACGGCCATTGCCTACATCCTGTTCTTTCGCATCATTGAACGCGCTGGCCCCAGCCGCGCCCTGACGGTGACGTTTTTGGTGCCCGTGTTTGCGCTGCTGTACGGGACGGTATTTTTGAGCGAAACCATCACGCCGTGGATGGTGTTCTGTGGGGTCATCATCGTCTGCGGCACAGCCTTGTCCACCGGACTGCTGCGCTGGCGCTGGCTGGAGCAGCAAGACGACCGTTAAAGCCGCCCCAAGGTCAAGCACACACCACCATGCCCAGCGCCCGCAACAAAAAGATCAGCCTGAAACTGCCCAAACCACGCAACCCGCTGGTGGCAGCCGCCGCACAACGCCAAGCTGGCGCGCACGGCAAAAGCCCCGCCGCCCAACGCCGCGCCGACAAAATGGCCCTGCAAAAAGCCCTGCGCGAACACGGGGAACGGGGCTGAAGAGCAGCCCGTTTGCCACGGCCTGTTTCAGTCCAACAACGCAGACACCGGGCCTTGCCAGCCAATGCTGGTCAGCTCAGCCAGCGTGTCGCCATCTTCAAACACATAGTGCTCAAAACGACCTGACGGGTTGCGCCGGAACACTTCCAGCCGGGCGGCCCCGGCATCCAGCAGGGCGTATTCTTGAAGGCTGACCAGTTTTTGCAGGCTCAGAAACTTGTCACCCCGGTCGTAAGCGGCGGTGGATGGCGAGAGCACCTCCAACACCAACACCGGCGAGCGCACCTGGGTGGCGTTCATGTCGGCCAGGTCTTGGGCGTTGCAGGTGACAACGACATCGGGGTAGAACCAATGTTCGGTTTCTTGCACGGCCACTTTCACATCGCCCGAAAACACCTTGCAGCGTGTGCCTTTGAGGTGTGTTTTCCAGGTGACTGTGGCAGCCACAGTGGCTTGGTTGTGCCGCAAGGTCCCGCCCGTCATGGCAAACACTTCGCCGCGCACATAGTCGTGGCGAATGGTTTGTTCGGCTTCCCAGAGCAGGTAGTCGTCAACACTGAAATAAGGCTGGGCAAGGGCTTGAACCATGGCAAATGCTCCTGATGATCCGCGCATTGTCAGACAAAAATCTGGCTTACCCACCCGTCCAACAGCAGACCTTGTTGGCACGCCCCCTGTCTGAAAAATTGGTACAGCGCCGCCGCTGTCTGCGCGAGCATGACTGCGCCGAACTGGCTGGCGGCCTTGCTGGCGCTGCTGCGCTGGCGGCTATCGCCTCTGTGGGTGGTGCTGGCCGGTGCGGGTGTCGGAGCAGGGTTTCCATCGTCTGAGCATGCAGCGTCGCCCGGGAAGCAGGGGAAATGCGTCGTCTGCGCTTAACATGCCCGCATGACCACATCTTCCCAGCACGCGGCAGCACCTGCAAACACCATCCCCCTCAAGCAAGATGCCGCCGTCATGGGCTTGGTGGGCTTGGCTCATGCCACCTCGCATTTTTCGCACCTGTTGCTCGCTCCCCTCTTCCCGGTTTTCATGCGCGACTTTGGCTTGAGCTATTCCGAAGTCGGGCTGCTGATGACGGTTTTTTTCGTCATCTCAGGCTCCGGTCAGGCCATGGCGGGCTTCGTGGTGGACCGACTGGGCGCACGCCCCGTGCTGTTTGCGGCCATCAGCCTGTTTTTGTTGGCCGCCCTGGTGGCCTCACAGGCCACAGGCTATGGCGGTTTGCTGTTGGTGGCGGTGCTGGCAGGGCTGGGCAATGCACCATTTCACCCGGCTGACTTCACCATTTTGAACCAGCGTGTTTCAGCACCGCGCCTAGGCCATGCGTTCAGTGTGCACGGCCTCACGGGCAATCTGGGGTGGGCGCTGGCTCCGGTGTTTCTGGTCGGCATCACCACGCTGTCCGACTGGCGCGTGGCCTACTACGCCGCTGCGCTGCTGTATGCCGGGGTGCTGTGTCTGCTGTACTGGCAGCGCGACAAGCTGCTGACCAGCGTCGCGGCACGCCCTACCGGTGCGTCCGCCAGCCACGAACTGGCTTACCTGAAACTGCCGGTGGTGTGGTGGTGTTTTGCTTTCTTTCTGCTGTCCACCATGACGCTGGCCGTGGTGCAAACGTATTCGGCCTCCATCCTCAAAGCCATGCACGGCATCAGCATGGAAGCCGCTACCTTCACCCTGAGTGCCTACATGCTGTGTGGCGCGTTCGGCATGCTGGTGGGTGGCTTCGTGGCGGCCTACGGACAGCAATGGCGCTGGACCAGCGACCGCATAGTCGCCGTCGCCATGACCGTGGGCGCGCTGCTGCTGTTGTTGTGTGCCAGCGGCTGGTTGGGTGCCACGGGCACCATGGTGACGTTGGCGATCACGGGTTTTGCAGTGGGTGTAGGCGGCCCCAGCCGCGACATGATGATCAAGAAAGCAACCCCCAAAGGCGCAACCGGACGGGTTTACGGCACGGTGTACGCGGGGTTGGATGTCGGTTTTGCCTTGTCACCTATTTTGTTTGGCCACTTCATGGACCGTGGCTGGTACAGCTCCACACTGGCGGGTGCTGCCGTGGTGCTGGGTATTTCGGTGCTGGCAGCGCGGGGCGTGGGCAGGCGTACCACGTGAAGCTGTACAACCAACTGCCCGACAGGCAGTCGGGTCAGTGACGCTGTGCAGATTTTCTGCGTCAAAACAAAAAACCCAGCACAGAAAACTGTACTGGGTTTGAATGTAACTGGCGGAGTGGACGGGGCTCGAACCCGCGACCCCCGGCGTGACAGGCCGGTATTCTAACCAACTGAACTACCACTCCGCAGTGGTGCAGCGTTTGCCTGATGCTTGTTAGCTTCAAGCCAAGTGCTACAAACTTGGCGACCCTACGGGGATTCGAACCCCGGTACTCACCGTGAAAGGGTGATGTCCTAGGCCTCTAGACGATAGGGTCAAAACCTTGGAACTTACCGAATTTAGGATTATATACATTTTTAAACTGTATAAAACCCCAAATTAATTTTTTGGTGGAGGTAAGCGGGATCGAACCGCTGACCTCTTGCATGCCATGCAAGCGCTCTCCCAGCTGAGCTATACCCCCAAAACTTTTGCTTAACTTGCTTTGAACTTTGACGTTCAGTGCATCTCAGCAAGCCTCAAATTATAGGACAAATTTCAGGCTTTTTTCAATCTTTCCAAAATTGTTTGTCTTTTTTGCAGTGCCAGTACCGCATCGAGCGATGGTGTCTGGGCCGTGCCCATCACCAGCACACGCACCGGCATCGCCAGCTGGGGCATTTTCAGGCCGTGGGCGGTCAGCACTTCCTTGATGGCGACGGCAATGGCTGGCCGCTCCCAAGCACAAACGGCCAGCTTATCGACCAGGGCCAACACGGCGGGGCGCACGGTATCGGTCACATGCTTGGCCCGCTCTTCGGGGTTGGGGCTGATGTCGGCATAAAACGCCATGGCCCAGTCGGCCAGTGCTACGGTGGTGTCGCAGCGGTCTTTGAACAGCGCGCAAATGTCCGGCAAGCGCTCGTCCACGGCGATGCCGCGTGTCTCTAGGTGCGCGGCCACCAGCTGTGCCAAGGCGGCATCGTCCATGGTCTTGAGGTGCTGGGCGTTGACCCAGCGCAGCTTGGCCTCGTCGAACTGGGCGGCGCTGCGGCCCAAGTGGTCTAGATTGAACCATTGCAGAAACTGGGCGCGGCTGAAGATTTCGTCGTCGCCGTGGCTCCAGCCCAAGCGGGCGAGGTAGTTCACCATGGCATCGGGCAGATAGCCTTCGTCGCGGTACTGCGTGACGGGCTTAGCCCCGTTGCGCTTGCTCATTTTTTCGCCCTGCTCATTGAGCACGGTCGGCAAGTGGGCATACACCGGGGGCTCTTTGCCCAGGGCTTTGAAAATGTTGATCTGGCGTGGCGTGTTGTTCACATGGTCGTCACCGCGGATCACATGGGTGATGGCCATGTCGATGTCGTCCACCACCACACAAAAGTTGTAGGTAGGCGTGCCATCGGGCCGGGCAATCACCAAGTCGTCCAGCTCGTCGTTGCGGATTTCAATCAGGCCTTTGACCTTGTCTTCCCAGGCCACCACACCACCCTGCGGGTTTTTGAAGCGCAGCACCGGCTTCACGCCCTCGGGCACGGGGGGCAGCACCTTGCCGGGCTCGGGTCGCCAAGTGCCGTCGTAGCGGGGTTTTTCTTTGGCGGCCATTTGGCGCTCGCGCAGCGCATCCAGTTCGGCCATGCTCATGTAGCACGGGTACACATGACCGGCAGCCACCATCTCGGCCAGCACCGCTTTGTAGCGGTCCATGCGCTGCATTTGATAAAACGGGCCTTCGTCGTGGTCCAGGCCCAGCCACTGCATGCCCTCAATGATCACGTCCACCGCCGCCTGCGATGAGCGCTCCAAGTCGGTGTCTTCAATGCGCAGAATGAAGGTGCCGCCGTTGGCACGGGCAAAAGCCCAGGGGTACAGGGCCGAGCGGATGTTGCCCAGGTGAATGAATCCGGTGGGCGACGGGGCAAAGCGGGTGCGAATGGGTGTGGTCATAAATCGGTTCAAAAACATCAAAAACGGGACAGCCCCCGATCCAGATCGGTCTGGATGTCACCGAGGTGCTCCAGCCCCACGGCCACGCGGATGAGCCCCTGGCTCACGCCCGCGAGCTGGCGCTGTGCTTCGGTCAGGCGGCCATGCGAGGTGCTGGCTGGGTGCGCCACCAGGGTTTTGGTGTCGCCCAAGTTGGTCGAGAGCGACAGCATCTGCATGGCATCAAGCACGGCAAAGGCGCGCTGGCGGCCTTGGTCGGCATCGGCGGCTTTCACTTCAAACGACAGCACCGCACCGCCGCCACCCGATTGCTGCGCCATGGCCAGTTCGTGCTGCGGGTGGCTGCTCAGGCCGGGGTAATGCACCCGCGCCACGGCTGGGTGTGCCTGCAACCACTGGGCCAGCGCCAGTGCCTGGGCCGACTGCGCCTGCATGCGAATGCCCAGGGTTTCCAGCCCTTTGAGCACCACCCAAGCGTTGAAGGGGGCCAGCGTCATGCCCGCGCTTTTCATGACGGGCAGGAAGTTTTTTTGCACCAATTCTTGGCTGGCACACAGCGCCCCAGCCATGACGCGGCCCTGGCCGTCGAGGTATTTGGTGCCGGAATGCATCACGATGTCAGCCCCCAGTGTCATGGGGCGCTGCAAGGCGGGTGTGGCAAAGCAGTTGTCCACACACAGCAAAGCACCGGCATTGTGTGCAATGTCGGCCAGAGCACGGATGTCGCACACATCGGTCAGCGGGTTGGTGGGCGTTTCGGCAAACAGCAGCCGGGTGTTGGGCTGGATCGCCGCCTTCCAGGCGTTCACGTCGGTTTGCGACACAAAGCTGGACTGCACGCCGAACTTGGCTAAATCGGTGCCGATGAGCTTGATGGTGGAGCCAAACATGGAATGCGAGCAGATGACATGGTCACCCGCTTTCAGCAAGCCCATGCACATCAGCAAAATGGCCGACATGCCCGAGGCGGTGGACATGCAAGCCTCTGCACCTTCTAGGGCAGCTAGGCGCTGCTCAAAGCTGGCCACAGTGGGATTGCCGTAGCGGCCATAGGTAAAGCCGTCTTCGTCGCCCGCAAAGCGCCGGGCGGCGGCTTCGGCACTGGGCTGCACATAGCCGCTGGTGAGGTAGAGCGCCTCTGAGTTTTCGCCGTACGGGCTGCGCGCCACCGCTGCGCGCACGGCCAGGGTGTCGCGGTGCAAGGCGGTGGACGCGGAGGTGGATGCGGGTTGTTCGGTGTTCATGGTCAGGCAGTCTGGGCGTTGGGCAGGGCTAGGCGCGAGCTGTCTTCGGTGTCTTCTTCGGTCTGGTCACGGCCCGCGTTCATGCGCTTGATGTCGGCCAGGGTGATGTCGCCGGTGACGTACACGCCATCAAAACACGAAGCATCAAAGCCGTCTAAGCCTGTATTGAGCGAGGCAACGGCCTGCTTCATGGCATCGACATCTTGGTAAATCAGGGCATCGCAGCCGATGCAGTCCCGAATTTCGTCCACCGTGCGGTTGTGGGCCACCAGCTCTTCGGGCGTGGGCATGTCAATGCCGTAAACGTTGGGATAGCGCACCGGCGGCGCAGCGCTGGCCATATAGACCTTGCGGGCACCCGCATCGCGGGCCATTTGCACGATTTCGCGGCTGGTGGTGCCGCGCACGATGGAATCGTCCACCAGCAGCACATTGCGCCCTTTGAATTCGCTGGTGATGACGTTGAGCTTTTGCCGTACCGACTTCTTGCGCACGCCCTGCCCCGGCATGATGAAGGTGCGACCCACATAGCGGTTCTTCACGAAGCCTTCGCGGTAGGGCAGCCCCAGCAATTGGGCCAGCTCCATGGCGCTGGGGCGGGATGATTCAGGAATGGGGATGACCACATCGATCTCGTTGGGTGGCACGGTGGAGATGACGCGCTTGGCCAGCGTCTTGCCCATGTTCAGCCGGGCCTGATAGACGGAAATGCCATCGAGCACCGAGTCAGGACGCGCCAGATAGACGTATTCAAAGACGCACGGTGTGTGGCGGGTGTGCGCGGCGCATTGCTCAAAATGCATCTGGCCATCGAGCGCCACAAACAACGCCTCGCCGGGCTGAACATCGCGGTCCAGCACAAAGCCCGTGCCTTCCAGCGTCACCGATTCGCTGGCCACCATCACACTGCCATCGCTGCGGCCCACGCACAGCGGGCGGATGCCAAACGGATCGCGAAAGGCCAGCATGCCATGTCCGGCAATCAGCACCACCACCGCATACGAACCGCGCACCCGCTGGTGCACGCCGCGCACAGCGGCAAACACGTCAGACGGTTTGAGCGTGATGCCGCGTGTGACCTTTTCCAGCTCGTGCGCCAGCACATTGAGCAAAACCTCGGAATCGCTGTCGGTGTTGATGTGCCGGTGATCGGTCTGGAACAGCTCTTTCTTCAGGGCGTGCGCGTTGGTCAGGTTGCCGTTGTGGACCAGCACCAGACCAAACGGCGCATTGACGTAAAAGGGCTGCGCTTCTTCTTCGCTGAAGGCGTTACCTGCCGTGGGGTAGCGCACTTGGCCCAGGCCACAGTTGCCAGGCAGGGCGCGCATGTTGCGGGTGCGGAACACGTCACGCACCATGCCTTTGGCTTTGTGCATGAAAAACTTGCGCCCCTGCTGGGTGACGATGCCTGCGGCATCTTGGCCGCGGTGCTGCAACAACAGCAATGCGTCATAAATCAGTTGGTTGACTGGGGCATGGCTGACCACACCGACGATTCCACACATGTTTGATCCTTGACGAGAAACAGAAATACTTTGAACCCATACGTTGAACAAGGCCCCACGCATCAGGGCAGGAACTGGGCCACACGCGGCGGTAGCAGCGGCTTGAGCTGACCCAGCGCACCCGAGAGCCACACCGCGCCGGTTGAAGCCTGCCAGACGGGGAACTGGCGCAGCGGTGTCATGCTGACCACCACGGCCAGGGCCAGCAAGATCAGTACCCCACGCAACAGCCCAAAAGCGCCACCCAGCGCCCGATCCACAGGGCTCAGCCCCACCGAATGCACCGCCTGCTTCAAGAGCCAAGCCAGCAGACCGCCCACAAACGCAGCAGCCATGAAAACGAGCGAAAAGCCCACCGCCAATTGGGCGGGCGCAGGCCACGCTTGCAAGGGCAGGCGCACGGCGGCATCTACCGCATAGGCTTGGGCCAGCACGAAAGCCACCACCCAAGAGACGACCGACAAGACCTCGAACACCAGCCCGCGCCAGACACCCAGCAAGGCCGACAGCAGCAGCACCGCCACAAAGACCCAGTCCAGCCACAGCATCGTCATGAGGTTGAAGCGCTCCAACGCGGTATCAGAGCGTGAGCAAGACCGCCGACAGACCCAGGGCCTTGACGCGCGCAGCCGCCTGCTCGGCCTCGGTACGCGAGGCAAACGGGCCTAGGCGCACGCGGGTGCGGGGGCCATCCGGCGTTTCGGCGACGTGGGTATAGGTTTTCAAACCCGCCCGCTCCAGCGTCTGACGCACTTCACGCGCCCGTGCCGGGTCAGCAAAGGCCCCGACCTGCACCACCACACGCAAGGTGGCAGGGGCAGGCACACCGTCGAGCAGGGCTTGCACGCGGGCGGCTTCGGTGGAGGGCACAGGCTCTTTCAGCGGCGCTGGCGTGGGTTTGCTGGGTTCGGGTTTGGCCGGTTCAGGCTTGGCCGCAGGCGGGGTTGGTGCGGCCAATACCTCTTCGCGCCGGTTCAAGCTGTCTTGAACCTGCACCGCTGCACCGGTGCTGCTGGCCGGAGCCGCTGGGCTGGCGGGTGGCGCTGCATCAGGCGCGGCAGGGGATGGCGATGCGGTGGTATCGGGCACCGTGCTTGCGGCGGGGGCTGGTGCGGGCACCGCCTGGGCCGCTGGCGTGGTGTCGGACGCGGCGTTAGAGGCTGGGGGTTTGGCCGGGATTTCGATGGGCGTGTCCAGCGGCAGGGGGCGGGGCTGGGTGTCAAAGAGCACAGGAAACAGCACCACGCCCAAGGTAACCAGCACGACCGCCCCCATCAGGCGGTGGCGGGCACGGCGGCGCAAGTCGTCCATGCTGAGGGGGGGCTGTGTCCCGGTTGGGCTGTGAGCGCCTGAGCGGATGTTGAACATGGGTTGGAAGCTCGTCGCCGCAGGAAAAACCGGCGCGAACGGGCTCAGGAAACGAGGTGTTTGGCCGACAACCGGGGCACACCGTGCTGCAAAACGCCGCCCACCGTGAAGAATGAGCCAAAGACGATGATTCTATCAGCGGGGTCTGCCGCGGCCACCGCAGCGCGCAAGGCCTCCATGGGCGAGGCAAAACAGCCCGCCACCCGGTGCTGGACCGCTGCCGGGGAGCCTGGCAGCCGCGCCAGCAGGGGCCGCAATGCCTCGGCTTTGCTGGCGCGCTCCAATGGCAGGTCGGCCAAGTACCAGTGGTCAATCAGCGGGGCGATGCGCTCCAGCATGGCGGGCAGGTCTTTGTCGGCCATGGCCCCGAACACGGCGTGGGTGCGCGGGTAGAAGCCCATGGCATCCAGGTTCTCAGTCAGCGCAGCCACCGAATGCGGGTTGTGCGCCACATCCAGCACCAGCGCGGGCGTACCGGGCACGATTTGAAAACGCCCCGGCAGCTCCACCAGCGCCAACCCGTTGCGCACCGCCTGCGCCGTCACCGGCAAACGCGCGCGCAGCGCCTCCACAGCGGCTAACACGCCCGAGGCGTTGACCAACTGGTTGGCCCCGCGCAGGGCTGGGTAAGCCAGCCCGGCATAACGCCGCCCGCCGTGCGATGGGTGCATGGCCCAGCCCCATTGCTGCTGATCACCGGCAAAATGAAAGTCTTTGCCCAGCCGCCACAAGTCAGCGCCCACTTCAAGCGCACGGTCCAAGATGCTTTGCGGCGGCACCGGGTCGCTCACCACCACCGGGCGACCGGTGCGCATGATGCCCGCCTTCTCCAAACCAATGGCCTCGCGGGTGTTGCCCAGCAAGGCCATGTGGTCCAGCGCAATGCAGGTGATGACGGCACAGTCCGCGTCGATGATGTTCACCGCATCCAGCCGCCCGCCCAGGCCCACTTCCAGAATGGCCACATCCAAGCCGCTGCGGGCGAAGGTGCGCAAAATAACCAGCGTGGTGAATTCAAAATAACTCAGGCTGATGGGCTCCTGATCTGCCCCCTGCCCCAGCCGGGCCACCTCCACCTCGGCAAAGGCGGGCAGCAAATCCTCTGCGGTCACCGGCTGGCCTGCCACCCGGCAACGCTCTTCAAAATGCACCAAGTGGGGCGAGGTGTACAGGCCGGTGCGGTAGCCCGCTTGGGCATACACCGCCTCCAACATGGCGCAGGTAGAACCTTTGCCGTTGGTGCCCGCCACCGTGATGACCGGGCACGGCAGCGACAGCCCCATGCGCTGCGCCACTTGCTGCACGCGCTCTAGGCCCATGTCAATCGTCACGGGGTGCAGGCGTTCGCAATGGGCCAGCCATTCGGCCAGGGTTTGGGGGTGGGGGGGCAGTTCAATGTTCAGCATGGCGCACATTGTCCCATCGCCCTCAGGCATGCTGGGTTGCCGGGCTTTTGACCAGCCCGCTTGGGCGACAATGCAGCGCATGACCACCCTGCCCAGCTCCCCGATCACCGCCCCGCTCAGCATCCTCTACGGCATTCCGAACTGCGATACCGTGAAAAAAGCCCGCGCTTGGTTGGCTGAGCGCGGCACGGCGTACCTGTTTCACGACTTCAAAAAACACGGTCTGCCCGAGGCGGTGCTCGACCACTGGCTGACCGAACTGGGCTGGGAAAAGCTGCTCAACCGCCAAGGCACCACCTGGCGCAGGCTGGACGAGGCCACCCGTGCCCGCATCACCGACCGCGACAGCGCCCGCCCCCTGCTGCTGGCCCAGCCCAGCCTCATCAAGCGCCCCGTGGTGCAATGGTCAGGCGCGCCGTCAGGGTACACACTGACCGTGGGCTTTGATGCCGCCGCTTGGTCTCGCCTCGCACCCCCTGCCACGCCAGGGGCCGACACCTAAAATCCACCTCCTTTTTGTTTTGCAACCTGCCACCATGACCACCACCCACATTGACGGCGTGACCGTCTCCACCCAGGCCAGCGTGTACTTTGACGGCAAATGCGTCAGCCACGGCATCACCTACCCCGACGGCACCAAAAAATCGGTCGGCGTGGTGCTGCCCGCCACCCTCACCTTCAACACCGGTGCGCCCGAAATCATGGAATGCGTGGCCGGTCGTTGCGAATACAAACTGGCCGGCACCGAGGTCTGGCTCAGCTCCGGCCCTGGCGAGCGCTTCGCCATTCCTGGCCACAGCAGCTTTGACATCCGCGTCACCGAGCCCTACCACTACATCTGCCACTTTGGCTGATACACGGTTAGACCGTTGCACCGCTTCACCGATTCAGCCACCGTACCCTTTATGGCCACCATTCTGCAAAACCTGCCCAGCGGGCAAAAAGTCGGTATCGCCTTTTCGGGCGGCCTCGACACCTCAGCTGCCCTGCTTTGGATGAAACAAAAAGGCGCACTGCCCTACGCCTACACCGCCAACCTGGGCCAACCCGACGAAGCCGATTACGACGAAATCCCGCGCAAAGCCCTGGGCTACGGGGCCGAACTGGCCCGCCTGATCGACTGCCGCAGCCAGCTGGCCGCCGAAGGCATTGCCGCGCTGCAATGCGGTGCCTTCCACATCAGCACCGCGGGTGTCACCTACTTCAACACCACCCCACTGGGCCGCGCCGTCACTGGCACCATGCTGGTGGCCGCCATGAAGGAGGACGATGTGCACATCTGGGGCGACGGCTCCACCTTCAAGGGCAACGACATCGAGCGCTTCTACCGCTACGGCCTGCTCACCAACCCGGCGCTCAAAATCTACAAACCCTGGCTGGATCAAACCTTTATTGACGAACTCGGTGGCCGCGCCGAAATGTCGGCTTTCCTGAATGCCAACGGCTTTGGCTACAAGATGAGCGCCGAAAAAGCCTACAGCACCGACAGCAACATGCTGGGCGCGACGCACGAAGCCAAAGACTTGGAGATGCTCAGCAGCGGCATCCGCATCGTCAACCCCATCATGGGTGTGCCTTTCTGGCGTGAGGATTGCGTGGTCAAGGCCGAAGAGGTCAGCGTGCGCTTTGAAGAAGGCCAGCCCGTAGCCCTGAACGGCCAAACCTTCGGCAGTCTGGTTGACCTCATCCTGAAGGCCAACGAAATCGGGGGTCGTCATGGCCTGGGCATGAGCGACCAGATCGAGAACCGCATCATTGAAGCCAAGAGCCGCGGCATCTACGAAGCCCCCGGTCTGGCGCTGCTGTTTGCGGCCTACGAGCGCTTGGTCACCGGCATTCACAACGAAGACACGATTGAGCAGTACCGCGACAACGGCCGCAAGCTGGGCCGCCTGCTCTACCAAGGCCGCTGGTTTGACCCGCAAGCCCTCATGCTGCGCGAGACCGCCCAGCGCTGGGTGGCCCGCGCCGTCACGGGCGAGGTGACGCTGGAGCTGCGCCGGGGCAACGACTACAGCATCCTCAACACCGAAAGCCCCAACCTGACCTACGCGCCCGAGCGTCTGAGCATGGAAAAGGTCGAAGATGCACCCTTCACCCCGCTGGACCGCATCGGCCAGCTGACCATGCGCAACCTCGACATCACCGACACGCGGAGCAAGCTGGGCATTTACACCCAGACCGGCCTGCTGTCGCACGGTGATGGGGCCAGTTTGCTGAAGATCGACGGCCAATAAAGCCGCTGATCCGGCGCTTGTCGGTGACGGCCCCATGCCCAACAGCCCCAGCGCACGCACCCCCCACCTCGTCAGTGGCTTGCTGCTGGCCGGGGCGGGTTCGGTGGCGTTTTCCGGCAAGGCCATCATCGTCAAACTGGCCTACCGGCATGGGGTGGACGCGGTCACGCTCATCATGTTTCGCATGCTGTTTGCATTGCCGCTGTTTCTGGCGCTGGCTTGGTGGGCCACGTACCGGCAAGGGGGGCGTGTCCAGCCTGCTTTAAGCCGTGCAGACTGGCTGGGTGTGCTGGGCCTGGGGTTCACCGGTTATTACTTGGCGAGTTTTCTGGATTTCTGGGGTCTGCAATACATCAGCGCCAGCTTGGAGCGGCTGATTCTGTACCTCAACCCGACGCTGGTGCTGGTGCTGGGCTGGGTGTTTTACCGGCGGCGCATCAGTCCGCTGCAAGCGCTGGCCATGGCGGTGAGCTATGCCGGGGTGCTGCTGGTGTTTGGGCACGAAGCCGACTTTGCCGGGCCCAACGCCGTGTTGGGTGCGGCGCTGGTGTTTGGCAGCGCCATCAGCTACGCGGTCTATCTGGTGTACAGCGGCGAACTGGTCAAACGCTTGGGCTCTATGCGCTTGGTGGGTTTGGCCACCAGCGTGGCCTGCGTGCTGTGCCTGCTGCAATTTGCGCTGCTGCGCCCCCTGTCAGCAGCCACCACGGTGGCCCCCGAGGTGATCGGGCTCTCGGTGCTCAATGCCACGCTGTGTACCTTTGCCCCTGTCATCATGGTGATGATGGCCATTGAGCGCCTGGGCGCAGGGCTGGCGGCACAGACCGGCATGATCGGCCCCATGTCCACCATTGCCATGGGTGTGCTGTTGCTGGACGAACCTTTCAACGCTTGGATCGTCGCCGGGACCGTGCTGGTGGTCAGTGGTGTTTTCTTGGTCACGCGCTTCGGTACGGCTGGCAGCGGCAAATAATGAGGCCCTGCACCCCACAGAAAGTCCACCATGCTGATCTCCTTCTTCTACACCTTGCGCGCAGCCAAGTTGCCGGTTTCGGTCATGGAATACCTCACGCTCTTAGAGGCCATGCAGGCCGATGTGGTGGGGCCGCGCAACCCCGATGCCTGCACCATGGACGACTTTTATGTGCTGGCACGCACCACGCTGGTGAAGGACGAGAAGCACTTCGACAAATTTGACCGCGCTTTTGCGGCCTACTTCAAAGGCGTGGAGATGCTGGCCGATTTCAGCAAACCCATTCCTGCCGACTGGCTGCGCCAAGAAATAGAGCGCCTGCTGTCGGACGAGCAAAAAGCCAACGCGCCCAAAATGGACTGGGACGAGCTGATGGAAACGCTGAAAAAGCGCCTCGAAGAACAACAAGAGCGCCACGAAGGCGGCAGCAAATGGATTGGCACCGGGGGCACCTCGCCCTTTGGGCATGGCGGGCACAACCCGCAGGGCATCCGCATCGGCGGCAAGGGGCAGAACAAAAGCGCGGTCAAGGTGTGGGAGCAGCGCGCCTACCGCGACTACGACGACACCCAGGAGCTGGGCACGCGCAACATCAAAGTGGCCCTGCGCCGCCTGCGCCGCTTTGCCCGCGAAGGGCATGACATGGAGCTGGATCTGCCCGACACCATCCGCAGCACCGCCGCCAATGCGGGCTGGCTGGACATCAAAATGATTCCCGAGCGGCACAACAACGTGAAAGTGCTGTTGCTCATGGACGTGGGCGGCACCATGGACGACCACATTCAGCGCGTAGAAGAATTGTTCTCTGCCGTCAAGAGCGAATTCAAGCACCTAGAGTTGTATTACTTCCACAACTGTGTGTACGACTTCATGTGGAAGAACAACCGGCGCCGCTTTGCCGAGAAATTCTCGACCTGGGACATCATTCGCAAGTACAACAAAGACTACAAACTGATCTTTGTCGGTGATGCGACCATGAGCCCTTATGAAATTTTGCAACCCGGCGGCAGCGTCGAATACAACAACGAAGAAGCTGGTGCCGAATGGCTGCAACGGCTGACGCATGCTTTCCCCAAATTCGCCTGGATCAACCCCGAGCCGCCAGGCATGTGGCAGTACCGGCAAAGCATTGCCCTGATCCAACAAATCATGGGGCAACGCATGTACCCCATGACCTTGCGGGGTCTGGAAGAAGCCATGCGCCTGCTCTCGCGCTGAACCCCCAACATCCGATGGTCTGGCTGTTTGTCCAGCGCATTGCCGCGTTTTGCCTGCTGGCCTGTGCCACAGCGGGTGGCGTTGCCTGGGCGCAAACCGACACCCGCACAGCACCCAGTACAGCCTCCGAAGTTGCCGACCCGCCAGCCAGCGCCCGGTTTGACCTGGAATTGCAAACCACCGAGGCCCTGCAAACCTTTTTGCTGCCGCAGTTGAGCCTACAGCGCTTCCGCAACCTGCCCGACCTCGACAGCAACGAGTTGCAGCGCTTGGTTAACAACGCGGCCAGCGAACTGCGCGACCTGCTGGGCACCTTGGGCTATTTTTCGCCCACCTTGGATACCCGGCTGATCGCCACCTTGCCCAACGAAGGGGCCAGTGATGCGCCCACTGCCAGCACACCACCCCTGCTGGGGCGGGTGGTGCTGCGCATTGAGCCCGGCCCGCCGACGCGGGTGGCGACATCAGAGGTTTTTTTCAAAGGCGACATGGCGACCGCCCCGCAAGCAGCGGCCCTGCGCGAACAAATTCGCCGCAGCGCCACCCTGCCCAGCGGGGTCGCGTTTACGCAAGCGGAATGGGATCGCCTGAAAAACACCGCCTTGCGGCTGATGACCGCGCAGCGCTACCCGGCTGGGCGCATCGACAACAGCTTGGCCGACGTGGATGCGGCGCAACACCGCGTCAACCTCTACATCGAACTGGACTCTGGCCCTGCGGTGCAGGTAGGGGCCTTGCGCATTGAGGGCATCCAGCGCTACGACCCCAAACTGATCGAGCGCACGGTGCAGCTCGCGGGCATCACGCCGGGCAGCGACTACAGCCTAGAAAAACTGCAAGCGGCGCAGCAGCGGCTGGCTCAGAGCGGCTATTTCGATTCGGTTTTCGTGTACATGGACCTCAACGACAACCCAGCAGCCACCCCAGTCGTGGTGCAGGTGCGCGAAACCCAACGCCAGATGCTGGTGCTGGGTGTGGGCGGTAGCACCGACAAAGGCCCACGGCTCTCGCTGGAACACACCCACCACCGCGTGCCCGGCGTGCAGTGGCGGGCACTGAACACGATGCAGCTGGAAACCAGTGAACAACAAGCCAGCAGCACTTGGAGCGCTCCCGTCAACGAGCGCGGTTGGCGCTGGGTGGGCAGTGCACGTGCGGCGCGTCAGCTAGACACCACCACCACCACCACCAGCCAACGGCTGCGCGCTGGTCAGGCACAAAGCGTGCAAGACATGGAGCGCAGCTTTTTCGTCCAGTACGACCGCGCACGCACCGTGAACCTGCTCCAAAACACCGACGCGCCTATCGAATCGTCGGTATCCGCCAACTACGCCTGGACCCGGCAGCGCTTTGTCAACCCGCTGCGCGACCCCAGCGGTGACGGCCTGCACCTGGAGCTGGGCGCGGGCACCACCCTCAGTGACAACCGCCGTCCCTTCGTGCGGGCACAAACCCGCTGGCAAGGTTACTGGCCGCTGGGTGAGACCTTGAACGTGCCCGATGTCCTGGGGCAGGCGGCCAGCCAGACCCGCCCGCGCCGCGCTGCGCGCTTGGCCTGGAAGCTGCACGGCGGCGCACTCTGGGCGCAGGCGGATGCACCCGTGCCCGAAACGCAGCTGTTTTTGACCGGTGGCGACACCACGGTGCGCGGTTACGGCCTGCGTACCATTGGCGTGCCACAAGCAGACGGCAGCATTTTGGCCGGGCGCTACATGGTGGGTGCCAGTCTGGAATGGCAGCGTGTACGGGTACAAGAAGGCCAAATTTCGCCTTGGGAACAGGTGCTGTTTGTGGACACCGGGGCGGTGAGCGATACCCCCCGAACCTGGCACCCGCGCTGGGGCGTGGGCAGCGGCCTGCGCTACAACAGCCCGGTGGGCCCGCTGCAACTGGATCTGGCCTATGGTCTGGAACGTCGGCGCTTGCGCCTGCATCTGAACGTGGGATTGAGTTTCTGACATGAACCCGACCACCCAGACCACCGACACGCCCCCTAGCGACAACGCCGCTTCGGTCGCCGACACCCCGGCGAGCGATGCCGCAACGCCTGCGCAAGCACCCAAAAAACCAACCAAAAAATCGACGAAAAAACCGCCCAAACCAGCTCCTCTGCCCATCGTCCAACGGGTGCGAAGTCTGCTGCTGCGTGGCACGCGCGCGGTAGCGGCTGGTCTGTTGTGGCTGGCCATCTGGCTACCGGGGGCCGTGGTTGCCCTGCTGTTGGCCAGCGCGGTGGCACTGTGGTTCTGGTCAGCCACACCGGACTCGTTGAACAAAACCCTGAGCACCGCGCAAAACCTCAGCGAACGCTACGGCAACACGCTGGGCCAGCTTGAGGTCAGCCAAGTCAGTGGCAGCTTGCGCACCGGTGGTCAGATAGGGCAGCTGCAATGGTCGCGCCAGGGCCTGACCGTGCAAGCGCGGGATGTGCGCTTGGCGCTGGGGTCGCAGGCTTGGCTCAATGTCCTGAAAGGTCGAGGCCTGCACCTGCAAGCACTGGCGGTGGGCCAGCTGCACATTGACGACCGCAGCCCGCCCAGCCCACTAGAAATTCCGACTTCGCTGAGCCTGCCGCTGGACATCAGCGTGCCGTGGTCTGTGGGCGAACTGGTGTGGCAAGGCCCGCAAACCCTGCGCATGCAAATGCTGCAAGGGGCGTACCGCTACGGGGCTCTAGAAGGCAGCGCCAGCACAGGCAAGGCACACCAGCTCAGCCAAGTGGCTTGGCGCTTCGCTGGCGGACAGTACAACGCCGAAGCGACCCTGGGCGCGCAAACCCCGCTGCCACTGTCACTGTCGCTGCAAGCCCAACTGGTGGGTGCGGTGCCAGGTGGTGAGTCCGTGCCTTTGCAAATGCGGCTGCAAGCCCAGGGCGAACTCGGCACACTGGCATCCACAATCGACCTCAACGCCCAGCTCCAACCGGCCTCCACCGCGACGGCCAGCCCAAACCCCATCACGGGCCCTGGCCCCTTGCTGGACGCTCAGGTACGCCTGATGCCGTGGGCGGCGCAACCCTTGGTGAAGGCAGCCATCCGCAGCGAGCAACTCAACCTCGTCACCCTCTGGCCTTGGGCACCAGTGACGGCACTCTCCGGCACCGTACAAGCGCAGCCTGATGGCGAGCACTGGCGGGCCCAAGTTCGCCTGCACAACAGCCTCAGCGGTCCGGCGGACTTGCAACGCTTGCCCTTGCAAAAACTGCATGCCCAAGTGGTGCAGCAGGGCAGCCGCTGGACCATCAACGCGCTGGATGCCGAAATCGGCGGTGGCCGCATCACGGGAGACGCACAAATCCATCAGCGCAACAACCCACGCCGACCACCCTCCAGCAACACAGCAGCCGCGCTGGGCGACGATTGGCAAAGCCGCCTACAAATCAGCAACATCAACCCCGCCTTGCTCTGGAGCACCTTGGCCCCGGCCAGCCTAGGTGGCCACATCAACGCCCAGACGGTACGCGGTGCCGTACAACCGGGCGTGACGATTGACACCGTGATCCAGCCCAGTGGCCGCCAACCCAGCAACGCCGCCGGGCTGCGCCTGCGCGAATTGCGGCTGCAAGGCCTGTGGCAGCCCCGTAGCGGCCCCCGGCAAGGCCTGCTGCGTCTGGACACGGCGCAACTCAGCCTAGCCGATGCCGAATTCAGCGCCAGCGGACAATTTGACACCACCAATTACCAGTTCGACGGTCAGCTAGCGCTGCAATGGCCCGGCGCAGACCTTCAAATCAAAGGGCTGCTAGGGCACAACACCGGTGATGCGCAGGCCCATTGGGTTCTGAGCGATGCCCAGCACAGCCTAGACTGGCTGCGCAGTCTGCAAACGCTGCCGGGCCTTGGCCCCACACTGCGCGACGCACTGGAACCCCTGCCACGCCTGACCGCCCAAGGCAACGCAGAGATCAGCACACGCTGGATTGGCGGACTCGGCGCACTGGGCTACCCCAGCACCCAGCCGGGTGCCGTGGCAGGACTGCCACGCGTGAACATCACCCTCGACATCTCCAACCTGGTGCTACAAACCGACAGCAACGATAGCCTGACACGGCATGCGCTGGGCGGGGTGCGCCTGCACAGCGAGGGGCGCATGGACGATCTGCCCATCGTGCTCGTCGGCAGCTACTCGCAAGCCCACTGGAGCAGCCAGATCAACCTCCAGGGGCAGCTGCACAGCATCCCCATCAGCGACCTCAACACCGAGCACTGGCACGCGGGCCGTTTTGACCTCAACCGCTTGATGCTGCGCATCACCGACAACTCGCGCCAAGACCGGCAAACCCAGTGGTCTGTGCAGAACGCCCAGCCCTTCTTCACCGAATGGCAACCCACCGACCAAGGCTTGCACCTGCGCGCCAGCGGTGGCCGCATGCAAGTCCTGCCCACCGTGCGTCCACTCAATGCCCAGGCTCCCGCAGCCCTCGACCTCGGCAGCGACCCGCTCAACCTCACCTGGGAGCGCTTGGTCTGGCACAACCACACCCTAGAAACCCGCGGCAACCTGCGCGACCTGCCCCTGGCTTGGCTGGAAGTGCTGGGCACCGCCGAAGGAGCCAAGAGCGGCCCGCTCAGCCGGGTGGGCCTCAGCGGCAATCTGGTGCTGGAAGGCGCATGGGACTTGACCCTGCCCACCGACGACAGCGCCCCGCTGCGCCTGAGCGCCTCGCTACAACGCAGTCGGGGTGACCTCACCGTCCTCAGCAACGAAAGCAGCAGCAATGCGGGCAACAGCGGCCAGCGCATCCAAGCCGAAATCCGGCAAGCCGAACTCAGCATCAACGCCCAGGGCCGCAACGTACAGGCCAGCCTGCGCTGGGACAGCCAGCGCCTCGGGCAAGCCTCTGCCGACCTCAGCACCGAAATCAACCCCCACCCCAACAACAACGGCCCCAACGCAGCCGGCAAAACCAGCCAGCAGACCCTAGACGACTGGTGGCCCCTTGATGCCCCGCTGCAAGGCAGCTTCAGCGCCCAGCTGCCCCAAGTCAGCGTCTGGTCAGGCCTAGCCCCCCCCGGTTGGCGCATGCAAGGCACGCTGCAAGCCCAAGCCAGCCTCAGCGGCACACGCAGCGACCCTCAGCTCAGCGGCCAGCTGAGCGCCGAACAACTGGGCCTGCGCTCCCTCGTGGACGGCTTTGCATTCTCCAACGGCCAACTGCGCGCCACCCTGGCCAGCGACAAAATCACCATCGAACACTTCCGCCTGCAAGGCCCTGGTGGCAGCGACACTGGTGGCACCTTTGAAGCCAGCGGCAGCGCCGAATGGCGCAGCAGCAACGGCACAGCGCACAAACAAGCCTTCATCAACCTGCAAGCCAGCGCCCGTCAACTGCGGGTCTCGAACCGGGCCGACCGCCGCCTCAGCGTCTCTGGCGATGTCAAGGTGCAACTGGCCGGCCCCAACCTGCAACTGCGCGGCCAACTCAGCGCCGATTCGGCCTACTTTGAACTGCCTGACCAGTTCGGCAGCAGCCTCGGCCAAGACGTGGTGCTGCGCGGCGACCCCCGCAACGCCAGCGATACCGACAGCGAACCGATGCGGCCCGATGTGCAAATCGACCTCGACCTCGGGCAGCGCTTCGAACTGCGCGGCCAGGGGCTGCAAACCCGGCTCGCTGGTCAATTGCGGGTACAAAGCAGCCCCGCCATGCCCGCCCCCCGCATCTTGGGCGAGGTACGCGCCGTCAGCGGCACCTACCGGGCTTACGGCCAGCAACTCAGCATCGACACCGGCGTGCTGCGCTTTACCGGCCCTTACGACGACCCGACGCTGGACATTCTGGCCATCCGGCCACAACCCGTGAACCAAGAGCAGCGCGTGGGCGTGCAAATCAGCGGCACCGCGCAAATCCCCCGCCTGCGGCTCTACGCCGAGCCCGAACTGCCCGACAGCGAAAAACTCGCTTGGCTGATTCTGGGCCGCCCCGCCACCGGGGTGGGTGCCGAAGCCGCCGTGCTGCAACAAGCCGCTATGGCCCTGCTGGCGCGCAACAACAGCGGAGCTGAAGCGGGCATTGCCAGCACCTTCGGCTTGGACGAGCTCGGCATTCGCGGCGAAAGCACCAACAGCGATGGCAGCACCAACGCCGCCGCCGTCACCCTGGGCAAGCGCCTGTCCAACAAGTTCTACCTAGCCTACGAACGCAGCTTAGCCAGCACAGCGGGCACGGTTTCGGTGTTCTACGATGTCTCACGCCGCCTCACCCTACGCGCCCGTGCAGGCGAAGAAAGCGCCATCGACCTGATCTTTCGGCTGCGCTACGACTAAAGGCAGCAAAGCACACCCATGCTGCAAGACAAATACCTCAAGCTCTGCACCGACTTTGGCGGCTTACGATGACAAGCTGAAGGTGTACCGCGACCTGAAGAAGGTGCTGGACATAGGCATCGGGCAGCCCATTCGGGGCGACGGCACAGGCCCGACGGCTACAATCCGCACCCTGCAAAACCCTTGCAAACCCACCCCGCCGCCATAGTTCAATGGATAGAACGAGTGCCTCCTAAGCGCTAGATACAGGTTCGATTCCTGTTGGTGGTACCAGCGCATCACGGCCTGGCATCAGCCCCCACATCTTGCTTGGCTGCACCAGCCAAGCCCAAACCCCGCAGCACCGCTTCCAGCCCCTGCACGGTGCGCCACAGGAGGGTTGGTGCGCTCATCGCTTGGCCAGCGCTGCCGACAACTCGTCCATGTGGTGCAGCACCCGCGCCACGGGCAGACCGGTAAAGGCGCGGCCATGGCCTTCGGGGCAGTAGCCCCAGACGGTGGCCCCGGCATCGAGCCCGGCACGCACGCCGGTGGGGGTGTCTTCAATCACCAGACAACGGGCCGGATCAGCGCCCAGATGGGCCGCGGCGGCCAGGTACACGTCGGGCGCGGGTTTGGAGCGCGGCATGTCGTGACCACTGAAAATCCGGTCTTCAAAAAAAGGGGCCATACCGGCCATGGCAATTTGCATAACGACTTTGGGGCGGTCTGCGCCCGAAGCGCAGGCAATGCGGCCCGCCGTGTGGGCGTGGGCGGCCATGACGGCTTGCAGTGCGCCGTCCATGGCCCGCAGTTCAGCCCGCAGACGCTGGTCGCGCCGGGCGTAAAAGGCTCGCATCCAGTCTTCGGTCAGGGGCTGGCCGGTCTCACGCTCAATACGGGTGCGTTCGTCACGCACCGCCTTGCCAATAAAAAGCTGCATGCATTCGGCCTGTGTCAAAGGCCAGCCTGCTTCGTTGAGCATCTCGCGCAGCACGCCGTTGGTGATGGGCTCGCTGTCCACCAGCACGCCGTCGCAGTCGAACAAAATGGCATCAAAGACAGTCGTCATGTCAGGTCTCCATCCACATACCACCAGCGCCCACCCTCGCGCACAAATCGGCTGTTTTCTTGCAGGCGATGCCCCCGGCCAGCCAAGCGCGAACGGGCTACAAACTCGACCTCGGCATGGTCAGCGTCCTGCACGCGGTGGTGTTTGACTGCCAGGCCCAGCCAGCGGGTGCCGGACTCCAGCGTCAGGTCGGTGGGCCGGGTGTCAGGGTGCCAGGTGGCCAGCAGGTAGTCGGTACGGCCCAGCGCAAAGGCGCTGTAGCGCGAACGCATGAGGCTTTCAGCATCAGGCGCGGGGGTGTCGTGGTTCAGGTAGCGGCCACAGCAGGCCTCTAGGTTCAGAGGTCTGCCGCGTGCGTCGGGCCGCCCGCAGGGGCACGCCGTCATGGCTGGGCGGGTTTGCTGCGCGCCTTGTGCGCGTCCAGGCTTTCGGTGGGTGCGCCTTGCTGGCGCCACTGTGCAAAGCCGCCGTCAATGTGGGCCACGTTGTCCAGACCCATGTCGCGGAGGGTTTTGGTCGCCAGGGCGCTGCGCCAGCCTGCCCCGCAAAACAGCACAAATTCTTTGCCCTCATCGCCAAACACGGGCTTGTAGTAGGGCGATGCGGGGTCTACCCAGAACTCCAGCATGCCACGCGGTGCATGCAGCGCGCCGGGGACGGTGCCTTCGCGCTCCAGCTCGCGCACATCGCGAATGTCCACCAGTTGCAGGCGCGGGTCGGTGCCCAGGCGGGCTTGCACTTGGGCGACGCTGTAGGTGGTGATGTGGGCCGTGGCTTCGTCCACGAGTGTGCGAAATCCTCGGGTAATGGGCATGCGGGTCTCCTGTGAGGGGTGTGCGGGCAATGGGTCAGGGGCGGTCAGTCTAATGTGTGTCAGACCCGCTGCCGGGCTGGCCTGCGGCCCGCTCAGTCACCAAAGTTCAGCGGCAGGCCCACATAGTTTTCGGCAATGGTGCGCAAACCGGCTTCGGAATGCATGAGGTAGTCCAGCTCGGCCTCTTGCAGCTTGCCGTGCATGGCCCCTTCGGCGGGGAAGTTGTGCATGATGGACGTGAACCACCAGCTGAAGCGCTCGGCGCGCCAGATGCGTTTGAGGCAACGTGCCGAATAGCGGTCAATGCCCTCTTCGGTCTTGTCGCCGTAATAGCTGATGAAGGCGCTGGCGAGGTACTTCACATCGGTAGCGGCCAGATTCAAGCCTTTGGCCCCGGTGGGCGGCACGATGTGGCCCGCATCCCCGGCCAGAAACAAGCGGCCAAAGCGCAGGGGTTCGGTGACAAAGCTGCGCAGCGGGGCCATGCTTTTTTCTAAGCTGGGGCCAGTCACCAGCTGGGCCACGGCCTGGGGGTCTAGGCGGCGTTGGAGCTCGTCCCAAAAGGCTTCATCGCTCCACTGCGCCACTGTGTCGGTCAGCGGCACTTGCAGGTAGTAGCGGCTGCGGCGGGTGCTGCGCTGCGAACACAGGGCAAAGCCACGCGGGTGGTTCACGTAGATCAGCTCGTGGTGCACTGGCGGGGTGTCGGCCAGCAGGCCCAGCCAGCCAAACGGGTACACCTTTTCATATTCGCGCAGGGCGCTGCGCGGCACACTGGCACGGCACACCCCATGAAAGCCGTCGCACCCGGCAATGAAGTCGCAGCGCAGGGTGTGTGTCTGGCCGTTCTGCTCGTAGCTGACCCAGGGTTGCAGGCTGTCAAAGTCGTGTACCTGCACGTTCTGCGCGTTGTACACCGTGGGCAATCCGGCCTGTGCGCGTGCGTCCATCAGGTCGCGGGTGACTTCGGTCTGCCCATAAACCATGACGGTTTTGCCCCCCGTGAGGCCCGCCAGATCGACCCGGTGACGCTGGCCGTTGAACAGCATGTCAAAACCCGTGTGTACCAAGCCTTCGCGGTGCATGCGCTCGCCCGCGCCCGCTTCGTCCAGCACGTCCACAGCCACCTGCTCCAGCACCCCGGCGCGGATGCGCCCGAGCACATAGTCGGGGCTCTGGCGCTCCAAAATCACGGCATCGACACCGGCTTTGTGCAGCAACTGGCCCAGCAACAGGCCCGATGGGCCCGCGCCGATGATGGCCACTTGGGTTCTGGTGGGCGGGCTGACAGAGGGGTTGGCAGGGGGGCAAGGGTTCATGGCGGTCTCCGGTGTTGTGGGTGGTTGTCGATTGCCGTGCTTCAGGGCAAGCAGCACAGCTTAAAAACCCCCGCTCAGATCAGCCAGCCCAGGCTGCAAGCATTGCGCGATGACTGGTGGGTTTGTGCGAACATCGCGCAATGTCTGTATCCCATGCCCCCACACCGCCGCCACACCGCTTGGGCAAGCCCCTGCACAGCCCACCAGGTTTGGCAAAGGCTGACTGCATTGAAGGTTTGGCCAAAGGCTTGGCGGTGCTGGAGAGTTTTGATACCGAACGCCAGCGCCTCAATGCCACACAGGCCGCGGCACGCGCTGGCCTGACCCGAGCGGCGGCACGGCGGCATTTGCTCACGCTGGCGCATCTGGGTTATCTGGAGACCGACGGTAGCCACTACTGGCTCTCGGCCAAGGTATTGCGCTTTTCGGGCAGTTATCTGGCCTCGGCGCGCTTGCCACGTTTGCTGCAACCCACCTTGAACCGGCTGGCCGCGTTGACACACGCTGCGTTTTCAGCGGTGGTGCTCGACGGTGACGAGGTGGTCATCGTGGCACGCAGCGCGGCAACGGGCGACCAGCGCGTGCTGGCCTACGGTCTGCACCTGGGTGCGCGGCTGCCGGTGCATGCCACCTCCACCGGCCGGGTGCTGCTGGCCGCGCAACCGCGACAAGCCGTGGCCGACTGGCTGGCGGGCCGCGAATGGCCCCGCCTGACCCCCTGGACCACCGTCGATGCCCCGGCCCTGCACGCGGCGATTGCGCAAGCCCAGCACGACGACCATGCCGTCGTGTGCGAAGAGCATGAGCTGGGCGTACACGCCCTGGCCGTGCCCCTGCGCAACATGCAGGGACACACAGTGGCCGCGCTCAACGCTGTGGCTGCGCCCCAAGACCGCCACACGCGAACCCCCACACACGCGGTGGCAGGACAGGGCCGCCCCGCCGAACACGGGCGCATGGCTGCGGCCCTGCGCCAGTCACTCTTGCCCCTGCTGCTGGATGCTGCCCGCGAACTGCGACCACTGCTCTGACCCGTCCCTCACGCACCCACACACCATCGCCAACACACCCTGACCAACACACCATGCCCCACGACACCCCAACCCCCAACACCCTGCCCAGCCCCAGTTTGCAAGCCCTGCGCGGCGTGCGCGTACTCAGTCTGGCCCTCAACCTGCCCGGCCCGGCGGCACTGCTGCGGCTGCATGCCATGGGCGCGCACTGCACCAAGGTCGAGCCCCCCGGCCCAGCACAGGCCCCTGAGACCAGCGGCGACCCCATGGGCCAGTACAACCCAAGCGCGTATGCGGCCCTGCACGAGGGCATTGAGCGGCTGATCCTCAACCTGAAAACCCCGGCGGGGCAAGCTGCGCTGCACCAAGCGCTAGCGACCACAGACGTGCTGCTAACCTCGTTTCGCCCCTCTGCCCTGCACAAACTGGGGCTGAACTGGGCATCGCTGCAAGCGGCGTATCCCCGACTGTCGCTGGTGGCGATTGTGGGCGCACCCGGTGCGCGGGCCGAAGAACCCGGCCACGACCTGACCTACTTGGCCGAAGCCGGTCTGGTCACCGGCTTGGACTTGCCCGCCACGCTGTTTGCCGACATGGGCGGTGCCCTGATGACCAGCGAAGCCGTGTTGCAAGCCCTGCTGGCCCGCGCCAGCAGCGGCTGTGGCAGCTACCAGACCGTGGCCCTGAGCGATGCCGCCCACTGGCTGGCCCTGCCACGCCACTGGGGCTTGACACAAGCCCAGGGTGCTGTGGGCGGCGCACATGCCGGTTACCGCGTGTACCCCTGCATCGACGGCCGGGTGGCTGTGGCCGCCTTGGAGCCCCACTTTGCAGCAGCCCTGTGCAAAGCCGCTGGCATCGCCATGGTCAACATGGGCACCCTGCTGGAGCCCGCCACCCACAGTGCCCTGGCCAGCTTCTTGGCAGGCCAGACACGGGCTCAGCTGGATGCCCTGGCTGCCGCGCAGGACATTCCGTTGTACACCCTGCCCTGAACACACCACCGACCCAGTCCACCCAGCGGGCTCTGACGGCATCGCATCGGTGGTTACATGCCGGTTTCTATAATCCGGCCCAAACTTTTCTTCAGTCCACTGGCGCGGCCTGACAAGGCCGGATTACCTTGAGCACCTCATCAAGCCCCCGCAGCAACCCCACGGACATCATTCAGCCCGACATGTTGCGGGTTGACCAGGTCATCATCGAACGGCTGACCACCGAAGTCCCGCTGGTGCGGGAAGTTGCGCAGTACATCATTTCAGCAGGCGGTAAGCGCCTGCGCCCGGCCTTGATGCTGCTCTTCAGTGGCGCGCTGGGCTGTCAGAACCCACACCGCCACACCCTGGCCGCGGTGGTTGAATTCATTCACACCGCCACCCTGCTGCACGACGATGTGGTGGACGAATCCACCCTGCGGCGCGGACGCGAAACCGCCAACGAACGCTTTGGCAACGCCGCCAGCGTGTTGGTAGGCGACTTCCTGTATTCGCGCGCTTTTCAGATGATGGTCGATGTCAACAACATGCGCGTCATGCAAGTGCTGTCAGAGGCCACCAACGTGATCGCCGAGGGCGAGGTGCTGCAACTGATGAACATGCGCGATGCCAGCCTCAGCGAAGCCGACTACCTGCGCGTCATCCGCTCCAAAACGGCCAAATTGTTTGAAGCGAGCGCCCGCCTAGCCCCCATCTTGGCTGGTGCAGACGCGGCCACCGAAGCCCTGTGTGCCACCTATGGGCAAGCACTGGGCACCGCGTTTCAAGTCATTGACGACGTGCTCGACTACGAAGGCAACCCACAGGAACTCGGCAAGAACCTGGGCGACGACCTGCGCGAGGGCAAGGTCACACTGCCCATCATCTTCGCCCTGCGTTCAGGCTCAGCCGCCCAACAAGCCCTGATCTGTCAAGCCATCGAACACGGCGATGTCGCACATTTGGACGACATTCTCGCCATCGTGCTAGAAACCGGTGCCTTGCAGGCCACCAAAGCCTGCGCCGTGGCCGAAGCCGAACGGGCCGTTCAGGCAGCCCGCCAGCTGCCGGACAATGCCTATACACGCGCTTTGCTAGAATTGGCGACTGGCTTGACCGACAGGCGCACATAAGGTCGGGAACACATGGGATTCATCGGCCACACGGTTGAAACCCAGCGTCTGGTCAACGCCTGTCAAAACCACCATCGGGGTGTAGCTTAGCCTGGTAGAGCGCTACGTTCGGGACGTAGAGGCCGGAGGTTCGAATCCTCTCACCCCGACCATTCATGGTGTCTGTTCCACACCCCCTGGGGGTGTTGTGTACAGTCCGCTGTAAAACCCACCCACGGGCCAGACAGGCCAACACGCTTTCGGTCAAAATTTTTCGAAGCGTTCTTTGCACGTGGTTGATTTCGCTTAGATTCCGGTTTTATGGCAACTTCAGACCCCACCACACCCGACACCGCGTCCATGGCCTTGCCCGGCTTGGGCAGAGCACTGGTTTTCGCTGGCAAACTGGCCCAGAAAGCCGCTGAAGACCTCTACAAAAAAGCCCAAACCAGTCGAACCAGCTTTTTCAGCGAACTCGCCAAATCCGGCGTGGTGTCGGCGGCTGACATTGCCCACACCATGTCCACGGCGTATGCCGCGCCCCTGATCGATCTGGATGCAGTGGACAAAGACCGACTGCCCAAAAACTTGCTCGACAGCAAGATTTGCATCGACTACCGCATCGCTGTTCTCAGCAAACGCAACAACCGCCTGCAAGTTGCCACCGCAGACCCGGCAGACCAGCAAGCCGCAGAGAAAATCAAATTCGCCACCCAAATGGGCGTGGACTGGGTCATTGCTGAACACGACAAACTGGCGAAACTGGTTGAAAAGCAAAACACCAGCGCTGCCGAGAAGATGGACAACATCATCGGCGGTGATTTTGAATTCGATGACGTACCCGCCGAGGTCGCCGCCGAAGAATCACAAGAAAAAGCCAGTGAGGTTGATGACGCGCCCATCGTCAAATTCCTGCACAAAATGCTGATTGATGCCTTCAACATGCGGGCATCCGATTTGCATTTCGAGCCTTACGAACACACCTACCGGGTGCGCTTCCGTATTGACGGTGAATTGCGTGAAATCGCCTCCCCACCAACAGCCATCAAGGAAAAATTGGCCTCACGCATCAAGGTGATTTCGCGCATGGACATTTCCGAAAAGCGAATACCACAAGACGGACGGATGAAGCTAAAAATCGGGCCAGACCGCGTCATTGACTTCCGCGTCAGCACACTGCCCACCTTGTTTGGCGAAAAAATCGTGATCCGTATTCTGGACCCCAGCAGTGCCAAACTGGGCATTGAAGCGCTGGGTTATGAACCCGAAGAAAAGGCTAGGTTGCTGGAAGCCATTGGCCGCCCTTATGGCATGGTACTGGTCACCGGCCCCACGGGCTCGGGTAAAACCGTTTCGCTCTACACCTGCCTGAACATCCTGAATCAGCCCGGCATCAACATTTCGACCGCCGAAGACCCCTCGGAGATCAACCTACCGGGTGTCAATCAGGTCAACGTCAATGAAAAAGCTGGTCTGACCTTTGCCGCTGCACTCAAAGCGTTTCTGCGACAAGATCCTGACGTGATCATGGTGGGTGAGATCCGCGACTTGGAAACCGCCGACATTTCCATCAAGGCTGCGCAAACCGGTCACATGGTGCTCTCAACGCTGCACACCAACGATGCCCCCACCACCCTGACCCGGATGATGAACATGGGCATTGCCCCGTTCAACATTGCGTCCAGCGTCATTCTCATCACGGCACAACGCTTGGCACGTCGCTTGTGCAGCAATTGCAAAATTCCGCTGGATGTACCCCGCAAGGCCTTGCTCGATGCCGGTTACAAAAGCGATGAACTCGATGGCACCTGGACACCCTACAAACCCGTGGGCTGTCCGGCCTGCAACAACGGCTACAAAGGCCGGGTTGGCATTTACCAAGTGATGCCCATTTCGGAAGAAATTCAGCGCATCATCCTGCGCGGCGGCAGCGCCATGGACATTGCCAAACAAGCCAGCGCTGAAGGCATACGTTCTCTGCGCGAATCGGGTTTGCTCAAAGTGAAACTGGGTATGACTTCGCTCGAAGAAGTGCTCAGCGTCACCAACGAATAAACGGCTTTCAGAACACCAACCTCAGAACACCATGGCGACCGCAGCATCCAAAACCGTCAAGGAATTTGTTTACGAATGGGAAGGCAAAGACCGCAACGGCAAGAAAGTCCGCGGTGAAACCCGCGCAGCCGGCGAGAACCAGGTTCTGGCCTCCCTACGCCGTCAAGGGGTCATACCGAGCAAGGTCAAAAAACGGCGCATGGCTTCGGGCAAAAGTATCAAGCCCAAAGACATTGCCATTTTCACGCGGCAGCTGGCTACCATGATGAAAGCCGGTGTCCCCTTGTTGCAGGCATTTGACATTGTGGGCCGTGGCAACCCCAACCCCAGCGTCACACAATTGCTCAATAGCATCCGAACCGATGTGGAGACGGGGACATCGCTCAGTGCCTCGTTCCGCAAGAATCCGTTGTACTTTGACACCTTGTACTGCAATTTGGTCGAGGCCGGAGAATCAGCTGGTATTTTGGAAGAATTGTTGGATCGCTTAGCGGTTTATATGGAAAAAACCGAGGCGATCAAGTCCAAAATCAAATCGGCGCTGATGTACCCCATTTCGGTGGTGATTGTCGCTTTCGTGGTGGTGGCGGTTATCATGATTTTCGTGATTCCTTCGTTCAAAGAAGTGTTCAGTTCGTTCGGTGCCGACCTGCCTGCACCCACGTTGTTTGTGATCAGCGTCAGTGAATTCTTTGTGGCGTATTGGTGGCTGATTTTTGGCAGCATCGGCGGCGGTATCTATTTTTTCTTACAAGCATGGAAGCGCAACGAAAAGGTTCAATTGGTAATGGATCGGGTAATGCTGAAAATGCCTATTTTTGGTGCCTTGGTTGAAAAATCCGTGATCGCCCGTTGGACGCGCACCCTGTCCACCATGTTTGCTGCGGGTGTGCCCTTGGTCGAGGCGCTGGATTCTGTGGGCGGTGCATCAGGCAATTCGGTGTATGCCAGCGCCACCGAAAAGATTCAACAAGAAGTCTCTACCGGCACCAGCCTGACCGATGCCATGACCAATGCCAACATTTTTCCGTCTATGGTGTTGCAAATGTGTTCGATTGGCGAAGAATCCGGCTCGATTGACCACATGCTGGGCAAAGCCGCCGATTTTTATGAAGCCGAAGTCGATGACATGGTGGCCGGTCTGTCCAGCCTGATGGAACCCATCATCATCGTGTTGCTGGGCAGCATCATTGGCGGCATTGTGGTGTCTATGTATTTGCCTATTTTCAAACTCGGAGCCGTGGTCTGATGGAAATGCTCAATCTAACTTCTGATGTATCACCCGCTGCGCTGCTGGGCCTACTGGGCTTGCTGGTGGGCAGTTTTCTGAATGTGGTGATTCACCGCCTGCCCAAAATGATGGATCTGCGCTGGGCGGCTGAGTGTGCCGAATGGAGCCGCAACCAAGGCGCTGCCCCTGGCCCCGAAACCACCGCCGAACCCTTCAACCTGATGGTGCCGCGTTCCCGCTGTCCGCATTGCAGCCACGCGATTCGCTGGTATGAAAACATCCCCATCGTGAGCTACTTGGCCCTGCGCGGTCGGTGCAGCCAGTGCGCCAGCCCCATCAGCCTGCGCTATCCGCTGGTCGAGGCCGTCTGCGGCTTGTTTTTTGCGTGGTGCGGGTGGACATGGGGACTGTCTGCCACCGGCATGGCTTGGTGTGTTTTTACCGCCGTGATCTTGGCTCTGGCCTGTATCGACTGGGACACCACCTTGTTGCCCGACGATCTGACGCTGCCCCTGCTGTGGGCTGGACTGTGTGCCAGCGCCCTGGGCTGGGTAGCGACACCGCTGCTGCACGCGGTGTGGGGCGCGGTGGCGGGCTACCTGTCGCTGTGGCTGATCTTCTGGGCCTTCAAACTCACCACAGGCAAGGAAGGGATGGGCTATGGCGACTTTAAGCTGTTCGCGGCCCTTGGCGCTTGGTTTGGCTGGCAAGCGCTGGTGCCTATCATCCTGATGGCCTCGGTCATTGGTGCGGTGGTGGGTATCGGCATCAAACTGGTGGGGCAGCTGCGTGAGGGTGGTTATGTGCCCTTTGGGCCATTTCTGGCGGGCGCAGGTCTGACCGCCATGATTTTTGGGCCATCGGCCATGCTGGCTTTCGTCGGACTGTGAGCTTCACGAGCTTACACCCGCCCGCCTTGCGCCTGGGGCTGACTGGCGGCATTGGCAGCGGCAAAACAACCGTAGCGGGCTTGCTGGCCCAACTCGGCGCTTGCGTGCTGGATGCCGATGCGCTCTCGCGGGCCTGCACACAAGCCGGTGGTGCGGCCATGCCCGCCATTCTCCAGCTGTTCGGGCCTGACTTTGTCGCCCCTGACGGCAGCATGAACCGGCAACGCATGCGCGACCATGTGTTTGCCCACCCGCAAGCCCGGCGCACGCTGGAGGGCATCATTCACCCCTTGGTTGCGAGTCAGATGCGTGCGCAAGTGGCCGCTTCGGGTGCTGCTTGCTGTGTGTTTGATGTGCCCCTGCTGGTCGAATCACCACACTGGCGGCACCAGTTGGACCGCGTGCTGGTGGTGGACTGTTCGCATGCCACGCAGGTGCGCCGCGTCATGCAACGCAACGGCTGGGATGCCGCCACGGTGGAAGGTGTGATCCGCCACCAAGCCACCCGCGAGCAGCGCTTGGCCGCTGCCGATGCTGTCATTGACAACGACACCGACAATCTGCTCCGTCTGCAAGCCTGTGTTCAGGCCATAGCCCGAAGCTTCGGGCTATGATGAACCGAATGACCCACGGTGCCACGGGTGCTGCGGGTCTCTGTCCTATGAAGCTGCGCTACCGTGATCCTGTACGAATACCCCTTCAACGAGCGCATTCGCACCTACCTGCGCCTCGAACAACTCTACCGGCGGCTGGCCGAACTGATGGCACGCAACCACCCGCTGGACCACCATTTCGCCATTCAAACCCTGTTTGAAATCATGGACGTGGCCTCGCGCACCGACATGAAGTCGGACGTGCTCAAGGACATTGACCGGCAAAAAGTCCTGCTCAACAGCTACCGAGGCAACCCGGCCATTGTTGAACATGTGCTGGATCAGATCGTCGCCCAGCTCGACCGCTGTTTCAGCGCACTCAACCAGCTCAGCGGTAAAACCGGACAGGCCCTGACCGAAAACGACTGGTTGATGAGCATTCGCAGCCGCATCAACATCCCAGGCGGCACCTGCGAGTTTGACCTGCCAGCCTACTTTGCTTGGCAGAACCACCCCGCACCGCAGCGACGCACCGACCTGATGCGCTGGTCAAACTCCCTGTTGCCGCTGTCGTCGGCCATCAGCCTGCTGCTCAAGCTGCTGCGCGATGCGGGTTCGGCGCAGGCTGTGGTAGCGGTGGGGGGGCAGTTTCAGCAAAACCTGCCCCAAGGGCGCAGTTTCCAGCTGCTGCGTCTGCGGGTTCAGGCAGGTGCGGGTTGGATCCCTGAAATCAGCGGCAACCGGTTGATGGTGTCGGTGCGTTTCCTGCACCAGGGCGAGGACGAGCGCCTGCACCCCGTGCGGGACGATGCCCCCTTTGAACTGACCCTTTGCGCCTGAGCACTGCCATGAACCCAGCCAGCATCGACAACGACCCCAGTGTGCCTCCCACGAAAGTGGTGCGCTGCCCCGCTTGCGCAGGCCCCAGCCTGTACGCCCCCAGCAACGCCTTTCGCCCGTTTTGCAGCGCCCGCTGCAAAAACTTGGATCTGGGGGCTTGGGCCAGCGAATCGTTCAAACTGCCCACGGTGTCCACCGATTCTGAAGAGAGCCCGCGCTGACCTGTCGTGGCGTATCAAGCTTCGTCGGCCAGCCATTGCAATACCGGCACCGTACCCGGTAACACGGGTGCACAGGTGACCGGCAGGTGCTGCCAGCAGAACGTCTGACCTTCGCGCATCTGCAAGTCACCCGTCCAAGCAAACACCTTGCAAAAATGCAGGCGCACCAGCGCGTGGGGATAGTCCACCAGTTGCTCGCGCCAGCGTTCAACGGGGCCAATCTGAATGCCGATTTCTTCTTGCAACTCGCGGCGCAGCGCCTGCTCGACGGTCTCGCCCGCTTCCAGCTTGCCACCTGGAAACTCCCAATAACCAGCGTACACCTTGCCCGGCGGTCGTGAAGTCAGTAAAAATTCGCCGGCCGGTGCCTGCAACACCCCTACGGCGACATCCACCACAAGCCGGTCAGGAGCCTGCCGCTGCCCGTCCACCCGCAACACGGTCGCTGAATTCATACCGTCTTCAGGGCGTGTGTCCCCGCGTAGTCGCGTGCAAACTGGTACGCCACCCGTCCGCTGCGCGAACCCCGCTCCAGCGCCCAAACCAATGCCGCCGGTCGTGCAGCGGCCACCGCCTCTGGCCCCACACCGAACGAGGCCAGCCACTGGGCCACAATGGCGAGGTACTCATCCTGGCTGAACGGGTAAAAACTGACCCACAGACCAAAACGCTCAGAGAGCGAAATTTTTTCTTCGATCACCTCACCGGGGTGTACCTCGCCATCGGCCGTGTGGGTGTAGCTGAGGTTGTCTTTCTGGTATTCGGGCAACAAATGGCGGCGGTTGCTGGTGGCGTAAATCAGCACGTTCTGACCGGTGGCCGACACCGAGCCATCCAGAATCGATTTCAGCGCCTTGTAACCCGGTTCACCGTCTTCAAAACTCAGGTCGTCGCAAAACACCACAAACCGCTCGGGCCGCTCAGCCACCCTGTCCACAATATCGGGCAAATCCACAAGGTCCGCTTTGTCCACTTCAATCAGGCGCAAGCCCTGATCAGCATAAGCGTGCAGACAGGCTTTGACCAGAGACGACTTGCCGGTCCCGCGTGCACCGGTCAGCAACACATTGTTGGCTGGTAAACCCTGCACAAACTGGTGGGTGTTGCGCTGAATGCGGTCTTTTTGGGCATCAATTTCCTGCAAATCGTCCCAACGGATGTGCGCCACATGCCGCACGGGCTCCAGCACCCCGTGTCCATTGCCCCGTCTGCGGTAACGAAACGCCACCGACGCCGACCATTCGGGCTCAGCCAGGGGCTGCGGCAACACCTGTTCCAGACGGGCCATGAGCTGCTCGGCCCGCTCGATCAAACGCTCCAGCGAGGCACTCATGAACGGTAATCGGCGTTGATGGTTACATAGTCGTGGCTGAAATCGCACGTCCAGACGGTTTCTGACGCGCTACCACGCCCCAAACCAATGCGCACTTGGATGTCTTCCTGTTTCATCACGCGCTGGCCGTCTTCTTCGCGGTAGTCAGGGTGACGACCACCCGCACGCACCACATGCACATCGCCCAAGTGCAGCTCAATGCGCGTCGCGTCCAGGTCGGCAATCCCGGCATAGCCTACCGCCGCCAGAATGCGCCCCAGGTTCGGATCACTGGCAAAAAACGCCGTTTTCACCAGCGGTGAATGGGCGACCGCGTAAGCGGCTTGCAGACATTCGGTCGCGTTCTGCCCACCTTCAACGGTGATGCTGATGAACTTGGTCGCCCCTTCACCGTCACGCACAATGGCGTGCGCCAGCTGCTGCGCCAAGGGGGTCAGTGCTGCCACCAACGCCAGTCCATCAGGGCTGTCCAAATCGGTGACGGGTTCATGTCCTGCACGACCTGTGGCCACCACCACAAACGAATCGTTGGTCGATGTATCGCCGTCCACCGTCACCCGGTTGAACGACACATCGGCCAGACGACGCGCCAAGTTAGCCATCAGCCCAGGTGCCACACAGGCATCGGTCGCCAAGAAACCCAACATGGTGGCCATGTTCGGGCGAATCATCCCGGCACCTTTGGCGATACCCGTGGCCTTCACGGTACGCCCGCCCAGTGCAAACTGGCAGCTGGCGGCTTTGGGCTGGGTGTCAGTGGTCATCACACCTTCAGCGGCCAGCAACCACTGTGCACCTGAGGCAACGGGCGACTGCGCGGCCTGGGCCAAGGCTGACGGCAGACCTGCCAAGAGACGGTCCAAGGGCAAGGGCTCCATGATGACCCCGGTTGAAAACGGCAACACCTGCTCATGCAGCAAACCCAAGGCACGCGCAACCGCATGGCAGGTTTGACGAGCAACCGCCAACCCTGGCTCACCCGTACCCGCGTTGGCATTGCCCGTGTTAATCACCATGGCGCGCACGGCGGAACCGGTGGACAAGTGTTCGCGGCATACCTGCACGGGTGCAGCGGCAAAGCGGTTTTGCGTGAATACAGCACCGACGGCACAGCCCTCATCCAGCAAAAACACGGTCAAATCTTTGCGATTGGCTTTGCGAATACCCGCCTGCGTCACGCCAATGCGCACACCGTCAATAGCCAGCAATTCACTGGCTTGTGGAACCTTGAGTTGAACAGGCATAAAAACTCCGCAATGTTTCATTGAATGGGGCGCTGGCGTTCAAACCAACTTACCGTGGCAGTGCTTGTATTTCTTACCGCTGCCACAAGGACAAGCGTCGTTACGTCCCACACGGGGCACCCCTTGGGCTGCTGGTGCTGGGGTCGGACTGGCCACTGCTGTGGTTTGCACCTCGCCGGTTTCGGTGGGCGCGGTGTAAGTCACATTCGTCAATTGCTCAGCCTTTTCTTCGAGTTGAATGGCCGCCTGCGTCACTTGCTCAGGCGACTGAACCCGCACATTCATCAAAATGCGGGTCACTTCATTTTTCACGCTGTCGAGCAACTGACCAAATAGCACAAAGGCTTCGCGCTTGTATTCCTGCTTGGGCTGCTTTTGTGCATAGCCACGCAAATGAATCCCTTGGCGCAAGTAGTCAAGGGCCGACAAATGTTCACGCCATTGCGCATCAATCGTTTGCAAGAGCACGACGCGTTCAAACTGGGTGAAGTTGGTTTCGCCAACCAATTCAACCTTGCTGTCAAATGCCGCCTTGGCCGCCGCAACGACACGCTCGACCACGTCATCCACGTCCATGGATTCGGCTTCTGAAACCCAACGGGTGACGGGCACATCCAGCGCCCATTCTTCACGCAACTGACGCTCCAGCCCCGGCACATCCCATTGCTCTTCTACACTGCCCTCGGGCACAAACTGGTGCACCAAGTCGGTAAAGCAACCGTCACGCAAACCGTCAATTTGCGTGCGCAGACTGCTGGCATCCAAAATATCGTTGCGTTGCTGGTAAATCACCTTGCGCTGATCGTTGGCCACATCATCGTATTCCAGCAGCTGTTTGCGAATGTCAAAGTTACGCGCTTCAACCTTGCGTTGTGCGCTTTCAATGCTGCGCGTCACAATGCCCGCCTCAATCGCTTCACCTTCGGGCATCTTCAAGCGATCCATGATTGAGCGCACCCGATCACCCGCAAAAATGCGCATCAGCGAATCGTCCAGACTCAGATAGAAGCGCGAAGAGCCTGGATCACCCTGACGACCCGAACGGCCACGCAGCTGGTTGTCAATGCGGCGCGACTCATGGCGCTCCGTAGCAATGATGCGCAAGCCCCCCAGTGCCTTGACTTTTTCGTGATCCAGCTTCCACTGCTGGCGCACCGCTTCGATACGTGCTGAGCGGCTGGCATCGTCCAACGCGGGATCAGCGGTCACTGCTTCGAGCATCTTCTCCAAATTACCGCCCAGCACAATGTCGGTACCCCGACCCGCCATGTTGGTGGCAATCGTGATGGCACCGGGCCGCCCCGCCTGCACAATGATGTCGGCCTCCCGCGCATGCTGCTTGGCGTTGAGCACTTGATGCGGTAATTTTTCTGCCTGCAACAAATTGGCAATGATTTCCGAATTCTCAATTGAGGATGTCCCCACCAGAACGGGTTGACCCCGTTGTTGACATTCCCGAATGTCTTCAATCGCCGCCTTGTATTTTTCTTGGGTGGTTTTGTACACACGGTCAAGCTGATCGGTGCGTGAACTGGGCCGGTTCGGAGGAATCACCACCGTTTCTAGACCGTAAATTTCCTGAAATTCATAGGCCTCGGTATCCGCCGTACCGGTCATGCCCGAGAGTTTTTTGTACAACCGGAAATAATTTTGGAAGGTGATCGAGGCCAGGGTCTGGTTTTCTGGCTGAATGGCCGCGCCTTCCTTGGCTTCAACCGCTTGATGCAAACCATCACTCCAGCGGCGCCCTGACATCAGACGGCCGGTGAATTCATCCACAATCACGATTTCACCGTTCTGGTTCACGTAATGCTGATCACGGTGGTACAGGTGATGAGCCTTGAGCGACGTGACCAAATGGTGCAGCAAGGCAATATTGCCAGGGTCATACAAAGAAACACCCGCCGGCAACAAACCCGCCTGACTGAGTAAGGCTTCCGCCTTTTCGTGCCCTTGTTCGGTGAGGTGAATCGAATGTGCTTTCTCGTCCACCGTGAAATCACCGGGCTTGATGACCCCTTCACCCGTTCGAGGATCGGCCTCACCCTCTTGCCGAACCAATTGCGGCACCAGTCGGTTGATGGACACATACAGGGCCGTCTGGTCTTCAGCCTGACCACTGATAATCAATGGCGTACGCGCTTCGTCAATCAGAATGGAATCTACCTCATCCACAATCGCGTAATTCAATCCGCGCTGCACCCGGTCTGCCACTTCATAGACCATGTTGTCACGCAGATAATCAAAACCGTATTCGTTGTTGGTGCCGTAGGTGATATCCGCACGGTAAGCAGCTTGCTTGTCCTCGCGGGGTGCCTGCGGCAGATTGATCCCCACCGTCAAACCCAAGAAGTTGTACAAACGCCCCATCCACTGGGCATCCCGGCTGGCCAAGTAATCATTGACCGTAACCACATGCACGCCTTTGCCACTCAAGGCGTTCAGATACACCGGCAAGGTCGCCGTGAGCGTCTTGCCTTCGCCGGTGCGCATTTCTGCCACCTTGCCGTGGTGCAAAGCCAAGCCACCGATCATCTGCACGTCAAAATGGCGCATTTTCATCACGCGCTTGCTGGCCTCGCGCACGACCGCAAAGGCTTCGGGCAACAACGCATCCAGCGTTTCACCGTCGTTCAGGCGGCGCTTGAACACATCAGTCTGTGCCTTCAGCTCATCATCCGTGAGCTTTTCAAACTGAGGCTCCAGACTGTTGATCCGCTCGACAGTTTTTCGGTAAGTCTTGAGCAATCGGTCGTTGCGGCTGCCGAAAATTTTGGTGAGGATATTGATGGCCATACATGCAGGCCCGAGCCGGACACCCGGTTTTCAGGCAAAGGTGAATCTTGGAGGAAAGGAATGCATGCGCAAAAGACATGCGCACGGTTGAACTTGGCCCATCATGGGTGACTTTTCAAGTGCAGCCGCGCATTTTACGCACCGCCCCTGGCTCAGCCACTGCGTCCGGGCTCTGGCAGACAGATTTTGCTGGCCCTCGTCAAGGTTTGCGTGATGCAGATCTCGCCTGCTGAGCGGTCGCGATCGAATCACCAGCCGCCAGAAACCGCTGTGGATTTTGCGGAACACCAGCCACCCAGACCTCAAAATGCAGATGTGGTCCGGTTGAACGGCCAGTCGAACCCACTTCCGCAATCTTTTGCCCTCGCTTGACAATATCGCCCTTGCGCACCAACACCTTTGAAGCATGGGCATAACGGGTCACCAACTGGTTGCCATGGTCGATTTCAACCATGTTGCCGTAAGCCGGATGGTATTCCTGAACCAGCACAACACCGCCTGCGGCAGCCAGAATGGGCGTACCGATGTCCGCCGGAAAGTCCAGCCCGGTGTGCAGTGCAGGTCGCCCGGTGAACGGATCGATGCGAAAACCAAAGGTAGAGCCAATCGGCACATCGCGTACCGGAGGTTCGGTCGGGATCATGGTACGCTGGATTTTTTGATCAAACAGTCGGGACTCTACCGCTGTCAGCCAGTCAATCCCGGAATGGGTAGAAATATCCAGGCGATCCAGTTCCGCAGTCAACTCCGTCATGGACAGGCTGCGCTCAGCCACCAGAGCGCCCCCAGAACCGGGAACACCTTTGAAATCCTGAGGATTCATGCCAGCCAGTCCAGCAACGCGTTCGCTCAAAGACTCCAGCAGCAGCATGCGTGCTTGCATTTCACCCAACTTGCGCGCCATGGCATCCAAGTTTTCACGCATGAACACATCTTGGGTATCAAGTTGGCTTTGGTACACCATGCGTCCTAGCGAGCTAAAAACCGGCCAACCCTGCCTGACCCCTTCCAGAAAGAGACCGTGGTACACCGCCACAGAACCCAGCATGAGCAAAACCGACATCAACATACTGGCCGCGATCAACTTCAGACCGCTCAAATGAATCGCCCGACTCTGAGCCAGCCAAGCATCTGTCACGATAATGTGCACGGTCAATCCTTTGCAAAGAACGGCATCACAAAAGCCATGGAATATGCATCATGCTGAATGCGCCACGACACCCCAGCATTCTGAGCTTGGTTGAAGCGGTTGAAAGTGCCCCAAGTTTGGCGGCCTTGCAACAGCGCGTCCGGATTTCTCAGGCGTGCCTGCAACACATACAACCCCTGATTCCAGCGAGCCTGAAGCCTCACCTGAGCGCTGGCCCAGTGGAAGATCAGGAATGGTGTCTGCTGGTCACCCACGCAGCTGCCTCAACGAAACTCAGGCAACTGGTTCCTACGATGCTCAAAATCCTCGCACGCAACGGTTTGCCCGTCACCAGCATCCGAATCAAGCTACAGATAGCAAAAAGAAGCTGAGCCCAAGATGGACTCAGCTTCTTATCGGGTGGTGCCGCTTGTCTGACTCGAACAGACGACCTATCGCTTACAAGGCGATTGCTCTACCAACTGAGCTAAAGCGGCAAAGCGCTTATTTTACTTGATGCGGGTAAGCTGTGGCCTTCCACCGGGGCGGCCCGGTGTGTCTGCACCCGAACCACTGTCGGTTGCTGCCTGCAAAGTCCCCTCATCGGGCGACGCACCTTCGTCCACGGGCAAACCGGCCTGCTCACGCTCTGCGCCATGCGTCTTCAGCGCCTGCAACACAGGCGCTGCTGGCGGAGGGAATGCCATACCTTGTCCATTTTCACGGGCATAGATGGCCAGCACATGACTCACTGGAACCACGATTTCTCGGGCTACGCCACCAAAACGGGCCTTGAACTCAATGAAATCGTTCCCGAGATGCAGAGCCTGCGTGGCTTCAGCCCCGACGTTGAGCACAATTTCACCGTTCTTAACAAACTCTTTGGGGACACGCACCGAGGCATCAACCCGAACAGCCAAATAAGGCGTAAAACCACCATCCATGCACCAATCGTAGAGGGCACGAATCAGATAAGGCTTGGTGGACGGTACATCCGAATCAAATGAACTCATAAAACGGTGTGTTCCATGCAGCGTGGTCACTCATGCGTTTCATTTACGCATGACTTTTTCAGAGGGTGTCAATGCTTCAATATAGGCTGGACGCGAGAAAATGCGTTCGGCATATTTGAGCAGCGGTGCTGCGTTTTTACTGAGTTCAATACCGTAGTAGTCCAGCCGCCAAAGCAATGGCGCAATGGCCACATCCAGCATCGAAAAACTGTCTCCGAGCATGAATTTATTTTTCATGAACACGGGGGCGAGTTGGGTCAGACGGTCACGAATGTGAAGCCTGGCTTTCTCCATCGCTTTGTCGTTGCTTTTGCTACTGCGTGATTCCAGCACGGATACGTGCATGAAAAGCTCTTTTTCAAAATTGAGCAAAAACAGACGAACACGCGCCCGATCAACAGGATCACCTGGCATCAGTTGGGGATGCGGAAAACGCTCATCAATGTATTCGTTGATGATGTTGGACTCATACAGAATCAGGTCACGCTCCACCAAAATGGGAACCTGTCCGTAAGGGTTCATCACGCTGATGTCTTCGGGTTTGTTGTACAGATCCACATCACGAATCTCAAAATCCATACCCTTCTCGAAGAGAACAAAGCGGCAGCGGTGTGAATAAGGACAGGTTGTACCCGAATACAAGACCATCATGATGAGATTTCCTTAAAACAAAAAAACAGTGGTTTGCATGTTCGCTCAATAGCGCTGCAAACCACTGTAAGAACAGACCCGTATCTCAGACACGGATCAGGCTCGTTGTGATTACTTCACGTCTTTCCAGAACGCTGCATTCAGGCGCCAAGCGACCACTGTAAAGGCAGCTAAGAAAAGCATCACCCACACACCAAGACGCACACGGTTGTTTTGCTGGGGTTCAGCCATCCATTGCAGGTAGGCTACCAAATCACCCACGTTGTTATCGTAGGTAGTGGTATCCATCAGACCAGGCTTGACGGATTCCCAGCCCTTGAAAACCTCTACTTCATGACCGTGGCTGCTGACTTTTTCAAACACAGGTGCACGCTGACCCTGGAGTTCCCACAAGGGATTGGGCATACCAATGTTCGGGAAGACCAAATTGTTCCAGCCGGTTGGCTTGGTTTCGTCACGGTAGTACGAACGGAACAGGGTGTAAACGTAATCTGCACCAGACCCACGCCCACTGGCGCGCGAACGTGCGATCAAGGTCAGATCAGGTGGATTGACACCGAACCACTTTTTCGCGAGTGCGGGATCAATGTTGGACTTCATGGTATCACCGATTTTTTCGGTGGTGAAAGTCAGGTTTTCAGCAATCTGCTTATCGGTCAGGCCGATGTCGCGCAGACGGTTATAACGCATGAACGAAGCCGAGTGGCAACTGAGGCAGTAGTTAACGAACAACTTGGCACCATTTTGCAAGGCAGCCATGTCATTGGTACGCTTGGGGGCCTTATCGAGTGGAAACCCGCCACTTGAGGCCATGGCAGCACCCGACAGACCCAGAGCCATTGCAAGGCCCAACAGAAATTTTTTCATTTGATTGATTCTCCAGAATCGCTGTTATGGGTTCAGTGTGGGTTGAAGGTGACGCGGGTAGGAACAGGCTTGCATTCACCAATGCGACTCCACCACGGCATCAAGAGAAAGAAGCCAAAGTAAAACAGAGTCCCGACCTGAGAAACCCGCTCGCCCACTGGCGAGGGCGGCTGAACACCCAAATAACCGAGGATCAGGAAGTTGATCACGAAAATCGTGTACAGCCATTTGTTCCAAGATGGACGGTAACGAATCGACTTCACTGGGCTGTTGTCCAACCATGGCAGGGCAAACAGAATGATCACGGCGCCACCCATAGCGACCACACCCCAGAATTTGGCATCAATGGCCAGCATCAGTACCACGACAACCAAAGCAGCGCCCACAACAGCGGCTTTCATCACAGCACTCAGCTTTGCTTTGGTGACACCCAGAATGGCACCCAGCAGAACGCAGGCAATCAACACGTACATCATTTCGCTGGTGATAGCACGCAGCATGGAATAGAAAGGCGTGAAATACCAAACTGGCGCAATGTGCAGCGGCGTAACGAGCGGGTCTGCTGGAATGAAGTTGTTGTACTCCAAGAAGTAACCACCCAACTCAGGTGCAAAGAAGACGATCGCAGAGAAAGCCATCAGGAACACGGAGACACCCAAGATGTCGTGCACGCTGTAGTAGGGATGGAACGGAATGCCGTCCAGCGGAACACCTTTTTCGTTCTTGAGGGCTTTGATTTCGACCCCATCCGGGTTGTTGGAACCCACTTCGTGAAGCGCGATGATGTGTGCCACCACCAGACCCAACAACACCAGCGGCACGGCAATCACGTGAAAGCTGAAGAAACGGTTCAGGGTTGCATCACCCACCACATAGTCACCACGAATCAACAGAGCAAGGTCTGGACCGACAAAAGGAATCGCAGAGAACAGGTTGACGATCACCTGTGCGCCCCAGTATGACATCTGACCCCAAGGCAACAAATAGCCCATAAAGGCTTCAGCCATCAGCACGAGGAAAATGGCACAACCAAAGATCCAGACCAGTTCACGCGGTTTGCGGTAAGAGCCGTAAATGAGACCCCGGAACATGTGCAAATACACCACCACGAAAAATGCCGAAGCGCCTGTAGAGTGCATATAACGGATCAACCAGCCCCAAGGCACATCGCGCATGATGTATTCGACCGAGGCGAAAGCCACAGGCACACCGGCAGCATTCAAGTTGGCATCTGGCTTGTAGTGCATCACCAGAAAGATGCCGGTGACGATCTGAATCACCAGCACCAACAGGGCCAGCGAGCCGAAGAAATACCAGAAGTTGAAATTCTTCGGTGCGTAATATTCGGCCAAGTGCTCGTTGTAGAGCTTGGTCAACGGAAAGCGGTTATCGATCCAGTTGAGCGCTTGCTGGCTCATAGGAGCATTGGGGGAGATTTCTTTGAATTCAGCCATGGTTTGCCTCTGGGGTCAGGTGTCTGTTTGCACTGTGAGGTAGGGCATCAGGCCTTCTTCTCTTCGCCGACCAACAAGGTCGTATCAGACAAGTAGTAATGGGGCGGCACCTCTAAGTTGTCTGGTGCTGGTTTATTCTTGAAGACACGACCGGCCAAATCAAACGTCGATCCATGGCACGCACACAGGAACCCACCTTGCCAATCATCAGGCAACGAGGGTTGCGGACCTGGGGTAAATTTGTCACCGGGTGAGCAGCCCAAGTGGGTGCAAATGCCGACCGTCACCAAAAATTCTGGCTTGATGGAGCGATGACGGTTTTTGGCGTATTCGGGTGTCGCAAAAGCTTTGCGATCTGAATTCGGATCTGCCAATTGCGCTTCGTGCTGTTCAAGCGACTGGAGCTGCTCAGGTGTACGCCGAACGATCCACACAGGCTTGCCGCGCCACTCGACCACCCGCTTTTCGCCAGGGGCCATGGTGGACACGTCCACTTCAACCGCCGCGCCAGCAGCTTTGGCGCGCTCGGAGGGCTGAAAACTGCTGACGAAGGGGACAGCGACAGCGGCTGCACCTACGCCACCCATGGCGCAGGATGTGATCAGCCAGGTTCGGCGACTGTTATTCACAGTTGCATCGACGGTTGCTTCACTCATGGGGATCTTTCAAACGGGTTCATGGGAATACTAGGGACAACCCTGGATTGTACTGGAGCCCAGTGGGCACATCCCCGCTTGTCGGGGTGCCTAACTGGGCTATTTACAACTCGATAAGCCAGTTGTCTGGTACAGCACAAACACCCACCTGTCGTCAGTTTTGTGTCATGACCTTGTCGTTTAAAACGCTGATTTCTAGGTCAATACAGGGCTGTATCAGCAGATGTCTGTAGCGCAGCATGCAACGCCGCTAACAGACTGCTGGCGCTCGCTCGCCCAGTACCGGCCAAGTCAAACGCCGTGCCGTGGTCGGGGCTGGTGCGCACAAAGGGTAGCCCCAGCGTCGTGTTCACGCCATGGTCAAGTCCCAGGAGCTTCACCGGAATGAGGCCCTGGTCATGGTACATCGCGATCACCACATCGAATACGCCCTGACGTGCGCGCATGAAGACGGTGTCGGGCGCGTGGGGGCCTGTGCAGTCCATGCCTTCTGCACGGGCTTGCGCGATGGCTGGCGCAATGCAATCTTGCTCTTCCCGACCGAACAGCCCACCCTCGCCCGCATGCGGATTCAGTCCAGCGACAGCGATACGCGGGTGGGGCACGCCAAAGCGGCGAAAGTGGGCATGGGTGATACGCACCGTCTGTAACACGGCATCGTGCGTGACAGCATCAAGCGCGTGCCGCAAAGAGACATGAATGCTCACCAGCACGGTGCTGAGCCCTGGGCAACTGAGCATCATGCGCACCGGCAAGGCCTCTGGGGTGATGCCCAAGTGGGCGGCTGCGATGGACTGCAACAACTCGGTATGCCCCGGAAATGTCACACCGGCAGCAGCCAGCGCTTCCTTGTGCAATGGCGCAGTCACCACAGCCCGTGCTTGCCCTGTCAGCGCGGCCTGCGCCGCAAAACGCACACAGTCGGCAGCGGCTTGACCCGCCTGGGCACTGATCTGCCCCAGTTCAATCGGTAGACCCGGCTGACAGGCCTGCACCACCGCCACGCAATTCGGCGGCACTTGGCTGAAGTCGGACAGGCTCTGCAGCTCCGCCCACATGAAGCGTGGCGCATCCGCTGGCTGTGCCAGGGCTACCGCCTTCATGGCACGTCGCAAGCTGCCTACGTCACCCGCGACCAGTACCTGCCGCATCAGGGCAGGTTGTTCTTGAAATGCGCGAACGATGATCTCAGGGCCAATACCAGCGGGGTCTCCCATGGTCAACACCACGGGTGCGGTAGGCTGTCCAGCAACAGGCTGTGGGGGGGTGGTCATGGTGCAGATCCTTCAGGCTGGGTTGTCAATATCGATGAATTCGTGGGCAATCCTCAGGGTTTGCGCCAGGTATTCACCAACAGCCTGCACACCATAACGCTCTGACGCGTGGTGCCCGCAGGCGATGTAGGACACCCCACACTCGCGTGCGTAGTGGGTTTGTGGCTCAGAAATTTCACCGGTGATGAACACATCAGCCCCAGCGGCAATGGCCGCTTCAAAATACGACTGCGCACCACCGGTGCACAAGGCTACGCGCTCAACAGGCCGATCCGACCCGTTCACCAGCGTCACTGGGCGGCCCAAGACCTGCTCCAGCTGCACCGCCAGCGCAGACAGCGGTGCGGCAGGCCACTCACCCAACCAGCCCAGCGACTGTGCGCCGAAGCGGCCAGCAGATCCGTCAAACACGCGCATCCCCAAACGCTGCGCCAACTGGGCGTTGTTGCCCAAAGTTGGATGGGCATCCAGTGGCAGGTGGTAGGCCAGCAAGTTGATGTCATGCGCCAGCAAGCGGGAGAGGCGCTGCTTCATCCAACCGGTGACACACCCATCTTGCCCACGCCAAAACAGGCCGTGATGCACCAAAAGGGCATCAGCCCCTGCGTCTGCTGCTGCCTCAATCAGGGCACGGCTGGCGGTGACACCCGTGACCAGTTTGTGGATGCTGCCCCGACCCTCCACTTGCAAGCCGTTGGGCGCGTAATCTTTGAACAGGTCGGGCTGCAACAGCGTGTCCAGCGTTTGTTGCAGTGTGGAGCGTGAAACTACTGGCGAAAAAACAGCTTGCATGGGCAGAAGGAGCAGAAACAGCCAAGACGGTGGCGGGCTGCACCGTCTCCTCAGATGCTCGATTCTGCCTCAGCGCTGCGCCTGTTCAGACTCCAGCATCTTGCGGGTGAAAAACCGGTAAAACCAGATCGCCATTCCGATCATGAAAATGATGCCGGAAATGCTGAATAAACCGTAATCGGTTGAAAAAAGATCCATGAGGGCTTTCATTGCGTTCTCCTGTGAATTCAAAACAGAGCCTCATTGCACTGCGCCTCCACCGGATGCCTCTTGATATCTGTCAAGCGGAACCCCTAGGCACTTGATGCGGGTCAATCTCGCTCCACATAGTCCAAAATCTGTTTTTCAAACGTGCCTACAGACTTTCTCCTTCTCACTGCTCCACATCCTCATGAAAAGACTCTGGCTTGTCTTCACGCAAACCGTCACGGTGCTTCTGGCCGCGTATTTCGTGGTGGCCACACTCAAGCCGCAGTGGCTCAACCGCCGCCCCAGCCTGCCCACCGTGGTGCCGGTTTTGCAATCGGTAGGCCCCACGACAGACAGCGGCAACCCGACAGGATTCAGAGATGCCGCGCGTGCGGCATCGCCCGCAGTGGTGAGCATCAACACCAGCAAAGCGGTGGTCAAGAATTTTCACAACAACGATCCGTGGTTCCAGTTTTTCTTTGGCGATCAGGCCCAGACAGAGCCTCAGACGGGGCTGGGCTCGGGGGTCATCGTCAGTCCGGCGGGGTATATCCTGACCAACAACCATGTCGTTGAAGGCGCTGACGACATCGAAGTCGTCTTGAACGATGGGCGCAAGAGCAGCGCCAGGGTCATGGGTACCGACCCGGAAACCGACTTGGCCATTCTCAGAATTCCCCTGACCGAGCTGCCGGTGATCACGCTGGGTGACTCGGACAGCTTGGCCATTGGTGACCCCGTGCTGGCCATTGGCAACCCCTTTGGCGTGGGACAAACGGTCACCAGCGGCATTGTCAGCGCGCTGGGGCGTACCCAACTGGGGATCAACACGTTTGAAAACTTCATCCAAACCGATGCTGCCATCAACCCAGGCAACTCGGGCGGGGCTTTGGTGGATGTGCATGGGTACCTGATGGGCATCAACACCGCGATTTATTCACGGTCGGGTGGCTCCATGGGCATTGGTTTTGCCATTCCCACCTCCACCGCACGCAGTGTGATGGAGGCTATCGTGCGCGACGGTCAAGTCACACGGGGCTGGATCGGCGTAGAACCGCGCGAGTTGAATGCCGACATCGCGCAGAGCTTGGGCCTGGAAACCGGACGCGGGGTCATCATTGCCGGTGTGCTGCAAAACGGCCCGGCTGCGCAAGGGGGCATCCGCCCTGGCGACATCATCACCCGCGTGGCAAACCAAGAGGTAGGCTCAGTCGCTGCGCTGCTGTCTGCTGTAGCGGCCTTGCAGCCCGGCATCCCTGCCAACATCGAAGTGGTGCGGCGAGAAGGCAGTACGACGTTGCAAGTGACACCCAGCCGACGCAAACCCCTGCCACGCCCGACGCAACGCTGAACCTGGCGTTCAGGAAGTGCCCGATGTGTCGGTGGACGGGACGGCTTGCTTGACGAACCACTGGGCACCCAAAATACCCAGCTCGTACAACAGGCACATGGGAATCGCCAAGGCCAGTTGCGAAATCACGTCGGGCGGCGTGGCAACTGCCGCCACAATGAAAGCCACGACGATGAAATAGCCCCGGAAGTCCCGCAATTGCTGCAAATTCACCAAATTCATCTTGACCAGCAGCACCACCACGATGGGCACCTGAAACGCCAGTCCGAAAGCCAAGTACAGCGACAGAATAGCTTCTACATAGGACGCAATGTCTGGCGTGGCCGCCACACTGGCCGGGGTGAACTGCTGGATGAACGCGAACATCCTGTCCAGCACAAAGAACTGCACAAACGCAATGCCCAAGTAAGCCAGCAGACTGCCCAGCACGATCAGCGGCACGGCAAAACGTTTTTCATGGCTGTACAGACCGGGCGCGACAAAGGCCCAAATCTGGTACATCCACCACGGCAAGGACAGCAACAGAGCCGACATGCCCAGTACCTTGATGGGCACAAAGAATGGCGAGAACACGCCCACGGCAATCAGCTTGGCATCGGGGGGCATGTGTGCCCGAATGGGTACGGCAATCCAATCAATCAACCCGCCGGGGCCGGGCCAGATGGCCAGCAGACCCATGCAGATCAGCAAGCCAATCATGCCGGAGACCAGACGGTCACGCAGCTCCATGAGGTGCTGAACAAAAGGCTGCTCAGAACCTGCCAGCTCGTCGGTGGAATGTTGCTTATCAGACATCAGCGCGCAGAAGAAGAGGAACGGGGACGGAAGCGGGCCACGCGGGCTGCACCCGATTGGGTGCGGGTACGCACTCCGGCTCGCGCCTTGTACCACTGAGGCATGGCTTTTTGCTTGATGCGCCAGTTCTTTTTAGGGTGCTTGTAGGTGGGATAGAGGTCGGTACCGATGTGATGGTACGCATCTGAACCGTTGTTCGAGGCATCGAGTCCAGCGGTCGCCTCAGACCAAGATTTTTCAAAATCTTCGGCAGTGCCTTGCACCGAGGACTGCACATCGCGTGCGGCGCTCTGCATGGACTCCTTCATTTTTTTCAGCTCTTCGAGTTCCATGGAGCGGCTGACCTCGGCCTTCACGTCGGCCACATAGCGCTGCGCCTTGCCCAGCAGCGTGCCGACCGTGCGCGCCACCCGAGGCAGCTTTTCGGGGCCAATGACAATGAGTGCCACCGCCCCGATCAAGGCGAGCTTGGAAATGCCCAGATCAATCATGTTTCAGCCACGTTGCGGGCAACACAAACGCTGCCCTGAAACCAGCCCGACCACGCTGAGCGCGTGCGGTTGTTGCTGGGAAAACCCCAAAATTCAGGAGAGATCGTGTCAGCTCTTGGTTTTGGCTTCCACGTCAATCGCGGCCTTGTCCGTGCGGGCGGTGCTCTGCGCGACCTGTGTGGCAGGCGTTGCGGCTTCGGGTTCGCTGCTACCCCCGTCTTTCATGCCGTCTTTGAAACCTTTGACGGCACTCCCGAGGTCAGAACCCAGGTTCTTGAGTTTCTTGGTGCCAAAGACCATGACGACAATCAAGAGAACGATCAGCCAGTGCCAAATTGAAAAAGTACCCATGGTTAACTCCAAATGTTCATGCCGTTTAAGCGGTATCGGCTGGGAATTCTAAGCTGCACCCAAAGTTCAAATTCGGTGTGGACGATTCAACCCCGTAACCAAGGACGCGGCCCGCCCATGATGTGGATATGCAGGTGATGAACCTCCTGCCCACCGCCGGTGCCGGTGTTGCAAACCATGCGGAAGCCGCCATCGGGATAGGGCAGGCAGCCTTGCTGCAAGGCCAACTGTGGGGCCAGCAACATCATGCGGCCCATGAGTCGCTCGTGCTCTGGGGTCAGTTGCGCCATAGAGGGGATGTGCAGCTTGGGCACCATCAAAAAATGCACCGGTGCCCAAGGGTGGATGTCGTGGAAGGCGTAAATCTCATCGTCTTCATAGACCTTGCGTGACGGAATGTGTCCGCTGATGATTTTGCAAAAAATGCAGTGGGGGTCGTGTGTGCTCATAGCTTGGGTGAATCTGTGGGTATGAACCCATGTGTTCAAGACGGCTGTGCTGCGGTGGCAGCAGCCTGCCCTTCGCGGGCCTGCACCTTGCGCAGGGCCTTTTCTTCCAGACCGCTGAGGCCCTCGCGGCGCACCAGTTCACGCACCACGTCGGCAGGGGTTTTGCCATAGTGGGCCAAAGCCACCATGCTGTGAAACCACAAGTCGGCCACTTCGTTGACCAGTTTTTGGGCATCACCGCCATGGTCGCAGTCTTTGGCCGCCATGACCGCCTCTGTGGCTTCTTCCCCGATTTTTTTCAGGAAAGCATCGGGCCCTTTGTGCAGCAGGCGGGCCACATAGCTCTTGTCTGGGTCGCCGCCGTTCTGGGGCTTGCGGCTTTCGATCACGGCAGCAAGGCGGTCAAGGTCGTCGGTTGGGGACATGGTGTTATTTGTAAATCGATTCGGGGTCTTTCAGCACCGGGTCGGCCACCTGCCAAGCCCCGTTGTCGTAGCGCTGAAAAAAGCAGCTGTGTCGGCCTGTGTGGCAGGCAATGCCGGGCTCGTGCCCTTGCTGGGTAACTTTGAGCAGCACCACATCGTTATCGCAGTCCAGCCGAATGTCGTGCACCGTCTGCACATGGCCGGATTCTTCGCCCTTGAACCATAACTTGCCGCGTGAACGGCTGAAATAAACGGCACGCCCCAGCTCAGCGGTTTTCTGCAGGGCTTCGCGGTTCATCCAAGCAAACATCAGCACGTCGCCGCTAGCAGCCTCTTGCGCAATGGCGGGCACCAAGCCCTGCGCGTCCCATTTGACTTGTTCAATCCAGTTCATGTGTTCAATCTAGCAAGGGCTTGTGGCAAGGGTTTGACGGGTTACAGCCGCACCGCAATGCCGCGCTCGGCCATACGGGTTTTGGCCTGGGCGACGGTGTATTCACCGTAGTGAAAGATGCTGGCGGCCAGCACCGCATCGGCCCGGCCCTGCTGCACGCCATCAGCCAAGTGATCCAAGTTGCCCACGCCGCCCGAGGCAATCACGGGCACGGGCACGGCATCGGCCACGGCGCGGGTCAGGGCCAAGTCAAAGCCGCTTTTGGTGCCGTCGCGGTCCATGCTGGTGAGCAAAATCTCGCCCGCACCCAAGTCGGCCATCTGGCGCGCCCAGGCTACGGCATCCAGCCCAGTGTTTTTGCGTCCGCCGTGGCTGTAAACGTCCCAACCGGGGCCACGGATCAGCGCATCCTCTGCGGCGCGGCGCTTGGCATCAATGGCCACCACGATGCACTGTGCGCCGTACTTGTCCGAGGCATCGCGGATGACTTGCGGGTTGGCAATGGCCGCCGAGTTGAAGCTGGTCTTGTCGGCCCCGGCATTGAGCAGGCGGCGCACATCATCCACCGTGCGCACGCCACCGCCCACGGTCAGCGGAATGAACACCTGCGAGGCCACGGCCTCAATGATGTGCAGGATCAGGTCGCGCCCGTCGCTGGTGGCGGTGATGTCGAGAAAGGTGAGTTCGTCCGCACCTTGGTCGTTGTAGCGGGCGGCAATTTCCACCGGGTCGCCCGCGTCGCGCAGCTCGACAAAGTTGACCCCCTTGACCACACGGCCACCGGTCACGTCCAGGCAGGGAATGATGCGTTTGGCGAGCATGTCAGTGTTCCGTGAAGCAGGTGCTGGCGGGCATCAACCGTTGAGCTCGTCGGCCAGACGCTGAGCGGCCTCGAAATCAAGGTCGCCGCTGTAAATGGATCGGCCACAAATCACGCCTTCCACGCCTTCATCTTCCACGCGGCACAGGGCGTGAATATCGTCCAGATTGGACAGACCGCCGGAGGCGATGACGGGAATGGACAGCGCCTGGGCCAGCCTGACGGTGGCTTCAATGTTGATGCCCGAGAGCATGCCGTCGCGCCCGATGTCGGTGTAGATGATGGATTCCACCCCGTAATCTTCAAACTTCTTGCCCAAATCCACGACGTTGTGGCCGGTCAGCTTGCTCCAGCCATCCGTGGCTACCTTGCCATCTTTGGCATCGAGGCCGACGATGATGTGACCGCCAAAAGCCGAGCAGGCATCTTGCAAGAAGCCGGGGTTTTTGACCGCAGCGGTGCCGATGATGACGTAGCGCAGGCCAGCATCCAGGTAGCGTTCGATGGTGTCCAGGTCGCGAATACCGCCACCGAGCTGCACATCCACCACCGAGCCTACCGACTTGAGGATGGCGCGAATGGCCTGCTCATTTTTCGGTTTGCCCGCAAACGCGCCGTTGAGGTCCACCAAATGCACCCGGCGTGCGCCCTTGTCCACCCAGCGGCGGGCCATGGCGGCAGGGTCTTCGCCAAACACGGTGGATTGGTCCATATCGCCTTGCTTGAGGCGAACGCACTGGCCGTCTTTCAGATCAATGGCAGGAATCAAAAGCATGATGAGGTTGTCGGTGTCAGGAAAAAACGCTTGGAATCAGGGGTTCCATTGCAGGAAGTTGCGGTAGAGCGCCAAGCCCTGATCGGCACTCTTTTCGGGGTGAAACTGGGTGGCAAATAGGTTGTCGCGGGCCAGTGCCACGGCAAAGCGTCCGCCGTAATCGGTCTCACCCACGCTGTGCAGCGGGTTGGCGGGTGCCGCGTAGTAGCTGTGCACAAAATAGAAATAGGCCCCGTCCGCAATACCCGCCCACAGCGGGTGCGCCGGGCCGTGGCCCAACTGGTGAAACACCTGGTTCCAGCCCATTTGCGGCACCTTGAAACGGCTGCCATCAGCCTGCAAGCGGCCTTCGAGCCGAAAGCGCAGCACCTCGCCCGGCAGCAGACCCAGGCCGTCGGTGGGGCCTTCTTCGCTGCGGTCGAGCAGCATTTGCATACCCACACACACGCCAAACAAGGGTTTGTTGGCCGCTGCGTGCAGCACCGCATCGCGCAGGCCAGAGGCGGCCAGCTCGTTCATGCAGTCGGCCATGTGGCCCTGGCCGGGCAGCACCACCCGGTCGGCATCCAACACGTCTTGGGCGCGGGAGGTGACTCGCACCTCCACATCGCTGGCACGGGCCACATGTTTCACCGCCTGCGATACCGAGCGCAGGTTGCCACTGCCGTAGTCCACCACGGCGACTGTCTTGCGTTTCATCAGCGGGAGCAGCTCAGAGCGAGCCTTTGGTCGAGGGAATCACATCACCGAGGCGGGTATCGCGCTCTAAGGCCATGCGCAGTGCGCGGGCAAAGGCCTTGAACACGGTTTCAGCTTGATGGTGGGCGTTTTCGCCATGCAGGTTGTCAATGTGCAGGGTCACGCCCGCGTGGTTGACAAAGCCTTGGAAGAATTCAAAAGCCAGCTGGGTATCAAACGTGCCCACCATGCCGCTCTTGAAGGCCACCCGCATGTGCAGGCCGGGGCGACCTGAAAAGTCCACCACCACACGCGAGAGGGCTTCATCCAGCGGCACATAGGCGTGGCCATAGCGGCGAATGCCTTTTTTGTCGCCCACGGCTTGTGCAAAAGCCTGGCCGAGGGTGATGCCCACGTCTTCCACCGTGTGGTGGCCGTCAATGTGCAAGTCGCCCTGGGCCTGGATGTCGAGGTCGATCAGGCCGTGGCGGGCAATCTGGTCGAGCATGTGGTCAAAGAAGCCAATGCCGGTGGACAGGCGGGCGGTGCCGCTGCCGTCGAGGTTGACACGGACGCTGATTTGCGTTTCGGCGGTGTTGCGTTGAACATGCGCCACACGGTCGGTCGCGGCATGGGCGGAGAGCATCAGGGTCATAAAGATGGGTGGAGTGCAGCGATCAACTGGGCGTTTTCAGTGGGGGTGCCCACCGTCAGGCGCAAGCAGTTGGCCAACAGACTGTGCATTTTAGAAACATTCTTGACCAGAATGCCTTGCGATTTGAGCCGATCAAAACAGGCTGTGGCATCGGGCACACGCACCAGCACCATATTGGCTTCGCTGGGGAAGGCGGTGACACCGGGCATCTGCGCCAGCGCAGCCAGCAGCCGGGCGCGTTGTTCGCAGATCTGGGCGGCTTGCTGGGCAAACACCTCGTCATGTTCTAGGGCAAACAGGGCGCATTCGGCGTTGAGCACGCTCACGTTGTACGGCGGGCGCAGCTTGTCCACTTCATCAACCAAGGCTTGTGCGCCCAGCAGGTAGCCCAGGCGCACACCGGCCAGACCAAATTTGGACAGGGTGCGCATGAGCAGCACGTTGGCATGGGCCACTGGGTCGCGGCGCATCTCATCCAGCCAGCTGCGGCTGGAGAATGGCTGATACGCCTCGTCCATCACCACCAGGCCGCCAAAGCTGGCCGCTTCGGCAATCAAGCGGCGGATGGTGCCTGCGTCCCACAGGTTGGCGGTGGGGTTGTTGGGGTAGGCCAAGTAGGTGATGGCGGGCTGGTGCGTGCGCAGCGCGGCCAGCATGGCGGGCTCGTCCAGCTCAAAGTCGGCGGTGAGCGGCACGCCGTGAAAGGCCAGGCCCTGCAACTGGGCGCTCATGGCATACATCACAAAACCCGGCACGGGGGCCAAGATGCTGGCACCGGGCATGTCGCAGGCCAAGGCCAGGAGCGAAATCAGCTCGTCAGAGCCGTTGCCCAGCATCAGGCCGCAGCCTTCGGGCAGATCGACATAACGCGCCAGGGCCTGCTTCAGGTCGTCAATACGGGCACCGGGGTAGCGGTTGATGGCCACCGCGCCCAGGCGCTCACCCAGCGCGGCTTGCAGCGCGGGGGGCAGGGCAAACGGGTTTTCCATCGCGTCGAGCTTGACCATGCCGGTCGCGTCTTGAATGGCGTAGGCGTGCATGGACTGAATGTCCTGCCGGATGAAGCGCAGCGGGTTGGGTGTGTTCATGGCGTTCACGGGTGGCACGCTCACAGGCTGGCGCGCAGGGGTGGCACGGGTTGCAGGCGCAGTTCGGCGGCACGGGCATGGGCTTGCAGGCCTTCGCCGTAAGCCAACTCTGCCGCGATCCGTCCCAGGTTTTGCGCACCAGCGGCACTGACTTCAATCAAGCTGCTGCGTTTTTGAAAGTCGTACACCCCCAGTGGCGAACTGAAACGCGCTGTGCCGCTGGTGGGCAGCACATGGTTGGGGCCGGCGCAGTAGTCGCCCAGGCTTTCGCTGGTGTAAGCGCCCAAAAAGATGGCCCCGGCGTGTTTGAGCAGCGGCTCCCAGCGGTGCGGCTCGGCGCTGGACACTTCCAGGTGCTCGGGCGCAATGCGGTTGCTGATGGTGCAAGCCTCGGCCATGTCGCGGGTGAGGATGAGCGCACCCCGGTCGTTCAGGCTTTTGGCGATGATCTCGCGCCGGGGCATGGCGGGCAGCAGGCGGTCGATGGCGGCTTGCACCGCGTCGATGTAAGCGGCATCCGGGCACAGCAGAATGCTTTGCGCCAACTCGTCGTGCTCGGCTTGGCTGAACAAGTCCATCGCCACCCAGTCGGGCGGGGTGCTGCCGTCGGCCAGCACCAAAATCTCGGAAGGGCCTGCAATCATGTCAATGCCCACGGTGCCAAACACCCGCTTTTTGGCGCTGGCCACATAGGCGTTGCCGGGGCCGGTGATTTTGTCCACCTTGGGGATGCTGGCGGTGCCGTAGGCCAGCGCGGCCACGGCCTGTGCGCCACCGATGGTGAAAGCGCGGGTGACACCCGCCACATAGGCGGCAGCCAGCACCAAGGCATTTTTTTCGCCACGCGGCGTGGGCACCACCATGATGATCTCGCCCACCCCCGCCACTTGGGCGGGAATGGCGTTCATCAGCACGCTGGACGGGTACGCGGCCTTGCCACCGGGCACGTAAATACCCACCCGGTCCAGCGGCGTCACCTTTTGGCCCAGCAGGGTGCCGTCTTCGTCGCGGTAGCTCCAGCTCTCGCCGCTGGCGGCTTTTTGCGCTTCGTGGTAGCGGCGCACGCGCTGGGCGGCGGCTTGCAGCGCGTGGCGTTGGGCAGGGGGCAGCGCGTCAAAAGCGGCTTTTAACTCGGCCTGCGTCAGCTCCAGCGCGGGCAGGCTGGTGGCTTGCAGGCCGTCAAAACGGGCGGTGTAGTCCAGCACGGCTGCGTCGCCCCGGCGCTGCACATCGGCCAAGATGTCGGCCACGCGCTGCTCAATGGCGCTGTCGGTATCGGCAGACCAGTGCAGGCGGGCGGCAAACTGGGCCTCAAAGTCGGGCGACTGGGTGGACAGGCGAAGCGGAACGGCAGAGAGGGTCATGACGGTGCGCGGCTGGTGTCAATGGCTTGGGAAAACGCTTGGATGATGGGCCGGATGCTGGCCTGCTTGAGCTTGAGCGCGGCTTGGTTGACCACCAGACGCGAGCTGATGTCCATGATGCGCTCCACCTCAACCAAGTGGTTAGCTTTCAGGGTGTTGCCGGTCGAGACCAAGTCCACAATCGCATCGGCCAAGCCGGTCAGCGGGGCCAGTTCCATGCTGCCGTAGAGCTTGATCAAGTCCACATGCACGCCTTTGCTGGCAAAAAATTCGCGGGCAATCGTGGTGTATTTGGTGGCCACCTTCAGGCGCGAGCCTTGGCGCACGGCGCTGGCGTAATCAAAGTCGGCGCGCACCGCCACACTCATGCGGCAGGCGGCAATTTTCAAATCCAGCGGCTGGTACAAGCCCTGGCCGCCGTGCTCGATCAGGGTGTCTTTGCCCGTCACGCCCAAGTCGGCACCGCCGTATTCCACATAAGTGGGCACATCGGTAGCGCGCACCAGCACCACCCGCACATCGGGCTGGTTGGTGGGCAAGATCAACTTGCGCGACTTGTCCGGGTCTTCCAAGACCGCAATGCCCGCAGCGGCCAGCAGCGGCAGGGTTTCGTCAAAAATGCGTCCTTTGGACAGGGCTAGGGTAATCATTTGATGCGCTCGATGTCAGCGCCAATGCCGCGCAGTTTTTCTTCCATTTGGTCGTAACCCCGGTCTAGGTGGTAAATGCGGTCTACCACGGTGTCGCCCTGCGCCACCAAACCAGCAATCACCAGACTGGCCGAAGCGCGCAAATCGGTGGCCATGACGGTAGCACCAGAGAGCTTTTCGACCCCCTCCACCACCGCCACTTTGCCATCGGTCTGGATTTTTGCGCCCAGGCGCACCAGTTCGTTGACGTGCATGAAGCGGTTTTCAAAAATCGTCTCGGTCACCTTGGCTGTGCCGTGCGAAATGCAATTGAGCGCCATGAACTGGGCCTGCATGTCGGTCGGGAAGCCGGGGTATTCGGTGGTGCGGAAACCCTGCGCCTTCAGGCGGCCCGATGCCTGGACGCGGATGAAGTCGCCCTGCCCGTCTTGCCCCGCCTCTAGGGTAGCCCCGGCTTCGCGCAGCTTGTCCAACACGGCATCCAGGTGGTCAGCGCGGGCATGGCGCAGCAGCACATCGCCCCCCGTGGCCGCCACGGCGCACAAAAAGGTGCCTGCCTCAATGCGGTCGGCGACCACTTGGTGGCTGGTGCCGTGCAAACGCGGCACGCCCTGAATGTGAATGCGGCTGGTGCCGTGGCCTTCAATGCAGGCCCCCATGGCAATCAGCATCTGGGCCAGATCAACCACTTCCGGCTCTTGGGCGGCGTTTTCCAGCACGGTTTCGCCTTCGGCCAGCGCAGCGGCCATCAAAAAGTTTTCGGTGCCCGTGACCGTCACCATGTCGGTGGTGATGCGCGCCCCGTGCAGCCGCTGACGACCGCCCGACAGCTGGGCCACCATGTAGCCGTGCTCCACCACAATGTCGGCCCCCATGGCCTGCATACCTTTGATGTGCTGATCCACCGGGCGCGAGCCAATGGCGCAGCCACCGGGCAAAGACACGCGGGCGCGGCCAAAACGCGCCAGCAGCGGCCCCAGCACCAGCACCGAGGCACGCATGGTTTTCACCAACTCGTAAGGCGCTTCGGGCGCAATGGGGTCGGCCGCATGCAGCGTCATGCCGCCACGCGGGCCGTGGGTCTGGGTTTGCACGCCCATGTGATCCAGCAGCTGGCGCATGGTGGCCACATCGCGCAGGCGCGGCACATTGGTCAGCAGCACCGGCTCGTCGGTCAGCAAGGCGGCACACAGCTCGGGCAAGGCGGCGTTTTTGGCACCAGAAATGTTCACCTCGCCATGCAGCGGACGGCCCCCGGTGATTCGCAGTTTGTCCATGTTGTCAGTGCTCTTTCCGCAGCGCGGTGCTCATTGTTGCGCCCACTCGGCGGGCGTATAGGTTTTCATGGACAGGGCATGCACCTCGTCGTTGTGGATGCGCGCACCCAGCGTGGCATACACCCGCTGGTGGCGGGCAATGGGGCGCAGCCCCACAAAAGCGGGCGACACCACCACCGCCGACCAGTGGCGGCCATCGCCCGAGACTTCCAGGTGCTCGCAAGGCAAGCCAGCGGCGATGAGTTGTTGCAGTTGATCAGCAGTCATGACAAAAGAATTTCAGATCGAAAGACGCATTCAGCAGGCCAAGGCGGGCAGTGCAGTGGCCGCCCGTTCAAGAGCGGATTTTGTAACCCGTGCGCAGCAGGTACAGCGCCAGCGCACTCACCAGCGCCAGCGCCAGCCCCACCACCAACAGGCTGAACCAGGGCGACACGTCACTCACGCCAAAAAAGCCGTAGCGGAAGCCGTCCACCATGTAAAAGAAGGGGTTGAAGTGGCTGACCTGCTGCCAGATGGGGGGCAGCGAATGGATGGAGTAAAAAACGCCCGACAAAAACGTCATGGGCATGATGATGAAGTTTTGGAAAGCAGCCATCTGGTCAAATTTCTCGGCCCACAGACCGGCAATCAAGCCCAACGCACCCAGCAAGGCCGCACCGAGCAAGGCAAACACCAGAATCCACAGCGGGGCCACCAGCGACGGTTGCGCCAGCCACCAGGTGCAGACCATCACCCCCAACCCGACCACCAAGCCCCGCACCACCGACGAGCCCACATAGGCGACAAACCAAGCCCGGTGCGACAGCGGCGTGAGCAGCAAAAACACGAGGTTGCCCATGACCTTGCTTTGCACCATAGACGACGAACTGTTGGCAAAGGCGTTTTGCAACACGCTCATCATCACCAAGCCGGGCAACAAAAACGCGGTGTAGCTGACCGAGCCGTACACCTGCACATGGTCTTCTAGCACATGGCCAAAAATCATCAAATACAAAATGGCGGTGATGACCGGCGCAGCAACCGTCTGGAAACCCACCTTCCAGAAGCGCAGCACCTCTTTGTAAAACAGCGCTTGCCAACCCGTCATGCCGACACCTCGCGGACAGCCGTGGCCGCATGGCTGTGGTGAGTGCCGGTGAGTTCGAGGAAAACGTCTTCGAGATCGGCCTTGCGCATTTCCATGTCCTGCGGCACCACGCCGCATTCACGCAGCCGGGCCAGCACCCGTTCAACGAACAGCGCATCTTGGGCGGGCATTTGCACCACCCGCCCGGTGATGCGCGCCTGCGCCGCCAAGTCGGGCGGCAGGGTGGCATCGGTCTTGAAGCGCAGCACCTGCGAGGCCGCCCGTGCCAGCAGCACCGATGTCGCCTCCAGGGCCACCACCTGCCCCTGCTTGAGCATGGCCAAGCGGCTGCACAGGGCTTCGGCCTCTTCCAGGTAGTGCGTGGTCAGCAACACCGTGCTGCCCTGCTGTTTGTTGAGCTGCGAAATGAACTGCCACAGCGTCTGACGCAGTTCCACATCCACCCCCGCCGTGGGCTCGTCCAGAACGATGACCGGTGGCTTGTGAACCAAGGCCTGCGCAATCAGCACCCGGCGTTTCATACCGCCCGAGAGCTGGCGCATGTTGGCCCCAGCCTTGTCGGCCAAGCCCAGCCCATCGAGCAGTTCCCCGATCCAAGCCTCGTTGTGGCGGATGCCGAAATAGCCGGACTGGAAGCGCAGCGCCTCGCGCACGGTGAAAAAGGGGTCGAACACCAGCTCTTGCGGCACCACACCGAGCTGGCGGCGGGCGGCGTGGTAGTCGGTCTGCACATCGTGCCCATGCACCAACACCTGCCCCGAGGTGGCGCGGCTGAGACCGGCCAGAATGCTGATGAGGGTGGTTTTGCCAGCGCCGTTGGGCCCTAAAAGGCCGAAAAATTCACCGGGTTGGATGTCGAACGACACGTCCTGCAAGGCATGCAGCGCACCCCGCGAGGTGTCGAAGGTTTTGCAGACGTGTTGAAAGGAAACAGCGGGCATCGTGGTCAGCCACAGGATTCACGGTAGGCCAAGCAAGGCGCTGACCAGCGGGCGGCAAGCGCCGGATTCTAAGCGGGCCGGTACGGGGCGCACCGCCGTGCGGGCCGAGCGCATCAGGCCGGGAACAACTCGGCCACGCCGTACAGCGCCACCAGTTGTTGCAAACGCTGCGGGGGATGCGCCAGTTGCAGCGTTTTGCCTTGTGCCAGCAACTGGCGGCGCAACTCCAGCAGCACCGCCACCGCCGACGAATCGAAGGTGTGCAGGGCCTGGGCATCCAGCACCACGGTGGTGCCGGGTTGTGCCAACACCGGCGGGCGCAGTTGCGCCAACACCTGAGCGGCCACCGGCATGGTCAACTGCGCCGACAGCACAGCTGCGGCGCTGGAAGCGGTGTGCATGGTGACTGCCATCAACCCGCCTTGGTTTTGCCGGTCTTGTTGCGCTGCACCAGCATGGTAATCAGGCCATCAATGCCTTTGGCGTTGATTTCCTGCGCAAATTGGTTGCGGTAGGTCTCAACCAGCCACACGCCCAGCACATTCAGGTCGTAGATCTTCCAGCCGGTTGGGGTTTTTTCCAGTCTGTAATCAAGCTGGATCGGGTCGCCCCGGCCCCGTACTTCAGAGCGCACCAGCACCTCGGTGTCTTCGGGGCGCGAACGCATGGGCCGAAAGCTCACGGTGTGGTCTTTCACCTCGCCCAACGCGCCCGCGTAGGTGCGCACCAGCAAGGTTTTGAACTCGTCCTGCAACTGTTTTTGCTGCTCCGGCGTGGCTTGCCGCCAGAATCGGCCCACGGCGGAGGCTGTCATGCGCGAGAAATTCACGCTGGGCATGATCTTGCTGTCCACCAGCGCCACGATGCGGTTGATGTCACCGGCCTGGATCAGCGGGTCGGCCTTGACAGCGGCCAGCACATCGCTGGAGATGCGTTTGACCAGGGCATCGGGGGCTTCCTCTTCGGCCCAAGCGGGCTGTAGCCCGAAGTTGGCTGCCAGCAGTGTCAGTGCGGCCAGCAAATGGCGTCGGTTCATCCTGATTTGCCTTTCCGGGCCGGAGGCCCTGTGTATGAGATGTGTACGAGACTTGCTGCCTTGGAACCCGGCTACCCGCCTGAGTTCTGCGCGCTAGCTGGTCGGCCTGTTGTCAATCGGTATCTTCTGTACCGTTTCGTAAACCCGCACCCCGGTCAATCAGGTCGTCCACCTGACTTTGCCGACGTTGCAGATACGCATCGCGGGTGAAGCTGTATTTGTCCAACGCCGCTCCATCGAGCAAGGACGTGGCCCGCAGCAGGTTAGCCCGTGTGTTGACCACCCGCACAGCGGTCAGGCTGTTGCGGGTGGCGTTGCCCTCGACGTGGGTGACGGGGTCTGTCCGCATCTCCACGCCCAAGCCGGTGGCATCACGCACCGAGGATGGGCCAAAAACCGGTAGCACCAGGTAAGGGCCCGCAGGTACGCCCCAGCGGCCCAACGTCTGCCCAAAGTCGAGGCGGGTGCGCTCGATGCCCATTTCGGAAGCGATATCAAAAACCCCGCCAAACCCGAGCGTGGTGTTGACCCCGACGCGCAAAAAATTCTCGGTCGCTTCACGCGGACGCAGTTGCAGCGTGGCGTTTGCACCCGACCAGATGTCGCCGAGGTTGGCGAAAAAGTTACTCACCCCCGTGCGCAGCAGCGCAGGCACGGCATCGCGGTAGCCCGTGGCCACGGGTTTGAGCACCGCCTCATCCAGCGTGTCGTTGAAGGCCGACACCTGGCGGTTCATGGGTTCCAGCGGGTCGTGTGGCAGTGCCTGCGGGCCACTGGCACACGCGCTCAAACCCAGCACCAGTGCCAGAGCCCCAGCACTGCGCAGCGGCCACACGGGCAACTGCCGATGGGCAGAAGACGGATGTGCTGCTGGCTCAGTTGCTGTTGGCTGTTCCACTGTCTGCCGCCTTGTTGAAGAGGAATTGACCAATCAGGTTCTCCAGCACCATGGCCGACTGGGTCTGGGTGATGACATCGCCCGACACGAGGTTTTTCTCGTCGCCACCGGGCTCTAGGCCGATGTACTGGTCACCCAGCAAACCGGCGGTCAGGATCTTGGCCGACGAATCTTTAGGAAACTGCACACCTTGGTTGATCTCTAGGGTGACCAGACCTTGGTAAGTTTGGGCATCCAGGCTGATGGCCGTCACACGGCCCACGTTGACCCCGGCAGAGCGCACAGGGGCACGGGGCTTAAGGCCGCCGATGTTGTCAAACCGGGCCTGCACCACATAGGTCTGACCGCCACCCCCAAAACTGCCGAGGTTGGCGGCTTTCAGGGCCAGGAACAGCAAGCCCAGCGCGCCCAGCAGCACAAACAGGCCCACCAAAATTTCCGTACTTCGTTTGCTCATGTATCGCTCCAGAGAAATCAGGGGGTGGAAAACATCAGGGCGGTCAGGATGAAGTCCATCGCCAGCACACCCAGCGAGGCCGTGACCACCGTGCGCGTGGTGGCGTAGGCCACACCTTCCGGGGTGGCTTCGGTCTCATAACCTTGGTAGAGCGCCACGGCGGTGCAGATCACGCCAAACACCGCACTCTTGACCACGCCATTGCCGACATCACGCCAGACATCGACACCGTTTTGCTGGATAGACCAGAAGTTGCCCGCATCCACCCCAATAAGGCCCACCGCCACCACCCAGGCACCCAAAATGCCAATGGCCGAAAACAGCGCGGCCAGCAGCGGCATGGCCACCACGCCCGCAATGAAGCGCGGGGCCAGCACACGCTGGCGCGGGTCAATGGCCATAAGTTCCATCGCGGCAATCTGCTCACCGGCTTTCATCAGGCCAATTTCGGCAGTCAACGACGTACCCGCCCGCCCCGCAAACAGCAGGGCCGTCACCACGGGCCCCAGTTCACGCACCAGCGACAGGTTGACCACCAGCCCCAGCGATTCAGCAGCACCAAAGTTGGTCAGCGTGTTGTAAAGCTGCAAGGCCAGCACAAAGCCCACCGCCAGACCCGAGGCCAAGATGATGACCAGCGAGCGGTTGCCAATGGCGTGAATTTGCGTAACCACCAGACCAAAACGCGCCAAACCAGCGGGCACGGCCCTGAGCAGCGCCCAAAAGAACAGCGCGCCATGACCCCATGCCGCCAGCATGTCCAGCACACGGCGGCCCAGTTGTTGCAGGGCATTCATCGGGAAACCTCCGGCCCAAAATCGGTGGCCACGGGGGGCGCGGGGTAGTGGAATTTGACGGGGCCATCGGGCTCGCCGCGCACAAACTGCCGCACCTCGGGTTCGGTGCTGGCCATGAGTTCAGCGGGTGTGCCTTGCGCCACCACACGGCCACCCGTGGCCAGCAGCACCACCCAATCGCTGATGGCCATGCACTGCGGCACATCGTGCGAAATCAACAGCGTGGTCGCACCGGTCACGTCGGTCAGGGTGCGGATGAGTTTGGCCGTCACCCCCATGGACACCAAGTCCAAGCCAGCAAAGGGCTCGTCGTACATGATGAGTTCGGGGTCGAGGGCAATGGCGCGGGCCAGTGCAACGCGCCGGGCCATGCCGCCCGAGACCTCGCTGATGCGCAAGCCCGCCGCACCGCGCAGGCCCACCGCATGCAGCTTCATGAGCACGATGTCGCGGATCAGCGGCTCGGGCAAGTCCGTCATTTCGCGCAGCGGAAAGGCCACGTTGTCAAACACCGAGAGGTCGGTGAACAGCGCACCAAACTGGAACAGCATGCCCAAACGGCGACGCAGCCGGAACAACTGCGCCCGGTTGCGGGTGTCGATGGTTTCGCCATCAAACACCACACGCCCGCTGTTGGGCGCGTGAACGCCACCGATCAGGCGCAGCAGCGTGGTCTTGCCGCAGCCAGAGCCCCCCAGCACCGCTGTGACTTTGCCGCGTGCAAAGCGCAGCGACAAATCGCTGAGGATGGTGCGCCTGCTGTCGTAGCCAAAGCTGACGCGGTCAATTTCAATGAAGGGTGTGGGGTTCATAAGGCCTGTGGCCGGGGGAAAACCCGGATTGTCGCATGCACCCTTTTCAAGGCTGGCTGACACCGGATTACCCGCAGCGGGGCAAGGCGGTCAACGTGGTACGGGTACAACGCCCAAACGACACAGGCCCAGCCGTGTGAACAACGGCTGGGCCTGTGGTGCGCAGCGTGTAGGCAAGCAGCCGCTTCAGCGGGGCAGGTCGGAGAAGCCCATCAGGAACTCATCGACCGCACGTGCGGCCTGACGGCCTTCGCGAATGGCCCACACCACCAGCGACTGACCACGGCGCATGTCGCCTGCCGCGAACACCTTGGGCACGCTGGTGGCATAGCCGCCAGTGAAATCGGTACTGGCCTTGGCGTTGCCGCGAGCATCTTTCTCAATGCCAAAGGCATCGAGCACCGTGGGCACCGGGTTGACAAAGCCCATGGCCAGCAGCACCAAGTCGGCCTTGTACTCTTTTTCGGTGCCTGGAATTTCGACCAGCTTGCCGTCTTTCATCTCGACATGCACGGTTTTCAGACCCGTGAGCTTGCCGTTCTTGCCCATGAATTCTTTGGTGGAAATGGCAAATTCGCGCTGCAAAATGCCTTTTTCGGCGCTCTCGTCGTGGCTGGAGCTGGTGCGCAGCTTCAGCGGCCAGTAAGGCCAAACCAAGGGTTTGTTTTCTTGCTCAGGTGGCTGGGGCATGACTTCAAACTGCGTCACGCTGACCGCGCCATGGCGGGTGCTGGTGCCCACGCAGTCAGAGCCGGTGTCACCGCCGCCAATGACAATGACGTGCTTGCCATCAGCGCGCAATTGCCCTTTGAGCTTGTCGCCTGCATTCACCTTGTTCTGCTGCGGCAAAAATTCCATGGCGAAGTGCACCCCGTCGAGCTCGCGGCCCGGCACGGGCAAGTCGCGGCTTTGTTCGGAGCCCCCGGTCAGCAGCACGGCATCAAAGTCTTGTTGGAGCTGCTCGGCGCTCACAGTTTCCTTGGCCCAGTTGGTGACTTTGCTGCCTTTGGGCAGGCTGCCGACGACCACACTGGTGCGAAACACCACGCCTTCGGCTTCCATCTGCTTGACACGGCGGTCAATGTGCGACTTCTCCATCTTGAAGTCGGGAATGCCGTAGCGCAGCAGGCCGCCGACGCGGTCGTTTTTCTCGAACACCGTCACGTCATGGCCGACGCGGGCCAGCTGTTGTGCAGCGGCCAGCCCAGCGGGGCCAGCACCGACGATGGCAACTTTCTTGCCCGTTTTGTGCTTGGGTGGCTGCGGCACCACCCAGCCTTCGGCCCAGGCGCGGTCGATGATGGCGTGCTCAATCGACTTGATGCCCACGGCATCGTTGTTCACGTTCAGGGTGCAAGCAGCCTCGCAGGGTGCGGGGCAGATGCGGCCCGTGAACTCGGGGAAGTTGTTGGTGCTGTGCAGCACGGTGATGGCGTTCTTCCAGTCGTTGGTGAACGCCAAGTCGTTGAAGTCCGGAATGATGTTGTTGACCGGACAGCCGTTGTTGCAAAACGGCGTGCCGCAGTCCATGCAGCGTGCTGCCTGTTGGCGGGCCTGCTCAGGGGTCAAACCAATGACGAACTCGTTGTAGTGCTTCAAACGCTCAGGAACCGGCTTGTAGCCTTCTTCCAGCCGCTCGAACTCCATGAAACCTGTGACTTTTCCCATGATGCGAAATCCTTTGCTTGACTTGATGGGGCTTGAATTACTTGGCAGCAGCCATGGCTGGGGCTGACGTGGCGGCCTGTGCAGCGGCTTTACGGGCGTTGATTTCGCCCAAGGCACGCTTGTATTCGTTCGGGAACACTTTCACGAACTTGGCGCGCACGTTAGCCCAGTCGTCCAGCAGTTCGCGGGCGCGGCGGCTGCCGGTCCAACGCAACTGGTCTTCGAGCAACTTCTTCAGCAGCACTTCATCGGCTTGGTCTTTGTGCCACACGGCACGCGGCACGCTGGCCTCCTGTTCGACAGCGGGCAGCACCTTTTCTAGGCTGACCATGGCGGTGTTGCAGCGCTTGGCAAACTGGCCGTCTTCGTCATAGACATAGGCCACGCCGCCACTCATGCCCGCGGCAAAGTTACGGCCCGTCTTGCCCAGCACGGCCACGGTGCCGCCGGTCATGTATTCACAACCGTGGTCGCCCGTGCCTTCCACCACCGCGGTGGCCCCAGACAGGCGCACGCCAAAACGTTCACCGGCCACACCAGCAAAGAAGGCTTCGCCACTGGTGGCACCGTACATCACCGTGTTGCCGACGATGATGTTCTGCGTGGCCACACCCCGGAAATCCAGGCTGGGACGCACCACCACCCGGCCACCGGAGAGGCCCTTGCCGGTGTAGTCGTTGGCCTCGCCAATCAGGTACAGCGTGATGCCCTTGCACAGGAAAGCGCCAAAGGACTGACCGCCCGTGCCTTCGAGCTGGATGTGGATGGTGTCGTCCGGCAAACCATCGGGGTGCAGCTTGGTCACTGCGCCCGAGAGCATGGCACCGACCGAGCGGTTGACGTTGCGGGCCACTTCCATGAAGCGCACCCGCTCGCCCTTGTCCATGGCGGCACGGCTCTTGGCAATCAGCACGTTGTCCAAGCTGTTTTCCAGACCGTGGTTTTGCACCTCGGTGTGGAAACGCTGGCTGGCGCTTTCAACGGCAGGCACGGCAAACAGACGGCCAAAGTCCAGACCCTGAGCCTTCCAGTGGTCAAGGCCTTGCTTCATGTCGAGCAAGTCAGCGCGACCGATCAGCTCATCAAACTTGCGGATGCCCAGTTGGGCCATGATCTGACGGGCTTCTTCGGCGACAAAGAAGAAGTAGTTCACCACGTGCTCGGGCTTGCCCGAGAACTTGGCACGCAGCACCGGGTCTTGCGTGGCCACGCCCACCGGGCAGGTGTTCAGGTGGCACTTGCGCATCATGATGCAGCCTTCCACCACCAGCGGTGCGGTGGCAAAGCCGAATTCGTCAGCGCCCAGCAGGGCGGCAATCACCACATCGCGCCCAGTTTTCAGCTGGCCGTCGGTTTGCACGCGGATGCGGCTGCGCAGGCCGTTGAGCACCAGGGTTTGCTGGGTTTCGGCCAAGCCGATTTCCCATGGGCTGCCCGCGTGCTTGATGGACGACCAAGGCGAGGCACCCGTGCCACCGTCGTGACCGGCAATCACCAGATGGTCGGCCTTGCACTTGGCCACCCCAGCAGCAATGGTGCCCACCCCAATTTCAGACACCAGCTTGACCGAGATGTCGGAGTGTGGGGCCACGTTCTTCAGGTCGTGGATGAGTTGGGCCAGGTCTTCGATGGAGTAGATGTCGTGGTGCGGCGGCGGCGAGATCAGACCCACGCCAGGCACGCTGTGGCGCAGCTTGCCGATGTAGTCACTGACTTTGCCGCCGGGCAGCTGGCCGCCCTCGCCGGGCTTGGCACCTTGGGCCATCTTGATCTGGATCTGATCGGCACTCGACAGGTACTCGGCGGTCACGCCAAAGCGACCCGAAGCCACCTGCTTGATCTTGGAGCGCAGGCTGTCACCGGCTTGCAAGGGCAAGTCCACTTGCACCACGTCGCGCCCGATGACCGAAGCCAGGGTTTCGCCCTGCTTGATCGGGATACCTTTGAGCTCGTTGCGGTAGCGGGCTGCATCTTCGCCGCCCTCGCCGGTGTTGCTCTTGCCGCCGATGCGGTTCATGGCCACGGCCAGGGTGGCATGTGCCTCGGTGGAAATAGAGCCCAGCGACATGGCCCCGGTGGCAAAGCGCTTGACGATCTCTTTGGCCGATTCCACCTCGTCCAGCGGAATGGCGCGGGCAGGCTCCACCTTGAACTCGAACAAGCCGCGCAGCGTCATCTGGCGACGGCTCTGGTCGTTGATGATCTGGGCGTATTCCTTGTAGGTGTTGAAGTTGTTGGCCCGGGTGCTGTGCTGCAACTTGGCAATGGCATCGGGTGTCCACATGTGCTCTTCGCCACGGGCACGCCAGGCGTATTCGCCACCCGCATCCAGCATGGTGGCCAGCACCGGGTCGTCACCAAAGGCCGCTTTGTGCATGCGCAGGGCTTCTTCGGCCATTTCGAACACACCAATGCCTTCCACCTTGCTGGGGGTGCGGGTGAAGTATTTTTTGATGGTCTCGCTGTTGATACCGATGGCCTCAAAGAGCTGCGCACCGCAATAGCTCATGTAGGTGCTCACGCCCATTTTGGACATGATCTTGGACAAGCCCTTGCCCACCGCCTTGATGTAGTTGTAGATGGCCTTGTCAGCCGACAGGTCACCCGGCAGGCCCTTGTGCAAACTGACCAGCGTTTCCAGCGCCAAGTAGGGGTGGACGGCTTCGGCACCGTAACCGGCCAGCACCGCAAAGTGGTGCACTTCGCGGGCCGTTCCCGTTTCTACGACCAGACCCACCGCCGTGCGCAGACCGGCACGCACCAGATGCTGGTGAATGGCCGAGAGGGCCAACAGGGCCGGAATGGCCACTTGTGCAGGGCTAACCGCACGGTCGCTGATGATGAGGATGTTCTTGCCACCATTGATGGCATCAACCGCTTCGGCGCACAGCGACGCGAGCTTGGCCTCGACCCCTTCTTTGCCCCAAGCGACGGGATAGCAGATGTCGAGCGTGGCCACCTTGAACTTGCCCTGCGTGGACTGTTCAATGTTGCGCAGCTTGGCCATGTCGGCAAAGTCCAGCACCGGCTGGCTCACCTCAAGGCGCATGGGCGGGTTGACCTGGTTGATGTCCAGCAGGTTGGGCTTGGGGCCGATGAAGGACACCAGCGACATCACGATGGCTTCGCGGATCGGGTCGATCGGCGGGTTGGTCACCTGCGCGAACAACTGCTTGAAGTAGTTGTACAGCGGCTTGTTCTTGCTGGAGAGCACGGCCAGCGGACTGTCGTTGCCCATGGAGCCAATGCCCTCTTCGCCATTGGCCGCCATGGGGGCCAACAAGAACTTGATGTCTTCTTGTGTGGTGCCAAAAGCCTGTTGCATGTCCAGCAGCGGTACGGCTGCGGCAGCGGGTGCCGCATCAGCGGGGCTGGCCACATCGTCAAGGCGGATGCGCAGGTTCTCAATCCACTGCTTGTAGGGTTTGCTGTGCGCGAGGTTGGCTTTGAGCTCCTCGTCGTTGATCATGCGGCCCTGCTCCAGGTCGATCAGGAACATCTTGCCCGGCTGCAAGCGCCACTTGCTGACGATCTTGCTCTCGGGCACCGGCAGCACGCCGGCTTCGGAGCCCATGATGACCATGTCGTCATCGGTGATGCAATAGCGCGAGGGACGCAAGCCGTTGCGGTCTAGGGTGGCACCAATCTGCCGCCCGTCGGTGAACACGATGGAGGCCGGGCCGTCCCAAGGCTCCATCATGGCGGCGTGGTATTCGTAGAACGCTTTGCGCCGCTCGTCCATCATGGTGTGCTGTTCCCAGGGCTCGGGGATCATCATCATCACGGCCTGCGCCAGCGGGTAACCCGCCATGGTCAACAGCTCTAAGCAGTTGTCAAAGGTGGCGGTGTCGGACTGGTCGGGGAAGCTGATGGGATAGAGCTTCTTCAAGTCTTCACCCAGCACGGGCGAAGACATCACCCCTTCGCGGGCGCGCATCCAGTTGTAGTTGCCCTTGACGGTGTTGATCTCACCGTTGTGCGCCACATAGCGGTAGGGATGAGCCAGCGGCCACTCGGGGAAGGTGTTGGTCGAAAAACGCTGGTGCACCAGACCCAGGGCCGAGGTGCAGCGGCTGTCTTGCAAGTCCAGGTAATAAGTACCCACCTGGTCAGCCAGCAGCAGGCCCTTGTAAATGATGGTGCGGCTGCTCATGCTGGGCACGTAATACTCTTTGCTGTGCTTCAAGCCCAGCTTGGAGATGGCCTTGCTGGCTTTTTTGCGGATGACGTACAGCTTGCGCTCCAGCGCATCTTGCACGATGACATCGTTGCCGCGACCAATGAACACCTGGCGGATGATGGGCTCTTTGGCCCGCACGCGGGGCGACATGGGCATGTCGCGGTTCACCGGCACATCGCGCCAGCCCAGCAACACCTGCCCTTCGGCCTTGATGGCACGCTCCATCTCCTGCTCGCAAGCCAAGCGGCTGGCATGCTCTTTGGGCAAGAAGATCATGCCCACGCCATATTCGCCAGCAGGCGGCAGCGTCACGCCCTGGGCGGCCATTTCTTCGCGGTACAGCGCATCAGGCAACTGAATGAGCAGACCGGCACCGTCGCCCATGAGCTTGTCCGCCCCCACCGCACCCCGGTGATCCAAGTTTTCCAGAATCTTCAGACCCTGCTGAACGATGGCATGGCTTTTCTGCCCTTTGATGTGCGCCACAAAACCCACGCCACAAGCGTCGTGCTCGTTGGCCGGGTCGTACAGGCCTTGTTGCTGAAGTTGATGTTGTTCGGCTGCCGTGTTCATGGCGCATCCTTTTCGGTTCAGAGGCAAAAACAAAAAAATCGCGAGTCGCGAAGGATAAAGTAATGCAACAAAAATGCCAAGCAGAATAATCGGGGTCAGATTCCAATTATTTTCTTAAAAATACAGCCGTTCATTAATTGGGGACAGATTAAAAGTCAATACAAACCCGCGTGTCAGCAGCACGGCATGCCCACGGGCGCACCCGCACCCAAGTCAAATGGGCTTGTCCGGCTCATCCTGCCGCGAGAAGGGCCGCCCAGGGCGGGCCTGCGTCACACGGCGCGGGGTTTGGCTTTGCAAGTTTTGGACAAAACCCGCATCACCCAACGCCCAGCCACGCAGCGCGGTGTCGGTGATGCGTGCCGTCTGCGGGGCGGCCAGGCCATTGCGCACCCATTCGGCATACGCGGCTTCGCGGGCAAACGGCGTGTTGCCTAGGCCCCAATACAGCGCATGCGGGCTGAGTCGGCGGTCTTGCACCGACCCAACATAGTGCCGATGGCTGGACCAGCGGTAATCGGCTGCCTGCGCGACCAGCCCGGCACGCACCGGGTTGAGGTCGATGTAGGCCATGCAGGCCAGCAAATAGGCCTCGGTTTGCACCAAAGTGGACTTGTAACGCCCCTCCCACAGGGTGCCGCTGCGCTGGTGGGTGTCGTTGAAATAGCGCACATAGCGCCGCCCCAGGGCCTGCATCATCTGTGGCACACCGTCTTCGGTCTCGGGCGTGAGCAGCAGATGGAAGTGGTTGTCCATCAACACATAAGCATGCAGGGCAACGCGGTATTTCTGCGCATTCTCCATCACCAAGTTCAGCAAGACTTCGCGGTCGGCATCGTCCCGCACAATGGGCTGGCGGTTGTTGCCACGCTGAATGACGTGGTGCGCGTAACCGGGCACCGTGAGTCGGGGTAGGCGTGCCATGCGCTTGATGCACCCGTGACCGTCACAGGAAACGGCTGTGCTGGCCCACGATCAGCTTGGCCAGTTCGTCCAGGGCGGCGGTGTTGAGCTGGGCGGCGCTGTAGCGGGTGCTGACCACCTCCAGCCCGCCCACGGCGGCTAAGCGGATATCGAACCGGGCTTCGTCATGCTGGGGCGTGATGCGCACACTGGCGCGCGCGGCCATGTCGTGTTCGAACACGATGGCTTGCAGGCGGTTGGTCTCGGGGTGACGCAGTTCGCGGCGTTCGTGGCGCACCCCGGCGGCACTCAGGCGGCGCTCCACCCGCTCCAAGTCTGGCGGAAAGTTCACACTCACCCGCCCCTTGGCAGGGGATCGGCCCGGCGCGTTGCCAGACACAGGCTCCAGCAGCCAGCCGATGGCGAGGTAATCAAACACCTCGGCGTTGCGCAGCGTCTTTTTGCGTGCATCAAAGCGAAAATCGGTTTGCTTCAAGGGCGGCCACAGGGTTTTGCCATCCAGACTCAGGTTGGTCGCCACGGGCTCAATCACGTTGAGCTGACGCGCCAGCTCCGTGAAGTAATGCCACACCGTTTTGCACGCTGCTTCGGTGGCCTGGGTGTTGGCCTGTAGTTGCCGCACATCGTCACCGCGCTGGGTTTGCAGGTGCTGCGCTTGTTGTTTGAGCTGGTTCAGGAAACTCATGAGTGGCTACCTCTTTTCAGTAATCCGTTACAGGAGGAGCAACCGCTATACAGGACACAATAGCGTTGCTGCCTGAGATTGTTTATAGTAAAGACTTGACTAGACACTAGACAGCTGAAACAGCGGCCACCGACTTAAACGCGACCAAGAGAATATCATACTCATACAGATGCGCAATCTCATACCGCCCAAAAATAATTCAGGACTACACAACCAAAAAATTCTTACTCAAATAAGTTTTAATTAAAGACCCATATTAAAAGCCTATAAAACTCAACAGGCACAGCAACAGGCTAACCTATAATTTTATTCAATCGTTACACCAAATCTTTTTACTAAAATCTACTCTACCCCTTTCAACTCAATAGCATCATATATCCGCAAACCAGATGACTCAATAACCGTATTCCCAATCATACCTTCATCGCCAACATTGAAACGTATCAATACCTTTGTGGCAACCGACTTTCCGGCCAAATATCCAGGTGAAAACAAATTCCCCAAAGATCGAAAAGTTTTTAGGACACGTGGCGATTCAATGCTTTCACTAACATCTAGAATTTGTGCAAAATCAACCTCACCCGATGCTGCCACATAAAACTGCACATCAAGCTCACCGTTCTGAGCAAGCTCAAGAATCAAGGCTTCCGGCATGGCAACCAACTGAGGCCGCAGATCTAGTTGATCTGTCGAAAAATAACTCAGAATATCCAAAGAATCAACTTCCGCCTGCAAAAACAACTTCGACAAATCTGCCTGAACAAAAGACATATTTTCTTCCACGGCATGCTCCGTATCTTGAACCGGTGCATCACTCAAGCTGTCAGCGAAAAGTTCACGATCCGTGTACGATTGGGCAACATACGACTCTGCACTTGTTGCATTGGACTGAGCTGGTGAGGGCCTCGCTGCCACAGGACTTTGAATTTCTGACAGAACTGATCTCGAACTCGAATCTAAGAGTAGCATATTGACATGCTCAGCGCCGGATTGATCCGTCCTATTTTCAACAAGAGTCAATGTTGAGAAGGTGAAAAGCAAAAACACATGAAGACAAAACGCAACAACCACGCATAAAAAAAAATTGAAATCAACTTTACCATACTGCACATGAGAATCCAGCATATCTGACCATTCATCTGCTTTTTTTGGCCGCCTGTCGGATCAAGGAAATACAGGCTAAGTTTTGCGAATAAAATACCAGAAGGGAGAATAACAAAATTATTTTGGATAATAGCATAATGTATACCTCCCACATCCCCTTCATTTCGTCAAAGAATACAGAAAACGGCTTCACCTTGATTGAGATGATGATTGTAGTGGCTATCATTGCCATTCTTTCTACAATCGCCGTACCAGCCTACACTGATTATATTATCAGATCTAAGCTGACCCAAGCACATGCGGCTTTAGCAAACTGTCAAAATCTTCTTGAACAACGGTTTCAAGACACGCGCAGCTATAACGGAGCTGCTTGCCCAGCAACCGACGACTTCGCCGCGCCTGTCATCACGGTTACAGCCACCGGTTATAGCATTACCATCTCAGGTAAAACAGGAGGGCAGGTAGCCAGCTTTAGTTATACCGTAGATAATTTTAATGCCCGCTCCAGCGCGGTGGCCAGCGGCGGTCCGAGCGGCTGGACGGGGAGCACCAGTTGCTGGGTCAGGCAAAAGGACGGAAAATGTTAAAACAGGATAAAGGCTTTACTCTCGTCGAGCTTTTAATTACCTTGCTTATCATTGCCGTGTTGCTTGCTATTTCTATACCCAACATCAGTACGTGGGTGCGTAATGCAAGTGTACGCGCAAACGCAGAAAGTCTTCAATCTGGACTTCAAATGGCGCGCACCGAAGCAATACGTCGGAACAACATCGTCCGGTTTCAGATTGTCTCTACTTTGGCCAGTGGGTGCACAACCAGCACGAGCAGCGCGAATTGGATTATCAGTCTTGATGATGTCACTGCCAACGGTGGGGCTTGCAACGAATCAGCATCTGAAACCAATACGCCACGCATTATTCAAAAAAAACCAGGGGCAGAAGTTAGCGATGCACGTACCAACGTTACCGCTGATACTGCGGTGTTTGTGTTTAATGGCCTTGGACAACGCACATCCGCGCCAACCACCAACGCCAGCATCAACATAACACACAGCTCGGGCAGCTGCAATGCAGATGGCGGCACAGTACGGTGCCTGCGTTTGGTTGTTTCTCGAGCTGGTCAAATTCGGATGTGTGACCCGGATCGTGATGCCACCGACCCGATGGGATGTCAATGATGACGCAACAAAAAATCATGATTAAAGAACCTCAGTTTGGTGGTGTTTTGATTGAGGCGCTGGTAGCAATTCTGATTTTTTCGCTTGGCATCATGACTGTTCTTTTTTTACAAAACAACTCCATTAAAATCACCAGTGATGCACGTTACAGAACAGAGGCAGCCTTACTAGCCAACCGTGTCATTGGACAAATGTGGGCATCCAACAGCAGCTTAGAACAATTGAAAACTGATTTTGCCACAGGTGGTGCTGCTTATAACAATTGGCTGACTGAAGTGGAAGGCAGCCAAGGCTTGCCTGGCATTGCTGACGCTGCTGGAGAACGCCTTGACACAAAACCAAGCATTACTTTTGATGCAGCGACCGTTGGTGCAAACGCAGGACTGGTCACCATTAGAGTTTTCTGGCGTCCACCATGGGTACCTGAAAATGAACGACGAGAACATATTGTTATCGCACAAATTGTAAGGAACTGAACATGCGATGGAATCATCGGCAGACTCCTTTGCGCTATAGCCAAGGCTATAGCATCATAGAAGTGATGGTTGGCTTGGTCATTGGCATGATAGGCGTTGCCATCATTTTGCAGACACTCTTGTTTTCTGAGCAACAAAAAGCCGTTACCTCTGGCGCAGGCGACACACAAACTAACGGAGCCCTTGCCATTTATGGTCTGCAACGTGATATTCGTCAAGCTGGGCATGGTTTTAACGCACTCAACGCTTTAGGGTGTTCTTTAGCCATCCCCACTGGACATACGCTGAGCCAACTCGGTTCCGTCATTATCAACCCACCCACCACCGATGTTCCTGCGGGGGACGCAAACACCGACACTCTGTTGATTAGCTATGGGGATGGGAATGGGCCAACCGAAGGTGATCTTATTTTAGCGGTTAATGATAATAATGTTGCTGTCAGTTCAGTAGCCAATTATGCAGTTGCTGAAAACGTCTTTGCTGCACCGCTCGTTGGCAGCACCAATTGTGCACTGACCCTCACCACCGTGAGCGCCATTTCAGCACCCAACGTCACCTTGACCAGCGCTACTGGCGCAATCGATGGCGGATCCCTTTTTAATTTAGGAACCGCACCTAAAATCTATGCATACGCTATACGGAATGGTAATTTGACATTATGCAATTTTATGGAATCCGATTGCAGCAGTGCGTGTGAAACAGGCAACCGGAATTGCAATAATAACTGGGTCGCTGTTTCAAGCAACATTATCAGTCTTCGAGCCCAATATGGGCGGGACACAACTGAACCAGGAGACGGGGCGATTGACACTTGGGATCAAACCATTCCAAGCAGTACGACTGCATTTAATCGTGCATGCGAATGGACGAGAATCCCGGCCGTACGGCTGGTGATTGTTGCACGGTCACCGAACCAAGATGCCAGCGCTGCCACAGCAGCGACTGCCCCTACTTGGGATGGCAACGCCGATGCGCCTATTACGCTACCTGTCGGCTGGCAAAACTTTCGACATCGCGCTTTTGAAACCATCATTCCACTGCGGAACATGCCATGGATGCAAAACTGCTAAAACCAAAACAATTTGTCCAGCGTGAACGACAGAAGGGCTATGTCATTATTATTGCTTTGGTCGTTCTGATTGTCATAACCCTCTCTGCCCTCACCTTGGTTCGCACAGTGGGTGCTAGCTACCAGATTGCAGGCAATCTTGCTTTTCATCAAGGTGCTACGCAAGCTGGAGACCGCAGCACTGAGGTGGTGCTTTTGAATTACCTGATACCAAACAATGCGGTTGGCAATACACGTTTGCATAACAACGACATCACCAACAATCCCGATACATCCAATGCTTATTTTGCAACCCGTGCCGACCCTGCTGCCAATCAGAGTTGGGAAGAATTTTGGAATGCAACGCTGCGTGACAACCGTCGCAACTTAGGTACCGATGCCGCAGGTAACACCGTTGAATATGTGATACACCGTCTCTGCGAAAACACAGGCATTGCCGAAACAGCCAACTGCGCTATGCCACCTTCGTCACTTGGAGCGGGTGGTACCAACGCGGGTGGCGGTGGGATGAGCATTTCTAACACACAAGTTTATTACCGCATCACCACACGGATTGAAGGGCCACGCAACACCGTCACCTTTACGCAGACGATTGTTGCGTTGTAACACCGTTGATAGTCTATTCATCTTTAAAAACGTTGAACTTTATATTTCTGCCGCTGGAGTATTGTCATGAAAATCCACACCATTCAGCTCTGCCCGCCTAAATTGCTGGCAGCTGTCTTGCTGCTGATATCCAGTTTCAGCGCCAGCAGCGCACCGCTCACATTGACCAATATGCCGCTGTCCAGCGCAACCGGGGTTGATGTGAAACCCAATATCATGTTCATTCTCGACGACTCGCTCTCAATGGAGTTAGACCATCTGCCGGACTGGGCCAACGGAGAAACGAACAGCGACACAACAATTACGTTCCCTGCACAGATATGGCACACCCGTAACAGTCGGTTCAATGGTCTGGCTTATAACCCAGCGGTCAGATACAAGCCCCCTGTTTATTACACATCAGATGGCAGACTTGATACCACGACTTACCCGAACCAGACGGCTGACGTGAACAGCAGTTGGACCGCCGTCAAGTCCAATCCCTACACATCCAGCGCAACGGTCAGTTTGGTTGGTAATGCCTATTTCTACACCACACAGGTGGGTGAACACTGCAACAGCAGTACCTTGAAAAACTGCACCGTCAGCAGCACCAGTTCTGCCACCTACCCAGTGCCTGCCTATTTGCGCTGGTGCAACAGTGATGCTGCTTCCAAAGCCGCTACAGCCACCACGGGCAGTTGTCAGGCCACGCAGATCAACAACCAAGGCACGACACCCCGATTTGGTTTTCCACGTTTTCCCAGTCCACGCACCAGCACCATCACTTTCAGTGCCAGCGGTAGCGTGAGTGGTATTACCGTGGGCGGCAAGCAAATCATGAGCAGCGCCGCCTCTTCCGCAGTCAGCGCAGATGAGTTGGCCGCTGCGGTGGCCAGCTCGATTGACGCTTGCCTTTTGGCGCAAACGGGTAACTGCACAAGCTTTGGCTATAAAGCGATTGCCAGCGGCAGCACCTTGACCATCTACAGTCCCAAAGTAGAGAGCACCACCCCGCTGGTGACCAGCAGCCCATCACGGACAGCCACGGCGTTTACCCGCCCAGCCAACAACCTGGCCCCCGGCGAAAACGTGCTCACGGTGATTGATCCGAGTGTGACCAGCTACCCCAAAGGATCGCGACGCGATGACTGTGCAGGATCTACCTGCACTTACGCGGAGGAAATGACCAATTATGCCAACTGGTATGCTTATTACCGGACACGGATGCAGGCCATGAAAACCTCTGCCAGTCTGGCATTTTCCAGTATTGGGGAAGATAAAAAAGTTGGGTTGATGTCTATCAACAACAAAACGGGCACCAGTACCATGGGGCCAATCTATCAAAATATCAACGCATTCGGCTTCCCGCATAAATACAATTGGTACACAACGCTGTTTTCCGCACCGCCTCTTGGTGATACACCGCTGCGCGAAGCATTGTCAACAGCGGGCATTATTTACGCAGGCAAAAAAACTGGTCTTTTTAATAGCAGACGCATCAATGATCCGGTGGAGTATTACTGCCAATCCAATGTGGCCTTGCTCTCTACAGACGGTTACTGGAACAACAACGCAGGCAGCAAACTGGATGGCAGCGCCGTGGGCGACCAAGATGGACCGTCCGCAACACCTGCTGTTGAACGCCCCCAGCTGGACGGCGGTACCCCGGCTTTCCGAATGGAAACCGTGCAGGTTCAACAAACCACGACCCCTCAAGTAGCGACACAGGTACAGCAAAAAACCGAGCTGATTGAAAGCCAGCAACGGCAACTCGAAAAACAATCGCTCAGTCAACTGCAAGAGCGGACATCTCCATTGCAAAGCAGAACAGATACGCTTCAAACACGTACCGCTTCGCTGCGCACATCCACCTCAGCTTTACAAACCCGAACCCGGCAACTGCAAAAAAGTGTGTGGGGTACCAGCAATTACGCAACCGACTTGCTCACTCAAACCCGCACATTTCAAATACAAAAGCGCAGCACCAGCGCCACCCAAACCACCTACGCGCTGGAAACACGCACCCGTGATCTCACCACCCAAACGGCCACACTTCTTGTGAACACGGGTACGTTGCAGCAGCAGACGGCATCGCTTCAAGAGCGCACCCGCAGTCTTCAGCAGCGTGCGTTGCAGGTTCAAACCCGCACATCCAGCAACGGCGGGGCAACTTGGGGGGCTTGGAGCAATGTTGCCGAATGTTCTCCTGTCAGCGGGCAACGCCAATGCCAGATCAGCTCTACTTGGAGCGGCTGGACCAACACGGCCTCATGCACGGCAGTGGGTTTGCCATCCGGTATCAGCGTAAACCCTTACATTGAAAACCCCGGTACGGATACCCAGCGCACGGTTTTTAAAACACAAACTGAATGCCAATACACCGGCTGGACGGGTTACAGCAATGTGGCGAGCTGTCAGGCCATCGCTGCATCCACCAGCAGCCCCTTTAGCGTCGGAACCGCCCGAGAATGCACCTACGCTGCTTGGAGCACCCCCAGCAATACAAGCTCATGCACACCAGCGCTTCCCTCCAGCGGCAGCGGCAACTGGACGGTATCCACCGCACGCCAATGCAGCTACAGCTGGACGGGTCAAGTGAATGCAACCGCAGCCTGTACACCCATCACGGCTTCTTCCGGTACAGGCACTTGGTCAGTCGCCACAGCACGCACCTGTGGTTACAGCGCATGGAGTACGGCCAGCAGCACGACATCTTGCACACCCGTTGCACAAGACAATGTGAACCTGACAGCACGTGCGTGTGCTTATGCAACCAGCTTCGGCAGTTGGTCTACGGTCGCTTCTGGGGCTTGTACGGTAAGAAGTACGGAATCTACTGCCAGTCCATTCACAGGGCCCATACGGGAATGTCGATACAGCACCACGGCTGTAGGGCCAACCACAGTGGCCAGTTGCACGGCATCCACAGCCACGGAAATTGCCAATTTCACAGCCAATCCGAATCGAACCTGCGGCTCGGGAACCACCGCTTGGGCGAATGCCAGCAGTTGCACCACAGGCAGCCCTGCGGGCACCGAGTGTCAAGAAATTGCGCTGACCAGTTGGACCACCACAGCAACTTGCACCCCAGGAACGAATGCTTCTGGAGTCAGAACAGAATGCCAACAGATTTGGGGAACGCCCTACATCCTGACGACTTGCACCCCCTCGGCGACGCGAACATGCAGCGGTGGTTGGGGCCCGTGGACGAATGCCACATCGTGCAGCAACAACGGCACTACCGAGAAATGCCAGTATCTTGCAGTCTCTGCATGGAGCAACGTTGCTGCACCTGGAACATGCACGGTACAAACCGCTTCTTCAGGTACCGGCACATGGACGGGGCCAGCTCGAGAATGCCAGCACGCTAGCTGGGCGACACCCACCACGACAACAAGCTGTACACCCCTGGCCCGCAGCAGTGGTACCGCCAACGGCACGGTCTGGTCTGCCAACCCGGCCATCAGTTGTGGATACAGCTCTTCGATCACCAACACAGGTAGCGCCACGCCTACTTGGGGTACGACCACTTGGGGTGCTTGGGCGAATGTCAGCTCAGGGGGCAGTTGCACCCCACAAGCCATTTCTAGCAGCGCACCTTTTGTTGCAACAGCAAGTGAATGCCAATACGCCACAGGCTCTTGGACCGACAATGCCAGCTGCACCGTCATTGCACGCTCAGCGAGCGCTCCTTTCACAGTCACCAGTGCCAGAGCTTGCCAATATGGCAATTGGAGTACTTGGAACAATGTGAGCAGCTGCACCACGGTCGCGCAATCCACCATATCAGGCACAGGGCCTTTCAACGGAACAGCGCGCCAATGCCAGACCACATGGTCGGCATGGACTGCTGCCAGCAGTTGCGTGGATGACACCAACAACAATTGCCAATATGCCAGTGCCATCTGGAGCCCAACCCCGAACGGGTGTACGGTGTTGCCCGCTTCCACAGGCACCAACTACACGGTGGGCCTGAGTACCGATGCCTGTCGCACCACAGTCATCAGCGACTGGGCGAACACAGCCAGTTGCACACCTGGCCCCAGTGGCAACAACCTGGTGTCGTGTCGCAATGTGTTAAAGCCCACAACAGGCCCAACACCGGTAGCCAGCTGCACGGCCACGAGCAACGACGGCAGCCCAGAGCAAAACATTGTCACTTGCACACCCAACACAACGGTGAATACGCCGGTCAGCACCTGTGTTCCAGCCGAACCAGTGGCACCCGACTTCACTCGCACAACATGCACCGAAACCACTTTTGGCTCTACCGCCGATACCCTGGCTGACGTTGCCCAGTATTACTACATGACAGATCTGCGCACACCAGCGCTGGGCAATTGCACCGGCGCAACCGGTGCTGGCACTGATGTGTGCTTCAACGATCCCGGTATGGGTTCGGCACCCGAAAAGCCCCAGCGGATGATTACCTACACCTTAGGACTGGGAGCCTCTGGCTTGATGCAATACGACCCGGACTACACCAACCCCAGCCTAACAAGTGGTGACTTTTTCAGCATCAAAACAGGCCAGACAGCAAACCCGACAGAAGGTATTTGCTCTTGGCAAAACTATGGGACTTGTAATTGGCCCAAGCCAGTGAACAATGAGCAAACCAATATTGACGATCTGTGGCATGCAGCAGTCAACGGGCGTGGTGTGTACTACAGCGCCACTGACCCCGCTTCGCTCAGTGCAGGCATATCCAGCGCCTTGAACAACATCAACCAATTGGAGGGTGCCCTGGCATCGGTGGCCCTGACCAACCCGAACTTTGCCGCCGGTGACAACGGCGTTTTTGAGGTTTCATTCAAGGTTGGTGACTGGACAGGCGATCTGATTAAACGCTTACTGACGGTAAGCGACGGTAATGTCAATCTGTCTGAAACACCCGAATGGTCGGCACTGAGCTTGTTGAATGCTCGCGTAGCTACTTTGGGTCACGCTGATCGCGCGATTTACACGTTTAATTCAACAGCCGACAACAAATTAAAAGCCTTTTCTTGGTCTGCGCTGAACACGGAAGAACGTGCTTACTTTACTGGGCCGCATGCCAATTCAGGCAATACAGTCACAGGTGGTATACGTCAATTTTGCAGCGGCTCTTCTATTTGCCTCAGCAGTGCAGATAAAGCCGCAGCAGAAGGTGAAGCATTGGTGAACTTCTTGCGCGGTGACCGCAGCAATGAAGATACGCTGACTGACAACAGCAAATTCTTCCGCCGACGCACAGGTATTTTGGGTGACATCATCGGTTCGGAAGCAGTCTTTGTTGGTAAGTCAACTTGGAAGTATGCAGACAAAGGCCACAGTGCCTTTGCCAGCAGTACATCGACACGAACAAAGATGATTTACGTTGGGGCCAACGACGGCATGCTGCATGCTTTCAATGCCACAACAGGGGCCGAGGTGTGGGCTTATGTACCTAAGATCGTCATGCCCAATATCCACAAACTGGCCAGCAAAAACTACAACAGCTCAACACCAGTTGAGCGCTTGTACAGCGTCGATGGCACGCCAACCTATGGTGATATTTGCGCTGGCAGTTGCAACACGACCCCAAACTGGAAAACGATTCTTGTAGGGGGGCTCAATGCGGGTGGACGCGGCTACTATGCTTTAGACATTACCGACCCAGCAAACCCCAAAGCGCTTTGGGAATTCACCGATAGCAATATGGGCTATTCTTTTGGTAATCCCATAATTACCAAGCTGAAAGATGGTACTTGGGTGGTTATTGTGGCCTCTGGCTATAACAACATATCGCCTGGCGACGGCCAAGGCAGACTGTTCATTTTAGATGCCAGCACAGGAGAACTGATTCGCAGCATCAGTACCGGTGTAGGAACCACCAGCGCACCTTCAGGTTTGTCTAAGATCAGCGCTTGGGCAAATTTTCCCGATGTCAACAACATGACACAACGGGTTTATGGTGGCGACCTAGAAGGTAACGTGTGGCGTTTTGATATCAATGGTGATATTCCTGTTGCTGCCAGTCCGCGGGTTTACGATGCACAACGTTTGGCCAGTTTAAAGGATGGTTTTCTCAACCCTCAGCCTGTGACTTCACGGCCAGAACTGGGCACCGTGGATGGTAAACCAGTCATCTTTATCGGGACGGGTAAGCTGTTGGAAATCAGTGATCTAACCTCTAATGCCGGTCAAAGTATTTATGCTATCCGTGACTCGCTGCTTGATACGGATTACGGGAATCCACGAAGTACAGACAGTCGTTTTGTTGCTCAAACCATTTCTGTAACTACCTGCCCTGCTGGAAACTATTTTTGTACCGAAGGCGAAGACATTCGCACCACAACGACAAGATCGGTTGATATGAAAACAGATAACGGTTGGTATGCTGATTTCCCTATTGCTGGCGAGCGGGTCAATACCGATCCCAAACTCGTGATGGGGACACTGGATGTGCGTACTAACCGCCCGCTGTCTGGCTCCTGCTCACCTGCGGGTGAGAGTTTTGCTAACTATTTTGATTACAGGTCGGGCAAGCCTGTAGCCAGTGCAGGAGTGTTCAGTGGGGTCAAGCTGGGCAACTTCATTTCGACGACCTCTGTCCCATTACGGCTGCCCAGCGGACTGGTGAAAGGCCTGATTCGTATTGACACGCCAGGAACACTGATACGCAATGTTCCCGCTTCCAACTCAGCAGGTGTTACCCGAAGAATTTCTTGGCGTGAACTGATTAGAGAATGAACACCAAGCATTTGCTGCAAGCACCGATTCGCTTGGTAGCCCTGTGTCATGTGGGCAGACAGCCCGCCTCAATGACAGCGGCTACCAGCGCATCGGGCGCGGCACGCACCACCGCCCGGCCCGGCCCGTCGATCAAGACAAACCGAATTTCACCCGCCTCGGCCTTTTTATCCACCCGCATCAGCGCCAGGTAGCGCCCAGCGTTGTCGTGTGCGTCCAGCACAGGGGCCACAGTGGGCAACCCGGCCTGCTGAATGAGGCGGGTGAGGCGGGCCACAAAAGCGGTATCCACCAAGCCCAGCGCCTGCGACAAGCGTGCTGCCAGCACCATGCCGCAGCCCACCGCCTCGCCATGCAGCCACTGGCCATAGCCCATGCCCGCCTCAATGGCGTGGCCAAAGGTGTGGCCAAAATTCAAAATGGCCCGCAGGCCGGATTCGCGCTCGTCTTGCCCCACCACATAGGCTTTGATTTCGCAACTGCGGCGCACCGCATGTGCCAGCGCCTGCGGCTCGCGGGCCATCAGGGCAGGCATGTTGGCCTCAATCCAACCAAGGAACGCCATGTCGGCAATCGGCCCGTATTTGATGACTTCGGCCAGGCCCGCACTCAGCTCACGCGGTGGCAGGGTGTTCAAGGTGTCGAGGTCGCACAGCACACGCAGCGGCTGGTAAAACGCGCCAATCATGTTCTTGCCTAGCGGGTGGTTGATGGCGGTTTTGCCCCCCACCGACGAATCCACTTGGGCCAACAAGGTGGTGGGCACTTGCACAAAGGGCACGCCGCGCATGTAGCTGGCAGCAGCAAAGCCGGTCATGTCGCCCACCACGCCACCGCCCAGCGCAAACAGCACCGTCTTGCGGTCGCAGGCATGGCCCAGCAGGGCATCAAAAATCAGGTTCAGGGATTCCCAGGTTTTGTACGCTTCGCCATCGGGCAGCACCACGGTATGCACCTGCGGGTAGCGCTGCTGCAAAGCCACTGCCAAGCGCTGCGCATACAGCGGGGCCACGGTTTCGTTGCTGACAATGACCGCACAGGCCGCCACGGGCAGGTCGGCATAGCGGGCGGCTTGGTCGAGCAGCGCGGTTCCAATGTCGATGCGGTAACTGCGCTCGCCCAGATCAATCGTGACGGTCTGGCTCTGGTCAGCGGGACGGGGGGTGGCAGAAGCCGTGGGGACAGGCATGGAGGTCATTAGGGTCGCGGGCATGATGACAGACAGGTTAAGAGCCCTGAAGTTTAGGCCCTAAGCCGCTGCCCGCTGCATGCGCCTAGGGTCTGGCAGACGCAGGATGTGTCTGTGGTGGTGGGAGCCATGCCCCCGAGAGGGTCAGTTGCATGACGATGGTGTTCACCAGCGTCGCTACCGAAGGCCGTCCGGTATCCACCACAAAATGCGCGGTTTCCTGGTACAGCGGGTCGCGCACAGCCGCCAGATCGCGCAGCCGTTGCAAGGGGTCGTCCACCTGCAACAGGGGCCTGCTGCGGTCGTGGCGCAAGCGGCGAAACAGCTCGTCGGGCGACGAGCGCAAATACACCACCGGCCCACCGGCACGCAAACAGGCGCGGTTGGCAGGCCGCAACACCGCCCCACCCCCCGTGGAAAGCACCGCCGCGCCACCTCGGATCAGCTCTTCCAACACGGCCTGTTCCTGGTCCCGAAATGCGTTTTCACCTTCACGCTCAAAAAACTCGCGGATGGTGCAACCCAGCCGGGCCTCAATCACTTGGTCAGAATCCAGAAACGGCAACGCCAGCCGCCGTGCCAGTTGCCGCCCGACGGTCGATTTGCCAGAACCGGGCAGGCCGATGAGGGAAATCATGGGGCAGGGTCAGTTCGGGTCAGTGCAAGCGCCAGAACCAAACGGAGGTGTGAGAAAAGATCCATTTTCAACATCACCTTCTAATACATCTGTGACATAGCTCTTGGCTGCATCACCCTCAGAACCAGCCACACTGGTGGTCACCCTGAGCGTGTAAGCCAGCCATCTACCCATGTTTTGACCATAACTAACTTGTAGCAAAAGTTGTCCGTTTTCGTTGGTTTTATTTGTACCCACATAAGAAACAATGATTTCCGCCTTTCTGGGTTGAATTGAGCTATCTTTGTTGATATCTTCACCTTGATCCAAGAACCCATTACGATTCCAGTCTTCGTTCAAACACCAAATACTTCCGCCAGCAAGAGGTGGCGATGTAGAGATTTGTAAATCTGCAATAGCATTTGCAGGCTCAGGTGAAGGGCTATAATCAGAATGTATGTATCTGATATTTGGGATACGTATAACTTGATAGGTTTGCCCCCACAACAAACTTTTACCATAGTGTGTAATATCCACACTGGCACTGATGATAGCGTCTTTAACAGCAACACCAGCAGAATCGTTAACTTGAATTAAAAACTTTTTAATATACGAGATATTACCAAGTCCTTTTTCAAGTAAATTATTGTCACTGATACTGATGCTGAGAGGGGTTCCAGAAACCGTCAGTGTTGCTGCGACTTCATTAGGACAATCTGACGAGGAAGAGAAATCAGTTTTACTGTAACAAGCACGTACTTTCACGCCATTGGTGGGGCTGCTTCGCACACCTGCAATGTAATCGGCTACAGCAACGCCTGTAGAATCTGTATAAACTGTGGAATCGCCGGTAGAAATAGACTCACCATTCCCTAAAGTGGGTGGTACAACCTCGAAGCGCACCCGCATATTCTCAATGCCTTGATTATTACCATCTTGAAATTTAACAGATAACTTTGACCGATTTGCGGTGCTACCTGCTATATTGGTCTGAATTGAGGTTGGATTAGGTGTCAAAGAAAAGCTGCTAATCTCCCCGTTGGCAGGAGGCTTACCACTATCGCTACCATCCACAACTTCAAGATTTTTCGTAACTACAGTCCCTAAAGCATCCACGATGATTGTGTAACTACCTTTTGCGGGTGCTGTAAATTTAACGATTGCATTTCCAGAGAGATCCGTCCTCGCAGTTTGCTCGGGAAACGCAGTACCTTTTAGGGTCAGTAAAATATTAGGAATGACTGAACCAGAGCTATCACGAGTCGCAATATTGAGTGTGACCTCATCTCCGGGTTTTGGAGTAGCGGGTACCGGCGTTAATACGATCTGACTGCCGACAACGCTTACAGATGCCACACGTGTTATGGTTCCAACAACCACGGTTGCAGTAATAACACGGTTGGCCTTGTTGGCACCAATTGTGATAAGACCAGCAAACTGACCTTTGCTGTCAGTCACATTACCGCCAGATTTTCTAAAAACCCCATCGGGACTCAGAGACACATTCACGGGAACTCCGGCCATGACATTTCGGTTGGCATCAAGCACTGTTACTGTAATGGTTGCAGTATCTGTCCCTGTATTCACAATAGTTGATTTATCCAGTTCGAACACCGCATCCGCTACGGTTGGAGTAACAACTGGATCTGTCACACCGGGAACTTTACCAGTGCTACCACCGCCACCGCCACAAGAAGATAAAAATGTCAAGAAAATGACAAAAGAGAAGATTTTCAATATTTTCATTATTTTGACCTCAATATTAAGCATTTCAGTTAAAATATTTCATCAACGCATCACACCCCGATCCGTAATCACCCTGGGCGTGATGAACACCAGCAATTCCGATTTGTTGGATGTCTTGCTGCGGTTCTTAAACAGATGACCGACAATGGGCAAATCTCCCAACAACGGCACCTTGACGTTGTCGTCGGTTTCTAGCATTTCAAAAATGCCGCCAATCACCACCGTGCCACCATTTTCAACCAACACCTGGGTCTGTACGTGCTTGGTGTTGATGGCAATACCCGCTGCGGTGGTTTCACCTCGGCTGTCTTTGTTGACGCTCACATCCAAGATGATGCTGCCCTCGGGCGTGATCTGCGGGGTCACTTCGAGCTTGAGGTTGGCTTTGCGAAACGCCAATGCCGTGGCACCACTGGAACTGGCGGTCTGATACGGGAATTCGGTACCCTGTTCAATCAATGCCTTGACTTGGTCAGCCGTCACGACGCGGGGACTGGAGACGATTTTGCCGCGTCCATCGGCCTCTAATGCAGAAATTTCCAGATTCAGAAAACGGTTGGCTGCCGAACTGAACAACGAAATGGCGAACGCTGCTGGTGCAAAACCACCAGCCCCCGTAGAGGGCAGGTTCACAAAGGAAGAATTGACCGTATTGAGTACATTCACACTTTCTTGCGTGGTGCTGCTGACGGCGTTGTAGCTGCCCCCAATGGCTATGCGGTTACCCCCCCCCACAGCGTAACCGGCATCGCCACCGCGAACACCCCGCAAATCGCTGCCCCCCAAACGTACGCCAAGCGAGCGGCCAAAGCGATCATCAGCTTCCACAATGCGCGCTTCAATCAAGACCTGCCGCACAGGAATATCCAAACGCTGAATCAGGGCTTGAATTTGCTCTAGCTTGGACGGAATGTCGGTGACAAAGAGTTGGTTGGTGCGTGGTTCTGCAATCACACTGCCTCGTGCCGTCAGAATACGGGCGCTGTTACTGGTATTATCCCCACCGACACCGCTGAGCTGAGCGGCAATTTCTGCCGCCTTGGCATAGTTCATCTGGAAGCCCTGCGTGCGAACGGACTCCAAACTTTCTTTCGACGCTTGGGATTCCAGCTCCTGCTTTTCGCGTGCAGTAATTTCTTCTCTGGGGGCAATCCACAGGACATTGCCCGATTTGCGCATACCCAAACCTTTGGCTTGCAGAATGATGTCCAGCGCTTGATCCCAGGGTACGTCTTTCAGGCGCAACGTGACGGCACCGGTCACCGAATCGGAGGTAACCACGTTGAAGTTGGTGAAATCAGCAATCACCTGCAACAAGGAGCGGACTTCAATATTCTGGAAATTGAGTGAGAGTTTTTCACCGTTGTATCCCGGCCCTTGGGTGAGTTTGGTGGGGTCTATTTTCTGCTCACGGATTTCTAGGACAAACTGGTTGTCACTCTGGTAGGCCGAATGCTCCCAGTTGCCTTTGGGGGAAATGACCATGCGCACGCGGTCGTTGCTTTGTGCGGTGGCAATGGTTTGCACGGGCGTACCGAAATCACTCACATCCAGCCGACGACGCAAACCCTCGGGCAAAGAGGATTTCAAGAAATCCACCACCAAGTTCTGGCCTTGTTGCCGAATATCCACCCCGACTTGGTTGCTGGTCAGCTCCACGATCACACGCCCGCTGTTGTCAGTACCTCGGCGAAAATCGATGTCTTTTAAGGGGGTGGTTTCTTGAGCGCGGTTCTCGGCAAACACGGCGGGCGGTGGCGGTGCGAGACTGGAGGACTCAGCGCGCTCCAGAATCACCATCAGAAAACGGCCCTCCACACGGGTCTGGTAGGACACCGCTTGCTTCAGGTTGATGACCACACGGCTGCGGTCACCGGCTTGCACCACGTTTGCCGTACGCAGGTTGCCCTGATTCAGTTCCAAAACGTTGCGACCGAGTTGACTGGTCACCCCCGGAAAATCCAGCGCAATACGGGCCGGACTCTGGATACTGAAACTCGTGGGTGGGGCAACAAGGGGTTCACGGGTTTCAATACGCACGACCTCAATACCGCCTTGGATGCCACCGGTAATGTTTTGAATGGCATTTTGCGCCTGAGCCCAAGGGGCTGTCAGAACCAGCAAACAGCCCAACACCCGATGCAACAGGTAGGTGGACAGCGAAATCCATGCTGGGGTGTGGCGTGCCTGAATGGGCTGGGTCATTTCGTCGCATCCTCTACTAGCTTCAGCGCTGCTGGGCGCTCAATCCACTCACCGGCGGAATCTTGAACAATTTCACGCAGTGTGATTTCGGTTTCCGTCACACCGTTCACACGCCCATAGTTTTGTCCCAGATAACTACCAGGGCGAACCTGATACAGCAAATTGCTGACTTTCACCAAAGCCACCAATTGACCTTGCATGAGAATGCTGCCGACCATGGTCATGGTATCGAGCGGATAGGCTTCTAGGGGCTGACGGCGGCGGTTGAGTTCTGGGTCAATCAGGCTGGAATTGACCGCAGCCGGTACTTTGCTGCCACCGCCGATGACGCTGGCGAGTTTTTCGCCGCTGAATGGCGGCATCATCTGGTCAGCCGTGTAGATTTGTGGAATGAACTTGGTCGGTTCTGGAATAGGCTTAACTTGGGGCCGGATGGCGTTGCGTTCGGCAGTCATCCAAACTTGCAACTCTTCCTGCTCCGAATTGCCACAACCAGCGAGCCCCAGCAAAGCCGCCACCCAACCCATCCACAGCCATACGTTCAGGCGCTTCACTTCTTGACCTCTTTGGATTTTTGCTGTGCCGCCACTTCGTCAGGGTCGAGGTAACGGAAGGTTTTGGCGGTGCAATCCATGGTCAGCACGCCATCACGGTCTTTGATCGGGGTCAGGCTGAGGTTGTTGAGGGTCACGATGCGCGACAGGTTGGCAATATCAGCGGCAAACAAACCAATGTCGTGGTAAGTGCCCGTGACTCGCACCGTAATCGGCAATTCGGCGTAATAGTCTTTGACCAGTACCTGCCCCGGCCGGAACAATTCGAATTGCAAACTGCGCCCCAGTCCAGCTTGGTTGATGTCAGAGAGCAAAGCATCCATTTCGGCTTTGCTGGGCAGCTGGCGCTCCAGCTGGTTCACGTACTGTTGCACCTGCTCCAGTTGTTTCTTCAGGGCATCCAAGTTGACCGCCTGCACCAGCTTTTTGCGGTAGTCTTCACGCAATTGGACTTCGCGGGCCTGTTCAGCCATCAATTCTTCATCCACCGAACTGAGCCAAGCAAACCACAATCCAGCCACCACCGCCACGCAAGCCCCCACGTACAGCAGACTGCGCGGAATCAGCGGCCACGAGGACGGATCGTTAGGGTCCAGACCCGCGAATTCAGCGGTCAATCGATCCTGAATGGCCTTGAAATCCAAGTTGATTTGAGGCATTTTGGCCATTTTGCTGCTTGCCCCCATCACGTTTTGCCTGCTACGGGTTTGGCGGAGCGTGCACCGGTTGCAGGATCTTCCGAAGTCGGTCTGACCAGCGCTACCCGAATGGTGAAATTGGATACCCTGCGCTGCTCCCGGCTGGATACCGCCACGTTCGACGACACAATCTCCACCAGTTCGGGGCGGGTCAGCCAGGTGCTGTTATTGCCCAGATTGCGCAGCAATTCAGAAACCCGCTCCTGCGACTGTGCCACGCCCACCAGCAGGACGTTCTGGTTGTCCTGCTTCATGCTGCTGAGATAAATACCATCGGGGAGCTGCATGACCAACTCTTGCAACAGGTGTACGGGCAGGTTGCGGTCGCCTTGCAAGGCTTCCACAGCGGTCTGGCGGGCACGCAACGAGGCAATTTCGCGTTGCAAACTGGCAATGTCCTTGATTTCAATGTCCAGTTTCGCAATTTCGCGTTGCAGGAAATTGTTGCGGTCTTGTTGCGCTGCAATCTGACCTTGATACCAGGTGTAAACGGCACCAGCAATCGCACCCCCGAGCAGAACGGCCAGGCCGATGTGGACGAAGAACAGTTCTTTCTGACGTTTGCGCGCTGCTTCCCGGTGCGGCAGCAGGTTGATCAGGATCATGCGATGAACCTCCGCAAAGCCAGTCCGGTGGCGGTCAGGTAAGAAGGGCCTTCGCGGGAAACTTTTCGGGCCGGCACCGCAGGGGCAATTTCCATGCCATCAAACGGATTGATCACTGCACAGGGAAACGAGGTCTGGTGGGTGACAGCACCGGTCATGCCAGTCAGCCCAGAACTGCCTCCGGCCAGCAAAATGTGGTCGATTTTGTGGTGTGGCGTGCTGGTGAAGAAAAACTGCAAGGCGCGGCCAATTTCTTGCGACAGACTATCGATAAATGGTGCCATGACGGCTGTCGGGTAGTCAGCGGGCAGATCGCCTGAGCGCTTCTTGGCTTCAGCTTCGTCGGCAGAAAACCCGTACTGCCGCACCAGCAGCTGGGTCAGCTGCGCACCGCCGAAGTTCTGATCGCGCTCGTAGAGCACTTCTTCGTTGCGCAGAACCTGCATGCTGGTGGTCAGCGCCCCGACCTCAAACAAAGCAACCAGCAAGTCCTGCCCCTGGTTAGGCAGCTTGGCGATGACGCGCCCCGCCGCCATGCGCGATGCGTAGGACTCGACATCCATGATGACGGGCTTGAGTCCGGCAGCTTCGGCCAAACCTTGCCGATCCGAGACTTTTTCTTTGCGTGAAGCGGCGATGAGAACATCAATGTCACCGGGCGCGTTGGCGTTGGGGCCAATGACGCAAAAGTCTAGGCTCACCTCATCGAGCGAGAAGGGAATGTACTGGTTGGCTTCAGACTCGACCTGCGCCTCCAGCTCTTTGTCGGGTAGGCCACCGGGCAGGATGATTTTTTTGGTGATGACCGCCGATGCCGGCAGCGCCATGGCCACGTTTTTGGTCCTGGTGCCGCTCTTGCGCAGCAGCCGGCGCAGGGCCTCGGCGACTTCGTCGAACTTTTCGATGTTGCCGTCGCTGATCCAGCCCGACTCCAGCGGCTCGATGGCGCAATGCTCCAGCACCAGTTCACCCGTGCGCAGACGACCCAACTCCACCAGCTTGACGCTGGACGAGCTGATGTCAATGCCCAGCAGCGGTGCTGGTTCTCGACTGAATAACGACCCCAGTGAGATCAAGACGGTCCCCAGAAAATGACGGTGCTCTCAGCATCCGCGAGTTTTTGAATGGCATGAGCACATCGACAAACAGCTCAAGCAGGCGAATGCTAGCAGCAAGTTTTTTGCGTGACCCGGATTTTTACGCCGTCACAGCAAAGAAACTTCAGGAATTTGATTAATTCCTTTGCCTTACAGGCAGGTAGGCGGTCGGATTTTTATAATGCGCAACCGCCACCAGTCCTTGACGCATGTCCACTCCAGCCACCAACACCCCTGAGCCGCATCGTCCACAGGGCCTACTGAAGCAGCGTCCACGCAAACTGGTGCGCTGGCTTGTCGCCCTATCCGGTCTGCTGGCAGCAGGTGTGATGGTGGTGATGCTGGTCATCGGCATGGCACTGGCCATGGCTTACCCCAACCTGCCGGATGTGGCGCACCTGACCGACTACCGCCCCAAACTGCCCCTGCGCGTGGTGACAGCCGATGGGCAGCTGATGAGTGAGTTTGGCGAAGAACGGCGCTCTTTGCTGCGCTATGACGATATTCCGGCGGTGATGAAGAACGCGGTGCTGGCGATCGAAGATGCCCGTTTTTTTGAACACAGCGGTGTGGACTACCGGGGCATGCTGCGAGCTGCACTGGCCAACCTAGGGCAGTCCAAGAGCCAGGGGGCTTCGACCATCACCATGCAGGTGGCGCGCAATGTGTACCTGTCTTCCGAAAAAAGCTACACCCGCAAAATTTACGAGGTGTTGCTGACCTTCAAGCTGGAGCATGTGCTGTCCAAGGAGCAGATCCTAGAGATCTACATGAACCAGATTTTTCTGGGTCATCGGGCCTACGGTTTTGCCAGCGCGTCGCAAATCTATTTCGGCAAGCCCTTGCAAGATGTGACGGTGGCCGAAGCAGCCATGCTGGCAGGCTTGCCCAAGGCCCCATCGGCCTACAACCCCATCAGCAACCCCAAGCGGGCGCGCATCCGGCAGTTGCACATCATTGACCGCATGCTGGAAAACGGCTTCATCACACCCGCGCAAGCCGAGGCGGCCAAGCAGGAGCCTCTGCATCTGCGGGCACAGAGTCCACAACGCACCCTGCATGCCGAATTCGCTGCCGAACTGGTGCGTCAGGCCATCGTGGCGCAGTACGGTGATGCGGCTTACACGCGGGGCCTGACGGTGACCACCAGCGTGATCGGCCGTGAGCAGGAAGCCGCCTACCGGGCGGTGCGCTCGGGCATTCTGGAGTTTGAGCGGCGGCAGGTGTACCGTGGGCCAGAAAGTTTCATCGACTTGCCCGCCGACCCCAGCGCCCGTGATGAGGCGATTGACCAAGTCTTGAACGATCACCCAGATCAGGACGATTTGCTCTCTGCCGTGGTGCTGTCGGTCAACCCGCGCAGTGTGGTGGCTGTGCGCCAGAACGGTGAGCCTTTCGAGATCAGCGGCGATGGGCTCAAACCTGTGCAATCTGGGCTGTCTGACAAAGCGTCGGACAAAGTCAGGCTGCGCCCAGGTGCCGTGATCCGCGTCGTGCAGACCGGACAGCAGGGATGGCGCATCACCCAAGTGCCCGAAGTGGAGTCGGCGCTGGTAGCGCTGCACCCCAGCACAGGTGCGGTACGCGCCATGGTGGGCGGGTTTGACTTCCGGAAAAACAAGTTCAATCACGTTACCCAGGCTTGGCGACAACCTGGCTCCAGCTTCAAGCCCTTCATCTATTCGGCTGCGCTGGAAAAGGGCGTTTCGCCATCCACCGTGGTCAACGACGCACCCATTCTTTACAGCGCCACCGACACCGGCTCCAAAGCCTGGGAACCCAAGAACTACGACGGTCAGTTTGAGGGGCCGATGACGGTCCGCCGGGCGCTGGCCAAGTCGAAAAACATGGTGTCTGTTCGCATACTGGAGTTGGTGGGCACGCAAAGCGCACAAGATTGGGTCACCCGTTTCGGGTTTGAGGCAGACAAGCACCCACCCTACCTCACCATGGCGCTGGGGGCGGGCTCGGTCACACCCATGCAGATGGCGCTGGGTTATGCGGTGTTTGCCAACGGTGGCTACCGGGTAGGCGCACAGCTCATCACGCGGGTGCAAGACCACAAAGGTCAGGTGTTGTACGAAGCGCCAGCCGTCACGCTGGACGAAGCGCGACGGGCGATTGACGCACGCAATGCCTTTGTGATGAGCAGTCTGTTGCAAGAAATCACCCGCTCGGGCACAGCCGCCAGGGCACAAGGCCAGCTCAAGCGGCCTGATTTGTATGGCAAAACCGGCACCACCAACGACGCGGTCGATGCGTGGTTTGTGGGCTACCAGCCGTCGGTGGTGGCTGCGGTGTGGGTAGGTTATGACACACCACGCAACCTGGGCAGCCGCGAGACAGGCGGTGGCCTGAGTCTGCCCATCTGGATTCAGTACATGGCCGAGGCCCTCAAAAACGTGCCGGTGGCCGAATACAGCCCCCCTGCGGGTGTGATTCAGGCAGGGGGTGACTGGTATTTTGAGGAATTTGGGCCAGGGCAACACGTGCCGACGATTGGCATGCAAGCCACTGAAGCCCACGACCGCAACGAGGGACAACCGGTTCAGGCCACGCCGGGTGCTGAGGCTGAAACGCCCAAGATCAGCCCCGAAGACCGCCGGGAGATCGTCAACCAGTTCAAGCAGTGAAATTCAGGGCCATGCCAGCCTGTGTGCTGGCGTGGCGCGACAGGTCTTGAAAGAACTCGGTCTGGTTTTTGGTGTCGAGCCACGCTTGACCGTTGTACCGGTAATGAAAGCCCCCAGCACGGGCCGCCAACCAGACTTCGTGCAGGGGTTTTTGTAAGTTGATGACGATCTGGCTGCGGTTGTGAAACGTTAGGGTGATCATGCCGCCCACACGCTGGTTGTCGATGTCGGCATCGGTGGTTTCGTTGATGCGGTCACAGTGGCTTTCAACCGCCTTGAGCAAGGCTTCGGCAAAGTCAAGAAATTCAATATCAGTCATTACAATGAACCCATGTTGGAAACGCCAAAGATTTTAGGTTGCACACCCCGCGCTGGGCGCTCCTTTGCGGGGGCTGCCCTGATCGTTATCGGGTTGTTGCTGACGGGGTGCGGGCAGAAGGGGCCGCTGTTTCTACCCGCTACCCAGCCCAAGGCCACCACCGTCCCCAGAGCGAATGTTTGCACGCCCCCTAAAAAAATCGCTTCCGTCACCGCTCAGCCTACCCGCTGAAGCACCCTATTTCATCCAGTCCGCCACGGGCTGCTCATTTTTGTGGCTCCATACTCCCCTATGTCTTCTGCTTTTGACGGTGCCCCGGTGGCCTTGCCGCCTCATTTCACCTGGTCGAATGGCCAACTGATGGTCGAGGGCCTGTCGCTGGATGCGCTGGCCCGGCAACACGGCACACCCTTGTTTGTGTACAGCAAGGCCGCCATGCTCGGCGCGCTCAGCGCCTACCAACGCGGGCTCAGCGGGCGCGCGCACCTGATTTGCTACGCCATGAAAGCCAACGCCACCCTGGCGGTGCTGCAAACCTTGGTGCGTGCCGGTTGTGGGCTGGACATTGTGTCCGGCGGCGAACTGGAGCGCGCCCTGACCGCTGGTGTGGCCCCCGAAAAAATCATCTTCTCTGGCGTGGGCAAAACCCCTGCTGAGATGCGGCGTGCGCTGGATGTGGGCATTGGCTGCTTCAATGTGGAGAGCCGTGCCGAACTGGAGGTGCTGGATCGGGTGGCACGCGACATGGGCCTGCGTGCGCCCGTCAGCGTGCGCGTGAACCCGAACGTGGACGCGCAAACCCACCCCTACATCTCCACCGGGCTCAAGGGCAACAAATTCGGTATTGCCCACGAAGAGGTGGTGGCTACCTACCGCTACGCCGCTTCGTGCAGCGGCCTGCGCGTCGTGGGCATTGACTGCCATATTGGTTCGCAAATCACGCAAGCCGGGCCGTACCTGGATGCGATGGATCGGATTCTGGACTTGGTACAAGCCATTGAAGCCGCCGGAGTACCCATTGCACACATCGACTTTGGCGGCGGCCTGGGTATTGACTACCAACAAGACACCCCGCCCGCTGCCGATGCGCTGTGGCAAGCCCTGCTGGGCAAGCTGGATGCACGGGGGTTTGGTGGTCGCAAAATCGTGATCGAGCCTGGTCGCTCGCTGGTAGGCAACGCTGGGGTGTGCCTGACCGAGGTGCTGTACCTCAAGCCTGGCGAGCAAAAACAATTCTTGATCGTGGATGCGGCCATGAACGACCTGCCCCGCCCGACCATGTACCAAGCCTACCACCGCATCGTGCCGCTGCTGCCACGCAACGCCCCCGCGCAAACCTGGGACGTGGTAGGCCCGGTGTGCGAAAGCGGCGACTGGCTGGGCCGTGACCGAGAACTGGCCGTGCAACCGGGCGACCGGCTGGCGGTGCTGTCGGCGGGTGCTTACTGCATGAGCATGGCCAGCAACTACAACACCCGCGGACGCGCCGCCGAGGTGCTGGTGGACGGCGAAACCGCCACCCTGATCCGCGCCCGCGAAAGCACGCTAGACCAAATGCGGCTGGAAACCCTGCTAGCCTGACGACCCGCTTTTGCTACGCCGCCACAGCCGCCAGACCAACAAGGCGGCCAGCATGGCGGCGTACAGCGCCACATCGGCAAAGTCGTTTTTGCCGCTGCGCATCCAGAAAAAATGCAGCACCGCCAGCACGGCGACGGCATACACACTGCGGTGCAACTGCTGCCAGCGCCGCGCACCCAGCATCCGCACCGCGGCATTGAACGAAGTCAGCGCCAGCGCCAGCAAAATGGTAAACGCCAGCATGCCCACGGTGATGAAGGGGCGCTTGACCACATCACGCCACACCGCCGTCACATCCCAGCCCATGTCCAACCAAACATAGGCCAGCAGGTGCAAGCAGGCATAGGCAAACACCGACAAACCCAGCAAACGCCGAAACCGTGCCAAGACATGCCAGCCCGTCACAACCCGCAGCGGCGTGACTGCCAGCGCCAGCACCAAAGCACGCAGGCTCCAGTCGCCCAAGGAGCGGATCAAGGCCTCGGCTGGGTTGGCACCGAGCTGGTCAGCCAGTGCGGCCCAGACCAAGTACAACGCGGGCAGGCTCAGCAGCACACACAGGCCGGGTTTGGCCAGCGGATGCATCAGGCTGCGGTGCACCCAGGGCTGCAAGGCCCGGCCCACGGTTGGCATCAATAGAACTTGCGCAAGTCCATGCCCGCGTACAAGCTGCCTACTTGGGGTTCGTAGCCGTTGAACAGCAGGGTCTTGCGACGTTTGGCGAACAAGCCTCCTTCGTCACCAATGCGCCGCTCGGTAGCTTGGCTCCAGCGGGGGTGCGGCACGTCAGGGTTGACGTTGGAGTAGAAGCCGTACTCCTGCGGGGCAGCCCCATTCCAGGCCGTGCGGGGCTGCTTGTCGGTGAAACGGATTTTGACCAGCGACTTGCCACTCTTGAAACCGTATTTCCACGGCACCACCAAACGCAGTGGCGCACCACTCTGGTTGGGTAGCACCTCGCCATACAAGCCAAACGCCAGCAAGGTCAGGGGGTGCATGGCCTCGTCCAGCCGCAAGCCCTCGGTGTAAGGCCAGTCCAGCCCGCCATAAGCCAGCCCGCGCATGGCTTTGGGATCGGCCAGGGTAACGAATTCCACATACTTCGCGCTGCCCAAAGGCTGCGCCTGTTGAATGAGTGCGGACAGCGAATAGCCCACCCACGGAATCACCATCGACCAGCCCTCGACGCAGCGCAGGCGGTAAATGCGCTCCTCCATAGGAGCCAGCTTGAGCAGGTCGTCCAGATCCCAAATTTTGGGTTTCTGCACCAAGCCCTCGACCGACACCGTCCAGGGCCGGGTTTTCATGGCCTGGGCGTAGGCGGCGGGGTCTGCCTTGTCGGTGCCGAATTCGTAGAAATTGTTGTAGGTGGTGACATGCTCGTAGCGCGTCAGTGCATCGGTGGTCAGTGCACCGGGCACCGCAGAACGCACACCGGGCAGCGCGGCCAGCCGGTTAGGGCGCGGGGTGGTCTGCGCCCAAGCATCGCGTGCGGCCCAACTGGTCATTGACATGCCCGCAGCCCCCAGCGCCAGCTGCTGCAACAGCTCACGCCGCCTCATGTAGAGGGCAACGGGTGTGATCTCACTCGGGACAGGGTGCGAATACCCGTTGTGGTTCAGGTGAATGCGCATGTTGGGCCTCCAGCCGCGTCACAGCTCACCGTAACTGTGCAAGCCCGAGAGGAACATGTTCACCCCCAAGAAAGCAAACGTCGTCACAGCCAGCCCCACCAGCGCCCACCAAGCGGCAACCGTACCGCGCAGGCCCTTCATCAGGCGCATGTGCAACCAAGCCGCATAGTTCAACCACACGATCAAGGCCCAGGTTTCTTTGGGGTCCCAGCTCCAGTAGCCACCCCAGGCTTCGGCAGCCCACAGCGCCCCCAACACAGTGGCAATGGTGAAAAAGGCAAAGCCCACGGCAATGGCCTTGTACATCACATCATCAAGCACTTCAAAGCTGGGCAGGCGTTCGGCGATGCGGCGGCGGCTCAGCAAAATCGTGGCAACCACCAACGCTGACACACCAAAGTACACAAACCAGTAGCTGCCGCCCTTTTCCATGGCCGACTGGCGAAACACCAGCGGCTCCAGGCACAACACAATGCCCAGCAACCACAGGGGAGCCAGTTTGTACCAACGGGTTTCCGTGGCACTTTGCTTGATGAGGTAGGCAAACGCCAGCATGGCCGCAATGGCAAACGTGCCATAGCCCACAAAGTTGGCCGGCACGTGCACCTTCATCCACCAGCTTTGCAGGGCGGGCACCAGCGGCTGAATGGCATGGGCTTCACGCACCAAGGTGTACCAGAGCAGAAAACCCACCGCAGCACTGACCACCAGCATCGAAAACGCCCCCATGGCGCGGGTTTTGTAGCTGTCTTCGTAGTACAGGTAAAACAGCGTCGTCATCCAGCAAAACAGCACGAAGACTTCGTACAAATTGCTCACCGGAATGTGGCCAATGTCTGGGCCAATCTGGTGGCTTTCGTACCAGCGCACCAGCGTACCCACCAGCGCCAAGGTCACCGCCGCCCAGGCCATGCGCGAGCCCAGTACCTCAAAAGTCTCACCCGCACGGGTCAGCATGCCCAACCAGTAGAAAAGCGTGCTCATGAAGAACAGCATGCTCATCCACAAAATAGCCGACTGGCTAGACAGAAAATACTTGAGCAAGAAGACCTGATCCGCACGCGCCAAGTCGGCTCCAGCACCCGGCACTTGGTACTGCCAGATACCCAGCAAAGCCAGCGCAGCCACCACCGCCGAGAGCAGACGCAACGGTCGCCAGAACCAGCCCAGCCATGCCATGAAGGGCACACAGCCAACGAGAATGGCTTTTTCGTAGCCGTTCATGGCATGGTTGTATTGCACAAAAGCCCACACAGCCCCCAAAACCAGGGCAGCGGCAAAGAGCCAGTCCCAGAGGTCGCGGCGGGCAAAGTAGCTCGCTGTTTCGCCTGAGCCTTGTTTTTTCAGCTCAATGGTGCGGTTTGCAGTCATCGTGTTCATGGATTCACCTTCAGCAATTGACTCTTCAAGACATCAAACTCTTGGTCTGACTCCATCGTCTTGCGGTTAGACGACAGCGCCATCTGGGCTTGCGAGGACAGGCCGTCCTGCGGTGCCAGCCACACCCAGAGGCGGCGTTCGCGGACATACAGCATGGCAAAAACGCCCAAAATCAGCAACAGACAACCTAGGTAGACGATGTTTTGTCCGGGTGCGCGTGCCACTTGAAACACGCTGGCCTGTACATGCTCAAAGCCCTTGAGCTTGAACGCCATCGGCGCGGGATAGAAAAACGAATCGCTCAGGCTGACCACCGACAGCGCCATGAAGCGTTGCGTGGTCTCGTTCAAGGGCAAAACGGGCAGCCCAGCACGCTCGCGGCTCAACTGCATCAGCTCCAGCAGGGTGCCATTCAGAATGCGCACCAGCACATCCCCGGCACGCTCGCGTTCGGCTTCGGGCACATTGCGCTCCAAAAACGCCGAGACCGCCTGCAAACCACCACGAACCGAATTCACGCCGCCGGAACGGGCGGGGTCAACAGCCACCGCTTCGGCTCCAGCAAACAGATTCAAGGCGCGACTGGCCGAAGCCTCCAGCGCCTGCGCCAGTTCTGCACGTCCGCCTTCGACCGCCGAGACGGCATAGCGACGAATCGCCTGGTCGCGCAACGCGGGGTCTGCCAGCGCCGCACGCAAGCGCACGAAGCCCTCCAGACCGTCTTGGTCGTCTGCCGGAATGCGCAAATAGCGGTAGGGCTCCGAGGGGGTCTCGCGCATGCCCAGCAGGTACATGCGGGCACCGTTGATCTCAACGGGCAGCATGTAGTTGTTGTATTCAACCGCTTGGCCCGCCGCATCACGCAGCTTGTAGGTGATGCTGGGGCCGATGTTGCGCAACACTTTTTCGGTCACGGTTTTGTGCCCAGAGCCCAGATGGCTCTCAATGGAGGTGCGCAAGTCCACCTGACGCACATCGGCCCCGGAAGCGCCCGCCACGTTGGAGAAGTTTTCCACGTTGATGACACGCAGGCCGGTGTATTCCAGCGTGATTTTCCCGCCATGGTCGTTGGTCAGTACGCTGCTACCGCCAATCACGCCAGACACCTCAGCGGTTTGTGTGCCTCCGTTGATAGGCACCTGTTGCAAGGTGACGCGCGAACCGCCATCGTCAAAGCTGGACTGGTAAATGTTGATGCCCCGATGACTGGCCGGGTGGTTGACCTCCACACGGGCATCCTTCTTCTCACCGGTTTCATGGTCATGGATCACGATGTCGCTGGCAAACAGCTTGGGCATGCCGGTGTCGTAATACTCGACGATGAACTTTTTCAGCTCTACTGAAAACGGCAGGTCTTGCAGAATCACGCCCGTGGGCTGCGCCAGAATGGCCGTGCTGGCTGTCGTGCCTTCGGTGACCAGCAGATTGCCCCGGAATGTGGGGTTGCTGGACGACAGGCGGTGCTGCTGGGGCACGTCGGCAATGAGTCCACCGCCGGTGAACGGAGTCTTGCCGTTGAAGAGCATCTGCGCCCGAACGATCAAATCGCCATCGAGCAAGCCACCAATACAGACCAGCACAATCGCACTGTGCGCGGCCAAGTAACCCACTTTGTTGGCAGCACCTTTTTTGGCCGCCACCATCCAGCCCGTGCCCGCCGTTGTGTCACGCGATTGCAACTTCACCTTCCAACCAGCGGCCAGCAAGGACTGCCCTATGCGGTGAGCGGCTGTCTCAGGGGTTTCAGACAATACCGCCTCTGCACGGCTGGGGAAGGCTTTGAGGCTCTGTTCGCGGATGTTCTCTTTGTACGCCTTGAAATCCGCCAAGATTTTGGGCGTGTTGCGCACAATGCACAGGCTGGTGCTGATGACCAAGAAAGCCAAAATCAGCAGAAACCACCAAGCGCTGTACACCGAAAACAGGCTGGCACTGGCAAACACATCGGCCCAGAAAGGGCCAAACTGGTTGACGTAGTTGTTGAACGGCTCATGCTGCTTGACCACCGTGCCGATGACCGAAGCAATGCAAATCACCGTCAGCAGCGAAATGGCAAAACGCATGGATGACAGCAGCTCGACCATCTCACTGAGCCAGCGGGAGCCGGTTCTGAGCTGCATGCCTTGTGTGGAAGCGGTCATGGAATCGAAAAAAATAAAAAAGGCACGGACAGCAAAAAGGGGCGGATCTGGCTGTGTCCAGAAACCGCCCCTTGTGATGCGATCTTTCGTCAGGGGTTCCGTATCAGGTGCACCAAAGCAGGCCCGTTAGCAAGCCCGTTATTGTGACGAAAATATCAACAAACACTTATATGAACCCACCCCACGCAAGGGTTTGACGCAACCAGCAACTCAGCGCAGACCGGCAATGTAGTCAGCGACCGCCTTGATTTCGCGGTCGTTCATTTTGGCGGCTACGCCTGTCATCTGCGCATTGTTTTTGCGTTCACCACTGCGGAAGGCCTTCAACTGGGTCGAGGTGTAGTCGGCATGCTGACCGGCCAAGCGTGGGTACTGCGCGGGAATACCGGCACCGTTGGGGCTGTGGCAACCAGCACAGGCCGCAATCTGGCGGTCAGCAATGCCGCCACGGTAAATGCGCTCACCCAGACGCACCAAGTCTTTTTCTTGGGCAAAACCGCCTTTGGACTTCTGGTCGGCCAGCCAGTAGGCGACGTTGCGCATGTCTTCATCGGAAAGCGCAGAGGCAAAGCCCTTCATGATGGCGTTGTCTCGCTTGCCCGACTTGAATTCTTGCAACTGCTTGACCAAGTACTCGGGATGCTGCTGGGCCAGTACCGGGTTGGCGGGCGTGGTGGAATTGCCATCGGCAGCATGGCAGGCCACACAGACCTGACCATACAAGGCCGCACCTTTGGCCAGATCGGGCTTGGCCGACTGGGCATGGGCACTGAACGACAAGGCTGCAGCGGCAGCGGCGCAAAGGAGCGAGGCGGGCAATTTCATGACTGGGCTGTCGTCGGTGGCGACGAGTTCGGTTAAAAGGGTTCGCAGTGGCTTGACTCAAACAGCCGGATTTTACAATGCCGCATCGGGAAAACCCCCAAATGACCCAACACCCTACTCCAGCCCCCACACCCACACCCCGTGAACCCACCGATGCCAAGACAGCCCATGCTTGGCTGCACACGGCACGTTTTCTGACCACAGCCCCACAACTGGCCCATCTGCCCGCGCTGGATCAACCCGAAATTGCCTTTGTTGGCCGCTCCAATGCGGGCAAATCCACCTGCATCAACACGCTGACGCAGCAAAAACGCTTGGCCTTTGCCTCCAAGACACCGGGGCGCACACAAAGCATCAACCTGTTTGCTTTGGGTAAACAGGGCGTGACCGATGCCGTACTGGCCGATCTGCCCGGTTATGGCTACGCCGCTGTGCCTCAAGAGGCCAAGTTGCGCTGGCAGCGGGTGATGAGCAACTACCTCATGACGCGCCGTAACCTGACGGCGGTGGTGCTGCTGATTGACCCCCGCTTAGGCATGACCGAACTGGACGAAGTCCTGCTGGATGTGATCCGCCCCAGAGTCCAAAACGGACTGAAGCTGCTGGTGCTGCTGACCAAGGCCGACAAGCTCAACCGCACCGAAGCGGCCAAAGCGCTGTCGATTGCCCGCCTGCAATGTGGCGGCGGCGAGGCCATGCTGTTTTCAGCCCTGAACAAACAAGGGATCGACACGCTGGCCCAAACGCTGTGGCAGTGGACGCATACGGCGCAACAGCCCGCCGACAGTCCACCCGCCACAGAAGCCAGCCCTCAAAGCCCGTTGTAAACCTTGGGCTCTCCAGCGGGCCGGGTCTTGAAGCGTTTGTGCACCCAGTAATACTGCTCGGGCATGGTCTGGATCATGGCTTCCAGACGCTGGTTCATCAGCGCCGTGTCGGCCAGCGCATCCGGGCCGGGGTAGTCAGACCAAGCGGGCAGCACTTCCACATCGTAGCCTTGCGGGGTGATGCGGCTGATGACAGGCACCACCTTGGCCTGCCCCAGCCGGGCAATGCGCGGCAGTGTGGGCACAGTGGCTGCCGTCACACCAAAAAACGGCACAAAGACCGACTCCGAAGCCCCCATGTCCATGTCGGGCAAGAGGTACAGCACCTGCCCCGCCCGAACGGCTTGCACCACCGGGCGCAAGCCCTGGTTTTTACTGACCAGCTTGACCGTGCCATAACGCAAGCGCCCCGCACGAATCCAGCGGTCCACCGCCACATTGGCCTGTTCGGCATAGACGCTGGAAAAAGCACGTTTCGTCCACAGCGCCAGCGCCGTGCCCCCGGCATCCAAGCCCACAAAGTGAGGGGCAAACACCACCGTGCGCTCAGAACCATCGAGTTCATGCGCAGCGCCCACCAGCCGCAGGCGGGCACGCGCCGTGGCTTCATCGCCTTCCCACAGCCAGCTGCGATCCAACCAAGCCTGCATGAAATACACAAAATGCTGCCGCACCGCCCGCCGACACTGCGCTGGACTGTCTTGCGGAAAACACAGCGCCCAGTTGATTTGCGCAATGCGCCGCCGACGCACCGCCACCAGATGCAGCACCTGACCACCCAACCAGCCCAGCGCACGCACCCAGGGCAGCGGCCAGTGCGCCAGCAAGCGCATGAAGCCAAGGCCGAGGCGGTCAGTCCAGCTGGCGTGGTGGCTGGCCGTGTCAGGAGTCTGTGAGGGCTTGGGCATAGAACAAGAAACAGAGAATAAATCAGGGCGTGGGCGCGGACGCTGGAGGCGCGGCATCCTGCGCCAGGGCGCGCGGCGGCTGCTTGTAGCGGGCGTACGACCAGAGGTATTGCTGCGGACATTCACGCACCAGCGCCTCCATGGCTTGGTTGATCTGCCGCGCCGCCAAGGTCGCATCGGTGGCTAAGGGGGCTTGGTTCGTGGGGTCAAACGGTCTGACATGCACCAAAAAGCCCCGTCCCCAGCTCAATCGCTCGCCCCAGATCAGTACGGGCTGCGCGCGCGCGCTGTGCACCAAACGGGCCGAGAGGGTCATGGTGTAGGCATCGCGGCCAAAAAATGGAGCCCACACCCCCTGCCCCACGGGGGGCACTTGGTCGGGTAGCAACCCCACGGCCTGCCCAGCCTTGAGCGCCTTGATCAACTGCTTGACCCCAGCCAGCGTGGTGGGTGCCGTCTGCAAGCCGGGCCGGTTGCGTGCCTGGGCCACCAGCGCACGCAACCAAGGCTGACGGGCTGGGCGGTACAGCACGGTAATGGGCATGGTCTGCCCGAAGCGCTGGGCCAGCACCTGCGCCGTGATCTCGAAGCAGCCCAAGTGCGGGGTCAGGTACAGCACCCCTGCGCCATGCGCCTGCGCCGCCTCAATAGGAGCCACCCCTTCCCAAGCCACCGGCACTGGCGGCCCCAGCCACAGGCGGGGCAGTTCAGCCACCATCTTGCCCGCCTCGCCCACCGAAGCCAGTGCCACGCGCCGCGAGAAACCCGCTTGGCGCACGTTGTCGAGCAGGCGACGGCGGTAACGCCGCGACACCACAAAGCTTGCCCAGCCCAAGCACCAGCCCAGCGCGTGCAGCAGCGGCAAAGGGCAGCGACTCAGCAACAGAAAAAGCAGACGGATCAAGGTATTCATGTAAAGAACGGTGCCGACATGGGGCGCAAAGCTTGTCCTAAAATACGGCCCATCGCCGAGTTACTGAACTAATTGCGGGGCGATTCAACAATGCCGCTAAAGCGTTCGCCGAACCCAAGCCGGCAACGCCGAACCAACCACCTTGGAGTTTATATGGCGAACGACTTCCTCTTCACATCCGAATCCGTCTCTGAAGGCCACCCCGACAAGGTGGCTGACCAGATTTCCGATGCCATCTTGGATGCCATCTTCACGCAAGACCCACGCAGCCGCGTGGCCGCCGAGACGCTGACCAACACCGGCTTGGTGGTGCTGGCGGGCGAGATCACCACCAACGCGCATGTGGACTACATTCAAACCGCACGCGACACGATCAAGCGCATCGGTTACGACAACACCGAGTACGGCATTGACTACAAAGGCTGCGCTGTCATGGTCTGCTACGACAAGCAGAGCAACGACATTGCGCAGGGCGTGGATCATGCGTCCGACGACTACCTGAACATCGGTGCGGGTGACCAGGGCCTGATGTTTGGCTACGCCTGCGACGAAACGCCGGAACTAATGCCCGCACCCATTTACTACGCCCACCGCTTGATGGAGCGCCAAGCGCAGTTGCGCAAGGATGGTCGCCTGCCCTTCCTGCGGCCTGATGCCAAGAGCCAAGTCACCATGCGCTATGTGGACGGCAAGCCGCACAGCATCGACACCGTGGTGCTGTCCACCCAGCACAGCCCAGATCAATCCGAAACCGCCACCAAGATGAAGAGCAGCTTCATTGAGGCCGTCATTGAAGACATCATCAAACCCGTGCTGCCCAAGGCTTGGCTGCAAAACACCCGCTACCTCATCAACCCCACTGGGCGTTTTGTGATTGGTGGCCCACAAGGCGACTGCGGCTTGACCGGGCGCAAGATCATTGTGGACACCTACGGCGGTGCCTGCCCGCACGGCGGCGGGGCGTTCAGCGGCAAAGACCCCAGCAAGGTGGACCGTTCCGCCGCTTACGCCGCGCGCTACGTGGCCAAAAACATCGTGGCCGCTGGGCTGGCCAAGCAGTGCCAAATCCAAGTGGCCTACGCCATTGGTGTGGCCAAACCGATGAACGTGACGGTCTATACCGAAGGCACGGGTGTCATCCCTGACGAACGCATTGCCGCGCTGGTCAACGAGCACTTTGACCTGCGACCCAAAGGCATCATCCAGATGCTGGATCTGCTGCGCCCCATCTACCAAAAAACCGCCGCCTACGGCCACTTTGGTCGCGAAGAGCCCGAATTCACCTGGGAACGCACCGACAAAGCCCAAGCCCTGCGCACGGCAGCCGGGCTGGGCTGAGGCCAAACCGCGCGCTCAGACGCGCTCGATCACCAGGGCAATGCCCTGGCCCACGCCAATGCACATGGTGCACAGCGCGTAGCGCCCGCCCGTGGCGTGCAGGCGGTTGACTGCGGTGGTCACCAAGCGCGCACCGCTGGCCCCCAGCGGGTGGCCCAGTGCAATGGCACCACCCCAAGCGTTGACGCGCTCGTCATCGTCGGGCAGGCCCAGCAGGCGCAGCACGGCCAAACCTTGGGCTGCGAAGGCTTCGTTCAGCTCAATCACATCCAGTTGCGCCAGCGTGAGCCCGGTAAGTGCCAGCACCTTTTGCGTGGCCGGTGCCGGGCCAATGCCCATGATGCGCGGGGCCACGCCCGCCGTGGCCATGCCCACCACACGCGCTTTGGGGGTCAGCCCCTGCCGGTTGGCGGTGGCTTCATCGGCCAGCAGCAAGGCGCAAGCCCCATCGTTCACCCCGCTGGCATTGCCCGCCGTCACGCTGCCGTCAGGCCGCACCACGCCCTTGAGGCGGGCCAGCGCCTCCAGGGTGGTGGCGCGGGGGTGTTCATCGGTATCGACCACAACAGGGTCACCTTTTTTCTGCGGGATGCTGACCGGGCAAATTTCGCGTGCCAGATGACCGGCCTGGATGGCGGCCACCGCTTTCAACTGGCTGTCCAGTGCCATGCGGTCTTGCGCCTCGCGCTCAATCTTGAAATCTTGCGCAACGTTTTCTGCCGTCTCGGGCATGGAATCCACCCCGTACTGGGCCTTCATCAGCTTGTTGACAAAGCGCCAACCGATGGTGGTGTCATACACCGCGTTGGCCCGTGAAAACGCCGTCTCGGCTTTGGGCATGACAAACGGTGCACGGCTCATGCTCTCCACGCCGCCCGCGATCATCAAACCGGCCTCGCCCGCCTTGATGGCCCGCGCCGCCGTGCCCACGGCATCCAAGCCAGAACCACACAGGCGGTTGAGCGTGACACCGGGCACCTCCAGCGGCAGACCCGCCAGCAAGCTGCTCATGCGGGCGACGTTGCGGTTGTCTTCGCCCGCTTGGTTGGCACAACCGTACAACACATCCACCACCGCCGCCCAGTCCACCTGCGGGTTGCGCGCCATCAAGGCCTTGAGGGGAACAGCCCCCAAATCGTCCGCACGCACGCTGCTGAGGGCACCACCGTAGCGGCCAAAAGGGGTGCGAATGGCATCGCAAATGAAAGCTTGGTTCATGAGAGTCTCCTGTTTTAGAAAATAATGCATTATCTTGCATGTTTGCAACATACTGCAACCCAATAGGCCGCTGTTGTGCCGCTGACGTGCCACTGTTGATACCCAAACCCCTGCTGCGCGGCACCCCCATCGGCTGCGCCACAATTGGGCCATGTTGATACAACCCTCTCAAGCCGATGTCCGGCGCTTTTTCTGCGGTGTGTACACCAAGGCGCGCAACGGCATGCCCCTCGATGCCATGGAAACGCTGGTACAGCAGTGGATTGAAGAACACCCCGAGTACCACGCCACCCTGTCTGATGTGGATGCAGCCCTGCGCCAGATGGGCCAGGTTCAGACCGCTGCGGACAACCCCTTTTTGCACCTGTCCATGCACCTGTCCATCAGCGAACAGTGCAGCATCGACCAGCCGCCGGGCATTCGGCAGGCGGTGGAATTGCTGGCCGCACGCCGAGAGGACTTGCACGCTGCGCACCACGAAGTGATGGAATGCCTAGGCCGAATGGTCTGGGAAAGTCAGCGTGCTGGCAGGCCCCCGGATGGTGAAGCCTACATCGCCCAGGTACGCCAGCGCGCCACACGTGACTGAGCCGATTCGCGGGTACCGCCCACCCGCTCAGCCACAAAAAAGCCGCTCCATGAGCGGCTTTTTGATTGAGCTTCGCTGGCAATCAGCGGAAACGCGATTGCGGCACCACTTTCAACTCGCCCTCGACCGTGGACAGGTACTTGGCCAGCGTACGCATTTCGGCGTGGGTGAACTGCTTGGCAACGCCTCCCATGATGGCGTTAGAGCGACCGACCACGTTGCTGCCTTCTACCGTGTACGACTTGAGCGCGACGAAGAGGTAGTCAGGATGCTGACCGCCAATCTTGGGATAGCTGGGGTCGATCGGCTTGCTGAAGTTAGCGCCGTGGCAGGAGGCACAAGCCCCTTTCTCGATCAAGGCAGCGGCTTCGGCACTGGCGGCGCGAGGAGCTTCAGGTGCGGCCTTGTCGGCATGCGATGCGTAGAAAGCGGCCAAATCTGCCATGTCTTGCTCAGACAGCGAACCAGCAATACCGCGCATGGATGGGTGCTTGCGATCGCCCTTTTTGTAGGCCGTCAGGGCCGAGATGATGTACTTGTCCGACTGACCCGAAATCATCGGCACCTTGTGAATCTCGGGGAAGCTGTTCTGGTAGCCCACAATACCGTGGCAGCCGATACACATAGCGGCTTTTTTCTGGCCAGCTTGCACATCACCCGTAACGCCTTGGGCGTGTGCGGACAGTGCTGCTGCACAAAGCGTCGCTGCGGCGACAAGAGTACGAGCGATCATGGGCAACAGAGTGTTCATTTTCAAAGCAAAATGAGAAAGACATTGATAAAAATCAATGGACGATTATATAGACTGAACTATCAGCTAAAACTTATAGATAACCCTGCCCCACCACACCCTCAGTCCCACCAGAGCCCACCATGAAATTCCAAGGTTCAGAGAACTACGTCGCTACCCAAGACCTGATGCTCGCGGTCAACGCTGCCATCACCCTCAAGCGCCCGCTGCTCGTCAAGGGCGAACCCGGCACTGGCAAAACCATGCTGGCCGAAGAAGTGGCGCAGGCACTGGGCATGCCGCTGCTGCAATGGCACATCAAGAGCACGACCAAGGCACAGCAAGGCCTGTACGAATACGATGCCGTGAGTCGTCTGCGCGACTCACAAATGGCTGACGTGGACGGCGGCGAGCGCGTCAAGAACATCCACAACTACATCGTCAAAGGCGTGTTGTGGCAAGCCTTCACCGCCGAACAGCCGGTGGCGCTGCTGATTGACGAAATCGACAAGGCCGACATTGAATTCCCCAACGACCTGCTGCGCGAACTCGACCGCATGGAGTTTTACTGCTACGAAACCCGCGAGCTGATCCGCGCCAAACACCGCCCGCTGGTGTTCATCACGTCCAACAACGAAAAAGAACTGCCCGACGCATTTTTGCGCCGCTGCTTCTTCCACTACATCAAGTTCCCCGATGCCACCACCATGCAGCGCATCGTGGATGTGCACTTCCCCGGTCTCAAGCGCGAACTGCTGACGGCGGCCATGAAAACCTTCTTCGATGTGCGCAACCTGCCCGGCCTGAAGAAAAAACCCTCCACCTCCGAGCTGCTGGACTGGCTCAAGCTACTCATGGCCGAAGACATTCCCGCCGAAGCCCTGCAAAGCGCCGACAGCAAGGTCAGCATCCCGCCGCTGGTTGGGGCCTTGTTGAAAAACGAACAAGACACCACGCTGTTTGAAAAACTGGTGTTCATGAACCAGCGCAACCGATAACAACTGGTGCGTGTAACTATTCAGCCCCCCACAGGGGCAAACACCCCTCAAGCGCAGGCCTGACGCGCCAGGATCTGACCGGGCACCAGTGAAGGGGCGTTTGTGCCGGC
>JBEENR010000003.1:0-180095 GCA_041192045.1 Pseudomonadota bacterium | reverse complement strand
CGCTGAGAGGCCAGCGGGGCCACCGCCGACGATGACCACGTCGTATTCCATCGCTTCGCGCGGGCCGTAGGTGCTCAGAATTTCTTGGGGGCTCATGGTGGGCTGTTTCTTTGAATGGTTTGACTCGGGCTTTATTTGGCCTTGGGCAGGCGACCCATCACATAAAACTCGGGGTTGGGCATCATGCCGCTGAAGCTGGCCATGCGGTTGGAGAGGCCAAAAAACGCGGTGATGGCGGCAATGTCCCAAGCATCTTCGTCGCTGAAGCCGTGGGCGTGCAGGGCGGTGAAGTCGGCTTCGTCAATCTCGTGCGAGGCCAGACATACCTTCATCGCAAAGTCCAGCATGGCGCGCTGGCGGGGGCTGATGTCGGCCTTGCGGTGGTTCACTGCCACTTGGTCGGCCACAAGGGGCTTTTTCTCGTAGATGCGCAAAATCGCGCCGTGCGCTACCACGCAATACAGGCAGTGGTTGGCCGCGCTGGTGGTGGTCACAATCATTTCACGCTCCCCCTTGCTCAGGCCCGATGTGCGCCCGGTGGTTTCGGGGGTCATCAGCGCGTCGTGGTAGGCAAAAAAAGCCCGCCATTCGGCAGGGCGGCGGGCCAGGGCCAGAAACACATTCGGGATGAATCCGGCCTTTTCTTGCACCTCCAGAATTTTGGTTTTCAGGTCGTCGGGCAGGCTGTTGAGGTCGGGCAGGGGGTAGCGTGCGGGTGTGTTCATGGCTGGTGTCTCCGGTGAGTACGCGGTATGGGTATGCGGTACAGAGGTGGGCTCAGTTTATCCTTGCACGCCACTCAACCCTGACACCCAAGGAGCACCCCGTACCATGCAAGACGAGCAACACAACGCGCAACATAACGAGCAACATAACAAGCAATACCACCAAGGCCTGCGCACCCGCCGCGCCGTCATGGGCGATGCCTTTGTCGATCGCGCCCTGGCCAACACCACGCCCTTCACCCAGCCGATTCAAGACCACATTTCTCGCGCTGCCTGGGGCGATGTGTGGCAACGCGACGGGCTAGACCGCAAAACCCGAAGCCTCATCACCGTGGCCATGCTCACCGCGCTGGGCAAGCAAAACGAACTGAAAGGCCATGTGCGCGGCGCGCTCAACAACGGGGCCACGGTGCAAGAAATTCAAGAAGTGCTGTTGCATGCCACCATTTACTGCGGCGTGCCCACGGCGGTGGAGGCGTTTCGCAGCGCTGCCGAAATCTGCGAGCCGCCCGCCAGTCCCTGAAGCGGGGCCTACGCTCAACACCCCCAAAGTGTTAAATCTGCGGCCAGCGCTTTGCAATACACCCGTTCATCCCAAGCCTTGCCGCTCCAGGTGCACGGCACGTGAGAGCACCAGCCGCTCTTTGGCCTCGCGCATCAGCTCAGCGCTGATGGTGCGGCTGCGGTCGCGGTTTTCTCGCATCTCAAAAGTCACTTCATAAGCCAGCGCATTCACCAGCCACGGCTGTCCCTCGGTGTACTGCCAAGCCAGTTCGCGGGCCTCTGGCGTAAAGACCTGCCCCGTCTCGGCGGTGTGCTGGTCGTACAGGGCGTTCATCTCAGCTTGGCTGAAGTTGCCCAAGCGAATGGACTTGACCTTGACGTTGAACGCGCTGCCGCCGGTGATGATTTCTTTGTTTGCGCTGGAATGAATGCGGTAGTCGCGCACATCGCGCACGCCACACAAAATCAGGCTCTGCGCAAAGGCATGGGGCCGGTCAGCATAACCGGCGCGCAGTTGGCGCAAGATGGTGATAAGGCCGTCACCTATCAGCGCATCAATCTCGTCAATGAGCAGCAGCAGTGGGCGCGGGTTGTTGGGGTGTTGCGGGTCGTTTTGCGACAGAAAGCGGATGCTGCGGCCAAACCAGTCCACCGCGCTCTCGGCTTCAGCCGCGCCGGCCTCTTTGCGCCACACATTGAAGGCTGCCTGAAGCTGACCGTCTTTCAGATGCATTTCAGCAGCGGCGGCCAGCAGCGATGCGCACACAAAAGACACCTTGTCAGACTGCTCGCGCAGCGCCTGTGCGGGCTCCACATTCACATACACGCAGCGGTATTGCGTGCCTGCGTTGTAGTGCCGCATCAGCGCATACAGGGCCGTGGTCTTGCCCGTCTGGCGCGGCGCGTGCAGCACAAAGTAGCGCTTTTGGTCGATCAGGTTTTGCAGCTCTTCCAAGTTCACCCGCTGGAGGGGGTCTAGCGTGTAGTGGTCTTTAGGAATCTGCGGCCCGGCGTTGTTGAAGAATTTTTCCATGCGGGCATTGTCGGGTTTTTCTGCCAAGATGCCGTTCCTCAACGGGTACTGAGGGAGGCTGATGGATCAAATCGCCGAATGCGCTGCTTGTTCTGTCAGTTGCACGGCCACCCACAGCGCTCGGTTGGCCGGTGTGGGCACATCCAGCGCCAGACCGCGTTGCACCACATAGCCGTTCAGGTGGTCGATCTCGGTGGGTTTGCCGCGCATCAGGTCTTGTGCGGTTGATGACAACTGTGTCGGCATGGTCTGGGCAATGCGGCGCACCGCAGCCACCACGTCGCCGGGCAGTGTCACCCCGTCGGCTTGGGCCACGGCGCAGCATTCGGTCACCACGTCTTGCATCAGCGTTGTCACGCCGGGGCGCTGCACCAGTTGCCCGTAGGGCAGGCGACCCAGGGCCGAGAGGGCGTTGTAGGCGCAGTTCACGACCAGTTTGGCCCACAGCGCGCCGCGCACGTTGTCGCTGATCTCGGTGGGCACACCGGCAGCGGCCAGCCCCGCCGCCAAGGCCGTGCTTTGGGTACTGGGTTCAATGACGAGTTCGCCCCGTCCGTGGTGCCGCACATGGCCGGGGCCTGCCATGTCGGTGGCCACGTACACCACGGCGGCGGCTACCGCCACACCGGGCAGCACGCGGCGCAGGCGTTCGGCGTTGTCCACCCCGTTTTGCAGGCACAGCACCAGCGCGTCGGGTTTCAGGTGCGGGCGCAGCTGTTCGCCAGCGGCTTCGGTGTCGGGCGATTTGACCGCCAGCAGCACCAAATCCGCACCAGCCACGGCTTGCGCCTCGGTGCTGGCGGACAGTTTGACGGTCTCGTCAAACGTCTGGGTTTGCAGGCGCAAGCCTTGTTCACGAATGGCTTGTGCGTGGGCTGGGCGTGCAATCAGCGTGACGGCGTAACCGGCACGCGCCAGCATGCCGCCGTAGTAGCCGCCCACAGCGCCCGCGCCCATGACGGCCACTTGCCAGCCAGAAGGGTGTTGCAACATGGTGTTTTGCCGGGCTCAAACGAACATTCAAATCGGGTCGGCCAGCAGCCGTGACAGCGCTGCGATGTGTGCGGCTGTGGGCACCTGCGGCTTCATCTCGTCTTCGGCGGCGGTGGCGTTTTCGTGGGCCTGGATGGCGTGCACCATGGCGTACTGGTTGTCCCACGACAGGGTTTTGCCCGCTGGGCACATGTCGCGCACTGTGCCGAACCAGTAGTAGCCGTCGTTACCGCCGAAAAGCCGGTCAATGGCACCGGCATCGCCGGTTTTGATGCCTTGGGCGCTGAGGATGAGTTTGAGTTTGTGGTGCGATACCGAGTAATGCATAAAAACGAAAGACAAAAAACAAGGAAAAAACGTTCATCAACGAAGGGCTTCAGTGGCCAAAGCTGGACGCTGCGTCGTGGATGTTCTGACGCAGGGATTGCAAGGTTTGTAGAAAGACTTGGCTCTGGGCTTGCAGGCGTTGCAAGCCGCTGTCGCTGTCGCTGTCGGGGGGCGTGGCACTGTGCAGCAACGCGTTGGCTTGGGCGTGTACGCGGCGGTGCAGGCTGACCAGGGTGTCAAAACTGCTCAGGTGCTGGTAGCGCTGGCGGGTGGCGGGTTTGTCCAGCCAGTTGCCGAGGCGGCAGGTGTGCAGGTGGTCAATCTCCTCGGCGGTGGGTGCTGGCGTGGGAGGGGTGTCTGCCTGTGCGTCTGCTGCCGTTGCGTGCTGGGCATCAAGGGCTTTTTCGACCGCCCTGAACCAGACGCGGTGTTCCACCTCGCCCAGCAGCAGCGGCATGTCGTTGGGCTCTAGGGGCAGGGTGCCTTGCCAACTGCGGGGGGCGTGCCAGTGGGCCAGCCAGTTGGGCACTGCATCGGCGGGCATGGGGCGGGCAATGAAATAGCCTTGCGCCATGTCGCAGCCCATTTCGGCCAGCATTTGCCCATGGGCTTCGGTTTCTACGCCTTCGGCCAGGGTCAGGCGGTCAAAACTGCGGGCCAAGCCCAGCACGCTGTTGACGATGCTGGCGTGTTCGCTGTCATCGAGCATGCCCCGGATGAAGCTCTGGTCGATCTTGATGGTGTGTGCACCCAATTGCTTGAGGAAGGTCAGCGACGAATAGCCAGTACCAAAGTCGTCCAGCGCGCAATTCACGCCCATGGCGTGCAGCTGTCCAATCAGCCGCGACACATGGGTCATGTTGTTCAGGGCACCGGTTTCTAGGATTTCCAGCTCCAACTGGTTGGCCTGCACGCTGGCTTGTGCGCTGATTTGGCGACCCAAGCGGGGCACGAAGTCGGCATCTTGCAGTTGCAGGCTTTCAATGTTGACGCTGATGCTGGTGTGCAGACCCGCGGCATTCCACTGCGCCAGCTGGGCCAGGGCGGTTTCAATGACCCAGTTGCCCACGTCAATGCCCAGCGGGTGCTGCTCCAGCAGCGGGATGAAATAGGCCGGTGAAATCAAACCCCGCTGCGGATGCTGCCAGCGGATCAGGGCTTCAAAACCCGCGACTTCGCCACTGGTTAGCCAGACTTTGGGCTGGTAATACAGCCGCATGTGGCCTTGCTGCAAGGCATGGCGCACTTCCTCGATGCGCATGAAGCGCTCACGGGTGGACTCGTCCTTCATCGGGTCAAACACATGGTGCCGGTTTTTGCCGGCCAGCTTGGCCAGGTACATGGCCTGGTCGGCTTGGCGCAGCAGTTGTTCGGCCTCGACCGTTTCGTTTTGCGGGAAGCACGACACGCCAATGCTGGCCGTCATGCGCACGGGTTCGCCCTTGAGTTCCAGCGGCTGTGCCACCGCTTCCAGGATGCGCTGCACCGGAATCTGGTAGTCACCGACATTTTTCAGACCGGTCAGGATGACGGCGAATTCGTCGCCACCAATGCGGGCGAGGTATTGCCGCTCGCGCACCGCCTGCGCCAGCCGTTTACCCAGCTGCACGATCAGGTGGTTACCGGCTTCCACGCCGTAGTGGCTGTTGAAGGAGGCAAACCCGTCCATGTCAATGTAGGCCACGGCCAGATGGGTTTGCAGCGTGTCGCAGCGGGTCATGCACAGGCGCAGCAGTTCTAAAAACTGGTTGCGGTTGGGCAGGCCAGTCAATACATCGTGATGGGTGATGAAATCCATCTGCGCCTGGTGGGCCTTGGTTTCCGAGATGTCTTGCACCGTGCCCCAGACGGTCAGGGCCTGCCCGTTGTCGTCAAACGCGAATTCGGCCCGCTCGCGCACCCAAGTGGCCGTTGCCGGGGGCAACACCCGGTGTTCCACATCGTAGGGTTGGCCCTTGAGCGCCTGTGCCCATTGCTGAAGCACGCGGTCGCGGTCGTGCGGGTGCACGCGCCTCATGAACTCGTCGAGTTGAATGGGGGTACCTTCGGGCACGCCAAACAGGCGGTAGGTTTCGGGTGACCAAATCAGGCGCTGGGTTTTCATGTCCAGTTTCCAGCTGCCAATGTGGGCCACGCGCTGCGCCCGCAGCAGGTCGGCGGTGCGCTCTTGCACCAAGTTGGCCAGCATTTCTTGCTGGCGCAGTTGTTCTTGTTGCATGGCACGCAGGGCCAAGTGGGTGCGTACCCGTGCCAGGACTTCGGTCTCTTGAAAGGGCTTGGTCACATAGTCCACACCCCCTTCGCTGAAGGCTTGGAGCTTGTGGTCACTGTCTGTTAGGGCGCTGATGAAGATCACCGGAATGTCGCGCAGTGCCGGGTTGGCCTTGAGCTGGCGGCAGACTTCGAAGCCGTCCATCTCCGGCATCATGATGTCGAGCAGAAACAGATCAGGGGCCTGGCTGGCGGCAGCCTTCAGGGCCAGCGCACCCCTTGGAAACAGCCGCACCTGGTAGCCCTGCTGGCGCAGCATGTCGTCGAGCAGGCGCAGATTGGCAGCCGTATCGTCCACCACGGCAATGCTGGGCGCTGTGTGGGCGGGGGTCAACGTGCTGGTGGGTGTGTTGGCAGCATTCATGCGGGCTTCCCTGGTGTGTTGTCGGTGTTGTTGGTCTGGGTGTTGTCACTGCTGGTCGTGGCGCTGTGCAGCAGTTGGGCCAGCGTGTCGTACTCAAAGTCGTTGACCAGCCGCTGCAAGCTGCGCGCCAGTGCGGGCTCGGTCACGGCCAGCTCGGTCAGACAGTTGTTCATCGCTTGCACGTCGCCCCCACCGAGGGCCGCTTGCATGCGCTGGCACCAGTTGGGCGCAGCGCAGTGGGCTAGGCGGGTGGCCGACAAGGGCTCTGCGCTGTCTGCCGTCTCAACGGGGGCCTGATGGTAGTGCAAATGCAGCCGGTTTTTCAGTTCGGTCAGCAGCAAGGCGGGGTCTATCGGTTTGCTCAGGAAGGCATCCACCCCGCAGTCCATGATTTTTTGCCGGTCGTCTTCGAGGGCGCTGGCGGTCACGGCAATCACGGGGATGTGCGCACCTTCAGGCAGGGCTTTGATGCGGCGGGTTGCCTCAAAGCCGTCCATCACGGGCATGCGCATGTCCATCAGCACGGCATGCGGGGCCTGCGTCTGGAACAGGTGCAGCGCCTCGGCCCCGTTGCTCGCTTGCAGCAGCGTGAAGCCCACCGGTTGCAGCAGGTCAACGAGCAGATGGCGGTTATCGGCCATATCGTCCACCACCAGCAGCCGCACCTCGGGCGACTCGGTGGGTAGCCGAACATGCTGCACACTTTGCAGCACGGTGCCCGCTGGTGACAGATGGTGGCCGTGGTCAGCCTCTCGCAAAGGCAGATGGATGCGGAAACAACTGCCACGGCCGATGGTGCTGTGTACCGTGATGTCGCCACCCATCAGCCGCAGCAGCCGCTGGCTGATGCTCAAGCCCAGCCCCGTGCCACCGCCCGATTTGCGCCCCGCTTCGGCCTGCACGAAGGGCTGGAACAGCAGCGCCAAATCGATCTCGGAGATGCCGCTGCCGCTGTCTTCTACCTCGAACCAAATGTCCATAAAAGGCCAGTCCTCGCCGTTTTCGCTGCGCCCGGCGCGCAAGGCGACTTGCCCGCTGTGGGTGAACTTGAGCGCATTGCCCAGCAGGTTGATGAGCACTTGGCGCAACTTGCCCTCGTCGCCGTGCATGTACATGGGTAGGTCAGGTTTGCGCTCCAGCACCCACTGCAAGCCCTTGGCCTCGGCACGCAGTCCGAACAGCTTGGCCATGTCATCCAGCAGCAGGTGCAGGTTGAAGTCGCCAGGGTTGAGGCTGAGCCGCCCGGCTTCGATCTTGGACAGGTCAAGAATGTCGTTGATCAAGCCCAGCAGGTGCTGGCCGCTGCGTGCGATGGTGCCCACCTGCTCCAGCTGGCGCGAACCCAGTTCAGGATCGCGGGCGAGGATTTGCGAGAAGCCAATGACGGCATTGAGCGGCGTGCGGATTTCGTGGCTCATGTTGGCCAAGAAAATGCTCTTGGCCCGGTTGGCCGCTTCGGCCTCTTCTTTGGCTTGGGCCAGTTCCGTGGTGCGCGCCTGCACCAACTCGGTCAAGTGGTGGCGGTGCTGGGCCAGCTCGACTTCGTAGGCTTTGCGTTCGCTGATGTCCACCACCAAGCAGGCAAACTGACCCGGCGCAGGTTGGAAGGCTTTGACCTCAAAAAACTTGTTCAGCACCGAGCTGTGGTTTTCGTACGTCATGGGTTCGCCCGTGAGCGCCACATGGCCGTAAGTGTCGATCCAGTACGACTCGGTGCCGGGCATCAGCTCCAGCACGGTGCGGCCCACTGCGTCTTGGGCACGCAGCCCGGTCATGCGTTCAAAACTGGGGTTGATGGCCAAGAAGCGGTAATCCACCGGCGTGCCCTGCGCGTCGCAAATGATTTCGTGCAGGGCAAAACCGTCGAGCATTTCGTTGAACAGCATCTGGTAGCGCTGCTCGACCTCGCGCCGCTCCGTGATGTCTTGCAGGGTGCCCAGCAACACATCACCCTGCGGCGTGCTGACCCGGCCCGAGCAACGCAGTTCGGCCCAGAAGGCTTTGCCCTGGCGGGGTTGCAGCAAGCACTGGCGCACAAACGACTGGTTGTGGTTCCAGCCTGTCCAGAAGTCGTTTTTCATCTGTCTGACTTCTTGCGCTTTGAAGTAAGGCCAGACGCTGTCGAGTTTCAGGGCCTCTTCCTTGGGATGGGCCAGCATGGTGTAAATCTCGTCCGTCCAAGTGACCCGACCCGTGTAGGGGTTGGCCTTCCAGCCCCCGACACGGGCAATGTTCTGCGTCTCGCGCATGAACAACATCGCCTCTTGCAGGTCTTGCTGTAACTGCCGCTGCACCGTGATGTCGTGCCCAATGCCCAGCACGCCAATGAGGTGGCCCTCGACATCGCGCACTGGCACTTTGGTGGTTTCCAGCAGCACGCGCTGTCCCCCGTCAGCCATCGTGACCCATTCTTCATTGATGCGCGGGCTGTTGGCCGCCATGGCGGCTTGGTCGTTGGCGCGGAAAGAATCGGCCAGTTCTTTGGGCACAAAGTCGTAATCGGTCTTGCCCCGGATGCTGGATTCGGGCGCACCAAACAAGTGCTCGAAGGCGCGGTTGCACAACAGGTACACCCCTTCGTTATTTTTCAGCCACACCATGTCGGGCATGGTGTTGATGAGGGTGCGCAGGCGCGCTTCGCTGTTGCTCAGCGCTTCGCTGGCGGCAATGCGCTGCGTCACATCGTGGCCAATGCCTTCTAGCCCGATGACTTCGCCTTGTTCGTTGAACAGCGGGGTTTCGTTCAACTCCACCCAGCGGATGCTGCCGTTTTTGTGCCAGACCTGAGCCAGATAGGGGCCTTGCTTTTCACCCCGCAGACCGGCTTCGGTCAGTGGCCCAATCTGTTCGTTGATGGGGTGGTTGGTGATGAATGGCTCATAAGGTCCCAGCACCTCTTCGACGCTCCAGCCCAGCATGGGTGTGATCGAGGGGCTGATGTAGGCAATCTGGCCCCTGGTGTCGTTGGTGTAGAAGAAATAGTCGTTGCTGAGGTTTTCGACCAGATGGCGGTATTTCGTCTCGCTGGCTTTCAGGGCGCGCACCGTCTCGTGCATGCGCGTCATGTCAGTGAACACGGCCAGCACCGTGTGCCTGCCGTCCAGCTCAAACTGCACCGGCTGTATGTCAACCCAGAACTTGCTGCCGTCTTTGCGCAGCACGGTCATGTTTTGTACCAACGGAATTTCGCCCTTGGCAATGCGCTCGAATTCCTTGGCCACACGCGGCATTTCTTCGGGCGGATGAATGTCCACAGGGGTTTTGCCCAGCAATTCGTTGCGTTCATAGCCCAGCATGCGACAGAAGGCATCGTTGACCATCTCAAACCGGTGGGTATGCACATCGGCCACCAGCACACCGGCGGGCATTTGGTTGAGCACTTTATTGAGACGCCGCTCAGCGGCCATCAGCGCGGCTTGCTTGTCTTGCTGGGCCTGTTCGGCCCGCTGGCGCAGCAGGCTGGCCGTGACCAGACTGGCCATGAGTTTGAGCCAGCTCAGATCGTCATTGCTCCAGGTTTTGGGGCTGAGCACGGCATCCAGCGTCATGAAGCCCACCAGTTCTTGGTCACTCATCAACGGCACCGCACACACCGACAGCGTGCCTGCCCGGCGCAGCAGTTGCGAGGGTTCGTGCGCCTCTGGCGGCATGCGGTCGGTGCGGTCTACCCGCACACAGCCCCGCTCCAGCAACTCCCGGAACCACCAGTTCCCCAAGTCGGGCACTTCGCGCTCACTCACCTCGTCTGGCAAGGGGTTCACGCCAGTGCGACACCAGCCGTGTGAACCGGCCCAAGCGCGGCCGTTGGGTTTCATTTTGAAGATCAAGGCCCGATCTACCCCCAGCGCTTCGCCGGTATGGGCCAGCACGGTGTTGAGGGCCTGATCCATCTCGGGCAGGCTGGTGGCCAGCAACTGACCGGCCAGCTCGGTGGCCAGTTGCTGGCGTTGCCGTTCTTGTTCGAGGTGCGTGAGCCGTTGCTCGGCTTGCATGCGGGCTTGGTGCTCGTGCATGAGGTGCAGCGCCTGGGCCGAGATTTTTTGGTACATCTCCAGCACGGCCTGAATCAAGGTGGCGGTGGTACCGCGCATCTCCTCGTCACTGCGCGCTTGAGCCTGCGCAAGGTTCAGACCATCTTGCAAACCCCGCAGCGTGCGGGCCATGCGCTGGTCGGCATCCAGAATATGCAGCGCCAGCCAGCGGCAGAGGTAGGCCACCAGCTTGTTGAGCACATCTGCAAAAGGCCGTCGGGTATTTTGCAAAGCCTCAATGTGCTGGGCAAAGGTGCGGTGGCTGTGCTGGTGCTGCTGCATCTGCGGCACATCGCCCAGAGACTGCGCCCAGATAGCCTCTTCGGTCTCGAAGTGGTAGTGCGCATAGTCCGACAGCGCTTGCAGAACCCGCCACGTCTCCAGCTCGCTGGTGCCGTTGATGTACTGGTAGGCCAGCCGGTTGAGCAGCCCCACTAGGTGCTGGTGCTGCTCGTCAATCTCGGCCAGCCCGGTGCAGAAGTGTTCGCTCCAAGGAAATACCTCAAAAAACAGCGGGTCTGGGTCAGATGGGGTCTGGCTGGGGTCTGTCATGGTAGGGCCATTGTGCAAGCGCTGCGGCACGAAAAACTGCGCAACTGTAGCCAACAAAACGGGTGGCTGGCTTGGATGGTCAGCCTTGCTTGTAAAGGCATTTAGCCCAGTCTTGCCCGACAGTAGAGTAGTTTGCAGGGTTGTTGAAGTGAAAAGCGTTAGGCACAGCGCGCTGCCTCGGCCAGTTGTAAGGCCAAACGCTTGTGCTGCTCCAGCAGCGGTGCCTGCTCCACGGTACGCAATTGCCCCTGCCGCACCACCACACGCCCATGGACCACGGTGTAGGCAGCCTGTGGGCTGGCACACAGCAGCAGGCTGGCCACGGGGTCGTGAACCGCAGCACCGGCCATGCCCAGGGTGCGCAAGTCAAACAGGGCCAGGTCGGCACACATGCCGGGGGCCAGGTGGCCTATGTCAGCGCGGCCCAGCACTTGCGCGCCGCCGCGTGTGGCCAGGTGCAGGGCATCGCGGGCGGTCATTTCTGCAGGGCCTAGGTCGCAGCCGAAAAAGGTTTTGCCGTGGCGGGTTTCGGGGGCTTGCAGGGCGCGGCCCACACGGGCCAGCAGCAGCGCCTGCCGGGCTTCGTTGACCATGTGCGCGCCGTCGTTGCTGGCGCTGCCGTCCACCCCCAGGCCCACCGGCACCCCGGCATTTAACATGCGCCGCACCGGGGCAATGCCGCTGGCTAGGCGCATGTTGCTGCACGGGCAGTGCGCCACCCCGGTGCGGCTGGCGGCAAACAGCGAAATGCCCTCGTCGTCCAGCTTGACGCAGTGCGCATGCCACACGTCGCTGCCCAGCCAGCCCAGCGACTGTGCGTATTGCGCCGGGGTCATGTTGAACTTTTCGTGGCTGTAGGCGATGTCGTGGTCGTTCTCGGCCAAGTGTGTGTGCAGCCGAACGCCCAGCCCCTTGAAGCTGCGGGCCAGTGCGGCACTCTCGCGCATCAGCGCCGGGCTGACCGAAAACGGCGAACACGGGGCCAGCGCCACCTGCACCATGGCCCCGTGGTCGGCACTATGCCAAGTTTCAATCAGGCGCTGGCTGTCTTTCAAAATGGCGTCTTCGCGTTCCACCACGCGGTCGGGCGGCAAGCCGCCTTGCGACTGGCCCACGCTCATGCTGCCGCGTGTGGCTACAAAGCGCATGCCCATGGTTTGCGCGGCTTCTATGCTGTCTTCTAAGCGCACGCCGTTGGGGTAGATGTACAAATGGTCGCTGCTGGTGGTGCAGCCCGAGAGCAGCAGCTCGGCCATGGCCACTTGGGTGGACACCCGCACCATGTCGGGCGTGAGTCCGGCCCAGATGGGGTACAGACCGCGCAGCCACGCAAACAGCTCGGCATCTTGCACCCCCGGTATGGCCCGCGTGAGGCTTTGGTACATGTGGTGGTGCGTGTTCACCAAGCCCGGCACCACCACATGCCCTTGGGCATCAATCACCTCGTCGGCCCGCTCGCGCAGGCCCGGCGGCAGTTCATGGCGCGGCCCCAGCCAGCCAATGCGGTGCCCTTCGATCCACACCGATGCCTGTTTCAGTTCACGGCCCTGCCGGGGATCCGTGTGGTCTAGGGTGGCCACGCAGTCGGCGTTGTCAATCAGCAAAGTGTTCATGAAAGCGTGTCCTGGTAGGCTGCAAATAAGCTGTCAATGATAAAACCCGGCCTCCCTATTGCCTGACACGTCTGAAGCACCATGCCCCGTTTTGCCGCCAACCTCAGCATGCTCTGGCCTGAGCTGCCGTTTTTAGACCGTTTTGCCGCTGCGGCCCGCGCCGGTTTTCAGGCGGTGGAATGCCTGTTCCCCTACGACCACCCGCCCGAAGCCATTGCCCGCCAGCTGCAACAGCACCAGCTGCAACTGGTGCTGCACAACCTGCCCCCTGGCGACTGGGCCGCTGGTGAACGCGGCCTGGCCTGCTTGCCGGGACGCGAGGCCGACTTCCGCGCCAGCGTGGCCCAAGCTGCGGCCTACGCCCCGGTGCTGGGCGTGCAGCGCTGGCACTGCATGGCCGGTGTGCTGCCCCCCGGCACCGACCCAGCAGCCGCCCGCCAGACCTACATCCACAACCTGCGCCATGCCGCTGCCGTGGCCCAAAGCCTGGGGCTGCAACTGCTGATTGAGCCGCTGAACCCCTTTGACATGCCGGGCTATTACTTGAACAGCATCCCGCAGGCACTGGCCATCATGGACGAGGTGGGGGCCGACCCGCTGCGCCTGCAATTCGACATTTACCACGCCCAGCGCACCCAGGGCGAACTGGTCAACACCTTGCGCCAGTGCCTGCCGCGCATCGGCCATATTCAACTGGCCGACACACCGGGCCGCCACGAACCCGGCACGGGCGAAATCCACTACCCCTATCTGTTCCAACAGCTCGACGCGCTGGGCTACAGCGGCTGGATCGGCTGCGAATACAAACCCCAAGATGCCACCCCTGGCGGCACCGACCGTGGGCTGCACTGGCTGGCGGCCTGTCGCTTGCGCTGAACACCAACACCCCACCCAGCGTGAACTGCGTCCGGTTTTGCCCGATAGATGCGGTGCAGGGGTCACCGATTTGTCATGTTCGGGTTACGTTTTCGGTACATTCCAGCCTCCACCGCGCTGCACTTGGCGTGGTCTGACCCTGAATTGCTCTACCCGACCCCTCTCTGTATGGCGCGCTTGATCCCTGACCGACACAGTTTGCGACTCCTGCACGGGGGGCATTACCGCGAGCGGGACGTGTTGCTGTTGCTGGCCGATGGCCTGCCCGCTGACTGGGTGGTGTTGCACAGCCTGGACTGGTCGAGCGTGCGCCCCGGTGATGCGGCGCAGCGTTTTGGCGAAATTGATGCCGTCGTCATGGCCCCGTGGGGGCATTTGGTCATCATCGAAGTGAAGGCCGGTGCCCTGGTGCAAAGCGCCGAAGGGCTGGACAAGTTCTATGGCGAAAAGCAGAAGTCGCTGGACTTGCAGGCCCGCACCCAGTACGCGGGCATTCGCCAGAACCTGAACCGCGAACTGCTCTCGGATGTGCGCGTGGGCCAGTTGCTGGTACTGCCCGATCAGCGGGTGGACACCGGCACCCTGGCCCACCCCCGCGAGCGCATTGTGGACAGCCGCGACATGCCCGACCTGTGTCTGCGCGTTAAAACCACCATGCCGCCCGATCTTGGGGTCAAGCTGGACACGCAGCGGGTTCTGGACTTTTTGCGCAACCGTTTTTCGGCCACGCTGGATGTCGCTGCCCAAGTCGATCAAACCCTGCGCGCCAACGCCCGCCTGTCGCACGGGCTGACCACTTGGGTGCCGCGCATCACATCACCCAGCAACAGCTTTGTGGTCGATGCCACCGCGGGTTCTGGCAAAACCCAGCTGGCACTCACCCTGATTGAACAGGCGGTGGCCGACGGGCAGCGCGTGGCCTACGTTTGCTTCAACCGCGCACTGGCCGATCACATGGTGTCGCTGGTGTCACACAAGGTGGATGTGAGCACGGTGCACGAATGGGCGCTGGAGCAGGCGCGCAAAACCGGCTTTGAGCCCGACTATGCACAGCCCGGCGTGTTCGACCTCATCATCCGCCGCTGGCTAGACCATGCCGAAGCCCAGCCCGCTAGGCTTGACCTGCTCATCATCGACGAATCGCAAGACTTTGATGCCGAATGGGTAGCCGGTCAGGTGCAGCGTCTCAAGCATGGAGGCCGTTTGTACCTGCTGGGCGACAGCGACCAAACCCTGTACGAGCGCGAAGCCTTCGAGCTGCCCGAGGCGGTGCTGATTCAGTGCCACGAAAACTTCCGCAGCCCACGCCGCATCGTCGCCACCCTCAACGCCCTGCACCTGAGCGACAAACCCCAAGAAGCCATGTCAGCCTTTGCGGGTGACGTGCCCGACTTTGTACCCTGCGACGACAGGCCCGAAGGCCAGGTACAGGCCACCGAAAAAGTCCTGCTGGCACTTTGGAAAGAAGGCTACAAACCCGAGCAGGTGGTGGTCCTGAACTGGCACGGCCTGCAACAGGCCCCCGTGTTGCAGTGCGACACCCTAGCGGGCCAGCGGGTGCGCCGCTGGTTGGGTCACTACGACAAAGCCGCCCGCCCGGTGTACAGCGAAGGCACCCTGCGCGCCGAAACCGTGAACCGCTTCAAAGGCCAGTCGGCCCCCGTGGTGGTGTTGACCGGCCTGGACTTTGCCGAACTCACCCCACCCCTGCGCCGCCGCCTGTTTGTGGCTATGACACGGGCGCAATACAAACTCGTTTGCATTGCCACCCAAGCTGCCCAGCAGGCACTGGGACGGCTGTTGGCTGGGTGACATCACGGTTTTGCGCGCAAGCCAAAGGTATTGACCATTCACATTTCCTACCTGTCATGAAAATCACCGTTCAAACCATCGTCAATGCGCCAATGGCTTCAGTCTGGCAAGCCTATACAAGCCCGGAAGATATTGTTCAGTGGAATGCTGCGTCGGATGACTGGCATACAACCAAGGCAACGGTTGATCTTAGGCCGGGTGGTGCTTTTTGCTCTCGAATGGAGGCAAAAGATGGCAGCTTTGGCTTTGACTTTGAAGGCACTTACACCAAGGTCATTGCAAACAGCCTGATTGAATATGCATTCGGTGACCGCATGGCCCAAGTGGTTTTTACAGAGGGGTCGTCCGGTGTCTCGGTGACGGTCTGTTTTGATGCTGAGCAAATTCACTCAGTGGAAGAACAGCGCGAGGGCTGGCAGGCCATTTTGAATCGCTTTCAAAAACACGTCGAGTCCAAGAATGAAAAATAATCAACCTGGTTTATTTGGATTAAAAAATACCAACAGAGATTTTACGCAAAAAGAAACTTGGGGTAAAAATCAATTCAATTCTTCGTTTCCTGCTGCGCTGTGTTGTTTTCTGGCATCAAAAAATTTGCAAGCAAACTATTTGGCTATGTTTAATGGCAAGCTCAGGCCCGACTTCATTCCAATAAAAAATGTTTTCGGAATCGATGCAGATGATGAAGATACCTATTTTGCGTTTGAATCACAGCATACACCCTATCAAAAATTTGTTGTCGGTGCCTTGCCAAGAACAGATTTGGTGACGCAAAGAAAAAGCAATGGTAACTGTTTGGCAGGTTTGGAGGTTAAGTTGACTGCGTTGCCTGACAACACCACTTGCGATTTTGGTGAAAGTTCATACGGCAGTGAAATTGTTGTTCGTCCTGATACCATTGTTTATCTAGCATGCAGTATAGCTGCTGGTCTATCAAAAGAACTGTGTGATGTATTGCCAACTATTAAAATCAAGGATTGGTCAGACGGTCGAATGGTTTTAGAAAAAATAGAATCTATTGTGAAGGCGATTGAAACAGTATCCATCAGACTTCAAGGGAAACAGCGTGCATTTCTTTTGCAACCTATCTGGAAAACGATTGGAAAATCTCCCGAGCTGGCAGAAAATTGTTTGGATGTTTTTGTCTGGAGTGATGCGGGGTTTGCAAATTTCATATCTAGCATTGCAAACCATAATCCAGATGCAGTCAGTATTACCAGGCAGACAAGAACGGCTATTTGGCTGTACAAAATGCTGGTGGATATCAAAGAAAAACAAAAATTTGATCACAAAAAAATTATTGACAGTCTTTCATACAATACAAAAAATGATAAAGCCTTTGCTTCTGCTGGAAACGTAACAAACAAATACATGGTTTGCGAAAGGTTGATCAAACCAGTTATCAAGAAATCAGAAATAAAAAATATTATCTTGGGCGGTGGTCAAAATTTATTAAGTCCAGAACGTAGATTTGATGCTATTATTTTTAATTCACCAACTTTGTTTTCATGAAATGCATTGATCTTTTTGCGGGCTGTGGTGGTCTTTCACTTGGCTTTGAGAAAGCAGGTTTTGAGGTTGTTGCTGCATTTGAATATTGGGATCCATCGATTGAGGTTTACAAGAAAAATTTCTCACATCCAATTTTTAAACAGGATTTAACGAATGAGAAAGATGCCATCAGTAAAATAAAACCTTTTTCACCGGACTTGATTATGGGTGGCCCTCCCTGCCAAGATTTTTCTAGTGCTGGGAAAAGAGATGTGACACAGGGTAGAGCTGATTTAACATACCATTTTGCAAATATTGTTTGTGCAGTAAAACCGAAATGGTTTGTCATGGAAAATGTTGAGCAAATTAAAAAAAGCCATATTTTGCAAGATGTCATCAAGCAGTTTGATGATTGCGGCTACGGACTGACATCCGTCATTTTGGATGCTTCTTTTTGTGGTGTTCCACAATCAAGAACCAGATTCTTTATGATCGGTCACGCTGGCGACAGCCATAACCAGTTAACGGGTATTCTGAAAAAAAATCTTTCAGAAAGGCAAATGACTGTCAGAGATTATTTAGGCGATCAATTGGGCCTGGAAGTTTATTATCGTCATCCGAGAAACTATAATCGTCGAGGTGTTTTTACAATTGATGAACCTAGCCCAACTGTACGAGGTGTCAACCGACCTGTTCCGAAAGGTTATCAGTTGAATTCATGTGACCCAGAGAATATTGATCTTGCACGTGTGAGACCCCTGACAACCATTGAACGCAGCTACATACAGACATTTCCTGCTGAATTTAAGTTTTTTGGTACAAAAACCAATCTGGAACAAATGATTGGTAATGCTGTTCCCGTAAATTTAGGCACGTTTGTTGCCAAAGCCATTCAAGAGTATTGTCAGAATGGAGTCATGAAAACCTCTCTGTTTGAGGAGTCGCTGCCATTTGAAATACCCAATAGGGTGCTAAACCGGGCAGGCTGAAGAAACTTGTCTGAAGTCAAGTTCCACTCGAAACGTTATAGAACCAGCGACCGCAGCACAGCGCGCACCGGTGATGCGTCGGCGGTGCTGAGTCTGAGGGGCAGGGCGATCAGTTCATAGTCGCCTTCGGGCACGTCGTCGAGCAGCAGGTTTTCCAGCACCCGCAGGCCGCGCTGGCGGATCAGTTGGTGGCTGGGCAGGGTTTTGCTGTCGGCGGGGTCGATACTGGCGCTGTCGATGCCAATGAGCTTCACGCCCAAATCGGCCAGCAGGGCCACGGTGTCGGGGGCGAAGGCGGGTAGGGCGTGGTCAAACTGGTCTGGCTGGCGCTGGTACACGCGCACCAGTACCCTGGGCGGCAGCTTGGGCAGTGCGTGCTGGAGGTGCGCGGGCATGACCAGCGGGCCGCAGCCGATGGCGTGGATGACGCGGCACGGGCCTAAAAATGCGTCCAAACTGACCGCGCCAATGGCCTCGCCGGTGGGGTCGTAGTGCAGCGGTGCATCGGCGTGTGCGCCCACATGGGGCGATAGGGTGATGGCACTCACGTTGACCGGACAGTCTGGTGTGATGCGGGCGACCCAGGTTTGTGAATAGGCGGTGTCGCCAGGGAAGACCGGCGCGCTGGCGTGGATGGGTGGGGAAATGTCCCAAAGGTGTTTCATGCTGCAAAGGTAGCACCAACCAAGGACAACCCTGTACAGGGCGGCGGCTGGGGTACGGATAATGCCCACTGGTGACAAGCCCCGATGTCAGGGTGAACACGATTTGGAGAACGCTGGTGGAGACTTGGCCAAGGTTGTTGCGCTCGCTCAGGCTGGGCGTTGTCGTACTGGTTTGCTGGCCGCTGTGGACGTGGGCGCAAGCCGATGCGGCAGCCCCGCAACCGGTGGGCGAGGTGTTGTTTTCTCGGGGGGTGGGGTTTGCGCAAAGCCCTGGTCAGACACCGCGCACGCTGGGTGCTGGTTTGCCGCTGTGGGAGGGGGATCGACTCAGCACCGCCAGCGGGGGCAGTGCGGTGTTTCGCTTGAGCGACGGTACCCGCATGAGCCTGCGCCCTCAGAGCGAGCTGGTGCTGGACACGGTGCGCTTTCGGCAGCAGGCAGAAGACAACAGCCTCACGCTGGGTCTGCTGCGCGGTGGTTTTCGTGCCATCACGGGCCTCATCAGCAAGGGCAGTGAACGTGCAGCCCGTGTCAACACGCCCACGGCGACGCTGGGCATACGGGGCACCGATTTTGATGCGCGCATCTGCGCTGGTGACTGTGCCAGCGACAGCGGCACTTTGGCCAGCGGCCAGCCCGCCAGCCCACCCCGCACCGTCCAGCCGCAGGCCAGTGCCAAGGTGGTGCAGGTCGAGGGGGTGTTCAGCGCCACGGCACCCGCCCAAGCGCCGCGCCGCTTGGTGCAGGGCAGCAGCGTGTACCCCGGCGAATGGCTGGAGACGGGGCCACAGGCGCAGGCGGTGCTGGCCTTTCGGGATCAGAGCCGTATCAGCCTGGGGGCAGGCACCCGCTTTGAGGTGCGTGACTTTGCCTTTGATGCCGAGCAGCCTGCTGAGGGGCGTTTTTTGGTGGCCTTGCTCAAGGGCACCGTGCGTGTGCTGACGGGTTTGATTGCCAAAGCACAGCCGCGCAACGTGAGCTTCAAGACACCGACGGCCACCATTGGCATCCGGGGTACGGGCATTGATTTGTCTTGCGAGAGCGCCGACTGCCGCTTCTTTACTTGGCTGGGTGCCATGACCGTGACACCCGACGGCCAGACGGCTGTGCAAGTGCTGGAAGCGGGGCAGGGCCTGTTGGTGACACCCACGGGCATGAGCCCGATCAACGAACTGCCTTTGCCCGGCTTGGAGCGCCCCGACTTGGTGCCGGTGGACTTGAAGGCTTTGTTTGCCAGCACGGCGGTGGATGAAAGCACGCAGGGCGTGTATGTGTTTGTGCGCGATGGTCATATTGAACTGACCACGCCGCAGGGCGAGCGCGTCCACCTAGGCCGGGGCGAGGTGGGGCTGGCCGACAACAGTGGGCGGGCTCTGCGGCCCCTGCTGCTGCCCAGCTTCATTGAACGCGACCGCACCCCGAGCCCCAGCAGCAACAGCCCCTTGCTCGGGAGCGTGCTGGAAGCGGCCGGTTTGCGCACTGAAACCCAATGCCGCCGATGAAAACCCTCTCTTTACCCCTACCCATGCTGGGCGTGCTGTGTCTGTTGCACGGTACGGCAGCAGCGCAAACCCTGGTACAGCCTCAACAGCCGCCGCAGGCCCGTACCCCTGAGGCCAGCGCCGCCGTGCCGCGCCTGCGCAGTGTGGTGGTAACGGGCGACAACCCGCTGGACGAGGCCACCACCCACCGCACCTTGGCCGTCTTTTTACAGACTGAGCTGCGCTTGGACACGCTGCAACAGGTGGTGACTGCGCTGGAGGCTGCCTTGAGCGCTGAGGGCCACAGCCTGCACCGCGTGGTGCTGCCCGCCCAAGAGGTGACAGACACGCTGCGTGTGCAGGTGGTGCGTTTTGCTTTGGGCGATGTGACTGTACAAGGCCCGCCAGGGCTGGATGTGGACAACATCCGCCGGGGCCTGCCCGAATTGCAGACAGGGCAGACCCCGCACTTGGCGCGGCTGGCGATTCAGTCGGCCCTGTCCAACGAAAACCCAGCCAAGCGGGTGCAGGTGGCACTGAAGCCTTCAGACGATCAGCCCGACCAGATTGATGCCACCGTGCGGGTGCAAACCAGCCCGCCGTTGCAAGGCGTGGTCAGCTTGGCCAACACGGGCAACGCGGCTTCGGGGCGCGACCGCATCAGCATCAGCCTGCTGCACGCCAACCTGCTCAGGCTCGATCACCAGTTGGCCCTGGCTTGGACCACGTCGCTGGCACGCCCAGACGATGTGCGCCAACTGGGCCTGTCGTACCGCCTGCCGCTGTACACCCAAGGTGCCATGCTCGATGTGAGCTGGAGCGATTCGACCGTGCTGGGCCAATTTGGCAGCTTCAGCAGCACCGGCGCAGGCCACACGGCAGCGGTGCAACTGACCCAACACCTGCGCGAGCAGGGCGGCTGGAGCCGCAGCGTCAGTGTGACTTTAGAAGACAAGGTGTTTATCCCTAGCGCACTGACCCCCACGGGTGGCGGGCCGGTGGTGGTGCTCTCGCAACGCCGGGTCAGCCGTCCGCTGACGCTGGGGTTTCAGCTGCGCCAACAGACCCACCAGACGGCCAGCGATGTGGCCCTGAATCTGGTCGGCAGTCTGCCCGGTGGGGGTGCTGCATCGCTGGCGGCTTACCAGAGTGAGAACGCCCGCATCAGCAGCAGGCACTGGCTGGCGCTGCGCAGCGCGGCAAGTCACCTGCGCCAGTTCGATGCTGGCTGGCTGTTGGGCACACGGGCACAGGGGCAATGGGCTTCCACATCGCTGGTAGCGGGGGAGCAGTTCGGCGTGGGCGGTGCCAGCAGTGTGCGCGGCATGGGCGAGCGTGTGTTGTCGGCTGACTCGGGCCTGAACGCCGGGTTGGAGTTGACCACCCCCGCCCTGGCCGCAGGATGGCGCGCCGTGGCCTTGACCGAGGCGGGCTGGTTGCGGCAGCGTCGCTTGGGTCTGGATGCCAAGCCGCAGAACGACACGGTGGTCTCTGTTGGCCTGGGCCTGCGCTATGCCAAAGGGCCAGTCAGTTGGGCGCTGGACCATGCGCGGCTGGTCAATGGCAGCACTTACGCCCCTGCCAGCGCCCAACAGGGCCAGTCCAGCTGGCACCTGCTGCTGAGCACGCGGTTCTGAAGATGGGCTACCGCCCTCAGGGGCATGCATCGCCACTTTGTGCGACCAAGGCTGGGGCCTCGCGCTCGCGCCGTTCTGCCGGTGTCTGCACCACGGCGGTATCGGCTTGTGCGGCGACTTCGGTCGCCGCTTGGGCATACAGCGTCATCAGCGTTTGCAAGACGTTTTCTGAACGGACTTGCTGCTGCGCTTCGGGGCTGAGCGGTGGCTGTGGCCTATCGTTGGTGATCAGGGCCGTGTCGGGGGCCTGCAAGGCCAGCACATAGCGGCCAGCGGGGATGGGTTTGGGCGTGTTCCAGGTGATATTGACCGGGTCGTTCACACGCACACCCGTTGTGGCGCTGAAGATGATCTGGTCGTGCTGCGAACCATTGAAGTCCACCACCAGCCCGGTGCCTGCGGCCACATGCATGTTGCCCACATCCACCGTGGCCTGGGCAACGCGATCGCGTCCACCCGGCACCAGCAGGGCGCTGTCGGTGGTGCTGACCTGTCCGCCTGGGAAGGAGAGTTGGTCAAACACGGTTTCACCAGCCAGCAAGACGCTGTTCCATTGGCCAAACGACAGCTCGCGCGCATTCACTTGGTACAGCGTGGCATCGGGCTGGGTGGGGTTTTGCGCGGTTTTGCTGGGGCCTGCTAGGTGGATGCGGTCGGCGCTCAGCGTGGCGTTGGGGGCTTGGTGCCAAGCGGGTACGGCCTCGCCCGCGTGCAGCTCGATGCTGATCTGGCCCTGTTTGCCCGCGTTGACCGTACCCTGAATGTCCAGCGTGTTGGCCTGGATATGCATATCAGCATGTTCTGGCGTGTCGAGCTTGCCCCCGACGACGGCTTGGCCCTGGGCTTGGATGAGGATTTTGCCGCCCTCGGTTTGCACCGCCCGCACATCGATTTGCCCGCTGTGCCGCAACTGGCTGGCAAACAGGCCTACGGCGTGGCCTTGCAACAGACCCAAGTTGACGGCTTGGTCGGCTGGCGCTTGGATTTCAAAGCGCAAGCCGGTCAAGCCTGGTGAGGTGACCTCGATGGTTTGGCCCGCTGCCAGCATGACCGCGCCTTGTAGGGCCTGCACCGTGGCGGTGCTGTCCACCTGCACCTTCGGGGCCAGCAGCAGCACATCGCCGTCGCGGGCCACGATGTGGCCCTGTACCGCAAGTTGTGAGCCCCCTTCGAACAGCAAGCGTCCGCTGCGGGCGTTGTCATCGCTGAGCTGCATGGCTGCGGCGGTGAAGCGTGCGGTATCGACCACCGCATCTGCGCCCACGACGATGCCCGCCGGATTGACCAGCACCAGGTGCCCGTTGGAAGCCAAGCCACCCAAAATGCTGGATGGGCTGGCGCTGTTGACACGGTTGATGCTGGTGCTTTGCACGCTGGGCTGCTTGAACCAGACCACGGTACCTGCCGGAATATTGAAACTGTCCCACTGAATGGCGGAGTGCAGCGTACCCGCGGCATTGGTGGTGTTGACCTGCAACTGCTTACCGTCCTGCACCAGCGCAAAACTTCCAGCCAGGGCCACAGGTTTGGTGGGTTGCGCCACGGCCACCGCGGTATGACCCAGCCAAGCCAGTGCAAGCAGCCAAGCCAGCGGGCGCGGCCTGAGTCTGTGCGCCAAGGGGCTGGGTCGATCGGGTGCGAGGGGGAGGGGGGTTGCGCGTGTCATGGATGCCAGTGGCATGTTCAAAAGAAAGGCAAGCGTAATAGACAGCCTCCGCTTTGAACAGTCGGCCTGACCATGAGGCGGTAGATTTTGGCCGCTGATCGAGCGAAACGAGTGCGCTGGCTTGGTGTAAACGTGGTTGACAGCGTACCGACTGTGAACAAATGCTCAATACCTTGGGGTGTTTTTAGAAACCGCTCTGTTAATGTTCTAGCCCTGCTGCGGGCCTGACACACGGGCAGTGGTGGCAACCCCTCAATGACGAGAACAGATGCCAAATCAAGCCAAACAATCCGGGCCAGAACGATGGCGCTCCGACAGCATGCTGGGTGCCGTGCTGGTGTTGTGTGTGCTGCTGCTGGAGTGGTTCACCGGCTTCATGCAGGGGCTGGACAACCGGCTGTACGACTGGGCTTCGCTCAACACCCACCGGGCACCGGCGGCGCAGGTGGTGGTGCTGGCGGTGGACGATGCCAGCATCGCCCATTTTGGCCGCTGGCCCTGGTCGCGCGAGGTACACGCCCAAGTGATTGACCGGCTGACGCAGGCCGGGGCGCGCACGGTGGTACATACCTCCTTGTTTTTTGAGCCGCAGCAAGATCGCGGCGTTGAACCCCTCAAGGCCCTGAAGGCCACCCTGGCCACCTTGCCCGACGACCCGCTGGCCCTGCGCCTGAATGCGCAGATTGACCAAGCCCTGCAACAGCTCGATGCCGATGCCATCCTGGCGCAGTCCATGCGGCAGGCCGGTCAGGTGCTGTTGCCGCTGGTACTGGACTTGGGCCAGCCGCTGGGGCGGCCCGACGTGCCGCTGCCGCCTGATGTGCAGCACAGCGCCTTGCCAGCCGAGCGCGGCATCAACCTGGCTACCAGTGTGCAGGCCTACCTGCCCCTGCCCCTGCTGGGTGCGGCGGCGGCGCGGCTGGGCCACCTGACCCAGATACCAGACGCGCAGGATGCGGTGGTTCGCGCCGACCAGATGCTGATTGACCACCACGGCAGCTGGATACCCAGCCTCGGTTTGCAAGCGGCGGCGCACAGCCTGAACCTGATGCCGCAGGAACTGATGCTCAGCGCCGACGGCACGGCCCAGCTGGGGGGCCTGCGCCTGCCGCTGGACGCGTCGGGGCGGGTGTGGACGCAGTTCTACCCGGCCAAAGACGGCAAACCCGCGTTTACCGAGGATTCGCTGGCCGACTTCATGCTGGGCAAAATTCCCGCCGCCCACTTCAACGGCAAGATCGTCATCATCGGCGCGACCGCAGCCGGGGTGGGTGACCGCTTTGTCACCCCCCTGTCGCCCGTTACCAGCCCGGCCACGCTGCTGGCACACACGGTGTCGAGCTACCTCAGCGGTCATTTTTTTGAACGCCCACACTGGCGCGACCTGGCCACCCTGGGGGCTTGTTTGCTGGTGGGCGTGCTGGTGGCGGGGCTGTTGCCGCGCTTGAAAGCCGGTGCCGCCGCTTGGACAACCGCTGGCGTGCTGCTGGTGCTGGTGTTGGGCGAGGTGATGCTGGTGACGCAGCAACAGGTGTGGGTGTCGCTCACACTGCCCGCTGCGGCGCTGGTGCTGGCCTATTTGGGGCTGACCACGCGCCGCTTCTGGTGGACGGAGGCGGGCAAGCTGCGCTCCGACCAAGAATCTGCCGAAACCAGCCGCCTCATGGGCTTGGCGCACCAAGGGCAGGGCCAGCTGGATCTGGCGTTTGACCGCTTCCGGCGCGTGCCCATGTCCGAGGTGCTGATGGAAAACCTGAGCCAGCTGGCCCTGGACTTTGAGCGCAAGCGCCAGTTCAACAAGGCGCAGGCGGTGTATGAATACATGGCGCAGTTCAAGGGGACTCAAGGAGGTAAGGGTTCTAAAGGCACCGATAACGCTTTGCAAGAGCGCCTGAACCGGGTCAAGCAGTTGTCCGAAACCGTGATGTTGGGCGGCCATGCCAGCCGCACCAACAGCAGCTTGGTGCTGGGCGATGCACAGATTGAAAAACCCATGCTGGGGCGCTACCAGATCGACAAAGAGCTGGGCAAGGGTGCCATGGGTGTGGTGTACCTGGGGCGTGACCCCAAAATTGGCCGGGTGGTCGCCATCAAGACCATGGCCTTGGCGCAGGCGTTTGATGGGCCAGAGCTTGACGATGCGCGGGCACGCTTTTTCCGCGAAGCCGAAACAGCCGGGCGCTTGCAGCACCAGCACATCGTGACGATTTTTGATGCCGGTGAAGACCAGGAGCTGGCCTACATTGCCATGGAATTCCTGCACGGGCACGACTTGGCTGCGCACACCCAGCCCGGCCAGTTGCTGCCGCCCAAGACGGTGGTGCAGATTCTCATTCAGGTGGCGCAGGCGCTGGACTATGCGCACCGCCTGCATGTGGTGCACCGCGACATCAAACCCGCCAACATCATGTTCGAGGCCAGCACCGGTCAGGTCAAAGTCACCGACTTTGGCATTGCCCGCATCACCGATGTCAGCCGCACGCGCACCGGCATGGTGTTGGGAACCCCCAGCTTCATGTCGCCCGAACAGATTGCGGGGCAAAAGGTCGATGGCCGCTCCGACCTCTATTCGTTGGGGGTCACGGCCTACCAGTTGCTCACCGGTACGCTGCCCCACAGCGCCGCTTCGATTGCCGAGCTGATGTACAAAATCACCCAAGAACCAGTGCCTGACGTGCGCAGCCTGCAACCCACCCTGCCTGCTGAGCTGGCCCGTGTGGTGGCGCGTACCGTGTGCAAAGACAGTGCGCAGCGTTACCAAACTGGCAACGACCTGGCCGCCGATTTGGCGCAGTGTCTGTCCGCTGATTTTGCTGTCACCGTGACGGACTTCAAACCCACACAACCCGCTCAACCCGCCCAGCACAGCGCAGTTGCCGTGCCCCATCCAGCCCACGCCGCCGAGACCGTGGTGCTGGATGCTGACTTTGTCGCTACCTTGCCCTTTGAGCGCCCCACCCCATGACCTACGACTATGCGTCTCTGATCGATGTGGGGCTCAACCGCATCAACAACGAAGATGCGGTGCGTCTTCACCCCGAAACCGGTCTGGCTGTGCTGGCCGATGGCATGGGTGGCTACAACGCCGGTGAGGTGGCCAGCGCCATGGCCGTGACCCTGATTGGCGAAGCCCTGTCGGAATGGTCAAAAACGCTGGACCGTGCGCAGTGCCGCGTCGAGCAATTGCATGCCGTGCTGGACTTGTGTGTGGAGCGCGTCAACACCGCCATTTATGCCGCAGCCTGCGAAACCCCCGAATTTGCGGGCATGGGGACCACGCTGGTCATGGGTATGTTTGATGCCGAGCGGGTGGTGTTGGCGCACATTGGCGATTCGCGGGCCTACCTCTGGCGCGACCAACAATTGACCCAGCTGACCAAAGACCATTCGGTGTTGCAAGAGCAGATTGACATGGGCCTGATCACGCCCGAGCAGGCCAAATCGGCTGCTTACAAAAACCTCATCACGCGAGCGCTGGGGGTGACTGAGCTGGTGGAACTGGACATCACGACCTGCCAGCCCCAGCCAGACGATGTGTTTTTGCTGTGTTCGGATGGTTTGAGCGACATGCTCAACGAGGACGACATGGCCCAACAACTGGCCTTGCCCATTCCCTTGCAAGCAAGGGCCAAAGCCTTGGTGGATGCAGCCAACGCCGCTGGTGGGCGCGACAACATTGCCGTTGTCTTGGTGCAGGCCAAGTCACCCACCGTGTTTGCCGATACGCAGCCGACGTAAACGCCATAAGCGCCATTCATCCACGAAAAATCCACAAAAACCCGCCTGCGTCAAACTGCGTAGCACCCTTTCGGAGGAATCATGCCCAAATTGATCGTCAGCTTAGACGGCAGCTTCATCAAAGAATTGCCCCTGACCAAAGACCGCTCCAGCCTTGGGCGACGGCCGCACAACGATTTTGTGTTTGACAACCTGTCTGTCAGCGGCGAGCACGCGGTGTTTGTGCGCTTGGGCAGCGGCTTGGGCACCGAATACCGGGTAGAAGATGTCAACAGCACCAACGGCGTGTATGTCAATGGCGAGCGCGTGCAGCAAAAAGTTCTGAAAAACGGCGACACCCTCGATCTCGGTCAATTCCGCATGCGGTTTCTGCACGACCCCGATGAAGGCAGTTTTGACAAAACTCAGGTGTTTCATGTGCCACCCGTGCTGACCAAACCCAAACCCAGCGGGCGGGCGCTGATGCGGGAACTCTCGGGCGCTGGCCGTGAGGTGGAGCTGGTCAAAACCGTCACCGCCTTTGGCAAGCTGGGCGTGTCGGTGGCCTCGGTGGTGCGTCGCCCCGAGGGGTTCACCGTGTCCATGGTGGAAGGGGCAACCTTGCCCCGCCTCAACGACCGGCCCCTGACCGAAGAGCCGCAAACCCTGTGCGATGGCGACATTCTGGATCTGGCGGGCCACCGCCTGCAATTCGTGCTGGTCTAGGGCAGGGCCGTGCGTGCCGGGGTCTGCCTCTGCTTGCTGCTGGTGCTGTTGCAGTTCAGCGGCGCAACGGCTTGGTTGGGGTTGGATCGGCTGGATCGCTGGCTCTACGACACCCAGCTGCGCCTGAGCCTGTCCACGGAGGTCGATGCACGCATCGTGATTGTGGATATTGACCCAGCCAGTCTGGCCCAAATAGGCCCCTGGCCCTGGCCGCGCCACGAACTGGCCCGCTTGAGCCATGAACTGCTGGATCGGCAAGCGGTGGCGGTGCTGGGCTTTGACATGGTGTTTCCTGAGCCCGAAAACCGCCACGGTTTGCCCATGCTGCGCCAGCTGGCCGCTGGGCCTTTGCAGGACTGGCCCGTTTTCCGGTCTGAGCTGGACACCCTCAGCACCCGCCTGGATGGCGATGCGCAATTCGCCCAGGCCCTGCGCCAGCGGCCCGTGGTGCTGGGGCTGTCCTTTCATGCCCAGCGCGACTGGCCCTCGCCAGGGCGTTTACCCAGCCCCTTGATGCCAGCGCAGAGAGCCGCCGAGATTCCCGTCTGGTCGGGCTTCACCGGTAACACCCCGCTGCTGGCCGATGCAGCACCGCAGGCCGGTTACTTCAATGTGCTGCGCGATGCCGATGGCCGGGTGCGTGCCATGCCCTGGCTGGCCGAATTTCAGGGCGCTTACTACCCCGCATTTCCGCTGGCGGTGTACCTGCAGTGGCTGGAAGGCTTGGGTCAATCGCCCTTGCAAACCGAGGTGGCGCTGCGTGTAGCGGCAGGGCGTTTCTTGCCCGCAAGCTATACCGCCCTAGAAGCGGTGCTGGTGCGCCAAGGCGAGCAAACACAGGCCTTGCCGGTGGACAACCGTGCAGCATCGTGGATTCCGTTCAAGGGTCGTGGTGGCCCAGCGGGCGGTGGTTTCCGCTATGTGTCGGCCCTGGACGTGTTGCAAGGCCGACTGCCCGCGCAGGCGCTGGCCGGTCAGCTGGTGCTGGTGGGCACATCGGCCCCGGTCTTGCACGACCTGCACCCCAGCCCGGTGGGTACGGCGTACCCCGGTGTTCAAATGCATGCCAGCGTACTGGCGGGCATGCTGGATGGCCACATCGCCCACACCCCCGACTATGCCCAGGGCTTTGAGCTGGGCATGTTGCTGCTCAACAGTGCCCTGATGCTGGGGCTGTGGCGCAGGTTGTCTTGGCCCAGGGCGCGGGCACTGGGTCTGGCTTTGCTGGCTTTGAACATGGGCCTGCATGCCCTGCTGGTGGTGCAGCAGCAGATGGTGTTGCCGCTGGCCTCCAGCCTGTTGCTCTTGGCCTCGTTGCTGCTGATCCGCTACGGTGCGGAGGTGTGGCGGCCTGCCCGCTGGGCGCGGCAGCGTCAGGGCTGTTGGGCGGGTGCCGTGTCGTCCCAGGCGCTGCACAGTCCAACGGCTTGGCTGTCGCCCCCGCACGCGGGGCCTGAGCTGACCGTGCTGGTGGTGCAGATAGCGGTAGAAGCAGCGCTCGTGCAGGGGGACAAGCGGCCCTGTGCTGCTATACAGACCCAGTTGCAAGCCCTCTGGTACGCCGTGACGCAGACCATCTGGCAGCACCACGGTTGTGTGGTGCAGCACCACGGCACACAGTTGGTGGCCGTCTGGGGTGCGCCCTTGGTTTGTGCAGAGCCCGCCCTCCAGGCGGTGCGCGCCGCCGTGCAGGTGGGCCAAGCTTGCGCCAAGCTCCAGCAGCAGGGGGGCAGGCTGACGGTGGGCATGGGTATCGAGACAGGCCCACTGTGTTTTGGCCCATGGGCTGCCGACGAACAGGGTCTGACACAGGGTTTGATGCTGGCAGGCCCCGCCGCCGTGTTGGCCCGGCAACTGGCCGATGCGGCACCCACAACCGGCTTGCCTGTTTTGGTGGGCAGCAAAACCCGTGCCTTTGCACCCCGCTGGCTGTGGCAGGCCGTCGAGGTCTGGCCTTGGCCAGATGCCGCCTGGCTGACCCAACCGAACCCACCAGCCCATCGTCTGGCCTACGCACCGCGCTGGATTGGCCCCGATGCCGACTTGGCCCAGCAAAGCAGCCTGCGCGAAGAGCTGTCTTTGTGGCGGCAGTGTCTCAAGGCCTACCAAGTGCAGGACTGGGACACTTGCGAGCTGATGCTGGGCAATTTGCAGCGGCTGTTTCCGGCACCGCTCTACACCTTGTACGGCCAGCGTTTGCAAGCGCAACGGCAAGCCGTGGCGACTCAAATCAGCACGGGTTTGCCAGTCAGGTAACCCTGGCACAACTGAAAACCCATGGCCTGACAGCAGGCGGCCTCGGCTTCGGTTTCTACCCCTTCGGCCAAACTGATGCTGCCCATCGAATGCACCATGGTCACCAGTTGTGCCAGCATTTGCTGTTTTTTCGGGCTGGCTTGGTCAATGTCCCGAATCAGCGACATGTCGAACTTGACCACCTGGGGCGGTACCTCGGCCATTTCGTTCAGGCGGGACTGACCGGCCCCGAAATCGTCAAACGCGATTTCAATGCCCATGTCCTTCAGGCGCTGGGCCATGTGTTTCATGTTGTTCACTTCGGCCACGGCGGTTTCATGCACTTCCAGCACCACGGTCATGTTGGGTGCCACCGATTGCAGGGTTTGCAAGGAGCTGTACAAGTCCTCGGTGAACATTTCTCTGGGATGCGTGTTCATGAACAGCTTGACCTGACCCGGCATGCTGGCCGCAGCGCCCGCAGCGGCCAAGCGGAAGGCTTGGCTCAGCGCCACCTCTTTGTCCAGCAGTGCAGCCAGTTCAAACAAGCGCACGGGCGAAGGTCCCAGATCCGGGTGCTTGCCCCGGCCCAGCACTTCGTAGGCCACGGTCTTGCGCCCTTCAAAACTGACAATCGGTTGCAGCGCCACAGTCACCAGTTGCTGATCCAGCAGCTCCAAGAATTCACGCTCTTGGGTCGAAAAGCGTTCAGGCAGTACCGCGTTGGTGCTGAACACCATGGTGTGGGTCATGTCGTAGCCCTGGGTACCCAGCGCCTGCTGGGCATCGGGGCGGGACTTGAGGCGGAACTCATTGGTGCCAAAGTGCAGGATGTCGCCGTCTTTGAGCTGGATGGAGCTGTTTTTGGTCAGCCGCTCCCGGTTCACGAAAGTCCCGTTGGTGCTGCCCAAGTCGGTCAGTTGCAGGCTGGTGTCGTCAAAGCGGTCAAGTAAGGCATGGTGGCGGGACATGTCCCGAGCCACCACGGTCAGGTCGCATGAAGATTCACGCCCGATTTGGAAAGGCAGGTGGTCAATGGCGATCAACACGCTGTTGCCTGCGCTTGCGCCTTCCAGATACCAGGATGGATACATACCCGTGAGTCCCTTGCGTTGTGGTTGGAGGTGAGGATTTGTAAGCATAGCGCCTCAATGGCCCAACCATTCGCCCAAAGGTGTCAGGTGGTGGCGCACACGGGCTTTGTTACAGCCGTAACTGCCCTCGGTCAGTTCGGCGCAGGGGCGCGGGCGTTGCGGGTAAATGGTGCAGTGGGCACGTTCACCCAGCGCGCCCTCAAGGGCCACACAGCGGATCGGGACTTCGCCCGTGCCCCGCATGCGGCAGGTGGCCCCGTTGACCACTTCGGTCAGCGCCTCGGGCACGCTGCCGCCCAGCGCGTCCAATTCGTAAACCGAAAATTCCACCCGGTAGCTGTGGCAGCAGGCCCCACAGGTCGTGCAGGCTGACATGGTGTTCAGTCCGTGTTCATGCGCCAGCCAGCGGGGCCAGCCCATGGCGGCGGCGGGCTTGGGCGCAGGCATCGCTGCCTTCTTCAAACTCGCGGCAGGGATTGGGTCGCCATTCGTAAATGCCGCAGCTGGCTTGGGTGCCGACCGTGCCCGAGAGCGCCGCGCAGCGCGGGCGGGCATGGTCGGTGCCGCGCAGGCGGGCGGTGGCCTCCGTCACGGGCAACCACAAACCATCGGGCACGGCACCGCCCTCTGACTCGGTTTCAAACACCGAAAAGTCCACCCGGAAACTGGCGCAGCAGGCTCCGCAGCGGGTGCATTCGCTCATGATGCCACTCAGCCCTGCTGGCCCAGCAGCAGGTATTCCATCAGCGCTTTTTGCACATGCATGCGGTTTTCGGCCTCGTCCCAGACGACCGATTGCGGCCCGTCAATGACTTCGGCGCTCACCTCTTCGCCCCGGTGGGCAGGCAGGCAGTGCATGAACAGCGCGTCCGGCTGGGCCAGGGCCATCATGGCCTCGTCCACGCACCACTGCTTGAAGGCGGCACGGCGCACCTCGTTTTCGGCCTCAAAGCCCATGCTGGTCCACACGTCAGTGGTGACGAGGTGGGCACCGGCGCAGGCTTCGCGGGGGTCTTTGAACACTTGGTAGCAATCGGGCTTGCTGATCCCGGCCAGCACCGGGTTCACCTCGTAGCCGCTGGGTGTGCTCACATGCACGGTAAAGCCCAGCAGCTCGGCGGCTTGCAGCCAGGTGTTGGCCATGTTGTTGCCGTCGCCCACCCAGGCCACCACTTTGCCTTTGAGTGCATCCAGCGGGTTGCCGCTGGCGGCGGGGCGGTATTCGACCAGGGTGAACAGGTCGGCCAAAATTTGGCAGGGATGGAATTCGTTGGTCAGGCCGTTGATGACCGGCACCCGCGAATGCGCTGCAAAACGCTCAATTTTGCTTTGCTCAAAGGTGCGGATCATCACCAAGTCCACCATGCGGCTGATGACTTTGGCGCTGTCTTCAATCGGCTCGGCGCGGCCCAACTGGCTGTCGCCGGTGGTCAGGTGCACCACGCTGCCGCCCAATTGGTACATGCCCGCTTCAAAGCTGACGCGGGTGCGGGTGCTGGCCTTTTCAAAAATCATGGCCAGCGTGCGGTCGGGGTCGGCAAAGGGCTGGTGTTTTTCAACGGCTTTGAACTTGGCCTTGATGAACGCTGCGCGTTGCAGCAGGTAGCCGTATTCGTCAGCGCTGAGGTCTTTGAATTGCAGGTAGTGCTTGAGCGTCATGGCGGTGTCCATTGGGCCAGGGTCATTCGGCCAGGAAGTTGTGAATCAAGGGCAGCAAGATGGCGGCCACCTCGTCGGCCTCGGCCACCGTCATGATGAGCGGCGGCACCAGCCGGATCACGCTGTCGGCGGTCACGCTCAGCAGCAGACCGGCATCGGCAGCGCGCTGGGTGATCACGCCGCAGGGCTTGGTCAGTTCAATGCCGATCATCAGGCCCTGGCCGCGCACCTCCTTCACACCCGGCTTGCCCAGCAGGGCGGTGAACAAGCGGGTTTGCAGGTGTTGGCCAACGCGGGCGGCGTTGTCCAGCAGGCCGTCTTCTTCCATGATGCGGATGGTCTCCACCCCGGCGCGCATGGCCAGCGGGTTGCCGCCAAAGGTGGTGCCGTGGTTACCCGGCTGGAAGATGTGGGCAGCGCGTGGGCCAGTGACTACCGCACCAATGGGTACACCCGAGCCCAGCCCCTTGGCCAGCGGCATCACGTCGGGCTGGATACCGGCCCACTGATGGGCAAACCATTTGCCAGTGCGGCCCATGCCGCACTGCACTTCGTCAATCATCATCAGCCAGTCTTGCACGTCGCACAGGGCGCGCACGTCTTGCATGAAGCTGATGGTCATGGGGTTCACGCCGCCTTCGCCCTGAATGGCTTCAAAAAACACCGCCACCACATTCGGGTTGCCTGCGGTGGCCGCCCGCAGGGCAGCGATGTCGTTGACGGGCACGCGGATAAAGCCTTCTACCAAGGGGCCAAAACCGGCCTGCACTTTGGGGTTGCCGGTGGCGGACAGGGTGGCAATGGAGCGGCCATGAAAGGCTTTTTCAAACACCACCACCTCGGGGCGCTCAATGCCTTTGTCGTGGCCGAACTTACGCGCCAGCTTCAGGGCGGCTTCGTTGGCCTCTAGGCCGCTGTTGCAGAAAAACACGTTGGTCAAACCCGAGCGCTGCACCAGCATCTGCGCCAGACGCTCTTGGTCGGGCACGTGGTAGTAGTTGCAGCAGTGGATCATTTTGGCCACCTGGTCTTGCAGCGCGGGCACCAGTTTGGGGTGGGCATGCCCCAGGGTGTTGACGGCAATGCCTGCCAGCGCATCCAGATACGGCTTGCCGTTCACATCCCACACGCGGCATCCTCGGCCATGTGACAAGGCAATGGGCAAACGGCCATAGGTGTTCATCACATGGGGTGAGGCGGCGGGCAGGGCAGCAGACATTCAAGGCTCCAGTCGAAAACAATGACTACGGGACAGGCGTTGCAAAAATGGCAAAAGAAAGCGGCTCAACGCAGGTTGAGCCGTTGAACGCGGATTTTAGGCCTAGCCAATACCCAAATCCCTCACACGGACAGGCTCATTCAACAGGTTTTCTACTGGGCGGCGACTGTCGTTCAGGGGTTTGCCAAGGGTATTCCCTGGGTTCAAGTCTTATATAAGATAGAATTCCCAGCAGTCACCCAGGCCAGCGATCCTTGCTTGGGTGGTGTTCAATTTCCCCTTTCAGGGCCCTCCATCCGAAGGCTTCCCCGATGGTTTCTCCCACCGCCAAGCAAGTGTTCATCCAAGGTGTCACCCTCAGTGGCAGGACGTTTCGTCCCAGCGACTGGGCCGAGCGTCTGGCGGGTGTGATGAGCCAGTTCCGTCCCGGCGGAGTCCATCCAGGCAGCCACCTGAGCTATTCGCCTTGGTGCATTCCGACCACCATCAATGGCATCAAGTGCGTGGTGGTTCACACCGATTTGCAAGAAGAAGAACCCATGGCTTGGGACTTCTGCATGAACTTTGCCCGTGACAACCAGTTGCAACTGGTTGAGGCCTGTCTGATGAAAGACCCTGAGTCAGGCCGCTGAGCTGAGACGCTTGAGCCCGTTTGTCTGCCCTGGGCGGTGCCGCGCGATCTGAATCAGGGCTATGTAAATCAGGGCTGAACCCGTGCGCGTCGTTGGCGCAGGCTGCGGCTGCGTTTCCAACGGATTTTCAGCACCCACAGCCAGCTGGTCAGACAGTAAACACCCAGACCACAGCAGCTGGCCAGAATGATCAGCCCGACCATCAGGGGCTTGCCCACCGTACCCAGGTAGGTCACCAAGGTTTGGACACGTTCACGCCAGCCAGCCGCTTCCTGCACGTCATGGGCCGCTTTGAGCACAGGGGGCGCACCCCCCGTGGTCGCGGGCAACTGGGCAGCGGAATCACCCAACACCCATTGCCCGAGCTTGTAGGCTCCGTAGTACACCGGGCCAAAGGTCACGGGGTTCGTCACCAGCGTGCTGGCGACGGCCATGGGCAGGTTGGCGCGCAGCAGCACGGCCATGGTGGCAGAGGCGGGAATCTGCGCCACCGGAATCAGCAAACCAAAAAAGATGCCCAACGCCAGCCCCAAGGCAATGCCCTTGCGGCTGAAGTGCCACAGCCGGGGGTGGCTGATGGACGGCCCCATCCAGCTGATCCAGCGGTTGTTGTTCAGGGTTTCAGGCTTGGGCAGCCATTGCTTGATCCGGTTTTTCATCCAGTGTGGTGCGTTGTCGCGCAGTAAGCTTGGCATTGTCGCTGATGGTCTTTGGCTTCCCGTTACAAATTGTCTGCCTGCCCGACAATCGCCCACCATGATGCAGTTACAAGACATTCTTTTTTCGCAAGGCTTTGGTACGCGGCGCATCTGCTGCGGTCTGGTGCAGCAGGGGCTGGTGCAAGTTGGCCCCGATGCCACGCCCTGCACCGACCCCAGTGCCCGCTTTGATCCAAGTGGCTTGGTTTTTTGGGTGCAGGGTGTGTTGTGGCACTACCACGAGCGGGCTTATTTGATGCTGCACAAACCAGCAGCTTACGAATGCTCACAAAAACCCAGCACCTATCCCAGCGTCTACACCTTGCTGCCCGCGCCTTTGCGCAACCGGGGCGGATCGGCCGCAGCCGGGGTGCAAGCCGTGGGGCGGCTGGACCAAGACACCACGGGTTTGTTGCTGCTGTCAGACGACGGCAAGTTCATCCACCGCATGACCTCGCCACGCCACCATGTGCCCAAGGTCTATGAGGTGCAGGTGAAGCACCCGCTGGACGAGCGGCAGGTGGCGCGTCTGCTGGCCGGTGTGGTGCTGGACGACGACCCCCAGCCCGTGCGCGCAGCGGCAGCGACAGCGTGCAGCACCACCCATTTGCAGCTCACACTGACCGAGGGCAAATACCACCAAGTCAAGCGCATGGTGGCCGCCGTGGGCAACCGGGTAGAGGGCCTGCACCGCTCCGCCATCGGCACGCTGGCGCTGCCTGCCGATCTGCTGCCGGGCCAGTGGCGCTGGCTGACGGCCAACGAGGTGAAGGCGCTGACCGAGAAGCCGGGTACGGCGCGCTGATCCCTGGCGCTCTGAGCTCAGCGCACCAAGCCCCAGTCCTTCAGCCGACTGGCCGCAAACTGGGCGGCTTGGCCTTGTTGGGTCAGTTGCAGGTATTGGGTGTACTGCTGCGCCGCACGCTGGCGCTGGCCCATGCCCTCCAAGGCCACGCCTTTCAGGAACACGGTGCCGGGGTCGCCGGGCAATTGGCGCTCGTAGCGTTCCAAGCCTTCTAGGGCCGCACCGGGGTTTTGTAGGTTCAGGGCCAGCACGGCAGACAGCTTGTGGGCCTGTGCTTCTTGCGGGTAAATGGCCTGGGCTTGGGCGGCATAGGGTTGGGCTTGCTGGCTTTTGCCCTGGGCTTGCAGACATTGGGCCATGCGCACATGGGCGGCGTAATCGCGCGGGGTGGCTTTCAGGGCGGCTTCAAATTGGCTTTGTGCTTGGGTCAGGGCTTTGTTGGCCATGGCGGTTTCGCCGTTCTGGCAAGCCACGATGGTGGGCTTGATGCGTCGCAGGCTGGCGGTGTTGTCCATGAAACGCTCGCGCTGCACCGGTGCGCTGGCGCTGCTGGCATAGCGGCTGGTGGCCAGCTGGGCAGCGGTGTTGCGCCGTTCGCTGCTCATGGGGTGCGATGAAAACATGGTGGAAAGCAGGCTGGGTTTGGCCTTTTCTTCGCGCACCAGCAGCTCGTGCAGCGCCGTCATGCCCGAGGCCGGGTAACCGGCGCGCACCAGGTATTCCTGCCCCAGCGCGTCGGCTTCGCGTTCGTGGTCGCGTGAATAGCTCGACAGCAGGGCGCTGGCCCCAATCTGGCTGCCCAGCCCCAGCAGCTGGCCCCACTGCGAATCTTGTGCTGCCACGTTGATGCCCACCACCGCCGCCTGCACCACCATGGCTTGCCCCTGCCGCTGGGCGGCATGCCGGGCGTTGACATGGCCCATTTCGTGGCCCAGCAGGGCAGCGAGTTCGGCTTCGCTGTCCAGCCCGGTCATGATGCCCCGCGTCACGCCCATGGCCCCGCCCGGAAAGGTGTAGGCGTTGACATAGTTGGCATTGAGCACGCGGTACGAATACGGCATGTCGGGCCGGTGCGTCAGGCGGTGCATGCGGCTGCCGAGATCGCTCAGGTAGGCATTGAGGCTGGCATCCTGCACCGCGCCCAGGTCTTGCGAGAACTGGTGCGGGGCCACCTGCGCATCGATCTGCCGCTCTTGCGCCTCGCTCATGCCCACCACAATCCGCTTGCCTGATACCGGCGACTGGGCGCAGCCTTGCAAGCTGGCCAGACCTGCGCCCACCGAGCTGGCCCCCAGCAGCCACAGCGCCTGCCGCCGACTGAGGCGGTTGCGTTGCAGGCTGTTGACCAGCGCTTGGTGCTGGGCCAGTGTGTTGCGGGTCGTCGGCGTTGGGGTGATGCGGGTGTTGGTCTGTTGGGGCATGGTGGTTCAAGGGGTCAGGGGGTTCAATCTACCTGGGCCAGAAAGGGCTGGATCAGCGCCGTCAGGGCATCAGGCTGGTCGCGGTGCGGGCTGTGGCCGCAGTCGGGCAGGGTGTGGATGTGTGCCTGTGGGCAGGCTTGTTGAATGTCGTCGAGTTGCTGTTGCGTGCCGTATTCATCATCAGCCCCTTGCAGGGCCAACAGCGGGGCGCGGATGCTGCGGCATTCAAGCCGGATGTCATAGGACGCAAACGCCTCACTCAGCCAGACATCGCACCACTGCCAAAAGGCGTTGTCCACATCGGCGTGGTAGCGCGCCAGCCGTTGCCGCAGGCCGCCCGATGCGTACACCTCACGCGCCTGTGCAATGGCTGCCAGCGTCACCGGCTCCACCCGCACATGCGCCGCTAGGCTGACGCAGGCGCTGACCGCAAACCGGCTGGCATGCAGCAGGGCAATGGTGGCTCCGTCCGAATGGCCCACCAGCACCGGGCGGCTGATGCCCCACTGCGCCAGCAAGGCGGGCAGCACCTGCCAAGCTTCGTGGTGCATGTAGTCGGGCTCGTGCTGTCCGATGTGCCATCCGTCCTGCCAGCGTGGTGGGCCGCGCACGTCCGCCACCGGGTCGGATGCGCCATAGCCGCGCCGCGAATACAACCACCCGGCGCGCCCGGTGGCTTGGCACAGCTCGGTGGGCCAGTGTCGGCCACGCTGCTGCCACAGCGCCACGCTGCCCAGCCCTTCGTGCAGAAACACCAGCGGTGCGCGGTCGGTGGGGCCGGGAATGTGGGTCACTTCCAGCGCAAGGCCTGCGACGGTGCAGCGCTGTGAAAAGGGGGTAGGTGTCTGGCTGGGCATCATGAAAGCGTCATGCGGGCGACGTTGGAAAGCCTGTATTCTTGCAGCCATGAACCTGATGTTGGATGCCTTCTGGCGCGCAGCGGCCTACTGCCTGCACCCCCGTGTGATTGGACTCTCCCTGCTGCCGCTGGTGTTGCTGGTGTCGCTGTCGCTGGGGCTGGGGTATTTCTACTGGGATGCCGCCCTGGCCTCAGTCACCGCTTGGCTGGAGGACTATGCCCTGATGCAAGCCTTCTTGGGCTGGCTGGAGCGAGTGGGCTTGGGCAATCTGCGCACGGTGTTTGCCCCGCTGCTGATTGTGGTGCTGAGCACGCCAGTCATGATCGTGCTGTGCCTGCTGTTCGTTTCCTTGTTCATGACATCGGCCATGGCCACGCTGGTGGCGCAGCGGCGTTTTCCGGGGTTGGCGCGTCTGCATGGGGGCTCGCTGCTGACGGGTGTCCTGTGGTCGCTGGGCTCAACCGCTCTGGCCCTGGTGGCGCTTTTGCTCAGTTTGCCCCTGTGGTTGGTGCCACCGCTGGCGCTCATCATTCCGCCGTTGATTTGGGGCTGGCTCACCTTCCGGGTGTTTGCCTTTGATGCGCTGGCCAACCACGCCAGTGCGGCAGAACGCCAGCAACTGCTGCGCGAACACCGCAACAGCCTGCTGTTCATGGGCGTGATCAGCGGCTACCTGGGCGCAGCGCCGAGCTTGCTGTGGGCCTCAGGGGCTTTGTTTGTGGTGTTTGCCCCCTTGCTGGTGCCGTTGGCCCTCTGGCTCTACACCCTGGTGTTTGCGTTTGCCTCGCTGTGGTTCGCCCACTACACCTTGCAAGCTTTGCAGCAACGGCGCACGGCCAGCCAGCCCGACGTGCTCGATCCGGTCGTACCGCACGATCCATCGGCCACCGGCCTGAGTGCCAGACCCTTGCAGCCGATTGAAGACATTCAGCCCCGCGCCGAACGCCCGGATACGCCCGCAAACCGATCTTTTTGACTTGCACAATATGAACGCTCCATCCACGCCGCCCGCCTTTGGCCTGCTCATCATTGGTGACGAAATCCTCTCGGGCCGACGCGCCGACAAGCACCTGCCCAAAGTCATTGAACTGCTGGGTGCGCGGGGCTTGACCCTGACCTGGGCCAGCTGCGTGGGGGACGACCGTCAGCGCATCACCGCTGCGCTGCGTGCCGCCTTTGCCAGCACCGACGTGGTGTTTTCGTGTGGCGGCATTGGAGCCACACCCGACGACCACACCCGGCAATGCGCCGCTGCGGCCCTGGGTGTCGATCTGACCCTGCACCCCGAGGCACGGGCATTGATTGAGCAGCGCATGCGCGAGATTGCCGCCGAACAGGGGCAGGTGTTCGACCCCAACCGAGCCGACAACCAGCACCGCTACAACATGGGCGTGTTTCCGGTGGGCGCGCGCATCATCCACAACCCCTACAACAAGATTCCTGGTTTCAGCTGCCAGGGGTCGGGTGGCGGCGTGGTGCATTTCGTGCCAGGCTTCCCCGTCATGGCCTGGCCCATGATTGCGCAGGTACTTGACGACCAATACCGCCCGTTTCACCAGCAGGGGGCTTGGCTGGAGAAGTCGGTGGTCGTCAAAGGTGCTATGGAGGCGACACTGACCCCGCTGATGGAACGCATCGAAGCGGTGCACGCGGTCAAGGTGTTCAGCCTGCCCAGCGTCGATCACCCCGTGCATGGCCGCCACATTGAGCTGGGCGTGAAGGGCACGCCGGAGGCTGTTCACCCCGCGTTTGCCGACTTGCTGGCGGGTTTGCATGCCTGTGGTGCGCAACTCGGCCCTGAAACAGTGCGAACCTGATTGGCATTGTTTTGGTGCATTTTTGTTTTGCACAAAATTGGTGCAAAACGCGCATCGACTCGTCCTGCTGCCAAGCCTCGTTGACGGCCCCCTTGTCCGAATCCCTGCGCCGCTGCGACATAATCCCGGCAGGCTTTGAGCAAGCCGTGGTCAAGACCCGAAGCCCCCCACGGCGGTGGCCCTGGCACGCTAACTGCTTGATTCCGACAGTTCGACCCGATTTTTCTTCCCACTGACCCAATAGGAGCACTTGATGGCCAAGACCGTCGCAGACGTGATGCAACTGGTGAAAGACAACGATGTCAAGTTCGTTGACTTCCGTTTCACCGATACCCGTGGCAAATGGCAGCACATTTCGATCCCCATCTCGCAATTCAGCGAAGACAAGTTTGAAGAAGGTCAGGCTTTCGACGGCTCGTCCATCGCTGGCTGGAAGGGCATTGAAGCCTCTGACATGTTGCTCGCCCCCGAAGCCAGCAGCGCCTTCATTGATCCCTTCGTCGAAGAAACCACCTTGGTGCTGGTGTGCGACGTGATCGAACCCACCGACGGCAAAGCTTACGAGCGTGACCCACGTTCCATCGCCAAGCGCGCTGAAACCTACCTCAAGGCCTCCGGCCTGGGCGACGTGGCCTACTTCGGCCCCGAACCCGAATTCTTCCTGTTTGACGAAGTGCGCTGGAGCAACGAGCCCGGCCACAGCTTCTACCAGATCGACGAATACGAAGCCCCCTGGAACAGCGGTACCAAGCTCGAAGGTGGCAACCGTGGTCACCGTCCCCGCACCAAAGGTGGCTACTTCCCCGTGCCGCCCGTGGACAGCACCATGGACATGCGCAACGAAATGTGCCAAGTGCTCGAAGCCGTGGGCGTGCCCGTTGAAGTGCACCACCACGAAGTGGCCGGCGCTGGTCAGTGCGAAATCGGCACCAAGTTCTCGACCCTGGTTGAGCGCGCCGACTGGACGCTGCTGCAAAAGTACGTGATCCAGAACGTGGCCAATGCCTACGGCAAGACGGCTACCTTCATGCCCAAGCCCTACCACGGCGACAACGGCTCTGGCATGCACGTGCACCAGTCGGTTTGGAAAGACGGCAAAAACCTGTTCGCAGGCAATGGCTACGCCGGTCTGTCTGAATTTGCGCTGTACTACATCGGCGGCATCATCAAGCACGCCCGTGCCCTGAACGCCATCACCAACCCCGGTACCAACAGCTACAAGCGTCTGGTGCCCCACTTTGAAGCTCCGGTGAAACTGGCCTACTCGGCCAAGAACCGTTCCGCTTCGATCCGCATCCCCAACGTGGCTTCCGACAAAGCCCGTCGCGTGGAAGCCCGCTTCCCCGATCCGCTGTGCAACCCCTACCTGGGCTTTGCCGCTCTGCTGATGGCCGGTCTGGACGGCGTGGAAAACAAAATCCACCCCGGCGAAGCCGCCACCAAAGACCTGTACCACCTGCCGCCCGAAGAAGACAAACTGGTGCCCACCGTGTGCGCCAGTTTGGACGAAGCCCTGGCCCATCTGGACAAAGACCGTGCCTTCTTGACCAAGGGCGGCGTGTTCACTGACTCGTGGATCGATGCCTACATCGAGTTGAAAATGACCGAAGTGACCCGCGCTCGCGTGGAAGTCTCGCCGGTTGAGTACGACATGTACTACAGCCTGTGATCGGCCACTGACGATGGATCACTGACATCCATCGCAAACGGCGACCACCGTTTGGCTTGTGATGCGCAGTACGCATCACCCCTCAAGGGACAGCAATGCTGTCCCTTTTTTTGTTCATGAACCGGCATGAACGGGGGCAGGCAGTGGGCTTGCTCAGGCTGGGCAGGTTTTCCGTCATACTCAAACGCTTGCGCGCTCGCGCTGGCTGGCCCCCGTTTGGCAGGCAGTTTGCAGCGGCGTTTTTCTGGAGTTTGGCTTGTTCATCATGAAATCGACACTTTCTCTGAGCTGGTTTGGCTTGTGTCTGGTCGGCCTGGGCTGGGTATCGCTGTGGGCCCCAGCATCCGTTCAGGCGCAAGAGCGCATTTACCGTTGCGGCAACGAATACACCAACAATGCCGAAGTGGCGAAAAGCCGGGGTTGCCCGGTGATGGAGGGCGGCAACATCACCATCGTGCAAGGCACAAGCCCGCAGCGCAACACCGATAACCGCCCAGCCGCCAACCCATCAAACCCACCGGCCAGCACCCCAACAGCACCCCGGCCCGCGACCGACCGCGTGGCCCCCGCCGAGCAACGTGCCCGCGACAGCGATGCGCGAACCATTCTGGAGGCCGAATTGCGCCGCGCCGAAGACCGGCTGGCGCAGGCGCAAAAAGACTTTGCCAACGGTGAACCCGAAAAACAAGGTATTGAGACACGCAACCACCAGCGTTACCTAGACCGTGTGGCCGATTTGCGGGCAGCGGTCTCGCGGGCGCAAAGCGATGTGGACGGCTTGCGCCGCGAACTGACCCGACTGGGCGTTACGCCACCCGCCGCACCGCCTGCTGCACCCGCCACAGCGCCAGCCCGATGAGCCGCACGACCCGCATGAACATGCAGGCAGCGCAACGTTTTCAGGCGCTCGACCTGCTGGCTACGCTGGTGGCCGTGGTGGGTACCGATGGTGCCGTGCTTTTCACCAACGCCGCTTTAGAAGATGCGCTGGGTATGTCGCGGCGCAGCATCAACGGGGCGCGTTTCCAAGACTGCTTCACCGACCCGCAGCTGCTGCAAAACGCTTTGGTCGGGGCGCATGACAATGAGTTTGCGGCCCTGCGTTACGACGCGTGGCTCAAACGCCTCGCGCACGACCCCATGCCTGTGCATGTGGTGGTCGCGCAAACCGAAATTGCGGGCGAGGTGATTGTGGAGCTGCTGCCGCTGGAACAGCAAACCCGGCAGGAGCGCGAAGAACGGTTGCTCGATCAGGCGCAGGCCAACAAGGAACTGATTCGCAACCTGGCCCACGAAATCAAGAACCCGCTGGGTGGCATCCGGGGCGCGGCGCAGCTGCTGCAAATGGAGCTGGAATCGAAAGAGCTGACCGAGTACACCCAGGTCATCATCCACGAGGCCGACCGCCTGCAAGCGCTGGTGGATCGTCTGCTGGCACCGCACCGGCGGCCCCATGTGGTGGGGGATGTGAACATTCACGAGGTTTGCGAACGGGTGCGTACCCTGATCCTGGCCGAATTCCCGAAGGGGCTGCGCGTCGTGCGGGACTACGACACCTCCATCCCCGAGTTCCGGGGTGACCGCGAACAACTCATTCAGGCGGTGCTGAACATTGCGCACAACGCTGCGCAGTCGCTGGCTGCCAGCATCCAGGCGGGGGAGGGCGAAATCATTTTCAGAACCCGTGTGGGCCGACAGGTCACCTTTGGGAAGCAGCGTTATCGGCTGGCACTGGAATTGCATGTGATCGACAACGGGCCTGGCGTGCCAGACTCGATCAAAGACCGGATTTTTTATCCCTTGGTATCGGGACGCGAAGGCGGCTCAGGCCTGGGCTTGACGCTGGCACAAACCTTCGTCCAACAGCATCATGGTCTGATTGAGTGTGAAAGCGTGCCGGGTCGAACCGATTTCAAACTGCTGATTCCCTTGCCCTGATGCACACCATCCAGGCAGACGGAAACCGCAAACCCAAACCCTTTACCCCGATAACTGCCTGAGCAAGGAGCAAGCAAGACATGAAGCCGATCTGGATAGTGGACGACGACCAATCGATACGCTTCGTGCTGGAAAAAGCCCTGCTGCGCGAGAACCTGCCCACCCGCAGTTTCACCAATCCGCAAGATGTGCTGGCCGCGCTGGCCGATGCCGGGGAGCACGAAGGCCCGCAGGTGCTGGTGAGCGACATCCGCATGCCCGGTGGCTCGGGCTTGGATTTGCTGGAGAAGGTCAAGAAAAAGCTGCCGGGCCTGCCCGTCATCATCATGACCGCGTTTTCTGACCTGGACAGCGCGGTCTCTGCGTTTCAGGGCGGGGCCTTTGAATACCTGCCCAAACCCTTTGACCTGCCCAAGGCGGTGGAGCTGATCCGCCGGGCGGTAGATGAAAGCTTGCGCGAAGAAGTGGCCGAAGAACGCCTGACCGCCGCGCCCGAAATGCTGGGGCAGGCACCGGCCATGCAAGACGTTTTCCGGGCCATTGGCCGCCTGAGCCAAAGCAATGTGACGGTGCTCATCACCGGCGAGTCCGGCTCGGGCAAAGAGCTGGTGGCGCGGGCGCTGCACAAGCATTCCCCCCGATCGAATGGGCCGTTTGTCGCCATCAACACCGCCGCCATTCCCAAGGATTTGTTGGAGTCGGAGCTGTTTGGTCACGAGCGCGGTGCCTTCACCGGTGCCCAAACCATGCGCCGGGGCCGGTTCGAGCAGGCTGATGGCGGCACGCTGTTTTTGGATGAAATTGGCGACATGCCTTTTGATCTGCAAACCCGGTTGCTGCGGGTGTTGTCGGATGGGCATTTTTACCGCGTAGGCGGGCACAGCGCCGTCAAAGCCCAGGTGCGCGTCATTGCCGCCACCCACCAGAACCTGGAACAGCGGGTGAAGGAAGGCGTGTTCCGCGAAGACTTGTTCCACCGCCTCAACGTCATCCGCCTGCGTCTGCCTGCACTGCGCGAGCGGCGCGAAGACATCCCGATGTTGACCCGGTTTTTCTTGCAACAAAGCGCGCTGCAACTTGGGGTTGAGCCCAAACGCATCTCGGAGGCCGCCTTGCGTCTGCTGAGTCAGTTTGACTTTCCGGGCAACGTGCGACAGCTGGAAAACGTGTGCCACTGGCTGACCGTGATGGCCCCCGCTCAAGTCATTGAGCAGAAAGACCTGCCCCCCGAGGTACTGGCCATGGCCAGCAGTGTGGTGCCTGCCCCAGTGCCTCAACCCGTAGCAGCAGGGGCTCCCACAGCAACCAACCCGCCAGAATGGTCTGCCACGGCCCCTACCGAAGCGCCATTGCCCACCACAGCGCCTGTTGCCGTTTTGGTGCCTGTTGTGCGGCGCGCTGACGATGCCGATGGGTTGAACGACGCAGCCGATGATCATGCCGTCGATCCGGTAACGGCAATCGCAAGCCCTTTGCTGGCCCCGAGCCCAGCCAGCACCGTGTGGGAGCAGGGCCTGCAAAGCGAAGCACAAGCCTTGCTGGACGAGGGGCGCACCGATGTGTGGGATGTGCTCACCCGCCGGTTTGAAACCCGCCTGATTCAAACCGCGCTGGCCAATACACGCGGGCGGCGCATTGAAGCCGCGCAGAAACTGGGCATTGGCCGCAACACCATCACCCGCAAAATCCAAGAGCTGAACCTGGAGTAAGCGGCTAGGCGGTAGTCGCTGGGCTTCAGGCCAGCGTCAGCACCACAGGCGCGTGGTCGCTGGGGCGTTCGTTTTTGCGCGGGGCTTTGTCCACTGCACAAGCTTGCGCCCGTGCTACCAGCGCTGGGCTGATCAAGATGTGGTCAATGCGCAAACCCCGGTTGCGCTTGAAGGCGAAATCGCGGTAGTCCCACCAACTGTAGTTTTTCTCGGGCTGCGCAAACAGCCGCACCGCATCGCTCAGGCCCAATGCCACCAGTGCTTGCAGGTGCAGGCGCTCTTCGGTGGTGCAGTGAATGGCCTCGCGCATGCCCTCGGGGTCCCAGACATCGGCATCGTCAAAGGTGATGTTGAAGTCACCCATGAGCACCAGTTGCGCATGCTGCGCCAGATCTTCGCGCACCCAGCCGTGCAGGGCGTGCAGCCAGCGCATCTTGTAGGCGAACTTGTCGCTGCCCGGTGCCTGTCCGTTCGGAAAATACGCCCCAATCACCCGCACACCGTCAATGGTGCCGCACAGCACCCGCGATTGTTCGTCGGCAAAACCGGGGATGTTGCGCACCACATCCAGCGCCGGGCGTTTGCTGATGAGGGCCACGCCGTTGTAGGTTTTTTGGCCAAAGCACTGCGTCTGGTAGCCCGCCTCGGCAAACGCTTGGGCGGGAAATTTATCGTCGGTCAGTTTCAACTCTTGCAGCGCCAGCACATCCACCGGGTTGCTGGCCAGCCAGTCCAACACCTGCGGCAGGCGAACGGTGAGCGAGTTGACGTTCCAGGTGGCGAGTTGCATGGTGAGTCTTTGCCTTGAAAAAAAGAGCGCTTAAAAAAGAGCGCTTGTTACACCCGCCGGGCCGCTTTCAACTGCGCCATGACGCGCTTGTACGCTTCGTAAGCCTGAGCATCGCCCTGCGCGGCACGCTGGGCCAGCGTGGTGGCTTGTTCGTTCAGGGCATCTTCGCGCAGCAGCTGCATGATGCCCTCCAGCTCGGAGCGTTCCGAGCTGGGGTCGTTCACGAAGTTCACCTGTTCTACTTGGGCACAGACATAGGCTTCCAGCGGGTGATCGCGCAGTGCTTGGCGCAGCGCCGCCCAGGGCTGGGGGCCGTGTTCGTGCATTTGCGATTCCAACCAAGCCATGGCAGGGCCTTGCGGGGGGGGCAGGTGGGCCAGCAGGGCATGGTCGTCGGCAGAGAGCGCCTCCCAGGCCTGTCCGTTGCCCATCAGCAAGCCCACGGCACGGTCGGCGCGGCTGGTGCTGGCGAGCACTTGGCCCAACATGCGCGGCGGTGGGGGCTCGCCCCAGCGCAAGCGGCCAAAACGCCGGTGGCCTTCGGTACGCGATGGGCCGTGCTGGCTGTAGGTGTGGGTCTGCGCGTGGGGCTGGGTCTGGGCTGGCTCACCGTTCCAGGGTGCGGGTTCGGCGGATGCTGCGCTGCCCGTGGGTGGTCGGTGGGCTTGTGCTGCCGTGGTGGTTTGCCAAAGTTGCAGCAGATCGGTGCTACCCAGTCCGGTGCGGCTGGCCAGCTCGCCCAGCAGCTGCCGCCGCAATGCACCGTCGGGCAGTGCCATCCACAGCGGGCGGGCCTGCGCAGCCATGCGTGCCCGGCCTTCGGTGGTCTCTAGGTCGCAGTCGGCGGCGGCGGCATCTTGCAAAAAACGCGACAGGGGCACGGCCTGCGTCACGCAGTCGGCAAAGGCGGCTTGCCCGTGGGCGCGGATGAAGCTGTCGGGGTCGTGCTCAGTGGGCAGAAACAGAAACTTGATGCTGCGCGTGTCGCTGGCCCAGGGCAGGGCGGCATCCAGCGCCTTGCGGGCGGCGCGCCGTCCGGCGCTGTCACCATCAAAGCTGAACACCACCCGGTCGGTGAAGCGGAACAGCTTTTGCACATGCTCGGGCGTGCAGGCGGTGCCCAGGGTGGCCACGGCGTTGCCAAAGCCCAGCTGTGCCAGGGCCACCACGTCCATGTAGCCCTCGGTCACCAGCACATAGCCCGCGTTGCGGATGGCGGTGCGGGCTTCAAACAGGCCATACAGTTCGCGCCCTTTGCTGAACACCGGGGTTTCGGGCGAGTTGAGGTATTTGGGTTCGCCCCGATCCAGCACGCGGCCCCCAAAGCCGATGGTTTCGCCCTTGATGTTGCGGATCGGAAACATGATGCGGTCGCGAAACCGGTCGTAGCGCCGCGCCTGACCGTCGCTGCCCACCTCGTCGGCATGCTCGATGACCATGCCCGACTCCACCAGCAGCGGGTCGGCGTAATGTGGAAACACACCGGCCAAGTGGTGCCAGCCTTCGGGGGCGTAGCCCAGGCCAAAGGTTTTGGCAATGCGCCCCGTCAGACCTCGACCCTTGAGGTAAGCCACCGCACGCGGGGTGTTTTTCAGTTGCAGGGCGTAGTGCTGGGCGGCTTTGTGCAGCACATCGTGCAGCGTGACTTGTTTTTGGCGCTGCTGGGCGGCGCGTTCGCGGTCTTGTGGCGACGCTTCTTCTTCGGGCAGGCGCAGACCGGTTTGCTGGGCTAAGTCTTGCACCGCTTCCATGAAGCTCATGCCGGTGTGCTCCATCAGAAAGCTGATGGCATCGCCATTGGCCCCGCAGCCAAAGCAGTGGTAGAACTGTTTGGTGGGACTGACGCTGAAGGACGGGGATTTTTCGCCATGAAACGGGCACAAGCCCATCAGGTTGGCTCCGCCTTTTTTCAACTGAACATAGCGCCCAACCACATCCACCACATCGACGCGGTTGAGCAGTTCTTGAATGAAGCTTTGTGGAATGGCCATGGGGCTATTTTCCCTCAGGGCACCGTATGGCCCCGCTTTGACCTTGGACGGCGGTTGTCGCAAGCCGTACTTGCCGTCGCCCTTGCAGCACTTTATGATCATTAAATAATTATTTGCTTATTTAATAGATTTGTCTGACCTCAAACGCCCCCAGGAGACTGCTCATGTCCAAGCCCTGCACCCCTTTGTCTTCACCGTCCGTCGCCCCAAGTCAGCACTTCCAAAGCCGCCGCCAGTGGCTGCATTGGGTGGGGAGCGCGGGGCTGGGCGCGGTGGCGCTGGCGGCGGTACCCGAGGTGCGGGTGTTTGCCCAGCAGGTGAATGACTTCGTCGCAGGCCCGCCCGTGCCCGACGTGAAACCGGTGCAGCTGTCGCCCCATGTTTGGATGGTGTACGCCAAAGAGAGCTTTCCGACCGCCGAAAACCAGGGGCTCATGGCCAGCATGCTGTTCGTGGTGACGCAACAAGGCGTGGTCGTGCTCGATAGCGGGGCATCGCTGCAAATCGGGCAAATGGCCATTCGCATGATCAAAACCGTCACCCCCAAGCCGGTGATTGCTGTGTTCAACAGCCACTACCACGGCGATCACTGGCTGGGCAACCAAGCGTTTGCGCTGGCGTATGGCAAACAGCTGCCCATTCATGCCCTGGCCTACACCCGCGAGCAAATCGCCGGGCACGAGGGCAATCTCTGGCGCAGCTTGATGGAGCGCTGGACCAACCAAGCCACCCTGGGCACCCAGGTGGTTGCCCCCAACAGCACCGTCGAAAACGGGCAGGTGTTTGACTACGGCGATGTGCAGATCAAACTGCACCACTACGGCACGGCTCACACGCCGTCCGACCTGTGCATGGAAGTGCTACAGGACAAACTGACCTACGTGGGCGACATTGCCATGGCAAACCGCATTGCCAACATCGATGACGGTTCGTTCATCGGCACCTTCAAGTACTACGATGCCCTGACAAAAGCCGCTGGCGACCAGCTCTGGATACCCGGCCACGGGCTGGGCAGCAAAACCTTGCTGCAAACCTATGGCACCTTCATGCGCGGTATCTACGAGCCCTGTGAAGCGGCGGTGAAAGCGGGTGTTGGGCTCGATGGTGCCAAAGCCTTGGTGCTGAAAGACAGCCGAGTAGCCAGCCGCGCTAAAACCATGCAGGGTTTTGATGCCAACATCGGTAAATACACCAGCCTGGCCTACCTAGAAGCCGAAAAAGAAGCCTTCTGAAGCCAGCAGTTCAGCGTTGGCTCCAGCCTTCAGAACTTCCACCACGGCAGCAGCCGCTTCATGGCTGCCACCTCGCCGCTGAAGTCACTCACATAGCCGGGCAGGCCGTTCAGGGTGGCTTGCCAGCCGGGGCTGCGCAGCAGGGCCAGCAGGCGCTGCATGGCTGGGGTGTCCAGCGCGGCTTTCAGGCACACCAGCATGTAGCGCTCATCGGTCACCGGCACAAAACCCAGGCCCAGACTGCGGGCGGTGTATTCGGTGCCCAGTCCCACATCGGCCACACCACTGGCGACCGCGTGGGCCACTGCCGCGTGTGAGCGTTCGGCATGCTCAAAACCCACCACATCGCCCGCCGTCAGCCCAGCTTGCGCCATCAGCTCTTCCAGCAGCAGCCGGGTGCCTGTGCCGGGCATGCGGTTGACGAACCGGGCTTGGCAGCGCGCCACGTCGTCGATGTTGCGCAGCTTCAGCGGGTTGCCTGCCGCCACGATGAAACCCTGAACCCGGCGCGCAAACCCAATGATCTTGTGCGTGCCTGGTTTCAACAGCGGGCGGTAGGTCCGCGCACTCAAGCTGCTGGCATCGGCCAGCGGTTGCGAATGAAAACCCGCCAGCACACAACGCCCCTCGTTCAGGGCACGAATGGCATCCACGCTGCCGCAGAACTGAACATCCAGGTACACCGGCCCCAGGCCCGTGCCGGCGTTGGGGCGTGCGGCCCGGTCTTGCAGCACGCTCAGGGCATGGTCGTGGCTGGCGTACAGCGTCAAGACCTCGTTGCTCAGGGCCTGCGCGTCGGGCTCAAAGGCCAGCGCAAACGCCCGCTCCAACTCGGCGCGCAGGTTGTCCAGTTGTGGCCCCAGTCGCGCCTGTGCCAGCCGCTCGGCCATCAGCAAGCGTTCGCCAAACGGGCTGAGCTGTGCTGCTTGCCCGCGTTCCCAGCGGATCAGCTCTTGGCCCAAATCGGTTTCCCACTGTTTGAGCTGGCCCCAAATATGCCGGTAAGAAAACCCCAGTTCCCGCGCTGCCGCTGAAATGGAACCGCGTTCGCGCACCGCATGCAGCACATCCATCATGGGGTTGCGCAGGGGCGGGGCCACCGGTTCTGGGTTGACAGGCAGCCCAGACCAGGGCGCAGGCGCTGGGGCCTCGGTGCGCCCCATGAGTTGGTAAGACAAGGCAATCTTTCGCATGGGCGGGAGTTTGCACCAAGGGACTGGCCCGCCAGTGAGTCGCTTATGTGGTGCATTTCATACCGTGTCACTACGGACTCTCAGCCCTGCATTCAGCGGCTAAGCTCCGGCCCTTCATGAATACTTTCACAGATAGCTTCGTGACCGCGCTGCAACTCGTCCTCTCGGGCGATGCTGCGCTGTGGGCCGTGGTCTTGCGGTCGCTTGCGGTCAGTGTCAGTGCTTGTGTGCTGGCTTGCAGCTTGGGTCTGGTGCTGGGGGCTTGGCTGGCTTCAGCACGCTTCGTGGGCCGTGGTGTCGTGCTGACCGTGCTCAACACCTGCTTGGCTGTGCCCTCGGTGGTGGTGGGGCTGGTCATTTACCTGCTGTTGTCGCGATCTGGCCCGCTGGGTTTTTTGGGCTGGCTGTTCAGCTTTCCGGCCATGGTGCTGGCGCAAACCGTGCTGGTGCTGCCGCTGGTCACAGCCCTCACCCGGCAGGTCGTCGAGGATGCCGAACGCAGCCACGGCGAGCAGTTGCAGTCACTGGGGGCGGGCACGGCCTTGCGCAGCTTGCTGCTGGCTTGGGACGAGCGCTATGCCCTGCTGACTGTGCTCATCACCGCCTTTGGTCGGGCCATTTCTGAGGTGGGCGCGGTGATGATGGTGGGCGGCAATATCGAAGGCTTCACCCGCGTCATGACCACCGCCATTGCCTTGGAAACCAGCAAGGGCGACCTGCCGCTGGCCCTCGGGCTGGGTTTGGTGCTGCTGACCGTGGTGCTGCTGCTTAATGCCTTGGTCTCGCTGCTGCGCCGCTGGCGCGAACGGGCCGAAGGCTCTGTAACAGCCCTGGCGCTGGCATCAGGAACATGAGCCAGCGACCCACCGTACCCCCATCGGCCTTGAGCCTGTCAGCACCCGCCTGTTTTGACCTGCACCAGGTCGGCGTGCGCCTGGGTGCTGCTGGGCGGGTGGCCGCTCTCAGCGGGGTGACGTTGCGCATTGCCAGTGGCGAACGGGTCGCTCTGGTGGGTGCCAATGGCAGTGGCAAAAGCACCTTGCTGCGCACCCTGCACGGCTTGCAGCGCCAAACGGCGGGTACGCTGCACAAACCGGCCCACCAGCGCGAAGCCATGTTGTTTCAGCGCCCGCACATGCTGCGCTTGAGCGTGCTGAACAACGTCGCCCTGGGTCTGTGGCTGCAAGGTGTGCCGTGGGCCAGCGCCCGCCAGCGCGCACCGCAGGCGCTGGCCCGCGTCGGTCTGCAAGACCTGACTGCGCGCAACGCCCGCGCCCTCTCAGGCGGTCAGCAACAGCGCCTTGCCTTGGCGCGTGCCTGGGCCTTGCAACCTCAAGTCTGGCTGCTGGACGAACCCACTGCCAGCCTAGACCCCCATGCCAAACGTGAAGTCGAAGCCCTGATTGCCGACTTCACCACCCCCAGCGCCCATGACACCAGCCCCGGCCAATCCCTGCCCACCCTGGTGTTCAGCAGCCACAACCTAGGGCAAGTCAAACGCCTGGCCAGCCGCGTGCTGTACCTGGAACAAGGCCGTGTGCTGGCTGACTTGCCCGTCAACGATTTTTTCAACCCCACCTGTCTGGCCGCCCACAGCCCGCAGGCCAGTTTGTTTGTCAAAGGAGAAACCGCATGAACCCCAAAACCCATTTTCGCCACAATGCTCACCGCGATGCCCGCCGCCATGCCCTGCGTGTGCTGACCGCTGCCGGTCTGCTGGCCGCAGGCCTGCTGGGCAGTGCAGCCACCTGGGCGCAAAGCAGCATCGTCATCGCCTCCACCACGTCCACCGAACAATCGGGCCTGTTTGCCCACTTGCTGCCTGCCTTCAAGCAAGCCAGCGGCATTGATGTGAAAGTGGTTGCCCTGGGCACGGGTCAGGCCATTGACATGGCCCGCCGGGGCGATGCCGATGTGCTCTTTGTGCACGACAAGGTGGCCGAAGAAAAATTTGTCGCCGACGGCTTTGCTGCCCAACGCCACGAAGTCATGTACAACGACTTTGTCCTCATTGGCCCCAAAGCCGACCCCGCCGCTACCAAAGGCAGTGACATCGTGCTTGCCCTGAAGAAAGTGGCTACCGCCAACGCCCCCTTCATCTCGCGCGGCGACAAAAGCGGCACCCATGCCGCCGAACTGCGCTTCTGGAAAATGACCGACACCGAAGCCAACAAAGGCGGCGGCTACAAAGAATGCGGCTGCGGCATGGGCCCAGCGCTCAACATCGCATCGAGCAGCGGTGCTTATGTGCTGGCCGACCGCGCCACTTGGCTCAACTTCAAGAACCGCGCCGACCTCGCCATCCTCGTTGAAGGCGACAAACGCCTGTTCAACCAATACGGTGTCATGCTGGTCAGCGCCGCCAAACACCCCCACGTCAAAACCGCCGAAGGTCAGAAGTTTGTGGACTGGGTCACGGGTGCGGCTGGGCAGGCTGTCATCGCCAGCTACAAAATCGGCGGTGAACAACTGTTCTTCCCGAACGCGGCCAAATAAGCACCCGCGCCCACCACCACCTGCCACGGCACGGGTGTTTGGCGAGGGCGTTAACCCGTCATGAGCTTGTGTACCAAGTCCACCGTGCTGCTGGCTTGGTATTTGCGCATCAGGCGGGCGCGGTAAATCTCGACCGTGCGGTGGCTGATGGCGAGTTGTTTGCCAATTTGTTTACTGGTCAGCCCGTCCATCAGGAAGGCGGCCACTTCGCGTTCTCGTGCCGTCAGTTCGGCACGTACCACCCGGCGCGAGCTGAGGTCTTCAAAGCTCCAGATACCCGCCTCGTGCGGTGCCTCGCGCTTCAAGGCCCGCCCAGTCACATGGCACCAAAAGGTTTCACCCTTGAAGCGCCCGTCCACCCGTTTCATGATGCGCTCGTCGGTGTAGGTGCCGTTTTTGCCCAGAATGGGCGCAATGCGTGCGCCGGTGCGCTCGTATTCGTCGGCACTGGGGTACAAAATTTGAAAACTCTGCCCCACCAACTGCGCCCGACTGGCCCCAAACATCTCGCACAGCGCTTGGTTGCAGTCCACCATGATGCGCTGGCGCGACAAAGCCAGCCCCACCGGGGCGAGGTCAAACGCTAGGCGGTAGTCTGTGCCCTCCGACATTGGTTCAGTGGACAACGCGTGTGCATTGAAATTGGCTGACTCCTACAGTAGCGACTCCAGCTTGCCAATCCACCGGCTGACGGTGGCCATGTCATTGCTTTCGATTTCAAGAACCATTTGCCGTATGCGTTGGCGGGTGTGTTGCATGTTGCTGGCGATGTCGTTGTGCATTTCCCGCAGCAGACCGTCGCCACCTACTTGATCTGCTTTGGCTTGATAGACGTTGGATTGGTTATCCAAGAAATCATTCAAGGTGTGGAGGTATTCCTGCATCCGCCGCAAGAGTTGCAGTTGTTCCTCAATCGAGCTGCCACCGCCAGTGGTGTGGTAAGTCAAGGTGTTGTGAACGCTTTGTGGCACGCTGTGGCGCAAATCGTGGGTGCTCATATCGGGCTCCTGCATCAAGGGTTGGTGGTTCAAACTGGCGGCGGCGCTGCGCAGGCGGCCTTCGTCTTCGTTACCCTGCACATAGCCTTTGCGGTATTGGTCGTGGCGGTTTTCTGCACCAGGCAACAGTTGGTCAATTTGGAATAGGCGCTTGAGCGCCCGGCTGGGCAATCGGTTGTCACCTGTTTGCCCATCGGCATGACCATCGGCCAAGCCGTGGGTGTAATCCTTGTTCATGGGAGAGTCTCCAAAGCGGCTTGCAACTGCAAAAGCAAGTCGGGCAATTGCTCGGGGTTCAAGATGGCATCGTCTTCAAAAGCGGGTAAAAACCGGGCTTCAAGCGCATTCAAATCTTGCGCGGCCTCGCGCAGGGTTTGCCAAGAAAGCGGGTTGAATGCGTTGGGGTGCGTCCGTAGCAGAAACGCCACATCGTATAAATCCCGTGCGGTGGTGCGCTGGGCCAAAGCCTTGAGTTTTTGCTCTACCAAACGCGGCAGGGCATAGACCCGAATTCCCTCGTGCATCCGCACATCTTCAGCCACAGGCGCTTGGCGAAACGAGGTTTCTATTTTGAGCAGGCGCTGCACACCCGGTGTGTGGGGGGCTGAACGGCTGAAAATGGCTTTGGCTTCGTAATGCACCTTCAGCCGTTGCACCGTCTCGGTGTCTTTCACCACCCGGATGTCGTAGCGCGTGGCCACACCTTGCAGCAGCCGCTCGACCCGCGTCACCACGTTGAAGCGTTTGGGCGCATCAAAGTCCAAATCTTCCGAAAAGCGATCCAGCCCGTAGCACAGCAGCAGCGCCGTTCCACCCTTGAGCACCATGGGCAAATCGGCAAAACCCCGCGCCAATGTCCGCATCAACGCCACATGAGTGTTTTGCGCGGGTGTCAGGGTGGTGCTGAACATCAGGCTGACTCCGTGGGGCGGGCCAAACTTTGGGGCGTTGACGGCCATGCTTCGGTTTCCAGCGCCAACCACGCCCGCAGCAAACCCCGCAGGTTCTCGGGAAGGGTTTGCAAGCCCTCGGGCGCACAGGCCACAGCGGCACTGAAATCTTCAACCGCCACATCGCCCAGCAAATACAAAGCCACAGTGTGCAAACGGGTCAACTCGGCTGCATCGGCTTCAGGGTCAAACCATTGTGTCAGTTGCACATGCTGCGCCAAGCGCCCTTTGGTGGCGTGCGCCAGCACCATGTCCAACACTGCCCGCCAGGGGCGTGCGGCGTGGATGGCTTGGCCTGGATTGACTTGCACGCCGTGGCTGCGCAGCACGTCGGTGCAATTCCACACCCCGGCCTCGCCCAGCCAGGGACGGGTGTCGGGCAAGTGGCGACCCGCTGGCATCGCGTCAGCCGCCCCAACCCAGGTGCAGCGAGCTTGCCATTCGGCGGTATTGCCGCTGAATGCTTCCAGCAAATGCCAATCGGCGAAATGGCCGGATTCAGAGGGGATGTTGAGGGCGGTTTGGGCGGTGAGGTGATATTTCATGAAAAAATATCAGTCTTTTTTAAAGATAATTTCATACAGCTCGGAAAATGATGAAGAAAAATCCTTTGCATAAATGCCATTTGCAACAAGATCCATCATTTGAGTTGACTCCTCGCCGAATGAATTTAAGCGACCGGATCTGCCGGCGCGCAAAGCTATAACCGTCCAGATGTGATTTGATGGTTGGACTAAATCCCCCAACAAATTTTTGATACTCACAATTTCAGTTTTTGCTAGATCAATACTGATGGATGAATCAATCCTGGGCGGGAATTTTTTAAAACTAATACTATCAAGATTTTTTATTGTCTTTTTTATCGCCAAATGAGCTCCGTTGAAATACTCGGAGAGTATGACGAGAGTAAGAACAATGAAGTATATTGCAAAAACCACAGCAGTAGATTTTGGAAAAATTAGTGCAAAGGCTAAAAATCCAAAACCCCAAGAAATCATTAGCCAAAAATTCTCGGTCACTTCTTGACGTAAGACGGAGAAGAACCCAACTCTTTCATAAGCCTTGGCTGGCAGTGTGCTGAGTTCTTTTCTTAGCCGCTTGAGGGCGACATCGAATTCAGCAAGCGATGCAATATAGGTTTCATTTCTTTTGGTGATCCTATTTTTTTTTACTTGTTCCTTTTTCCAAATTGCAAGCTCTTTATCCAAGTCACCAAGGACACTCTTGTAATTTGAAATATCAATGACAGCAAGTCCATTTTGGATCGTGTGGAAATAGGATTTTTTGAATTCTGGGCTTTGCAATTCGATATCCGTTACCCATGTTTTTATATGACTCAAAGCGACTTGTATCTTATTTTTTAAATCATCCAAGGATGTGTCTTTGTTCCAATTTTTTATAGCATGAGCTATTTCCATCTGAATTCTTGTGGCAAAATTTAATATCTCATGGTACTCAATCTGCAATCCATGCAGAATTTGCATTGCTTTTTCGTTCTGAATGCGTAGTTTGTTGAGATTTTCTTCTGCCTTTAAAGCAAAATTCGCACGCTCTTTTGCTATATCTGCATCTAGTCTGGCTTTTTCCTTGGCAGCGTCTAAGGTGATTTCATTCATCTTGCGAACATGCTCGTTGTGAGCCATTTGGGCTTCTGCTGCCAACAACTCATTCAGATACTCAGTCACACCGGTCATATCTAGCCTCCAAAATTTTCAAGATAACTTGGTATTCCACACGTCAAAGTTCGCATCAGCCTGTCCCCCACCCGAATCAGCCACGAACTCACTTGATGTCTCACCCGCGTCCTTTGGCACATCCGGCAACAACCGTTGTAGAAACGCACTTTTCAATACATCCAGCCGCTGGGTCAAGACTGCATCCGTCACCTGATCCAAGTCCAACAACAGGTTGCCACGCGGCAACCCATCCTCGGTATTCAACACTGCCTGCCGTGGAAAACCATCTTTCATGCGCAGGTACATGGGTGCATCGTTGTCATGCCCCATCAAGGCGCGGCAGTCCTGGCTGTTGGCCAGTTTCAGACCCAGGCGCAAGCGGAACTGGGCTTTGACATCGCCCTCGAACTCTACGTTCTGGAAAGATTGTGTGCAGATGATGAGGTGCAGCCCCAAACCTGCGCCCATGCGCGAGATGCGGCTGAGCATGTATTTGGCCAAGCCTTTGAGGGCGCGGTTTTCAAACAACACCTGCGCCTCGTCGATCACCATGATCCAGCGCGGCAGGGGTGCAAACCCGTCCGCTTCGGCCAGACCGTTGTACTTGTCCAGCGTGCCATTGACCAGCTTGCTTTGGACGGCAAAGAGTTGCCCACGGCGGTCGATTTCGTCAGCAAACTGGGTCAGCGCCTGCTCCACCGTGGCGGGGTCTTGACTGTCGATCAGGCTGGCGACATGCGCCAAACCCCGGTAGATGCCAAAGCCCACGTTGCTCTTGAAGTCCAGCAAGGACAGTTGCAACTGCTGCGGGCTGTAGCTTTCGCACAGGCTCAGGATCAGATTGTTCAGCAGGGTGGACTTGCCCGAGCGGGTGGTTCCAGCCACAAAGGCGTGGTAACAGTCGGCGGCTTCACCCATGCGGAAAGCGATGGGCTTGCCGGTTTCGGTGGATTGGCCGATCCGCACGTTCACAAAGTCGCGGGCGCTGGATTGCTCGGTTTGCTGCGTCAGGGCGTCGATGAGTTGTTGCGCCTGCTCGTGCTGGCCCTGAGCTTGCAACGTCAAGCCGAACTTGGTGAGCAAGCGCCACAGTTCGGGGTGCTGGTTCAGGGGCAGGGGCGTGGCTTGCGCGGTGTTGGTTGACCATGCCAAACCCCAGGCCTGGGGCAGCACTTCATCCCAAAACGCTTGGAGCTGGCGGACAAACAAAGGGGCGTTGTTTTGGTGCAGCCAGTCTGGCACTGGCTTTTTGAGGAGCAAAGGCACGATGCCTGCTCGCGGGCCTTGGGTACACAGTGTTTTCAGGTGGTGCAATGAACCATTGTGGTGTTCAGCCAGGGCGTACACATCCGTGAACAACACGCAGTGCCAAGGCTCAGGGCGCTTGCCCGCAGTGCCGCCCTGGGCGTTGTAGCTTGCCCAGTCGGCGGTTTGTGTGGTCGCCAAGCGGGCAAAACGCTGGTGGGCCAGTTGGGTCAGATCGTGCAGACACTGGGCGGCTTGGCTGTGGTGCGTCAGGTGTGTACCCAAGCTGTGGGTGGCATCACCATCGGCACTGTGCGCCAGCACGCGCTTGAGGTGGGGGTAGTGCGGGCTGGGTTCGGCTTCGAAAAAATGCAGGTGGACTGGGAAACCGTCCAATCCGCTGTGCAGCCATTGCAGTGCCACGGACTCTTGCAAGTCGATCAGCAGTTGGTCCAAACCTGCATCAGGTTGGTGGTGCGCCGCCAGCACCAGAAAACGATCCAGCTCCCAGGCCAAGAGCGCGGGGCGGTTGATGCGGGGAAGGTGACCTATGTGAAATTGCATGTTGAATGATGATTCTGTTCGTCATTATGTCGTGTTTGATCTTGTGCAAACGCTGGATAAACACACCAGCCCGCGTGCGTTGAACCCAGCTTCGTAGAATGCGGCGATGTTTATCCATCTGCGCCTACATACCGAATTTTCTGTGGTGGACGGCACCAACCGCATTGACGATGTGGTGGCCGCTGCCGCAGCTGATCGCCAGCCTGCGCTGGCCGTGACCGACCTGAACAACCTGTTTGCGGCGGTCAAGTTTTACAAAGCGGCACGCGGTGCCGGGGTCAAGCCTCTGCTGGGGGCCGAGGTGTCTTTGCAAGGCTTTACCGACGACACGCCGCATGCCATGCCGGGTGGGCACCAGCCGGCCGCGCCGCGTGTGATTTTGCTGGTGCAAAACCAGCAGGGTTACTTGAACTTGTGCGAGTTGCTGGCGCGGGCCTGGACGCACGGCGATGCCCGCACGGGTGCGCTGGTGCAGCGTGCCTGGCTGAACGAGTTGCATGAGGGCTTGATCCTGCTCTCGGGTGCGCAAGCGGGGCCAGTAGGGCAGGCGCTGGTGCAGGGCGATAGCGTGCGTGCCGCGCAGGTGGCGCAGCAGTTGTCGGCGTTGTTTGCGGGACGTTTTTACCTGGAGCTGCAACGCGCAGGGCGGGCCGATGACGAGCGTCATGTCACGGCAGCGGTGCGGCTGGCGGCACGGTTGCGTTTGCCCGTGGTGGCCACGCACCCGGTGCAGTTCACCCAACCCGATGACTTTGAGGCACACGAGGCCCGCATCTGCATTGCTGACAGCGAGATTCTGGGCAATCCGCGCCGGGTGCGGCGCTTCACCCGAGAGCAGTATTTCAAGTCCACCGCGCAAATGCGGGCGCTGTTTGCCGACATTCCTTCGGCACTGGCCAACACGGTGTCGATTGCCCAGCGTTGCAACGTGACCTTGACACTGGGCAAGCCGCAGTTGCCCAACTTTCCAACCCCCTTGGTGGACGGCGTGCCCATGCCCATGGCGGATTTTTTCCGTCAGTCTTCGTTGGCCGGACTCGAAGAACGTCTGTTGCAGCTGTATCCCGACCCCGCACGGCGCGATGCCGAGCGCCCGCGTTATGTCGAGCGGCTGGAGTTTGAGATCAACACCATCTTGAACATGGGGTTCCCTGGCTACTTCCTGATCGTGGGGGACTTCATCAACTGGGCCAAGCAAAACGGCTGCCCGGTGGGGCCTGGCCGGGGTTCTGGGGCGGGGTCGCTGGTGGCCTACGCGCTCAAAATCACCGACCTGGATCCGCTGCAATACAAGCTGCTGTTTGAACGCTTTTTGAACCCCGAACGGGTGTCCATGCCCGACTTTGACATCGACTTTTGCCAGCTCAACCGCGACCGGGTGATTGACTATGTGAAGGACAAATACGGCAAGCAGGCCGTCAGCCAGATTGCCACCTTTGGCACCATGGCCGCACGCGCAGCCATTCGGGATGTGGGCCGGGTACTCGATTTGTCTTATGGTTTTTGTGACAGCATCTCCAAGCTGATTCCCAACAAGCCCGGCATGTCGGTCACGCTGCAATACCCGCCCAGCCCAAAAAAAGACGGTGACAAGAACAATTACGCCATCGAGATGGAGCCGCTGCTGGCCGAGCGCATTGAAAAGGAAGACGATGTCAAAACCTTGATCGAACTGGCCCAAAAACTCGAAGGGTTGACACGCAACATCGGCATGCATGCGGGCGGCGTGTTGATTGCGCCGGGCAAACTGACCGATTTCACACCGCTCTACGCCCAGCCCGGCAGCGATTCGGCGGTCAGCCAGTATGACAAGGACGATGTGGAGGCGGTGGGTCTGGTCAAGTTCGACTTTTTGGGGCTGGCCACCCTGACCATTCTGGAGATTGCCCGCGAATTCATCATGCAGCGCCACCCAGGACAGGAAAACTTCCGTTTTGAAGACGTGCCGCTGGACGATCCCAAGGTGTATGCGCTGTTCTCGCGTGGTCAGACCGAGGCGGTGTTCCAGTTTGAAAGCCGGGGCATGCAGGGCATGCTGCGTGATGCCAAGCCTAGCCGCCTAGAAGACCTGATTGCTTTGAACGCGCTGTACCGCCCCGGCCCTATGGATCTGATCCCGAGTTTTGTGGCCCGCAAGCACGGGCGCGAACCGATTGAGTACCCGCATCCGCTGGTGGCCGACATGCTCAGCGAGACCTACGGCATCATGGTTTACCAAGAGCAGGTGATGCAGACGGCGCAGATTCTGGGCGGCTATTCATTGGGTGGTGCCGACATGCTGCGCCGCGCCATGGGCAAGAAAAAAGCCGAAGAAATGGCCGAGCACCGTGCGATTTTTCGGGCGGGGGCAGCCAAAAACGGCATCAGCGAAGACAAGGCCGACGAGATTTTTGACTTGATGGAGAAGTTCGCGGGCTACGGCTTCAACAAGTCGCACGCAGCGGCGTATTCGCTGCTGGCCTACCACACCGGCTGGCTCAAGGTGCATTACACGGCCGAGTTCTTCTGCGCCAACATGACGGTGGAGATGGACAACACCGACAAGCTCAAGGTGCTGGTGGATGACGCGCACAGCATGGGCCTGTCCTTTGTGCCGCCCGATGTCAACAGCGGCGTGTACCGCTTTGAGCCGCTGAACAGCAAGACCATTCGCTACGGACTGGGTGCCGTCAAGGGCACCGGCCAGCTGGCCATTGAGGCCATTGTGGCGGCCCGCCAGGGGCTTGGCGAAGGGCCTAACGGTGCAGAAACAGGGCCATTCAAAAGCCTGTTCGACTTTTGCCGGCGGGTCGATCGTTCACGCCTGAACAAGCGAACGGTTGAAGCCTTGATCAAGGCCGGGGCGTTTGACAGCCTGCATCCCTGCCGTGCCACCACCCTGGCTTCGGTGGAGCGGGCGTTTGAATTTGCAGCGGCCAGCGTGGCCAATGCCAACCAAGGAGGGCTGTTTGACCTGATGGGCGGTGACGACCATGGCTCCAGCACCCAAGAGCCCGAACTGGTGAGCACAGCACCCTGGGGCGTGAAGGAGCGCTTGTCGCAAGAGAAAACCGCCATTGGCTTCTATTTTTCAGGCCATCTGTTTGACGAGGTGCAAGACGAGGTGCGCCGCTTTGCCCGCACCACCTTGCAAGACGTGAGCGAAAGCCGTGACCCGGTGGTGCTGGCGGGCATCGTCAGCGACTTTCGCACCATCAATGGGCAGCGTGGCAAGCTGGCCCTGTTCAAACTGGACGACAAAACCACGGTGCTGGAGATCAGTGCCGACGAGCACCTGATCAACCAGCACCGCGCCCTGTTGAAAGATGACGAGCTCATCATCGTGCAGGCGGTGGCACAGCCCGACCGTTTTTCGGGGGGGCTGCGCCTGAAGTGCCAGCAGGTATGGGACTTGGCAGCGGCCCGCTGCCGCTTTGCACGCTTTTTGCGGGTGGCCGTCAACGGCACCGCACCAGATGTGGCCACGCTGGTGCGCCAGTTTCCTCCCCGGCGCGAAGAAACCGAGCAGGGCGAGCTGGTGCGCGGCTTGCCGGTGCGTTTGGCTGTGCAGCGCAGCGGTGCCCAGTGCGAGCTGCAACTGGACGACCGTTCGCTTTTTTTCCCGAGCAACGAGGCCTTGTCCAGCTGGCGCACACAGGCCCATGAGGGGCGGGTGGAGCTGGTGTTTGATACCCCTTAAGATTTTTATTTTTCTGGGCATGAAAATGGGTAGTGCCTAAATTGTCATAACGCGTTGTCATAATCTCGCCATGGAATTCATCATTTTTCTTATTGACTTTATTTTGCATGTTGACAAACACCTGACTGTGTTCGTGCAAACTTATGGTGCATGGGTGTATGCCCTCCTGTTCGTCATCATCTTTGTGGAAACGGGCTTGGTGGTGATGCCGTTTCTGCCTGGAGACTCACTGTTGTTTATTGTGGGTGCCTTGTGTGGTGTGGGCCTGATTGACTACTCGCTGGCCACAGGTCTTATGCTGGCAGGGGCCATTCTGGGAGACCAGACCAATTACACGATTGGTCGCTACTTTGGCCCCAAGGTTTTCCAGTGGGAAGACTCGCGTTTCTTCAACAAAAATGCCTTCAACCAAGCGCATGCTTTTTATGAGCGCTACGGTGGCATCACCATCATCATTGCGCGCTTCATGCCGTTCATCCGCACGTTTGCGCCCTTCGTGGCTGGCGTGGCCGAGATGACACGCAGCAAATTCACGCTCTACAACGTGGTCGGTGCTGTCATCTGGGTCGTGGGCTTGACGGCCGCCGGTTACTGGTTTGGCAATATGGCTTGGGTTCAGAACAACCTGAGCAAAATCATCTGGGCGCTGATCATCGTGCCTGGGTTGATTGCCCTGTTGGGTGCATGGCGCGCTGGGCGCACCACGGCTTCCAAGTCCTGAAATCCACACGGAATCAGAATCGCCTTCAAATCTGCCGCTGTCGGGCCAGCGGTGGGTTGGCTGAGAAATAGCGCTGAATTCCCCGTAACAGTGCATCGGCCAGGGCGGTTTGATAGGCCTCGCTCTTGAGGCGCTTTTCTTCATCGGGGTTGCTGATGAAGGCGGTTTCGACCAGTACGCTGGGAATGTCTGGGGCTTTCAGCACCGCAAACCCGGCTTGCTCTACCTGGGGTTTGTGCAGTTTGCCGACGTTGCCCACCTCGCCCAGCATGGCACGGCCCAGTTTCAGGCTGTCTTGAATTTGCGCGGTGGTGCTCATGTCAAACAGGGTGCGCTGCACGGTGCTGTCCTGCGTTTTCACGTTCAGGCCACCCACTAAATCGGCGGCGTTTTCTCGGTTCGCCATCCAGCGTGCAGCGGCGCTGCTGGCCCCGCGCTGGCTCAGGGCATAGATGCTGGCTCCTTGTGGATTGGGGGTGAAGAAGGCATCGGCATGCAAGCTGATGAACAAATCGGCCTGTACCCGCTGGGCTTTTTGCACCCGCACGTGCAGTGGCACGAAAAAGTCGGCATCACGGGTCAAAAAGGCCCGCATGGGGTTGCCGTTGACGCGGCTGCTGTTGATGCGGTCGCGCAGCTTGAGCGCAACTTGCAACACCACGTCTTTCTCGAACGTGCCACCTGGTCCAACAGCGCCAGGGTCTTCGCCGCCGTGTCCAGGGTCCAGCGCCACGATGATCAGGCGTTCGGTGTTGCGCACCGGGTTGTTGGCGGGGTTGCGATGGGGCGTGCGGGTTTCGGCTGTGCCGGGTCTGGTGGCTGGCGGTGGTGTCACTGCCGGTGTTGGCGTTGGCGTTGTGGCGGTTCGTGGTTCGCTTGGCAGGCGCTGTGCAATCCAGATGCCCAGCGGGTCGTGGTCGTGCTTGGGGCTGGCGGCGGGCTGAGGCGGGCTGGGTGCTGCGGTGGGGGGTTGTGTGTCAATACCCAGCAGGCGTGCGGCGCGTTCACTGGCCGCGTCGGGGTAGGGTGAGGCACAGGAGCCCAGCGATTGCGCGCATTGCGCAATCAGTTGTTCCAGCGGGTCGGGCACGTGCAGCGGGTACAAGTCCAGCACCAGGCGGTGCTGGTAGGCGGCCACTGGTGCCAAGTTGAACACCTGCGGGCGAATGGGCTGCTTCAGCCGCAGCAGCAGGCGCACCTGATGGCCTTGTACAGCCTGGGCCTGAATATTGGCCAAGTTGGGGTCGTGGGGTGGAATCTGCCCCACCCGTTCGCGCAGGTTGTCCAGCAGGTCAATGCCTTCGAGCTCCAGCGTCAGGCTCAGGCCGTCGGTGGCCAGTTGGGGGCGTGCCTTCAGCAAAGCATCGGATTCGATGGTCAGTCGGGTGTAGTCCTGTGCGGGCCACAAGCGCACCGCCACCACCCGCGCCGCGCAGGCCTGCGCCGATGCACCCAGCAGCAAGAGCAGCGCACCGCCTTGCAGCAGGTGGCGGCGTTTAACGGGCAGGTCGGGTTTCATGGCTGGGCTTGGGTTTTCAGGTGCGCAGATGCTGCAACAGGCGCAAGCCGGTGGCGGTGTGTGCCTGTATGCACACTTGGCGCGGCATGGCGGGTTCGTCGGCATCCCATGGGATCGCGGTGGTGGCTGGCGGGGCATCCTGGGCTTGCAGGTGAATGTCCAAGTCGATCACCGGCAGCAGGCTGCCTGCGCGCTGCGGCCATTCGACGAGCTTGAGACCCGGCCCACCGAAAAGTTCGCGAAAACCGGCATCTTCCCATTCACGCGGGTCGTTGAAACGGTAGAAGTCGAAATGCCAAATGCACAGCACTTCGCCAGGGGGCAGCAGCGCACAGTGGCGGCTGGTGTGTGGCTCTACCACCGCATAGGTGGGGCTTTTGATGCGCCCTGGCACCCCCAGTGCGCGCAGCAGGTGGCGCACCAGCGTGGTCTTGCCTGCGCCCAAGTCGCCATGCAGTGCCAGGGTGGCCTGCGTCAGGGCCGGGCAGGTGGCCAAGTGGCGCGCAAAGTGGGCGGTGTCGGTTTCGTCAATCCACTGGCCTTGCCAGTGGTCGGGGCTCTGGTGGCTGTGGTCACTGTGATGGCTGTGGTGGTCGGTGCGGAGGGGCATTTCTACAATCGGCATATGAAGCCCAACATGGATGCAGCGCAATGGCTGGCTCAGCTACAGGCTTGGAGCCAAGAACTCGGATTTTCCCAAATTGGCGTGTCTGGCATTGACCTCTCCAGCGCCGAGCCGGGTTTGCTGGCCTGGCTGGCAGCAGGTTTCCAAGGTGACATGGACTACATGGCCCGTCACGGCCTGCGCCGGGCACGCCCGGCTGAGCTGGTGCCGGGCACCGTGAGTGTGCTCACGGCCCGCATGGACTACCTGCCGCGCCACTCAGGCCCGCACTGGCAGCAGACCGAGCTGGCCCGTTTGCAGCAGCCCACCGAGGCGGTGGTGTCCATCTATGCCCGTGGGCGCGACTACCACAAGGTGCTGCGCCAGCGCTTGCAGCAACTGGCCACACGCTTGGCCGATGCCGTGGGGCCGCTGGGCTACCGCGTGTTCACCGATTCGGCCCCGGTGCTGGAGGCCGAGCTGGCCCAGCGCAGCGGTCAGGGCTGGCGCGGCAAACACACCCTGGTGCTGCACCGCGAGGCGGGGTCGCTGTTTTTCTTGGGTGAAATTTATCTGGACATGGCCCTGCCACCCACCCCGCCTGTAACGGCCCACTGCGGCAGTTGCAGCGCCTGCCTGAACGCCTGCCCCACCCAGGCCATCGTGGCACCGTACCGGCTGGATGCACGGCGCTGCATCAGTTACCTCACCATCGAACATGCGGGTGCCATTCCGGAAGACCTGCGGCCACTGCTGGGTAACCGCATTTACGGCTGCGATGATTGCCAATTGGTGTGCCCCTGGAACAAATTTGCCCACCGCAGCAGCTTGCCCGACTTTGACCCGCGTGAGGGCATGACAGGGGCGGCGCTGGTGACGCTGTTTGCTTGGGGCGAGGCCGAATTTTTGCAACGCACCGAGGGCAGTGCCATCCGGCGCATCGGCCATGCCCGCTGGCTGCGCAACCTTGCCGTGGCGCTGGGCAACGCGCTGCGCTTGAGCCAGCACCCCGCCGAAGCAGCTGTGCTGCGTGCTGCGCTGACCAGCCGTACCGATCATCCCGATCCCTTGGTGCGCGAGCATGTGCACTGGGCCTTGCGTCAAGACGAACGGGCGGTGTAACGCGCGGGAGGGTTGCGCTGCGGCACAATGCCCCGATGCCACCCACACCCACACCGCCCCATCTGGAACTGGTCACGCCATCGCCCGCTGAGGGTGAATTCCAGCGTTTTCCCGGCTCGCCCTTCGAGCTGTTTTTACCCTACCCACCCGCAGGCGACCAGCCCGAGGCCATTCGGCAACTGGTCGAGGGCATCAACGACGGCGAGGTGTTCCAGACCTTGCTGGGTGTCACCGGTTCGGGCAAAACCTTCACCATGGCCAATGTGATTGCCCGCTGTGGCCGACCAGCCATTGTGTTTGCACCCAACAAGACGCTGGCTGCGCAGCTGTACAGCGAATTCCGCGAGTTCTTCCCCAAAAACGCGGTCGAGTATTTCGTCAGCTATTACGACTACTACCAGCCCGAGGCCTATGTGCCGCAGCGCGATTTGTTCATTGAAAAAGACAGTGCCATCAACGAACACATTGAGCAAATGCGCCTGTCTTGCACCAAAAGCATTTTGGAGCGGCGCGATGTGGTGATTGTGGCTACCGTATCGGCCATTTACGGCATTGGCAAACCCGAGAGCTACCACCAGATGGTGATGCTGCTGCGGGTGGGCGACAACATGGGCCAGCGTGATTTGATTGCACAACTGGTGCGTATGCAATACGAGCGCAACGAGGCGGACTTTTCACGCGGCAAATTCCGCGTGCGCGGCGACACGATTGACGTGTTTCCGGCAGAACATTCCGAAATGGCGATTCGCATTGAATTGTTTGATGACGAGATTGAAACCCTGCAATTGTTTGACCCGCTCACGGGCAAAGTGCGGCAGAAAATTCCGCGTTTCGCGGTTTACCCCAGCAGCCACTATGTGACCCCGCGTGAGCAGGTGCTCAGCGCTGTCGAGGCCATTAAAGAGGAATTGCGCGAGCGGCTGAAAGAACTGCTGGCCGCCGGCAAACTGGTCGAAGCCCAGCGGCTTGAGCAGCGCACCCGGTTTGACCTGGAAATGTTGGCCGAGGTGGGCCACTGCAAAGGCATTGAAAACTACTCGCGCCACCTCTCAGGCAGTGCGCCGGGTGAGCCGCCCAGCACACTGACCGACTATCTGCCGCCCGATGCGCTGATGTTTTTGGACGAAAGCCATGTGCTCATTGGCCAGTTTGGCGGCATGTACAACGGCGACCGTGCCCGCAAGACCACGCTGGTGGAATACGGTTTCCGGCTGCCCAGCGCGTTGGACAACCGGCCTCTGAAATTTGATGAATTTGAACAGCGCATGCGTCAGGTGGTATTTGTTTCGGCCACGCCCGCCGATTATGAAAAAACCCATGCCGGTCAAGTAGTGGAGCAATTGGTGCGCCCTACCGGTCTGGTGGACCCCGAGTTGGACGTGCGACCGGCCACCCACCAAGTGGACGATGTGTTGCAAGAAATTCGCATCCGCATCGAAAAAAACGAGCGCGTGCTCATCACCACGCTGACCAAGCGCATGGCCGAGCAGCTCACCGAATACCTGACCGAAAACGGCGTGAAGGTGCGCTATTTGCACAGCGACGTGGACACGGTGGAGCGGGTAGAAATTCTGCGCGACCTGCGCTTGGGGGCTTTTGATGTGTTGGTGGGCATCAACCTGCTGCGCGAAGGCATTGATATTCCTGAGGTGTCGCTGGTGGCCATTTTGGATGCCGACAAAGAAGGCTTTTTGCGTTCCGAGCGCAGCTTGATTCAGACCATTGGCCGCGCTGCCCGCAACCTCAATGGCCGGGCCATTTTGTACGCCGACCGCATCACCGATTCCATGAAGCGTGCGATGGACGAAACCAACCGGCGGCGGCAGAAGCAAATTGCCCACAACCTCGCGCAGGGCATCACACCCAGGGCGATTCAAAAACGCATCAAAGACCTGATTGACGGCGTGTACAGCGACAAAGCGGGCAAAGAAGCCGACCGCTTGGCCGCTGACAGTGCCCACCAAGCCAGCTTGGAGGCGATGAGCGAAAAAGACCTGTCGCGCGAAATCAAGCGCCTAGAAAAACTCATGCTTGAACACGCACGCAATTTGGAATTCGAAAAAGCGGCCCAAGTGCGCGATCAGCTCAGCCGCCTCAAAAACCAGCTCTTTGGTGCCTCCGGTGTCGATCAGGTGGCCTGAATCGCCACACGAGCCCGTGTTGTGCCTGATGGAGACAAGCCCATGAACCTGCGCCTGACCAACGACGCGACAGACCTGTCAGCCAGCGATGACACCCGCATCTATTTGGTGGAGGATGACCCGACGGTGCTGCACTTTGTGCAGCAAGCGCTTCGGCTGCGGCCTCAGTGGCAACTGCTGGGGCATTCTGCCAACCTGGCCCATGCCTGCCAGCATGCGCCCACGGTGGATGCCAACGTGTTCCTGATTGATTTGGGCCTGCCCGATGGCCGGGGCGAACAAATCATGCGCTTGCTGGCACGCCAAAAGCCCAACGCCGAATTGCTGGTGTTTACCGTCTTTGGCGAAGAGTCGCGCCTGATTGGGGCGCTCGAAGCTGGCGCCACGGGTTACGTGCTCAAGGGGTGTTCCACCGATGAGCTGCTGCACGCCATTGAACATATCCGAGAGGGTGGAGCCCCGATTTCGCCCTTGCTCGCACGCCTGCTGCTCAAACGCTTTCATGCGGTGCCCGCCAGCAGCCCAACAACCCCATCTGATGACACCGGACGCAGTGAACCCGAACCCTTGTCGGAGCGCGAGACCGATGTGCTCAAGCTGCTGGCACAGGGTTATCTGAACAAGGAAATTGCCTACAAACTCTCGATAGCCACCACGACGGTGGGCTCGCATGTGAAAAACCTGTACCGCAAGCTGGCTGCTCACAGCCGTGTGCAGGCGGTTCGTATTGCGCAAAAGCGCGGCCTGTTGTGAAGCCACCGGCTTGGCTGCGGCGCGGACTATGGCGCGTGCCTGCTTACGTTTGGGCGGGTGTGTTGTTGTTGGCTTTGCTGCTGGGGCTGGGCTATGCCACCCGTCTGGGCACGGTTCCCGGTGCCTGGAAGATCAGCCAAGCCGATGTGGTGCTGGCAGAACAGACGTGGGATGAGGCGCTGACCGTGGCACTGCCCCACGATTGGGACAGCGCCCAGCGCCGTTGGGATGACGAGGCGCATTACCGGCTGCACTGGCCAGCAGCTTCGCCTGACCTGCCCGACTTTCAGGCACGCGGTTTGGGTCTGCTCATCCCGCGTGCAGGGGTGCGCTTCAAAGTCCTGTTCAATGGTGAATGGGTAGCCCGAGAAACCTGGCGCGATCCGAATACGGGGTATTTCGATGCCTCCGTGCAAACCCACATGGTGCTGCTGCCACCCAGCCTGCTGGCTCCTGACTGGGCCGATAACCAGCTTGAAATCCACATCAAGGGTCAGGCCCTGCGCATCAGCGGTGTGTCCGCCGTCTGGCTGGGGCCAGCCGATACGCTGTGGAAGCACCACCAGTGGCTGACTTGGTGGCAGGTGAACCTGACTTGGATGGTCACCGCCGCCGCGTTGATGCTGGGCCTGTTGTCGCTGCTGGTCTGGATGCCATCGGGTGAGCGGCTGTATGGTTTTTTGGGGGCCAGCCTGCTGATGCTGGCGGTGCGCCTGTGGCTGTCCACACCTGCCTACTTGCCCGGCCCGTTTGCCGCCTGGGACTATGTGCACAAACTGACGTTCACGTGGTACTGCGGCTTTACCTTTCTGTTTCTGGCCGAACTGTTCCGCTTTCGACCGAGCCGGGTGCGTGCGGCTGTGTGGGCCATGATGGGCGTGGCCCCGATCTGGTTTGGTCTGCTGCTTTGGAGTCAGAACTACCAGCTCAACCGGGCCTGGAACGGCTTGATCCTGTTGCTGTGCGTGGTGTCGCTGCTGCGCGAAATTCACCGCGCTCGTTGGGGGGCGAACGCCCAGCAGCGCCTGATGGTGGTGGTGTGTCTGGCCACCATGATCACGGGCGTGCGGGATTTTTGGGTGGTGCAAATGGGTGGTTTGGGAACCCTGGGTGTCATGGGCGATGCCGACATCCGCTGGATGACACCGGGCAGCCTGATGCTGATGTTTGCCATGGGCAGTGTGATGTTGCAGCGTATCAATACCTCGCTGGAGAGTACCGAACAACGTGGCTTAGAACTCGCCGAGCAGCTCCGCCAGCGCGAAGAGGCGCTGCACAACGTGTATGTGCAACTGCGCAGCGCCGAAAACCAGCGCGTACTGGAAGCCGAGCGCCGTCGGCTGACCCGCGACATGCATGACGGTTTGGGCAGCCAGTTGGTGCAGACCCTCAATCTGGTGCGCAGCAGTGGGCCGATGCTGGACAGTGCGACCGTGGCCAGTCTGCTCACCCAGGCCTTGGCCGAACTGCGCATGACCCTGGATTCGCTGGAACCCATGGAGGGCGATCTGCCCGCCATTTTGGGCACTGTGCGCCAGCGCATAGGCCCCAGCTTGCAAGCAGCGCGCATTGAGCTGGACTGGCAGGTACAAGAAGTGCCCGGCATCGCCCACCTGAATGCGCAGGGCGTGATGCACCTGTTCCGCTGTTTACAGGAGGTGTTTGCCAACATCGTCAAACACGCCCAGGCCACGCGGGTTTGCGTGTCCACTTGGGTGGCTGATGGTGCCGTACACCTGCGTGTGTGTGACAACGGCACTGGTTTTGGTGGCACATCCGATGCCGTATTTACCTCGGGCGGGCGGGGTTTGCACAACCTGCGCATGCGCGCAGCGGCCATGGGGGCCACGCTATCCATCACCCAGGCCTTGCCTGGCACCTGTGTCACCTTCCGCTTTGGAACCCACGCCCCGACACCTGAGAACGAAGCCACGACCTGATTGCGGGGTGTACGTGGCCTCGAATTCGGATTTCGTGGCCAAAAAGCTTTTTTGTCTTGGACAAACAGACTCAATCCCGGTACAATCTCGATAAAATCACTAGGCTTTAGTGTAAACTCGACGAAAACAGTCGGGAAAGCCTTCGATGCATCTGACCCTTGATCGGGGCAGGGTGGGTAGGGGCAGTGCCTGCAAACCATTCCGGTTGCGGGCGGTTCAACGACAGTCAAGCCAGCTTTGAAGGAGCTTGAAACATGCGACTCACAACCAAAGGCCGCTTTGCGGTCACCGCCATGATTGATCTGGCCTTGCGCCAAAACAATGGCCCCGTCACGCTGGCGGCCATCAGTCAGCGCCAGCAAATTTCGCTGTCCTACCTAGAACAGCTGTTTGGCAAATTGCGTCGCCACGAATTGGTCGAATCGACCCGTGGGCCGGGCGGTGGCTACACCTTGGGCCGCAAAGCTTCAGACATCACGGTGGCAGACATCATCGTTTCCGTCGATGAACCTATTGATGCCACCCAGTGCGGCGGCAAAGAAAACTGCATGGGCGAAGGTCACCGCTGCATGACGCACGAGCTGTGGGCAGCACTCAATGCCAAGATGGTGGACTTTCTCGATTCCGTCTCTTTGCAATCGCTGGTGGACGAGCAACTTGCCAAGGGCTTGGTGGTAGAAAACGTGCCCATGGTCAAGCGGGCCATTTCCAGCCCGTCCGTGGTCAAACCCATTCGGGTCAACGCCCCCAATTCGGTGTTTGCCTTGGGCGCGGCTTTCTCCAAGTAAGGCACGCCCGCCAGTTCCCCAGTCGCTTGCGTGCACGTCAACCTGAACCATTGTCATGACCACACCTCACTTTCCCATTTACATGGATTACAGCGCCACCAACCCCTGCGACCCACGGGTGGTGGATGCCATGATCCCTTGGTTGCGTGAACACTTCGGCAACCCCGCTTCGCGCAGCCATGCTTGGGGCTGGGAAGCGGAAAAAGCCGTCGAAACAGCCCGCGAACAGGTGGCTGCCCTGATTGGGGCTGACCCGCGTGAAATCGTCTGGACCAGCGGAGCCACCGAATCCAACAACTTGGCCTTGAAAGGTGCAGCGCACTTTTACAAGTCGCGTGGCAAACACATCATTACCGTCAAAACCGAGCACAAAGCCGTGCTGGACACCTGCCGCGAGCTGGAGCGCCAGGGTTTTGATGTCACTTATTTAGATGTTCAGTCCGACGGACTGGTCAACCTCGACACCTTCAAGGCAGCCATCCGCCCTGACACCATCTTGGCTTCGGTCATGACGGTGAACAACGAAATTGGTGTCATTCAAGACATTGCTGCTCTGGGTGCCCTGTGCCGCGAAAAAGGCATTATTTTTCATACGGATGCCGCGCAAGCCACTGGCCGGGTGGACATTGATGTGAAGCAATGGCCCGTCGATCTGATGAGCCTGACCAGCCACAAAACCTACGGCCCCAAAGGCATTGGCGCGCTGTATGTGCGCCGCAAGCCCCGCGTGCGTTTAGAAGCTCAGATGCATGGCGGCGGTCATGAGCGCGGCATGCGTTCCGGCACGCTGCCTACCCACCAGTGTGTGGGCATGGGCGAGGCCTACCGCATTGCCAAAGCAGAAATGCATGCTGAAAACCAGCGCATCCGCGCCTTGCAAGACCGCCTGCTGGCGGGTTTGAAGGACATTGAAGAGGTGTTCATCAACGGCCATGCTACCCAGCGCGTGCCGCACAACCTGAACATGAGCTTCAACTATGTCGAGGGCGAATCTCTCATCATGGGTATCAAAGGGCTGGCGGTGTCCAGCGGTTCGGCCTGCACCAGCGCCAGCCTAGAGCCCAGCTACGTTCTGCGCGCCCTGGGCCGCAGCGACGAACTGGCGCACAGCAGCCTGCGCATGACCATTGGGCGCTGGACGACGGAGGCCGAAATCGATTACGCGATTGCCACCATCCGCGAAAACGTCGCCAAATTGCGCGAACTGTCTCCGCTGTGGGAAATGTTCAAAGACGGTATTGATTTGTCCACCATCCAGTGGGCAGCACATTGAAGGAGAAACACCATGGCTTACTCTGAAAAAGTGGTTGACCACTACGAAAACCCCCGCAACGTCGGTTCTTTTGACAAAGGCGACGAGTCGGTCGGCACCGGCATGGTGGGTGCGCCTGCTTGCGGCGATGTCATGAAGCTGCAAATCAAGGTCAACCCGACCACGGGCGTGATTGAAGATGCCCGCTTCAAAACGTATGGGTGTGGCTCCGCTATTGCCTCGTCTTCGCTGGTGACCGAATGGGTCAAAGGCAAGACGCTCGACCAAGCCGCAGCCTTGAAGAACAGCGAGATTGCCGAAGAACTGGCCTTGCCCCCGGTGAAAATCCACTGTTCCATCTTGGCGGAAGATGCCATCAAAGCGGCTGTGGACGACTACCGCAAGAAACACAATGCCTGAGCAGCCGCAGGCAAGCCATTGACCGCCCCCACCGTGCCCAAGGCTCTCGTCTTGGTACACACAACCCGATCACATTCTCATGTCTATCTCGATTTCTGAAGCCGCTGCACGCCATGTGACCCGCTATATCAACAAGCGCGGTCGCGGTGTGGGTGTTCGCCTGGGTGTCAAAACCACGGGTTGTTCTGGTCTGGCTTACAAGCTGGAATATGCCGACGAAATTGCCGCTGATGATGTGGTTTTTGAAGACAAAGGGGTCAAGGTGCTGGTCGATCCGAAAAGTCTGGCCTACATTGACGGCACCCAACTGGACTTTGTGCGTGAGGGCTTGAACGAAGGTTTTCGCTTCAACAACCCCAACGAGCGCGACCGCTGCGGTTGTGGCGAGAGTTTCCGCATCTGATGCGGCAGCCGTTTCACCGTCGATGCCACCATGAATCTGTTGTCCAGCGACTTTGAAATTTTCGGTCTGCCCGTGCAATTCGCACTTGACCGCACCACATTGGACGAACGCTGGAAAACGCTACAGCGTCAAGCCCACCCAGACCGCTTTGCCACCGCCGATGCGCAGACGCAGCGCCAGTCTATGCAGTGGTCGGTACGCATCAACGAGGCCTACCAGCGTTTGAAGCAGCCGCTCAAACGTGCGGCCTATCTGTGCGAGCTGCACGGTGTGGCCATTCAGGCCGACAGCAATACCGCCATGCCACCGGCGTTTCTGATGCAGCAAATGCAGTGGCGCGAAGCACTCGAAGAGGCCAGCGACTTGGCTGCCCTCTCACAGATGGCCGACGACGTGGCCCAGGCCCGCCAGCAGATGTTGCACGACTTGCAGCACACCGCCGACGTGCAACGCGACTTCAAGGCATTGGCGCAGCAGGTCCGGGCGCTGATGTTTGTGGAGCGCTTTACCCAAGATCTCGAACAGCGCCTGGATTCGCTGGCATCGGTCTCTTGAACCGTCACGGTTGACACCGAGCGCTACCCCAACATAGGGGCGGCCCCATACGATGCCTTTTTACCCACCCTTTACCGACACACCCACTTCATGGCGTTATTGCAGATATCCGAGCCCGGTCAATCCCTCGATCCTCATCAGCGCCGCGTTGCTGTGGGCATTGATTTGGGCACCACCCATTCGCTGGTCGCTGCCGTGCGCCACGGCGTTGCCGAGTGTCTGCCCGACGACTTGGGGCGGGTGATCTTGCCCAGCGTTGTGCGCTACTTGCCGGCCCAAGCGGGTGGCACTGGCCGCCAAATTGGTTTTGACGCGCTGGCTGCGCAAGTCAGCGACCCGCACAACACCGTCAGCTCGGTCAAGCGCCTCATGGGTCGTTCGCGGGCTCAAGTGGTGGGGGTGGACAAGCTGGCTTACACCGTGGTGGATGAGCACGGCGTGGCCGTGGTCGAGACCGTTGCCGGACGCAAAACTCCCATGGAAGTGAGTGCCGAAATTCTGGCGACACTGCGCTTTCGGGCCGAAGACACGTTTGATGACGAGCTGTACGGTGCGGTCATCACCGTGCCCGCTTACTTTGACGATGCCCAGCGTCAGGCCACCAAAGACGCGGCCCAGCTGGCGGGTATCCGGGTGTTGCGCCTGATCAACGAACCCACCGCAGCGGCCATTGCCTACGGTTTGGACAACGCTTCAGAAGGCATTTACGCCATTTATGACCTCGGCGGCGGGACATTTGATGTGTCCATCCTGCGCCTGACCCAGGGCGTGTTCGAAGTGATTGCCACCGGTGGTGATTCTGCACTGGGGGGTGACGATTACGACTCCGCCCTGGCCCAGTGGGTGTTGACGCAGCAAGCCTGCGCCACCCCACTCAACGCCCAAGAGCGAGCTGCCCTGCACACCGAGGCACGCCGTTGCAAAGAGGCTTTGTCAGCAACACCCGACGACGAGGCTGTGATATTTCAGGTGCAGGTGGGCGGGGTGATGCTGTCACAACCGGTTCATCGGGCGCAATTTGAACAATGCACCCAGTCACTGACGGCCCGCACCATGCAGGCAGTTCGCAAAGTCTTGCGCGATGCAGGTCTGACCCCCAGCGAAGTGCAAGGTGTGGTCATGGTGGGTGGATCAACCCGCATGCCCGTCATCCGTCGCACAGTGGGCGCTTTCTTCAACCAAGAACCACTGACCAACCTCAACCCCGATGAGGTGGTGGCCCTCGGTGCGGCCATTCAGGCCAACGCGCTGGCAGGCAACAGCCGCGACGGCGATCTGCTGCTGCTGGACGTGATTCCGCTGTCACTGGGGGTTGAAACCATGGGCGGACTGGTGGAGCGCATCGTTCCGCGTAACACGCCCATCCCAGCCGCGCTGGCGCAAGACTTCACCACCTACCAAGACGGCCAGACCGCACTGACTCTGCATGTGGTGCAGGGCGAGCGCGATCTCGTGAGCGATTGCCGCAGCCTGGCCCGCTTTGTTCTGCGAGGCATACCGCCCATGGCGGCGGGTGCTGCGCGCATTCGCGTGAGCTTCACGATTGATGCCGATGGTTTGCTCTCGGTCACAGCCCGTGAACAAAGCAGTGGTGTTGAAGCGCACATTGATGTCAAACCCGCCTACGGTTTGAGCGATGAGCAGATTGCCTCTATGCTGCAAGAGAGTTTTGCCACGGCGCAACAAGACATTGCCGCTCGTGCACGGGTCGAAGCCCAAGTGGATGCCGACCGCATGCTGGTCGCCACACGCAGCGCCCTGGCTGCCGACCAAGATCTGCTCCAGCCCGATGAGCTGGTAGCGATTGAGGCACTGATGCAATCGCTGCAATCGACCATGAACAGCACCGAGGCCGCCCAGATTGAAGCTGCTACCCAGGCCCTAGCCAAAGGCACCGAGGCGTTTGCCGCCCTGCGCATGAACCGAGGCATCCAGCAAGCCCTGTCGGGGCGCAAGCTGGAAGATGTCTGAGATCAACAGCCGTCCTGCCGCTCTCGCCGTCTCAGGCTTAGCTTCAGCACATTACCTACAACCATGCCCACCATTCACATCCTGCCCCATCCGGAATACTGCCCGCAGGGCGCGCAAGTCCAGGCCCCTGCTGGCACGTCCATTTGCGAAGCTTTGCTCGACAACCAGATCAACATCGAGCATGCCTGCGACATGGTCTGCGCCTGTACCACCTGCCACGTCATCGTGCGCCAAGGCTTTAGCAGCCTGAACGAGCTCGACGACAACGAAGAAGACCTGCTCGACCGCGCTTGGGGTCTGGAGCCGCAGTCCCGGCTGTCTTGCCAAGCCATTCTGGCGCAGCAGGACATCACGATTGAAATCCCTAAGTACTCCATCAACCATGCCAAGGAAGGGCATTGAGTGATGCGGCAGATTGTTCTGGATACCGAAACCACGGGTCTGTCGGCAGAAAACGGTGATCGGATTATTGAGATTGGCTGTGTCGAGCTGCTCAACCGCAAACTCACAGGCAACAACCTGCATTTCTACATCAACCCCGAACGTGAAAGTCACGAAGATGCCCTGAAGGTTCACGGCATCACCACCGAGTTTCTGCGCGACAAGCCCAAGTTTGCGCAGATCGCCGATACCTTGTTGGATTACCTGCGCGATGCCGAACTGATTATTCATAACGCCCCTTTTGATGTGGGCTTTCTGAACAAAGAACTGGATCGCCTAGGCCGTGCACCTTTAAAAACCTACATCAACCAAGTCACAGACACCCTGGCCATGGCCAAGGAACTGTTTCCGGGCAAGCGCAACGGTCTGGATGCTTTATGTGACCGCTTGGGTGTGGACAACTCAGGCCGTACCTTGCATGGTGCTTTGCTGGATGCCGAGCTGCTGGCCGATGTGTACATCAACATGACCCGTGGGCAAGATGCCTTGGTGATGGAACTGGACGCAGCCGATGAGCCCGGCCTTGAGGTGGAAGTACTGGACTTGAGCACCATCGACCTGCCGTACCTGGCCCCCACAGCGCAAGAGCTGGAGGCTCACGAGGCTGTTTTGTTGGATCTGGACAAAGCCAGTAAGCACAAAACCGTCTGGAAGCAGCTTGCCACCGCTCAAGCCGCTTGAAAGCTTGTTTTTTTGCAGAATCTGCCCAGTGTTTTAGAAAACAAGGTTTTTTCTGCATATAATCTAAGGCTTGCAACAGATTAAAACCGCAGTTGGGCGGTTAGCTCAGTGGTAGAGCACTGCCTTCACACGGCAGGGGTCGCAGGTTCGAACCCTGCACCGCCCACCAAAAATGAACAAAAGGACTCGCGAAAACCGCTTGTCCTTTTTTTTTTACCGGTACCCAGTCGCCCGTTTGCCGATTTCTCGAAGTCCCTTGACTCCCCCCATTCAATCCTATGTCGCTGTTTTCCTTGCGCAAGTCTTCGCCCCAGTCCCCAGCCGCTGAGCCTGTTGTGAACGCACCGACACCGCCCAAGGCTCCCGCAGCACATCCTATGGACGCGCTGACCGGGGGGGCTTTTTCGGCACCCACATCGGGTGAGCGTTCGGCTCGTATCCGCGACTGGCTGGCCACCAACCCGACGCTAGAGCAAATGAACGATGTGTTCAAAGAGCTTTCCCAGCGCGATCGGGGTGCAGCCAAGCCGTTGAAAGAAAAACTCGACGAAATCAAGCGGCAAAAATCGCAAGAGCAAATCGGTGTGGAATGGGCCAAAAAGGCTGAGGCCTTGCTGAACCATTCGCGCCTGAATTTGGCCGATGCCCTGGCTTGGCAGCGCGATGCTGCCCGTGCAGGCGCTCCACTGTCGCGTGAACCTCTGGCCGCCCTGAAACAGGCGCTGGCCGAACGTGTCAAAGCCATTGAAGACTTGCAGCATCGCGTTCAGGTAGAACGCGAAGCGGCCGTCCTGATTGCGCAGCGCATTGAAGTTTTGTCCACCAAACCCTGGCGCGAAGCACAAAGCAGCCTTGATGCCTTGCGACAGGATGTCGCAGCGTGGCAGCAACAAGCGCACTTGCTGACGCAGGATGCGCAGTGGTCCAGCGTAGAACCCAAATTTCCACCCATGCTGGAAGCATCGGTCAACCAGCTGCAACTCGTCTGGGATGCCTTTGAGGCCGCATTGCAGCAAACCGTCGCTGCCGATGCCGATCCGCAGGCACCGCTGCCCGCCGTTCCTGTCTGGGCTGACGAACTGCGCGTGGCCCGAGGCGGCGATGTGGCCGCCGCTGAAGACAAATCTACCGATACCCAAGCTCAGCAAGAAAAGCGCAGCCGTGCACAGTCCGAACTGGACAAGGTACTGAGCGTGCTGGAACGCGAGCTGGCCGAGGGGCATGGCAAAGCTGCACCCAAAGCGGCTGCCGAATTGCGGACATGGCTCAAGGCCCACGGTCGTTGGCTGGCACCAGAACAGGAGGCGCGTGCACATGCCGCGCTGAAACAGGCCGGTGAACTCGAAGGCTGGCAGCGCTGGCGTGCAGACCAATTGCGAGAAGAGCTCGTTGCCAAGGCAGAGGCTTTGCTGACGGCACCCGAAGGTCAGCGCGTGGGCGGGCGCAAGATGCAGGAGACGTTGCGCAGCCTGCGCGAGCAATGGAAAACCACCGACCAAGGCGGCCAGCCCAACCACGCACTTTGGAAGCGCTTCGACGAAGCCTGCACAGAGGCCCACAAAGTGGTCGAAGTCTGGCTGACCCAAGTGCGCCAGCAGGCAGAAGCCCACAAGGCACAGCGTCTGGGCATCATTGAAGCGCTCAAAACTTGGACGGCAGAGCAGGCCGAGAACACCGACTGGAAAGCCCAGTTGCGCAGTTTGCAAGGGTTTGCCGAACGCTGGCGCGATGCCGGCCATTTGAGTGAAAAAGCCTTTACCGAGCTGCAACAACAATGGAAACAAGCTTGGCAAGCTGCACATGCGCGACTGGAAGCCGCACAGGCTGAAAGCACTGCCCGCCGCCGTGCCCTGATTGACGAGGCCGTTGCCCTGGGTGCTGCACCCGTGCTGCGTCTGGATGCCGTCAAGGCGCTGCAACAGCGCTGGCAAGCAGAAGCGCATGCCGTGCCGCTGGATCGCAAGCATGAACAAAAACTCTGGGAAGCCTTCCGCCAACCCATTGACGATGCTTTTGCCCGCAAGAGTGCCGAACGGGACAAAGCCGCTGCTGCACTCAACGAACACGATCAGCGGGTGCTGACCGCTGCACGCGCCTTGGAGGCAGCAACGGAACAGGGCGATGCCCAGCAAATCCGCGCCGCCATGGCTGCACTGGAACAGGCCATGCAGGCACCTGCAACACCTGCCGCTGCCGTGGACGGCGAGTCGGCAAGCACCAGTCCAGTAGCAGATGCAGCGGACACTGTTGAGACGACGGAAACTGCTCCGGCCCCCGCTGCTGCGTCAGCACCGGCAACACCGGCTAAAAAGCTGGTTGCCATGCGGGGCGATGACAGGCCGGGCATGAAAAAAGCCGAGCCCACTGCACAAGACAGCCGTGGCAAAAACAACCGCGATAGCCGCGACCAGAGGGGTCGTTCTGCGACAGCTGAGCGTATCCCGTCAATGCCCCGCAGCAACCCCCGCGATATTCGTGATATCCGTGATGTCCGTGAGCCGCGTGGCCCTCGTTTGGGTGATGCAGCTTTTCGGGCACAACGTCAGGCGCTGGAACTGGCGCAGACCAGTTTGCGCAAGCTGGCCGAACAAGCCCACGGCACCGTACTCACCCAGTTGATGCAAGCCTGGGAAACACGCGATGCGCAGCAGTTGCCCACGGTGCAAGACTTGGGTACACGCGTGTCACCCTCGGTGCGTGCCGCATGGGTCGCTGCGCTGAACCGTTCGCCCAACAGTCTGGCCACTGAAACGCTGTTGCGCCTGGAAATGGCCAGCGAAGTTCCCACGCCCGCCGAATGCTTGAGCGACCGCCGTCTGTTGCAGTTGCAACTGCTGACCCGTCGCAACGCGCCAAGCCCCAGCCAGACTTGGGCAGAAGATGTGGCTACCGTGCTCAGCAGCTCATTCAACGCCGCTGCTGCACGCCGCTTGCAACAAGTGCTGAAGGTGTTGCTCAAACGCTGATCGGCATGAACGGAAGCCCCCTGAATCCGATCAGGGGGTATCCCTTCCTCTGAAAAAGCCGTCATACAGCGTCAGCAGGGTCGGAAATTCCTCGCCGAACCGTGCCCGATCAACAAAGTAGGCTTCGCAAGTCACGGCAAAGAACTCAGCGGGGTTTTGTGCCGCATAGGCATCCAGCCAAGGCAGGGCTTGCCCAAACCGCTCCGCTCCAGCCACTGCCTCAGAAAAATCATCAAATGCCGCCTGCATGGTGTGACGCCAGAGCGACTGGGCCTGCACCGGATCGTGCGTGCCCAGAAAGTGGGGCGGCAACAAGGGTGCACCGCGTACCGTGTCGGTTGCGGGTTTGCCGTGCATGTCGATCTTGTGCGCAAATTCGTGAATGACCACGTTGTGCCCGCTGCTCGTTGTCAAGGGGGCGGCCCGGACATCCTGCCAGCTCAACATCACCGGTCCATGGTGCATGGCCTCACCAGCCAACACTTCCCGGTAGCGGTGAACCACCCCCAGCGCGTCGGTGACTTCGCGTAGCGCCACCGATGCACCAGGCTGCACCACGATACCGACAAAATCGTCGTACCAGTCCAGCGCATCCCAAGGCCCCCATCCAATAGCCTGCTGGGTCGATCCCTGCATGTGAATCAGCGGCACACAGGCTTGAGCCGCAACAGAGACGGCCACAAAGTCCGTGATCGGAAATCCATGAGCACCGTAAAACGTCTTTTCGAGGATGAAATGGGTACTCAGCTGGCGCAGGCGATCTTGCTCGTGCTTGCTCAACGCCGCCAAAAAGGGATGGGCGCGGATGGTGGATTGCCACAGCCCATCGGGCAGGGCAGGGGGGTTACGCCAACGCCTAGGTAGCCAGCGCTGAAGCCAGCGGGGGAGCTGCAAGCGCCGCATGGTTGTCAGCCTGAACTGATGGCAGCAGGCAGGCTGTGCCGATGCAGCCCTTGGCTGTCCAAACGGATCCATTCTGCACGCGGTGGGGAGGCTTTCAAATCCCAATCGCTCAAGACCCAGCGTTGTAAACCCTCGCCAAGGTCATGCACAGCGGGCCGGTGGGTGTGGCCGTGAATCAACACCTGTGCATCCGCATTTTTCAGGGCAGCGTGCGCGGCTTGTGCATCCACATCGGCCCACGCATCGGCTTGGTGTGCTTGGGCCAATTTTTTGGCTTCACTTTCAGCCCGCCAGCGCCTGGCCAGTTGCTCACGTTCTGCCAAAGGTTTGCCAAGAAAAGCCTGCTGCCAGTCCGACTGTCGCGCTATGGCCCGAAAACGCAGGTACTCAACATCGTTCAGACACCAGGCATCGCCGTGGCTGAGCAGCCAGCGACGACCTTTGAATTCCAGCACCGTCGGGTCTTGTAAAGCTTGCATACCGCAACGCTGCAAAGCTTCATTACGCAACAAAAAGTCCCGGTTACCGGCCATGAAGAAAACCGGAGTGTGCTCGCTGTATTGCTTCAGCAATTGAGCACAGGTCTGCCAAAATATCCGATCGTCATGATCTTGGTTTAAAGCAGATGCGTGCAACACATCATCACCCACCCAAACCTCAAACAGATCGCCCAGAATACACAAGGCATCGGATCTGGCTTTTAAGGGCTGTTGCAACCAAGCTTTCCAGGCAAGGAAAGTTTCTGGATCCTGTACGTGCAGATGAATATCCGACATGAAATCCACCGATTGCCAGGATGCGGGGGCTTGCCACAAGCCAACAGCCCATGAATTTTGCTCTGACATGGAACAAGGGCACGGATGAATTTTGACCCGGTCAGTGCCCCAGTGTCATGGCAATCTATTTAAATGGCCACGGCTTTGCTAATCACGACATCAGCTTTAGGCACATCGTCATGGAAACCCTTGCGGCCTGTCGCTACTTTTTCGATTTGCTTGACAATGTCGGTGCCTGCAACCACTTTGCCAAATACCGCATAACCCCAGCCTTGAGCGCTGGGTGCGGTATGGTTCAGAAAACCATTGTTAGCCACATTGATGAAAAATTGTGCCGTGGCCGAATGAGGGTCGCTGGTTCTGGCCATGGCAATGGTGTAAACCTCATTTTTCAAGCCATTGTTAGCCTCATTTTGAATAGGGGCTTTACAGGCTTTCTGGTGCATACCAGGCTCAAAACCACCACCTTGGATCATGAAGCCCGGAATCACCCGGTGAAAAACGGTGTTGTCGTAATGACCGCTGCGCACATATTGCAGGAAATTGGCCGTGGACAAAGGTGCCTTGTCGGCATCAAGTTCTAGGGTGATGATGCCCATGTTGGCAATGTGCAGTTCGACTTGAGGATGAGCCATGGTGTTTATTTTTCCAGGGTTGCTTGAAGAATGATGACAGGAGATTGAGGAACGTCGGTTGGGAATGGGCCACCTGAACCGGTAGGCATCGCTTTGATGGCATTGACCACGTTCATGCCAGCGACGATTTTGCCGAAAACCGTATAACCGTACAGTTCGTTGGCAGAAAGCAGGCGGGAGCGGGCAATATTTTCGTACACCTGACCCCGGTATTCAAAACGCGGCACCGGGTCGCCGGGTGGAATGGGTGTCGGGTTCAAAAAAGCATTGTCGTTGACGTTGATGAAAAACTGTGCCGTGGCCGAATGAGGGTCACCCGTTCGTGCCATGGCCACGGTGCCGATGACATTTTTGGGGCCACCCCGCTCAATGGCTGCCTGACCTTCGTGCGCAATGGGTGGGCGTGTAGGTTTTTGCTTGTAGTTGACATCGTAGCCACCCCCTTGAATCATGAAGTTGCTGATAACACGGTGAAAAACCGTACCGTCGTAGTGCTTATCGCGCACATATTGCAGAAAGTTTTCAACGGTTTTAGGGGCTTTGTCAGGGTAAAGTTCCACCACCATGTCACCTGCCGTGGTGCTGATGCGGACTTTGGGGGGTGCTGTCTGTGCGAACAGAGCCCCAGACAGGGTGAGCATGGAAACGAACACCGCTAGCGAACGCAGAAAGTTTCGCTTCTGGCCTGCAATCACATCAGACAGGGAATTCATCAAGGCGCTCCTTCAAAAATAATTTTCCAGCCATCAGACTCTTTCATCCAGTACTGCCGGCGCGTTGAACCACGGGACTGACCTTTGACGATTTCACCAAACGTAACGACCATGGTTTCGTCACTGTCATGCCATTGCAAAACGGAAATGTCTTTCAACTCGATCTCACGAGAACCTTGATGTCTGATTTCACTTTCTATTTTGGGCCACCATTGGCTCAAATCACGGCCTTGGCTGCGAAAGTTGTCAGAATAAAAGGCTCTCAACCCACCCAGCTCAGCACTGGCTTTGGCAGTTCGCCAGCGTTCCAATTCGGTTTGAAAAACCTGATGTTCTAGGCGTAGCACCGCAGGATCGATCCAGTTCAGTTCAGACGCAATCACCACCGGTGTGGTGCGAACTTGTACGGTACGAATCACCCGTTCTAGGTCAGGATTCGAGAGCACAACACAACCGTCTGAGGCTTGGGGTGCACGCACAAACTGTTCTCGCGGTGTGCCATGAAGCCAGATGCCACCACCTGTTTTACCTCTCAAGTTATCCAGTGGATTCGGATAATTGATGGGTAAAGCACCGACACCATACAAGTCAGGCAGATTGCCAGGATTAAGGTTGCTGGTGATGTAATAGACACCGAGTGGTGTACGTTTATCACCTTCGATCGATTTTTCAATACCAGATAAACCGACAGAAATATAAAAGTCGTTGATCAGACGTAACCGTGGACTATTCAAACCTGTGTTTGGCTGGTTTTGTAGAGAGACATTCTCGAAAAGATACAAACGCGAACGTGAGGCATCAATCGCAATCGCATGCCGACTCTGACTTGACAGGGCCAAAAACTGACTGGGTATGAAGCCTTCGGGTGGTCTTTCTACCAGCGCACGAATGCGGCGACGGGATTCATCGCGCAAAATACTCAATTGCGACGAAGCAATATCAGATTTTGTATTAGGGACATCACCCAGCGTTTTGACAGGTCGGGTTTGCAAGGTAAACAGATCACCCAGTACCAGTTGCGCCAATTGGAAATTGGGATGTTTGTTCACCAGCCGCTCAGCTTGCGTGAGGGCCTGACGGTGTTGTCCTGCACCAATCAACCGGTACACCTCGATCAATTCAGCCTCAGCCTCACCCAGATAAGGCTTGACTGTCTTGAACTGTTGCGCATTCAAGGGCTTCTGAGACGTACTGGCTTTTGCAACACGCTCATCTGCTGAATCCATCAGCGATGGCACTTGACTCAGTTTCGCAAGCGATCGGTCAAACACGGACGTATCACGTCCTGATGCTTGGATAGAAACAGCATCGACTGATTCAGCCCCCTGAGTGGCTGTTTGCGAGCGAACGGCTTTGACACCCCAAACTGAAAAAACAATCAGGAAAAATACGGCAAAGCCGACACCCAGCCAATAACGCCAGCGACGTGCTGGGTAAGAAATCAACATAACTTATGACGGTGAAACAAGCCCGTTGTGACAGTCGGGCAAACTGATTATTTCAATCAAGAGCCTGTGGACTCACGAACAATTTGCCAGCGGTCACCCGTCTTGATCATTTCGAGCACTTTTCTGCTGTTGACATTCAGGTTGTCGGAAACATAAATTTGACGAAAACGTGCTGTTGCACGGTTGCCGTTGACGCTCACACTCAGGTCTTCAATACCAACGCTGATGCGGCTTTTTGGAACAATGCGGGCTTTTCGGTCAGCTTCCCATTGGCTGCGTGTTTGACCAGCGGGTGGGGTAAAGCTGGCCGCATAAGACCCCAGATAACCGGTCATGTTTTTGTTGGACCAAGCCTTGGCCCAAGCTTGAACACTGGCTTCAACCGCTTCTTGCTCATTGTTGTTGGCTGGTTGGGTGGTACCAGTCACGGGTTTGACCGGTTCTTTGGGTGGACTGACTTCAGTCGGGGTGATCGTGACGGGCGGTGTCACCGGCGTGGTCGTTGGCTGCTGGGGTGGCGTGACGGAAGCCACCGTGGTCGCCTGACCACTGACAGCGGTGGTGGGCGTGAACAAGTTGCGGATCAAACTGAGTTTGGGCTCCACGGCGGTGTTGCTGCTATCGAGTTGCAGCGCCTTGGTGTAAGCCTCGCTGGCGAGTTTGGCATAGACATCGCCCAGATTTTCGTGCGCGGTGGCATAACTCGGGTTCGTGCGAATGGCCATTTCTAACGATGACCGCGCTTTGTCAAACTGGCTTTGACTGGCGTAGAGCACAGCCAGATTGTTGTAAGGCTCGGGTAACTCGGGAAAATCAGCCGACAACCGGGTAAATGTGGTGATGGCATCCACCAATTTGCCACTTTCCGTTTGAATCACGCCTTTGAGAAAACGCATTTGAGGATCGCGTGGCCGATTGACCAAAAATTGATCGACTTTCGTCATCGCATCATTCAATTGGCCTGCGCGAATGAGGCGATTGACTTCGGCGTAATCATTTCCTTGCGCATAACTGAGAGAACCGATGCAACACGCACTGGCAACAAGTGCAACAGCCAGATGCCGAATAGGCCCTGCAAAAGTTTTGTAGAAAAGCTGGCCACGTGAATCAAACGGATGTTTCATAATGCAAATCGGTCTTTTCTGAATAAAGAGTTCACAAATTCCTGGATGCCTTGAACCAATAGGCCAATAAGACTTTTCGGTACACAATCTGGCGCATTGTACAGGCTCAGGTGGCTATACTGAGCCGCTCTGAACCTGGATACCGCATGCATCACGGGCATGCAGCACACGAAGCGCCACCCCACTGGGTGCGACAACACAGACGATTGACCGAATCCTGACTTTCATGGCCTTGAAGATCTACAACACCCTGACCCGACGCACCGAGCACTTTCAACCGCTGGAAGCGGGGCATGTGCGCATGTACGTTTGCGGCATGACCATTTACGACCTGTGCCACATCGGGCACGCCCGCATGATGATGGCCTTCGACGTGGTGCAACGCTGGCTCAAGGCCAGCGGCTACCGCGTCACTTATGTGCGCAACATCACCGACATTGACGACAAGATCATCAAACGTTCGCTGGAGCGTGGCATCACCCTGCGGGCACTCACTGACGAAATGACGGCGGCCATGCACCAAGACACCGGGGCGCTGGGCATTGAGCCTCCCACGATTGAGCCCAGGGCGACCGAATACGTGCCCCAAATGTTGTCGCTCATCGAGACCCTGGCGGGCAAGGGTCTGGCTTACCAAGCTGACAACGGTGACATGAACTTTGCCGTGCGTCGCTTTGCGGGTTACGGCAAGCTCTCGGGCAAGTCGCTGGATGACTTGCGTGCGGGTGAGCGTGTCAGCGTGGCTGCTGACAAAAATGATCCGCTGGATTTTGTGCTCTGGAAATCGGCCAAACCTGAAGAGCCGGATGAAGCCAAGTGGGCCAGTCCGTTTGGGCCAGGCCGACCGGGCTGGCACATTGAATGCTCGGCCATGAGCTGCGCCAATCTCGGACAGACGTTTGACATTCATGGCGGAGGGGCTGACCTTCAGTTTCCACACCACGAAAACGAGATCGCCCAGTCCGAGGGAGCCTCGGGCCAGACCCTGGCCCGGTTCTGGATGCACAACGGCTTCGTGCGCGTGGACAACGAAAAAATGTCCAAAAGCTTGGGCAATTTCTTCACCATCCGCGATGTTCTGAAAAAGTACGATGCCGAGACCGTGCGCTTTTTCATCCTGCGAGCGCATTACCGCAGCCCGCTGAATTACAGCGATGTTCACTTGGACGATGCGCGTGCGGCACTCAAACGCCTCTACACCGCGTTGAGCTTGGTGCAGCCCACTCCATTGAACGTGATTGACTGGCAGACACCGTTTGCCCTGCGCTTTCAACAGGCCATGGACGACGACTTTGGCACACCCGAAGCCGTGGCCGTGCTGTTTGATCTGGCCAGCGAAATCAACCGCACCCAAGATGCCGCTCTGGCTGGCTTGTTGCAGGCGCTGGGCGGCACGCTGGGCCTGCTGCAAGCCAACCCGCAAGCCTATTTGCAGTCGGGTGGGCAGGCCGCGGGCGATGATGCAGCGCAGATTGAGCAATGGGTGGCGCAGCGTCTGGCTGCCAAACAGGCCCGCAACTTCCAAGAGGCCGACCGCATTCGTCAGCTGCTGCTGGCTCAAGGCGTGGTGCTGAAGGACAGCGCAACGGGCACCACCTGGGAGCGTGCCTGATGGCGGCCATTCTGGATGCCAGCCTGTCGGGTACAGGCCCTGCCTATTGGCACGAAGCAGGGCGCTACCTGATGGAGCGTGACCGCGTCATGAAGCGACTGATTCCATTGCACAGTGGCAAGGCCTTGACTTCTCGGGGCGATGCCTTTGTTACCTTGGCGCGCAGCGTGGTGGGGCAACAGATCTCCGTCAAGGCAGCGCAGTCGGTCTGGGGCAAGCTGACCCAGTTATCGCCCCAGCTCAGTCCCGAACAAGTGCTCAAGCTCAGGGTGGACGATATGCGTGCGGCAGGTCTGTCTGCCCGCAAGGTGACTTACCTAGTTGATCTGGCCCTGCATTTCGCCAACAACCAGCTCCAGACCCATGCATGGGCCGACATGAACGACGAGTCCATCATCACGGACTTGGTGTCCATCCGGGGCGTGGGCCGCTGGACTGCCGAGATGTTCCTGATCTTCCACCTGATGCGCCCCAATGTGCTGCCGCTGGACGATGTGGGTTTACAAAAAGGGGTCAGCCGCTGCTATTTTTCTGGCGAGCCCGTCAGTCGCAGCGAAATGCGCGAAGTCGCTGCCAGTTGGTCGCCTTATTGCACGGTGGCGACTTGGTATATTTGGCGCTCGCTGGAGCCGACTCCAGTGACTTACTGATGCTAGGGGTCTGACCCGCTGCGCAACCTGCCCATGTTTGACAGCCCCCAGGAGTGATACCTTGGCCAAAAAAATTTTTCTCGACTTCGAACAGCCCATTGCCGAGCTGGAATCCAAGATTGAAGAGCTGCGCTATGTGCAAACCGAGTCTGCTGTGGACATTTCGGCTGAAATTGAACAGTTGGCCGCCAAAAGCCTGCTGCTGACGAAAGACATTTACAGCACGCTCACACCCTGGCAGATCACCAAAATCGCACGGCATGCCGAGCGGCCCTACACGCTGGACTATGTGCGCGACATCTTCACGCATTTCCAAGAGCTGCACGGTGACCGCCACTTTGCCGACGACTTGAGCATCGTCGGTGGGCTGGCCCGCTTCAACGGGCAACCCTGTATGGTGCTGGGCCACCAGAAAGGCCGTGATACCCGGGAACGCAGTCTGCGCAACTTTGGCATGACCAAGCCCGAGGGCTATCGCAAGGCCCTGCGCTTGATGAAGCTGGCCGAAAAATTCGGTCTGCCCGTGTTCACCTTTGTCGATACGCCGGGTGCGTATCCCGGCATTGATGCTGAAGAGCGTGGTCAGTCCGAGGCGATTGGGCGCAACATTTTTGAAATGGCCCAGCTTGAAGTCCCCATCATTTCCACCATCATCGGCGAGGGTGGATCGGGCGGAGCGCTGGCCATTGCGGTGGCAGATCAGGTGTTGATGCTTCAGTTTTCGGTGTATTCCGTCATCAGCCCAGAGGGGTGTGCCTCCATCCTCTGGAAAACCAGCGACCGTGCCAGCGATGCTGCAGAAGCCCTGGGCATCACTGCGCACCGCCTGAAAGCGCTGGGTTTGGTGGACAAGATCATCAACGAGCCCGTGGGTGGCGCACACCGCAATCACAAACAAATGGCCGCCTTCCTCAAGCGCGGTCTTAATGATGCCTGGCGGCAGGTGGCCGACCTGAAAGTGGCAGACCTGCTGGAGCGTCGCTATGCACGCATTGACAGCTATGGCCGCTTTACCGATACCAAGGCCGACAGCAAGTCAGACAAACGCTGAACATTTGACAGCTTCAGCACACACCAACCCTGGTGTTGCCGCCCTGGTGCAGTGGGGCAAGCGGTATCCGGCCGTGTTGCCGCTGCCGTCAGCACAGAGCACACCCATCCTTGTGGGTGTGGCCTACAGCGCTGGGGCAGATTCCACCGCGCTGCTGATGGCTGCTCATCACCTCTGGCCGGGGCAGGTGGTAGCTTTGCATGTTCACCATGGTTTGCAGGCGGCGGCGGATACCTTTGAAGTGCTGGGCCGCCAAGTGTGCGCGCAGCACGGGATTGACTGGCGGGTGCAGCATGTTGATGCGAGAAACCAGCCCGGTGGCAGCCCCGAAGCCGCAGCCCGCCATGCCCGTTACCGCGCCCTAGCGACCATGGCGAGCCATGCGGGCGTTTCGGTGGTGTTGCTGGGACAGCATGCCGACGACCAGGCCGAAACCCTGCTGCTGGCGCTGAGCCGGGGTTCTGGTTTGCCAGGGCTTTCGGCCATGCCTGAACGGTTTGAGCGCCACGGCACGGTGTTCGCACGGCCTTTGTTAACACTGACTTCGGCAAGTCTGCGCGACTGGGTCTGCCAAGCGGGTCACACATTTGTGGACGACCCGAGCAATACCGACGAGCGCCTGACGCGCAACCGCATCCGCGCCAAGCTGATGCCCGCTTGGGATGCCTGCTTTCCTACATTTCGTGCCCAGTTGGCCCGCAGTGCCCTTCACGCCGCTGAGGCACAAAGCCTGCTGGATGAACTCGCTGCGACGGATCTGGCACAGGTGGGTGTGCCGCCTGTGTTGAAAGCTTTGCAGACCCTGCGCCGCGAGCGACAGGCCAATGTACTGCGCTACTGGTTGCGGCACAGCCATGGTGTTGCACCCAGCACGGCGCAACTGACTGCCCTGCTGGATCAGGTCGCTGCCTGCCGCACGCGGGGCCACCATATCCACCTCAAAGTAGCGGGTGGTTTTGTCACGCGCTGCGGTGCGACGCTGTGTTACACCCCGCCGATATAATCCCGCGGTTTTGCCCTTGAGGGGTGCATCGCTGTCGCCGTCTAGGCCAGCGCTGTACCTTACTTTACCGACACCCCAACCCAATCTCACCGATGGCTTTGATTGTTCACAAGTATGGCGGCACCTCCATGGGGTCGACCGAGCGAATTCGCAACGTGGCCCGTCGTGTCGCCAAATGGCACCGAGCCGGTCACCAGATGGTGGTGGTTCCCAGCGCCATGAGCGGCGAAACCAACCGCCTGCTGGCCTTGGCCAAAGAACTGGCCCCAGCCAAAACCGATCACGCTTACAACCGCGAACTCGACATGTTGGCGGCAACGGGTGAGCAGGCCTCTTCGGCCCTGCTGGCCATTGCCTTGCAAGCTGAAGGCCTTGAGGCCGTCAGCTACGCGGGCTGGCAGGTACCCATCAAGACCAACAGTGCCTACACCAAGGCACGCATTGAGTCGATTGACGATGCCCGTATCCGTGCTGACCTGGACGCTGGCAAGGTTGTCATCGTCACCGGGTTTCAGGGTGTTGACCCGGACGGACACATCACCACCCTGGGCCGTGGCGGTAGCGACACGTCTGCGGTAGCCGTGGCGGCAGCCATTCAAGCTGCCGAATGTCTGATTTACACCGACGTGGACGGGGTTTACACCACCGACCCGCGTGTGGTGCCCGAAGCGCGTCGCCTGCTACGGGTCAGCTTTGAAGAAATGCTGGAAATGGCCAGCATGGGCAGCAAGGTGTTGCAGATTCGCTCGGTCGAGTTTGCCGGCAAATACAAAGTGCCCCTGCGTGTGCTGTCCAGCTTCACGCCCTGGGATATTGACCTGAATGAAGAAGCCGTCTCCGGCACCCTGATCACTTTTGAGGAAGACGAACAAATGGAACAAGCCGTCGTTTCCGGTATTGCCTTCAACCGCGATGAAGCCAAAATTTCCGTGCTGGGCGTGCCAGACAAACCCGGTATTGCCTATCAAATTCTGGGCAAGGTGGCAGATGCCAACATTGAGGTTGATGTCATCATTCAAAACCTCAGCAAGGACGGTAAAACCGATTTCAGCTTCACGGTACACCGCAACGATTATCAGAAAGCGCTCGACTTGTTGAAAACCCAAGTGGTTCCCGCGCTGGGTGCGGTAGATGCGCTGGGTGATGCCCGCATTTGCAAGGTGAGCATTGTGGGTATCGGCATGCGCAGCCACGTAGGCGTGGCCAGCCGGATGTTCAAATGCCTGAGCGACGAGGGCATCAACATTCAGATGATTTCTACCTCCGAGATCAAGACATCGGTCGTCATTGACGAGAAGTACATGGAGCTGGCCGTGCGCGCCTTGCACCGGGCTTTTGAACTCGATGCACCGGCAGCGACGGCCTGAAAGCGCTGGGTGTCCAGCAGCGCTGTTTTGCGTATTGTCGTAAAAAACAGCGTTTTTATGAGGCATAATACGGGTTTCCGGAGCGATGACCGAGTGGCCGAAGGTGCTCCCCTGCTAAGGGAGTATGGGGTGTAGAGCCTCATCGAGGGTTCGAATCCCTCTCGCTCCGCCAAATCAAACCCCGCAGTTCAACACTGCGGGGTTTTTTGCTTATTGCCGGGCCATGTTGTCATCAGCTTGTCACGCGCATGTCAAACAATGGTCACGGATGGGCATTTTTGCTGCCAAGCAGTTGCCGTAACTTGTGCCCATGTCTGACGAAAACCGACACACCCCATGAGCGCCCACACTCCGCAGAACCGCCTTCCTTTTCTAGACCGCGATCACAGCATCTTGGCGTTTAATGAGCGTGTCATGGCCTTGGCCCGCCGCAGCGATGTGCCTTTGCTGGAGCGTTTGCGCTATCTCTGCATCGTCTCTAGCAACTTGGACGAGTTTTTTGAGGTGCGTGTGGCACCCCACCTGTCTGCCTTCAAGCGGCATGACCATCGGGGCACTTACACCGCAGACAGTTACACCCGCCTATCGGCCAAGATTCATGAGCTGGTGGCGCAGCAATACGCGATTTATAACGACGAGCTGTTGCCTTTGCTGGAGAAAAAAGGCATCAAGCTGGTGGCGCACGGCGAGCGCAACCCCCGCCAGCGCAGCTGGGTAAAAGAGTTTTTTGTACGCGAAGTACAACCTTTGCTGATGCCCGTGGGCTTAGATCCAGCGCATCCCTTCCCGCAAGTGGCGAACAAGTCGCTCAATTTCATTGTGCGTTTAGCGGGCAAAGATGCCTTTGGACGTGAAAACGAGGTGGCGATTGTGAAGGTGCCGCGCATTTTGCCCCGGTACTTTTCCATGCCGCCGGTTCAAGGGTCGAAGCAGACGCATTTTGTGTCGATTTCAAGCCTGATCCGCTCGCATCTGGCCGACTTGTTTCCGGGTCGTCAAGTCACGGAGTTTGCGCAATTTCGCGTCACCCGGCACTCGGACCTCGCGGTGGATGAGGAAGAGGTGAAGAACCTGCGCACAGCCCTGCGCAAGGGTTTGCAGCAGCGCCACTATGGCGAGGCATTGCGCCTCGAAGTCTCGGCAGGTTGTTCTGAATTTCTGGCGGACTTTCTGCTGACGCAGTTTGCGCTACCCGCCGAGGCGCTGTACCGCGTGCCCGGCCCGGTGAATTTGGTGCGTTTGAACCAGTTGATTGATCAGGTGGATGCACCCCAGCTGCGGTTTCAGCCCTTTCAGGGCGGCTGGCCGACCCAGTTGATACCGGGCCAATCGCTGTTTGACCGCTTGCAGCACGGCGATGTGCTGATTCATCAGCCCTATGAGAGCTTTGATGCGGTGCTGGCATTTTTGCGTGAGGCTGTCGAAGACCCGAACGTATTGGCGATCAAACAGACGATTTACCGTACCGGGGCCAAGTCTGAGCTGATGAACCTGCTGCGCGAAGCGGTTCGGCTGGGCAAAGAGGTGACGGTGGTGGTGGAGCTGAAGGCGCGGTTTGACGAAGAGGCCAACATCAGCTACGCGGAGCGGCTGGAATCTGTCGGGGCGCAGGTGGTTTATGGTGTGGTAGGCCTCAAAACCCATGCCAAGATGCTGCTGGTGACGCGCCGTGAAGCCACCGGCTTGCAGCGGTATGCCCACATTTCAACCGGCAACTACAACCCCGGCACAGCCCGTCTGTACACCGACCTGAGCTACCTGACGGCCGACCAAGCGTTGACGGCGGATCTGGATCAAATTTTTTTGCATCTGGCCAGTCAGAACCGTCTGCCCCGACTGAACAAGGCGCTGATTGCGCCTTTTCACCTGCACAAAGCCATGATGGAGCAGGTGGATGCCGCTGGCGACGCCGCCCAGCAGGGCAAAGAGGCGCGCATCATCCTCAAAATGAACGCCCTGACCGACGAACCCTTGGCCCGTTCACTGGTCTTGGCTGCGCAAAAAGGGGTCAAGATTGACCTGATTGTGCGAGGCGCGTGCATTTTGCCCGCCCAGGTGGTAGGTGCAACCGACAACATCCGTGTGCGCTCGGTGATTGGGCGCTTGCTGGAGCATTCGCGGGTATTCTGTTTCTGTGTGGGCGAGGCGCAGGAGATGTGGCTCTCCAGTGCCGACTGGATGAACCGCAACATGCTGCGCCGAGTTGAACTGGCGTGGCCCGTCACCGATACCGCACTGCGCCAGCGCATCATGGATGAATGTCTGAACACCTACCTGAGCGACACCCGCGATGCCTGGTTGTTGCAGGCTGATGGTACTTACACGCCTGCTGTGCCTGCCGTGGGCAAATCGCGTTCGGCGCAGCAGTCAGCCCAGTCGCTGTTGATGGCCCGTTATGGACGCAAACTCTGACCACTTTCTGTGACAACTGACCGCTGAGTGAAGCATGGAACTGATTTTGTGGCGGCACGCTGAGGCGTGTGAGCACCCCGAGGGCTTGTTGGGCATGCAGGGCGATGCCCTCGACTTGGCGCGCCGTCTGACCCCGCGTGGCGAGAAGCAGGCGGTACGCATGGCGGCTTGGCTCGATCGGCAGTTGCCAGCGGCGGCCCGTGTGTTGTGCAGCCCGGCGCAGCGCACCGAGCAGACTGCACTGGCACTGGGCCGCAAGTACAAGGTTTGTGATGCGTTGAGCCCCGGTGGTGAAGCGTCGCTGTTGCTGGAGCTGGCGCAGTGGCCCGATGGTCGGTGGCCCGTGGTGGTGGTGGGGCATCAACCCATGTTGGGGCAGGTGGTTGCTCAGTTGCTGGGTTTGCCGCAGGGTGACTGCCCCATCAAGAAAGGTGCAGTTTGGTGGTTGCGCCAGCGTGAACGGCATGGCCAGTTGCAAACCGTGCTGGTGACGGTGCAAACACCCGAGCTGCTTTGAACAGCTCTGAACTTCAGCGCCGCACCTGCAAAGCCCCAGGGTTCACGATGTTGGTGGGCGTGCCCTTGATGTAACTGACCACGTTGTCGAACGCTGCTGAAAAATAGGTCTCATAACTGTCCTGCTCGACATAGCCAATGTGCGGGGTGCAGATGCAGTTTTCTAGGCGCAGCAGCGCGTGCCCTTGCAAAATGGGTTCGGACTCGAAGACATCGACCGCTGCCATACCAGGCCTGCCCCGGTTCAGGCCAGCCAGCAGTGCTTCGGGGGCAATCAGTTCGGCGCGTGACGTGTTGACCAGCAGCGAGGTGGGCTTCATGCGGGAGAGTTCCTCCAGTCCAACGCAGCCGGTGGTGTCAGGTGCCAGACGCAGGTGCAAGGACAACACATCGACGGATTCAAAAAATTCCGCTTTGCTGTTGGCCACTTCGTAGCCGTCAGCTTGTGCCAGTTTGCGGGTGTTCTCACTGCCCCACACCAGCACCCGCATGCCAAACGCGCGCCCATAACCTGCCACCAGCGAACCAATGCGCCCATAGCTCCAGATACCCAGCGTTTTGCCCCGCAGCACCATGCCCAGCCCGAAATTGACCGGCATGGACGACGATTTCAGGCCAGATTGCTGCCACGCGCCGTGCTTGAGGCTGCTGGCGTAGTGCGGTATGCGGCGCATGGCCGTCATGATGAGTGCCCAAGTCAGCTCTGCTGGGGCCACGGGCGAGCCCACGCCCTCGGCTACCGCAATGCCGCGCTCGGTACACGCGCCGACATCAATATGGGCACCTATGCGCCCTGTCTGGGCGATCAATTTGAGGCGAGGCAGTTTTTCAACCAGTTGCCGGGTGATGGGGGTGCGTTCGCGGATCAGCACCAAGACATCGGCATCGCGCAGCCGCACCGAGAGCTGTCCTACCCCTTTGACCGTGTTGGTGAACACTTTGACGGTATGAGGTTCCAGTCGGGTGGCGCAGCGCAGCTTGCGCACGGCATCTTGGTAGTCATCGAGGATCACGATATTCATGGGGCCGTATTGTGCCCCTTGAACCTTTCCAGAACAGCCCGCGCTGGGGCACGTCCCGGCACATGAAGCGGCATCAGATGTCGTCGCGCAGCGGGTAGGGCAGGGGCAACAGTTGCAAACGGGTGTCGGGCAGTTCAGCGTTTTCTAGGCTCAGGCTGCCCGATTCGGTGGCCTGTGTTTGCATGGCAACGATGGCATGCCAGCCGCCCGTCGGGCTGGGTGCCGCAGCAGCTACGGTGCCGCAGGGTTGTTCGGCATCGCTGCTGTGAAACACCGCTTGACCCACCGACAGCGGGCCGTCGCAGGCCACCAGATAGGCGCGGCGTTTGAGCGTGCCCCGGAACTGGCTGCGCGCCACCACTTCCTGACCGGGGTAGCAACCTTTCTTGAAGTTCACCCCGCCGACCGATTCGTAGTTCAGCATCTGCGGCACAAAGGCCTCCACCAAGGGCTGTGTCACCATGGCGACCCCACTCATGACCTCCAACCAGGCCCAGTGTGGAGCATCCAGCATGGGGCAGCCGGGCAGGGGGCTGGTGTCGGTGTCGGTCTGATCGTTGGGTACCACGCACAGGGCGCGGGGCACACCGGCACCGGGGTAGAGCGTGACCCAATGTCTGGGCGGGGACTCGGTCTCGGTGCGGTGGCTCCAAGCGGGGCCGCTGACCTCGGCGTGAACACCGGCCACGCCCCAAACGGTGTAGTCCGCGCTGGCATCCAGCAGTTCAACTTTGGCCCGCAGGACAAACATCTTCAGGCGTTTGAGGGTGGGGGCCAGCAAGTCTTGGCTAACCATGAGCAGGATGTCGTCGTGGCTTTGTTTGAAGCCGACAAAGCTGGCCAACATGCGCCCTTTGGGCGAGCACAGCGCCGCCAGACGCGCTTCGGACATGCCCAAGAGGGCAAAGTCTTGCGTGAGCTGGCTGTGCAAAAACTTGGCCGCTTCTGCGCCGCGTACGCGAATGATGCCCAGATTCGTCAGTCGCACAGCGCCAGTGGGTGTCGAGGGGGCACGGTCTTCGGTGCCCGCAGGGGCCGTGGGGGGGGTAGTGGTTGTGAGCATGTGAGAGGACAAGTGGGCTGCAAATCTGGCCTGAACTGGCCTGAATTATCATCACCGGCCCGCTGCGCCCGCATGCCCGGCCACTAAGCCCACAAACCCCTCCCCGCTGATGGCATCCCCCGCCGTGATTCGACTGCTGAAAACGCTGCTGGTCTTGACCGTGCTGAGCCTGCTGGCCACCGCTGCCTGTGGCCTGTGGTGGCTGCAACAGCCGCTGGCCATGCCCGCGCCTGTGCGTAACGGCGCATTGCTGGATCTGAACATTCCGCCGGGTGCCAGCGCCCGCACGGTGGCGCAGGCGGTGGCTGATGCCGGGGTGGAGGTGTCGCCGTTTGGGTTGTTTGTGTGGTTTCGTCTCTCGGGTGACTCGCGCCAGATCAAGGCGGGCAGTTACGAATTCGACGCGCAGACCACGCCAGTGAGCCTGTTAGACAAACTGGTGCGCGGCGAACAGGCCATGCGCAGCGTCACGCTGATTGAGGGCTGGAACATCCGACAGGTGTTGCAAGCCCTGCAAGACAGTCCCGACCTGACCCAAGATGTGACAGGCCTGAGCGGCGCAGCCCTGATGGCGCGGCTGGGCTACCCAGGGCGGCACCCCGAGGGGCGATTTTTCCCAGATACCTACCGCGTGCCCAAAAACACCCCGGCATCTGACGTTCTCAAGCTGGCCGCGCAAACCATGGAACAACAGCTCAGCAGTGTTTGGGCACAACGCCACCCCGCTGGCGTACTGCGTTCGGCTGACGAGGCCTTGATTTTGGCGAGCATCATTGAAAAAGAGACCGGCCTAGAGCGCGACCGCGCCATGATTGCAGGCGTTTTCCATAACCGATTGCGCCTTGGCATGCGGCTGCAAACCGACCCCTCGGTCATCTACGGTCTGGGCAAACAGTTTGACGGCAACATTCGCCGCAAAGACTTGCAAACCGATACGCCCTACAACACCTACACCCGCGCCGGGCTGCCGCCCACGCCCATTGCCATGCCGGGGCGCAGTTCCTTGCTGGCCGCTGTCCAGCCCGCTAACACGCGAGCCCTGTACTTTGTGGCCCAAGGTGGCGGGGGCAGTTACTTCAGCGAGACACTGGCCCAACACAATGCGGCGGTCAGGCGCTACATCCTCCAGCGCTAATCCTCCAGTGCTAAGTTTCATCGCCCCCTACATGCCTGATACACGCCCAACACACGCCCCCTATGCAACAGCCTGGCCTTTTCATCAGCTTTGAAGGCATCGACGGTGCGGGTAAATCCACCCACATCAACCGTCTGGCCCAAGCCTTCCAGACCCAGGGGCGCAGCGTCACCCTCAGCCGCGAGCCCGGTGGCACCCCGTTGGCCGAACAGCTGCGCACCCTGCTGCTGCACGAAGCCATGGACCCGCTGTGCGAGGCGCTGTTGGTGTTTGCCGCCCGGCGTGACCACTTGCAGCAAGTGATTGAACCGGCCTTGGCACGTGGTGAGGTGGTGTTGTGCGACCGCTTCACCGATGCCACCTTTGCCTACCAAGGCTTTGGCCGTGGTTTTGACTTGGCCGTGCTGCAACAGCTCGAAACCTGGGTGCAAACCACCGTACCGGGCCAGCCCGTTCTGCGCCAGCCTGACCTGACCGTCTGGTTTGATTTGGCCCCCGAGGTGGCAGCCCAGCGGCTGGCGGCAGCGCGCGTGCCCGATCGGTTCGAGTCTCAGCCCTTGGCCTTCTTTCAGCGTGTGGCCGCAGGCTACGCACAACGCTGCGCCCAACACCCCAGCCGATTTGCCCGCATCGAGGCCAACCAAGACCTGGAGTCGGTCTGGCGCGATGTGTCGCAGGTTTTCAGCCAGCGGGGCTGGCTTGCCCAAGCATGACCGACAGCACAGCCCACACGTCACCCGGCCCCTTGGCCCCTTGGTTGCAGCGGCAGTTGCAGAGCCTGTTGGCGCAGCGCGGCCATGCGCTGCTGCTGGCAGGCCCATCGGGTTTGGGGCAGTACGAGCTGGGGCTGGCCCTGGCCAGCGCTTGGCTGTGCGAGCAGCCCAGCGCCCAAGGGGCCTGCGGGCACTGCACCAGCTGCCATGCCTTGCAGGTTCGCACCCATGCCGACTTGTGCCTGCTGATGCCTGAAACCCTGTGCCTAACGTTGGGCTGGCCGCTGGACGAAGGCGCACAGAAAGACATTGACGACAAAAAGCGCAAACCCAGCAAACTCATCCGGGTTGAAGCCGCCCGCGATGCCGTGACCTTCACCCAGCTCACCCGTGCCAGGGGGCGTACCAAGGTGGTGCTGGTGTACCCCGCCGAACGCATGAACACCGAATCGGCCAACACCTTGCTCAAAACGCTGGAAGAGCCGGTTGGCGAAGTCCGTTTTGTCTTGGTCACCGAGGCGGCCCACCAACTGCTGCCCACCATACGCAGCCGCTGCCTGACGCACAACCTGCACTGGCCCGCCGCTGACGAGGCACTGGCCTGGCTGCAAAACCAGCCACTCAACCCCGACAAGCCCAACGCTGGCATCAGCCCCGAACAGGCCCAGGTATGCCTGCAAGCCGCCGGTGGACGGCCCAGCGATGCCCTGGACTGGGCACACAGCGGCCTAAGCCCGCAGGTGTGGCACCAACTGCCCCAGGCCTTGGCGCGTGGCGACTGGCAACTGCTGGACAACTGGCCCGCCCCACGCCAGCTGGCCGTGCTGCAAAAGCTTTGCCACGACCTGATGGCCCGTGCTGCGGGTGCGTCTCCCCGCTACTTTCCACCAGAAACCTTGCCCGCCCCACCGGTTTGGGCCAGTTTGCTGAGCTGGTCACATGAGCTGATGAACGCAGCGCGCACGGTAGAGCACCCGTTTCAGGCCAGCCTGATGCAGGAAACCTGGGCCGCCAGAACCCGTCAAATGCTGAGTGCGCCAACCCCGAACGCGACCAAGCCACGCCCCAGACCTTGAGATTGATCCGACCCCGAGGCAACCATGACCACACCATCCCCCAACTTGGCAGCGCGCCCCAGCGTCATTCAACTCTCCATCAAAGAGAAGGGCGCTTTGTACGCGGCCTACATCCCCCTGTTCACCGAGGGCGGTATCTTCATCCCGTCCATGAAAGAGTACCGCCTGGGCGACGATGTGTACGTGCTGCTGACCCTGCCCAATGACCCGCAGCGCTATCCGATTGCGGGCAAAGTCGCCTGGATCACCCCTGCCAAAACTTCGGGCACCCGTACCCAAGGCATTGGGGTTCGCTTTCCCAAGGATGACAAATCTCGGGTTCTGAAACTGAAGATCGAAGAAATCCTCGGGGCCAGTCTGGGTTCTGACCGGCCCACCCAGACGGTTTGAGATACCCACCACCCGGCCACTGCTTGCCTGAAAACGCCGCGCCCATGTTCACCGATTCCCATTGCCACCTCAATTTCCCTGAACTGCGGCACCAGATGCCCGCCATTTTGTCGGCCATGCAAGCGGCCCAAGTCAACCGGGCGCTGTGCATCTGCACCACCCTAGAAGAATTTGAAGACGTTTACACCCTCGCCGACCAGCACGCCCATCTGTGGGCCACCGTAGGTGTACACCCGGACAACGAAGGCGTTCAGGAGCCCACCGTCGAAGACTTGGTAGACCGTGCCCAGCGGCCCAAGATTTTGGGCATTGGCGAAACGGGGCTGGACTACTACCGCCTGAATGGCCGCACGCTGGACGACATGGCTTGGCAGCGGCAACGCTTTGTCCGCCACATAGAGGCAGCCCGGCGCACCCACCTGCCCTTGGTGGTGCATACCCGGCAGGCTTCGGCAGACACCCTGGACATTTTGACTAAGCAGGGCGGTTTCATTCCTGGCCAAGACCCCTGGCCTGACCTGCCACCAGCACGGGGCGTTTTCCACTGCTTCACCGAAACCCAAACGGTCGCCCGAGCCGCACTCGATCTGGGTTTTTACATTTCCTTCTCAGGCATCCTCACCTTCCGCAATGCCGCCGACTTGCGCGATGTGGCCCGTTTTGTGCCCATGGATCGCATCCTGATTGAAACCGACAGCCCCTACTTGGCTCCCGCGCCGCACCGTGGCAAAACCAACACCCCCGCCTGGGTGCCCCTGGTGGCGCAGCAGATTGCCGATATCAAAGGCCTGTCGCTGGCCCAAGTAGCACAGGCAACCAGCCAGAACTTTGACATCTTGTTCAACCGGTTTCAGCCATGAGCATGCTCCCTTGGTTCACGGTTCAGCGCTGGCTGACAGCCAGTGTGCTGGGGCTGTTTTTGGCACCACAAGTACAGGCACAAGCCAACCCGAATGCCTATTTCCGGGCCATTGTGCAAAACAACGAATCTGGCGTGATTGCGTATGCCTTGCAGGAACACGACCTCAACGTTCGCAATGACAAAAACGAACACCCCTTGCACATGGCCTTGCGCTTAGATTCGTTGCAGGTGGTGAATTTTTTGCTCGATCTCAACGCGGTAGATGTCAACGCCAAAAATGCACATGACGAAACCCCGCTGATGATCGCCGCACTCAAAGGCCAATTGCATCAAGCGCAGCGGCTGATTGCACGCGGTGCCGAAGTCAACAAACCCGGCTGGGCTCCGTTGCACTACGCGGCATCGAACGCGGACGACAACCTCGCCATGGTGAGGCTGCTGCTGGAGCACCATGCCTACATCGATGCCGAATCGCCCAACGGCACCACGCCGCTGATGATGGCAGCACGCTACAGCACGCCAGCGCTGGTGCAGTTCCTGATCGACGAGGGAGCTGACCCTTCGGTCAAAAATGAACAGGGTTTGACGGCCCAAGACTTTGCCCAGCAAGCTGGCCGCCACGCCTTGGCCAGCAAATTGGCGGCATTGGTCAGCGCTGCGTCAGCCCCTTCAAGCCAGTAAGTGACCAGGCAAGGTATGAAAAAAATTTCCGTACCAGCCTGGCGCAACATCAACCGCCCTGTGCTGGCTTGGTACAGACGGGGACAGGGGGTGTCAAAAATAAGAGCAAAAACCTCGGGTTAAGTCGTCTGGCACGGGTGGCACAGAAGTTGTGGCTATGAGGACAGCCCCAGCGGCTGAATCCATTTTTTAACCACCCGAGAGGACGACACATGATTTACGCAGCACCCGGCGCAGCCGACGCGAAAATTGCCTACAAGGCTCAGTACAACAACTTCATTGGTGGCCAGTGGGTGGCCCCGGTCAAGGGCCAGTACTTTGATGTCATCACCCCCACCACCGGCAAGGTGTACACCCAGGCCGCACGTTCTACCGCCGAAGACATTGAGCTGGCGCTCGACGCAGCCCATGCCGCTGCTGACAAGTGGGGCAAGACCGATGCCGCTACCCGTGCGAACATCCTGCTGAAAATTGCTGACCGCTTGGAGGCCAACCTGGAGCGTCTGGCTTACGCCGAAACCGTGGACAACGGCAAAGCCATCCGCGAAACCCTGAATGCCGACATTCCGCTGACGGTGGATCACTTCCGCTACTTTGCCGGTTGCCTGCGCGCTCAAGAAGGCGGCATTTCCGAGATTGATGAGAACACCATGGCCTACCACATCCATGAGCCGCTGGGCGTGGTGGGTCAGATCATTCCTTGGAACTTCCCCATCCTCATGGCCGCCTGGAAGCTGGCTCCGGCCCTGGGTGCGGGCAACTGCGTGGTACTCAAGCCCGCTGAATCCACCCCCATCTCCATCCTGATTCTGGCCGAGCTGATTGCCGACCTGCTGCCCCCTGGCGTGCTGAACATCGTCAACGGCTATGGCCGTGAAGCCGGCATGCCCCTGGCCACCAGCAAGCGCATTGCCAAGATTGCCTTCACCGGCTCCACCACCACCGGCCGCGTGATTGCCCAAGCCGCTGCCAACAACCTGATTCCGGCCACGCTGGAACTCGGTGGCAAGAGCCCCAACATCTTCTTTGCCGACGTGATGGACAAAGACGATGCCTTCTTGGACAAAGCCATTGAAGGCATGGTGCTGTTCGCTTTCAACCAAGGCGAAGTCTGCACCTGCCCCAGCCGTGCGCTGATTCAGGAAAGCATCTACGAAAAATTCATCGAGCGCGTGCTGGCCCGCGTGGCCGCCATCAAGCATGGCAACCCGCTGGATACCGACACCATGATGGGCGCACAGGCCAGCAAAGAGCAGCTGACCAAAATCATGTCTTACTTGGACGTGGGCCGCCAAGAAGGTGCCGAAGTGCTGTGCGGCGGTGGCCAAGCCCAGTTTGGCAACGACTTGGACGGCGGCTTCTATGTGCAGCCCACCCTGTTCAAGGGCCACAACAAAATGCGCATCTTCCAAGAAGAAATTTTTGGCCCCGTGCTGGCCGTGACCACCTTCAAGGACGAAGCCGAAGCCCTGGCCATTGCCAACGACACGCTGTACGGCCTGGGTGCTGGCGTGTGGAGCCGCAACGGCAACGTGGCCTACCGCATGGGCCGCGCCATCAAAGCGGGCCGTGTGTGGACCAACTGCTACCACGCCTACCCGGCACACGCCGCCTTCGGTGGCTACAAAGAGTCGGGTATTGGCCGTGAAACCCACAAAATGATGCTCGACCACTACCAGCAGACCAAAAACCTGCTGGTGTCCTACAGCGAAAACAAGCTGGGCTTCTTCTGATCTGATGCTGCGCCGCGCTGGCGGCGCGTTGTCGATACCTTGCGCCGGAACGGTTTTTTGCCGTTTCGGCGTTTGTCGTTGCACCCTGGAGACAGACATGGTTGAAAAAGTCATTGCCACCCCGGCAGCCCTGGAGCTGATCGAGTTCCTCAAGACCAAATACGGCCCCGGCCTCATGTTTCACCAAAGCGGCGGTTGCTGCGACAACAGCGCAGCCAACTGCTACCTGCTGGGCGAGATCACCATGGGGCAGGGCGATGTCTTGCTGGGCGTGATTGGCGGCTGCGAGTTCTACATGAGCAAGACGCAGTACGCCACCTGGCGGCACACGCAACTCATCATTGACGTGATTGAAGGCCACGGCGGCACCTTCTCACTCGAAGGGCCAGAGGGCAAGGCGTTTCATACCCGGTCACGGGTGTTCACGCCAGAAGAATTGGCCGAGCTGGATGCTGAGCGTTGACCGTTGAGCGTTGAGCGCCCAGAAAGCAGGCTTACTTGAACTTGTAGTAGTCCCGGTTGAGCACGGCGGCCACTGCGTCCACGTCCTCTGGGAACATGCCCAGGTTCAGGCGGGTGTTGCACATCTCTACCATGCCGCGCAGCAGACCCGCTGTGTTGATTTTGCCCAACGGCCTGTAGATGGCGCTGCCGTTGCCCCCCACTTTGCTGCTGTGGCAGGCCGCGCATTGGTGCTCTTCCATCAGTTGAGTACCCAGGGCCAGATCGGCATGCTTGAAAACCTCGGCACCTTGGGCGTGACTGGGTGTACCCGGCAGCATCAACGCAGCACCCAGCAACAGGGCCGCCAAGGGGTGCGCAGTGACAGGGCTGGTAGGTGATAAACGGGAGTGTGAGATATTGGTCATGACTTACTTTCGCAAATCGCTGATCCAGTCTGCCAAGGCAAACAGCAGACCTGAGACAACAAAGGTGAGGTGAATGGCGATTTTCCAGCCCAGTTGTTCGCTGGTCAGGCTGGCGCTGATCAGGAAAGCTTTGAGCAGTTCGACCGCTGAAATGGCGACGATGGCACCAATAAGCTTCATTTTCAGGTCAGAAAAACCGACTTTGCCCATCCAGGCTGGGCGGTCTTCGTGGTCGCCAATGCTGAGTTTGGAGACGAAGTTTTCGTAAGAACTGAAAACGATGATGAGCAGCAGCACCGCAATCAGGGCCGTGTCCACCAGGGTCAGGATGGAGATGACGGTATCGTGTTCGATGAAGCCCAGTACGCCTTGGATGAGCAGGGCCAGTTCTTTGAAAAACTTGATCAGCATGACGGCCATGCCGACGATGAGGCCCAGAAAGAAGGGCACCAGCAACCAGCGGCTGCTGAAAATGAATTTTTCTAGGGCAATTTCTAAAGCGTTGGGCTTGTTGGACATAGAAAACAATGAAAAAACAGGGTTGAACAGGGGTTTGGGCTGCTGCCTGACAAGGTGAATATCAGGGTAAACCCCTAAAAGCATAGCGCATGCCTGTTTCAAGGCTGGTCAGGCGCGTTCCGCTTGGTATAGCAGACAAAAGCAAAAGCCAACCCACTGCTGGCGATCTGCGCATCGCGGCTGCACTCTTGCCAACTGCCGTCCAGCGCGGGCGCAAAGGCATCGCCATCAAAGGCTTGAGCAATTTCGGTCGCCACCACGCGCTGCGCCAAGGGCAAGGCTTGGGCGTAGATTTGCGCGCCCCCGATGACCCAGACTTCACTGCCTTCGGGGCACAGGGCGATGGCGGCGGGCAGGTCGGTGGCGCACTCTGCGCCGGGGCCTTGCCAGTCGAGGTTGCGGGTGAGCACGATGTTGCGCCGCCCAGGCAGGGGCCGAAAGCGGGCTGGCAGCGAGTCCCAGGTCTTGCGCCCCATGATGACCGGGCAACCCAAGGTGAGGCGCTTGAAGTGGGCCAAGTCTTCCGGCAAGTGCCAAGGAATGGTGTTGTTACACCCGATGACACCGTTGGCGGCACGGGCGTAGATCAGGTTGAGACGGGGTGGCACTTGCATGGGCTGTCAGACGGCAACAGGCGCTTTGATGGCGGGGTGGTGCTGGTAGCCCAGCAGCTCGAAGTCTTCGGGCACGTAGTCGAACAGCGAGGCCGGGCGGCGCTGGATGTTCAGCACGGGGTACGCAAAGGGTTCGCGGCTCAGTTGCAGGGCTACTTGATCGCGGTGGTTGCTGTAGATGTGGCAGTCGCCACCCGTCCAGATGAAGTCGCCCACATCCAGGTCGCACTGCTGGGCCACCATGTGTGTCAGCAGGGCGTAGCTGGCGATGTTGAAGGGCACGCCCAGGAACGCATCGGCGCTGCGCTGGTAGAGCTGGCAGCTGAGCTTGCCACGTCCACCGCTCTCGGTGGCAGGTGCCACATAGAACTGGAACAAGGCATGGCAGGGCATCAGGGCCATGCTGTCCAGGTCGGCCACGTTCCAGGCGCTGACGAGGATGCGGCGGCTGTCGGGGTTGGTTTTGAGGGTGTGCAGCACTTGGCTGATCTGGTCAATGTGGCCGCCGCCAGGGGTGGGCCAGCTACGCCATTGCACGCCATACACCGGGCCTAGGTCGCCAGTATCGCCCGCCCATTCGTCCCAGATGGTGCAGCCCTGTTCTTGCAGCCACTTCACGTTGCTGTCGCCGCGCAGGAACCACAGCAGTTCGGCCACCACGCTTTTGAAATGCACCTTTTTGGTGGTGACGAGCGGGAACCCTTCCGCCAAGTCAAAGCGCATTTGGTAGCCGAAGATGCTTTGCGTGCCGGTGCCCGTGCGGTCACTTTTGTTGACACCGTGCGCCTGGATGTGCCGGACGAAGGTTTCGTACTGGGATGGGGCAGGGTGTGTGGCCGCTGCGGGTTTGCTGGGGGGGGTGTCAGTCATGATGGGTCTGGATGAGGGCAGCAGCGTGTTCGGCCAACATGCGTTCTTCGTCGGTCTTGATGACCAATACCTGCACCCGTGAGGCCGCTGTGCTGATGGTCCGGGCGGGTTCGCTGGTGGGGGCTTGGTTGGCGTTCAGGTCTAGGTGGATGCCCAGCCAGGCGGTGTCTTGCAGGATGTCGGCGCGCACGGCGGCGGCGTTTTCGCCAATGCCGCCGGTGAACACCAGGGTATCCAGCCCGCCCAGGCTGGCGGCCAGTGCGCCGATTTCGCGGCGGCAGCGGTCGGCAAAGTAGGCCAGCGCGTCTTGCGCGGCGGGCGTGTGGGCCGCCAGCAGGGTGCGCACATCGTGCGACAGGCCCGAGAGGCCTTTGAGCCCCGATTCTTGGTACAGCAAGCGGCTGATGGCGGCGGCATCCAGGCCGTGTTCGCTCATCAAATAGAGCACCACGCCGGGGTCCAATTGACCGCAGCGCGTGCCCATGGGCAGGCCGTCCAGCGCCGTAAAGCCCATGGTGGAGGCCACCGAGCGGCCCCGGTGCATGGCGCACATCGAAGCCCCGTTGCCCAGGTGCGCGACGATGACCCGGCCCTCAGCCTGTGCCGGGTAGGCGGCTTGCAATTGGCGGGCGATGTATTCGTAAGACAGGCCATGAAAGCCGTAGCGCCGAATGCCCTCGTCGTAGTAGCGACGCGGCAGGGCAAAGGTGTCGGCCACAAAACTGTGCTGGCGGTGAAAGGCGGTGTCAAAACAGGCGATTTGCGGCACGCCAGGGTAGGCGGTTTGCGCAGCCCGTATGCCTGCTAGGTTGTGCGGCTGGTGCAACGGGGCCAGGGGCACCAGGCGCGTCAGCTCGGCCAGCACGGCCTCGTCCATGACCACGGGCCGGGTGTGTGCCGTGCCGCCATGCACCACCCGGTGGCTGACGGCCTGCACCTGTGCCCCCGCAAACGCCTGCTGTTGCCAGCGCAAAATGGCTTGCACCGCATCGGCATGGCTGTGCAAGCGTGTGGGTGTTGCTTCGTTGGGCAGGCTGGCGCTGGGGTGTACTGTGAAGCGTGCTTGCTCGGTGCCCAGCCCTTCAATCTGACCTGCCGCCAGCAGGGGCAGTCCGGTGGCCGTGGCATACACCGCAAATTTGACCGAGGAAGAGCCCGCGTTGAGGGTGAGCAGCAAAGCGTCGTTCATGGCGTTCAGTCTTGGGGGCGCAGGCCGATGATGAGGGGCGAGGGTACCCGGCCATCCACATCGCGGGGCAGGGTGCCGGTGCGGTCAATGGCGCGCAGCACGGCATCGTCCCAAGCCAGGTTGCCGCTGGATTTGACGATCTTCCTGCTGCTGATGGTGCCGTCGGGCAGGGTACTGACCTCCACTTCGGCACGCGGGTTGCCGCTGATGGCTTCGGTGAACACCACATTGGGTTTGATGCGTGCCGCCACCCGTGCGCCGTACTGGGGCGACGGGCCGCTGGCTTGCGCGGCACTGCCGTTGCCTGGGTTGCGGCTGCTGCCGGTGCTGCCGGTGGTGCTGGCCTGGTTCATGATGCGCCGCATTTGCGCCTCGCGGGCCTGTTGGGCTTGCTCTTCCAGCGCTTTTTGCTCGGCTTGCAAACGGGCCTGCGCTTGGCGGGCTTGTTCAGCAGCGGCTTTTTCAGCAGCTTCGGCCGCTTTTTTGGCGGCAGCTTGTTCAGCCGCTTTTTCGGCGGCTTTCTCTGCGGCTTTTTCGGCGGCTTTCTTGGCCGCCGCTTGACGAGCCTGTTCGCGCCGTTCGGCAGCCGCTTTGTCGGCGGCGGCCTGTTCAGCGGCTTGCTGAGCAGCCTGGGCCTGACGCTTCTCGGTGGCCAGATCAGCCGCTGCCGTGCTGGGAGCCGGTGCGGGTGTTCGGGCTGGCGGCGGCGGTGGGCTGGGTGGTTCTGCGGGGGGTGTGGCTGGCGTTTGGGGTGGGGGTGTGGGGAGCGGTGGCTCCGGGCTAGCTTGGGCGGCGGGTGCAGCGGCCTGCACCTGGGGCGACCAGATTTCGGCCTCGAATACTGGGCGCGGGGTCTGGCGTTGCCAGCTCACGCCCCAAGTCAGGGCCAGCATCAGCAGGCCGTGGGCCGTCAGGGCCAGCAGCCAAGGCATTGCGCCCTGCCGGGTGGCGGGCGGTGCAATGGATGAGCGGGTGTTGGCAGCGTGCATGAACGGGCAAGGCGGTGGCGTGAGTCAGGGCAGTCAGAGTGTCGAGAGGGCCACGCGCTGAATACCAGCGGCACGCAACTGGCGCACCACGTCCATCACGGCTTCGTACTTCACCTGCTTGTCGGCGCTGATGAGTACCGGCATTTGCGGCTTGTTCTCGCTCAGCTCTTTCACGCGGCTGACCAGTTGCCCGGCGTTGACGGGCACCAGAACCTGCGGTTTTTGGCTGTAGCGGGCTTGCAGGGTTTGGTCGCGGTCGATCAGGACTTCGACATAGGCATCGGGCGTGCGGTTGGCTTGGCCCACGCTGGGCAGGTCAATCTGGCCGGGGGTGATGAGCGGGGCGGTGACCATGAAGATGATGAGCAGCACCAGCATCACATCAATGAAGGGCACCATGTTGATTTCGTTGCGCGTGCGCCGGGTGCGCCGCTGGGGTGAGCGGGCCATGCTCAGCCTCCGCTGGGGCCGTGGCTGCCCAGGTTGCGCTGCAAGATGTTGGAAAACTCTTCCATGAAGGTTTCCATGCCGTTGGCCAGCCGGTCCACATCGGTGGTGAAGCGGTTGTAGGCCACCACCGCCGGAATGGCGGCAAACAGGCCAATCGCAGTGGCTACCAGTGCCTCGGCAATGCCAGGGGCCACGGTGGCCAGCGTCACCTGTGCCAGCGAGGCCAGCCCAGTAAAGGCATGCATGATGCCCCAGACCGTACCGAACAGGCCCACATAAGGAGCCACCGAGCCCACCGTGCCCAAGAACGACAAATGCGCTTCCAGCGCATCAACCTCGCGCTGAAAACTCGCCCGCATGGCCCGCCGTGCGCCGTCCATCAGGGTGCCGTGGTCTTGGATGCGACGCTCACGCAGCTTCTGAAATTCGTGCATGCCGTTGGCAAAAATGCGCTCCATGGGGCCGCTGTGCTGGGCGTTTTGGCTGGCGACCGCGTACAGATCGTTCAGACTGCTGCCCGACCAAAAGCTGCGCTCGAAAGCGTCGTTGTGGGCGCGCACCAAGCGCAGGCTGTGCACTTTGCGAAAAATGGCCGCCCAGCTGATGATGGACAGCAGCACCAGCAGCAAGACCACGGCCTGCACGACCCAGCTGGCATTCAGCATCAATTGAACAATGGACAAATCGGGGTTCATGGTGGGTCAGTCAGGGGGTGTCGTTGATGGGGAATCGGCGGCTGTGGGATCAGGGCGTGTTGGGCTGGGTTCCCAGCGCGTGCAGCACCGTTTGGGGCAGGCGGGCAGGGCGCAGGCGAGTGGCATCGACCCAGCCAATGCGCACACTGCCTTCGCACAGCAGCACGCCGGGCTGTGCCGCGTCAGGGGTTTGCAGGTAGGCATGCTGCTCCAGGTGCAGCGAGGCGCGGCCCGCCTCGCGCAGGCGGGCGGTGACGCACAGCAAATCGTCCAGCCGCGCAGGGCGGTGGTATTTGATCTGCGCATCGGTGACGACGAACAGGCCGCCCGTTGTCTCGCGCAGCTGTTGCTGCCCCAGGCCCAGCGTGCGCAGCCATTCGGTGCGGGCACGCTCGAAAAACTTCAGGTAATTGGCATAAAACACCACGCCGCCCGCGTCCGTGTCTTCCCAATAGACGCGCACCGGCCACTGAAAAACGGCGCTTTGTACCAGCGTGTCGGTGTGCTTAGCAGCAGGCGCGTTCACAGGGCAGACTCCAGCCGGGCCACGGCCTCGCGCAGTTGCGCCATGGCATTGGCCGTTGAAAAACGCAGGTAGCGGCCTGGCTCGGCCAGCCCAAAGTCGCGCCCCGGCGTGGTAGCCAGTTGGCAGCGTTGCATCAGCTCGAAGGCCAGCGCCCAGCTCCCACCCTCTGCATACCCAGGGCCAGCCGGGGCAATGCCCCAGCGTTCGCACAGGGCGCTGACATCGGCCCAAGCGTAAAACGCGCCATCAGGCATGACGGGTACCGACAGCCCCAGGCGTTGGAGTTCGGGCAAAAAATAGTCACGCCGGGCTTTGAATTCGGCCCGGCGGCGTTCGTATTCGGTCAGCGTGTCGGGCTCAAAGCAGGCCAGTGCCGCATGCTGGGCCAGTGTGCTGGCGCAAATGAATAGGTTTTGTGCCAGCCGCTCAACGGCGGGCACCAGGGCAGGCGGCAGCACCAGCCAGCCCAGTCGCCAGCCCGTCATGTTGAAGTATTTGCTGAAGCTGTTGATGCTGATGACCTCGTCACCCAACCCATCGGGCAGGCCCAGCGCGCTGTGCCCGTAGGCCTCGTCAAAGCTCAGGCCAAGGTAAATCTCGTCCACCAAGGTCACGCCGCCGCGCTCGCGCACGGTGCGGGCGATGCGTTCCAGTTCATCGCGGGCTATGGAGGTGCCCGTGGGGTTGGACGGTGAGGCCAGCAGCACGCCGCGTGTGGCAGGCCCCCAGGCGGCTTCCACCTGCGCCGCACTGAGCTGGAAGCGCTGCGCTGGCCCACAAGGCAGCAGCACGGCACGCCCTTCGGCCACCTGCACAAACTGGCGGTTGCAGGGGTAGCTGGGGTCGGGCATCAGCACTTCGTCGCCCGCTTCTATCAGGGTCAGGCAGGCCAGTTGCAGTGCCGCCGAGGCACCCGCCGTCACCACAATGCGTGCCGGGTCAATGGACAAACCAAAACGGCTGGCGTACCAGCCGCTGATGGCTTCGCGCAGGGCGGGCAAGCCGGTGGCGGCGGTGTACTGGCTGTGCCCAGCACGCAGCGCACGCTCCGCCGCTTGCTGCACGGCCAGCGGCGCGGTGAAGTCGGGCTCGCCAATGTTCAGGTACAGCATGGGGCGCTGGCCAGCCGGTGCGCTGGCCGCCAGCTGGCTGGCGGCCTTGGCCAGCTCCATGACATAAAAGGGTTGAACGCGCTGGGCGCGTTGAGCAATGCGCATGGTCTGGCGGCTCAGCCTGCGGCTGGCGCATCGTCCGTTGTGGGGTTGTCGGCGCTTGGTGGCGGCTCGATAGGGGTAGACGCTTGCGCGGCTTTGCCCCGTTTGCCCGTGGGTTTGCCAGGGGCAGCGGCCACTTCAGCCGGGCGCAACTGGCCTGCTAAGGGGTGCAACACGCCGTTGATGTATTTGTGCCCGTCAGTACCACCAAATGATTTGGCCAGCTCAATGCATTCGTTCAGCACCACACGCCACGGCACATCGGGGCAGTGCAGGAATTCGTACACGCCAATCCAGAGTACGCCCCGTTCAATCGGCGAGATTTCAGGCAAGGGACGATCCAGCAGGGGCGCAATCCAGTCGTCCAGCGCCTGTGCCTGTTCAATGCAGCCGTGCAGCAGCGCGTCGTAGTGCACGCTGTCGGCCTTGTGAAAACCAGACAGGTCGCGGGTAAAGGCATCAATGTCGCTGGCGGTGTTGCGCCCCACCAGGTGCTGGTAGAGCGCTTGCAGGGCAAATTCGCGGGCGCGGGTACGGGCCGACTTGTCAGCCGCTTTGCGCGGGGATGGCGCGTTGTTCATGGTGTTGCCCTTGCCGCTCACAGGATGTGTTTCAGGACATGGGCCATTTCCACCGCCACCCGTGCGGCATCGCGGCCTTTTTCGGTCTGGCGGGCCACGGCCTGTTCGGTGTTTTCAGTGGTCAAAATGGCGTTGGCAATGGGCAACTGGTAGTCCAAGCCCACGCGGGTGACGGCTGCGCCCGATTCATTGGCCACCAGTTCAAAGTGGTAGGTCTCGCCCCGGATGATGCAGCCCAGCGCAATCAGGGCATCAAATTCGTCTGACTCGGCCATGGCCTGCAAGGCCACTGGCACTTCTAAAGCACCGGGCACCGTGATGTGGCGAATGTTTTTTTCGGGTACGCCCAGTGCCAGCAGCTCGGTGTGGCAGGCGCTCCAGAGGGCGTTGGTGATGTCTTCGTTGAAACGCGCCTGCACCACACCAATGGACAGTGATTTGCCATCCAAAAAATTGGACTGGCCTTTTTTTGCACCAAACATGCTGGAATCTTTCTGTAATTTGAATCAATTTTTTGGAATCGTTTTTGAAATCAGGCCGAACTCAGGCCGAACGGCTAAGGAAGCCCACCACTTCCAAGCCATAACCGGTCATGCTGGGCATGCGGCGCGGGTTGCCCATCAGGCGCATTTTGTGAATGCCGCATTCACGCAGAATCTGTGCCCCCACGCCATAGGTGCGCAAGTCCATGCGGCCACGCACCGGGGCCTGGGCCGACTGGGCCGTGCCTTCAAACTGCGCCAGCAGTTGTGCTGCCGTCTCACCACAGTTGAGCAGTACCGCCACCCCGGCCCCTGCCTCGGCAATGTGGCGCAGGCTGGCCTCTAGGCTCCAGCTGTGCATCGAGCGGCCCACCTCCAGCGCGTCCAGCACCGACAGCGGCTCGTGAACCCGCACATCCACACACTGCGAAGCGTCCCAGCGCCCTTTGACGAGGGCCAAGTGCAGCGCGCCACTGGGCTTGTCGCGGAAGGCCGTGACCTCAAACGCCCCAAAGGCGGTGTTCAACGGGCGGGTGCCCAGCTTTTCCACCAGGCTTTCGGTGCGGCTGCGGTATTCAATCAGGTCGGCAATGGTGCCAATCTTCAGGCCATGCTCGGCGGCAAACAGCTGCAAATCGGGCAGACGGGCCATGGTGCCGTCGTCTTTCATGATTTCGCAGATCACGGCAGCGGGTGAGCAACCCGCCATGGCGGCCAGGTCGCAACCGGCTTCGGTATGGCCCGCCCGCATCAGCACACCGCCATCCACCGCTTGCAGGGGGAACACATGACCCGGTTGCACCAAATCGTCAGGCACGGCGCGGGGGTTGACGGCCGCTTGCACGGTGCGGGCGCGGTCGGCGGCAGAAATACCGGTGGTTACACCCTCTGCCGCTTCAATGGAGACCGTGAAGGCAGTGCCCTTTTTGTCGCCGTTGACGGTCACCATGGGCGGCAGTTTCAACCGTTCACAGCGTTCGCGGCTCAGGGTCAGGCAGATCAGGCCCCGGCCAAAACGCGCCATGAAGTTGATGGCATCCGCCGTCACATGGTCGGCAGCCAGGACCAAATCGCCCTCGTTTTCGCGGTCTTCCTCGTCCACCAGAATGACGATGCGCCCGGCACGCATATCGGCCACGATGTCTTGAACCGGAGAAATGGCCACCGGGGCCAGGGTGTCGGGTGTGCTCATGCCTTGTCCTGTGTTGGGGTGTTGCCGAGCATGCGTTCTACATAGCGCGCCACGGTGTCAATTTCGAGGTTCACCGCGCTGCCTGCGCTCAAGTCGCCCAGGGCGGTGTTTTGCACGGTGTGCGGAATCAGGTTGATGCTGAACTCGCAGCCCGCTGGGCTGTCTTGAATGCGGTTCACCGTCAGGCTCACGCCGTTGACCGTGATGGAGCCCTTGTAAGCCAGGTACTTGCCCAGTTCGGGCGGGGCCAGTACGCACAGCTCCCAGCTTTCGCCCACGGCTGCAAAGCGGGTCACGCGGCCCACGCCGTCCACATGGCCCGACACGATATGCCCGCCCAGCCGGTCGCTGGCGCGCAAGGCTTTTTCCAAGTTGACGCGGTATCCCACCGTGGCCAAACCCGTGGTGCGGGCCAGCGATTCGGCGGAGATGTCAATGGTGAATTGCTGCGGAGGCTGGATGGACGTGACCGTCATGCAGGCCCCGTTGAGTGCGATGCTGTCGCCCAGCCCCACGTCATCGAGGTAGCCCGGCGGCACCTCCAGGGTGAGTCGCCTGCCATGGTCCAATGAACTGCCCAGAGCGTGGAGGGCGGCGATGCGCCCCACGCCGGTGATGATGCCGGTAAACATAGGGGGCGTATTTTGGCAGGGTTTGTGCGGATCTTCTGAGTCGAGGGCCTAACGGCGTACCACTTCGGCGATCAATCGCAAATCTTCGCCCACAGGGGCCACGTCGCGCAGCGTCAGCGACACGCCCTCGCTCAGCGCCGTCAGCGGCCCCAGGTTAGACAAACCGGCCCCTTGCCCGAGCAACTTGGGGGCCAAATACAGCAGGCATTCGTCCACCAGACCCTCGCGCAAAAAGGAGCCATTGAGCTTTTCGCCCGCCTCTAGGTGCACGGTGTTCACCTCGCGCCGCGCCAAGTCTTGCAGCATGGCACGCAGATTCACCTTGCCTACTTGGCCGGTTTCGTTGGGCAATAGCACCACTTGTGCGCCTTGGGCTTGCAGCGCAGCTCGCTTGGCAGCGTCGTCCACCGCCGCATAAATCCAAATTTGGCGGGGCAAACCCTGGGCCGCTGGCCCAAACAGGCGCGCATCGGGCGGCGTTTCCAGCCGACTGTCCACCACCACCAGATGCGGCTGCCGCGTGGCAGGCACAGCCCGCACATCCAGCATGGGGTCGTCTTCGAGTACGGTGCCAATACCGGTCAGCACCGCACAAGCGCGGGCACGCCAAGCATGGCCATCGGCCCGCGCCGCCTCGCCCGTGATCCACTGGCTGCTGCCATTGGGCAGGGCGGTGATGCCGTCCAGCGACGCAGCCATCTTCATGCGCACCCACGGCATCTGGCGCTGCATGCGGCTGAAAAACCCCATATTCAGCGCGCGCGCCGCCTGGGCCTGCGGGTCGTCGGCTGCAAGCACCTCGACCGCCACCCCCGCCGCCTGCAAACGCGCCACCCCCCGGCCACTGACCAGCGGGTTCGGGTCCAGCACCGCCACCACCACCCGCGCCACCCCGGCAGCCACCAGCGCATCGCAACATGGCGGGGTGCGCCCGTGGTGCGAACACGGCTCCAGCGTCACATAGGCCGTGGCCCCCACGGTGGACTGGCCGCGTGCCTGCGCATCGCGCAGCGCTATCACCTCGGCATGCGGCCCGCCTACAGCTTGGGTGTGGCCGCTGCCTATGCATTCACCGCTGGCCGATACCAGCACGCAGCCCACATGCGGGTTGGGGTTGGACACGCCCACAGCTTGCTGCGCGCAGTCTAGGGCGGTTTGCATGAAATCGTTCATGGCTTATTTCCAGCAGCCGGTGCTGGGCGTTCTGGCCCCTGATTGCGTGATCTGCATGGGCGTGCAATTGGCATCACGACTGGCTTGTCCGCCCTGAGCTGTTGCCCTAACGGTATAGGCCGTTGCCGTGGGGTCGGCAGCGTAAGCAAAGGTGTAATGGGTAGCCATGTTGGTGCGGCATTCCAAGGTAGGCAGCGTAGCACCTACATAAGTCATTTGGGTGCTGTAATAGCGTTCTGTGAATTGCACCAATTCCAGCATACACGATTGCGCTGCATTGCGTCGCATCTCGGTCACATAGTTCTGGTAGCTAGGCAATGCCACACTGGCCAAGATGGCAATAATCGCCACGGTGACCATCAGTTCGACCAAGGTAAAACCGGTGCAGCGTAGATTGATTTTTTTTGTAGCCAAAATGAATTCCTGAGTAAAAATAAATATTGAAAGAACCAAGATCAACGAACGATTTCACGCCATGAAACCCGCCTGCGGCTGGATTCGCCGGCATTCACCTTCACCGTGCCAAGCGTAGCCTTGGAGCCACCACAGACCAGCCGATTGCCAATCAGCACACAACCGCCAGGAATACCAACATCCAGATCCACCGTGTCAACGAAATTGGTACCCAACTTGTCATCGGTGAATAGATTGTTGTTGTTCACATCAAAGAAGCCTTTGGTATCGGTGTCAGAGAAAACCGAGCCGCCAGAAAACGGATTCAATGCATTGATATAACCCTTACCGCCGGGTGTGCAAGGGTCTTCTAGCGGAATGATAGAGCTCACGACCAATACGGGCTTAAAACCTAGAATCAATTCCGCTGAGTTAATGACGCGCTCACCAATAGCACGCTGGCTCTTGGTTGTATTGCCAACGGTCAGCCAATCCATGTACCAGCCACGCTTGTTCTTCATATCGCCCTCAACCACCTTTGAAAAGGTTCGTACACCACGCTCAGCAACCACACCTTCTGCGGTCACAGTTCGTTCGACGAGCTGTGAACGCCCTGTTGTCGAACTGCCATCATCAATGATGCCGTACATGGTTTGAATAGACTTGTTGCCCGTATCTTCAGGCGCTATGTAGCGGCCTGTTCCAAAGAAAATGAATCGCTTGCCAAAGTTCGGGTCACCATACAACGGATTGACAAAAGAAGTGATTGGTGCTGTGATGGGTTGGACTTTGCCATCTGGGTCTTGCACGGTAATCAGGGGAACGGCTGTGTCTCCCACTTTGATGGCGGAAGTCCATTTACTTTTGTCCATGTCTGATACATCAAACTTCCAGACGTTGCCTTGCAAGTCGCCACCATACACGGTCGTCAAGAAACCGTTGGCATCGGTCAGCAGAAACGGTGTTGCCATACCGTTGGGGTTGGCGGTGTTCCCCACTTCGGTACTCAGCTTCTTAAAAAGTGTACCGTCCGTATTGTAAAAAAACAGAACCGATTTGTTAGACACGCTGTTGTAACCGTTGCCAAATACCACGACGGTCGCTTGGGTGTTGGTGCCAGTACGCACTTTGGCTATCTGAGGTCTGCCCAGCACATAGCCCATGTCATCATCGCTGCCACCCACTTCCCACAAGACATTGCTGGTGCCAAAGGCATCGGGGTTGGTTACGTCAAGGGCAAAAAAGCCTTTGCCACCACGTCCAAGAAAGCCAAACAACAAGTTCTTGTTGTCGGTTTCACTTTTTTGTGAAACGACGATTTCACCGTCAACAAAAAACCGGTGGGTGTAGGTAGGGTCAGTCAGTTTTTTCAAATGCGGCAGTGCTGTGCTGGGAATATAAGCAAACCGCTCAACCCCAGTTTTAGCATTGAATGCATGCAACATACCCATGTTGGAACTGACGAAAACCGTGTTGCTTTCTTTCAGGTAAAAAGGCGACGAGTTGATGATGTCACCTAACAGACCAGACGACCGGTTGCGATAAGCACCACCGTTTTGTACTTCTGTGTTGCGATCCCCTCGAATGAAATTAATGGTTGCATTTTGTGTTGCCGTGGTGGCATCAATCACTGCTTTCATTTCGCTGGACATTGACGTGGTAAACGCAACACCTGTATTGTCGAACCGGCTGAAGATCTTACGATCTACATGATTAGGAACTTTTTCCGAGGCTTTCCAGAATGGGGTAAAATTCACACCATTTTTAGTAATCGGATAAGCAATCAGGTCACCCGACCAGTTACCACTGTTGAAAACCGATTGATAAACAGCCGTTTCACTCGTGAAGGATGTGCTATTGGCTGCAATATTACCAGCTGCTGCACTGCGTTCGTAAATGCTATTGAACACTTTTCGCAAGGCAGTTCTGAGTTTTGTAGGGTTTTGTACCAGAAAATAAGTATCAGGTATACCATCGTTATCGGCATCCCACTCGGATTGAAGGTCTGGCTTGCTGTTGGCGTTACGGTCAACGAAACCACCCCATTTGGAAGCGTACCAGAGGGGGTCTTTCAAGTAGGTAGCTGCTGTACTTCCTACAGTGAATGTACGTTCGCTGAATTGCTGGCCCACTGGATTGGTGATGGTTGGCAATTTTTTGCATTGTACTGGAATGTTGGTGACACTGCTGCCGTCACAATCACCGGGATTCATACCATCTGGAACGTTCAGATAATAAGGATTGTCCACATCTTCATCCTGAACTGTCAAATAGACCCCGTCTTTTGTGGTTCCAGAAATGATGTAACCCATGTTTTGTCTGGCACCCCCAGCCTGATATTCTGGTGTCAGTTTTACCCGTAAACTATTGTCAGCATTCAGTGAAATTTCATAAACGGTAATGGCATCCATGTCATGGTCTGCTCCTTGCTCAACGTCTTCAAAATTGATGCGAAACTGAGCGAAATAGCGTCCTCCATTGACCGTAGCATCGTAATCGGGGCCCGTAGGGCCAGTTGTGTTTGCAAAAGTGGCCACATAAAAATCGACAATTTGATTGGTGGGCGCAAAACTTGGTTTCCATGCGGTGACGGACTTGGCGAAGGGAACTAGTGTGATAGTTTTCCCGCTGATGGGTACTTCAATTTTCGGTAGCGGTGAGCTAAGCGCCACCGTAAAACTGTCGACTGTTTGTTTGCCTTCAAGACTTGGGCGGATATCGTTGGTTTTAGCGAAGTAAGCAACTGGAACAGAATAATAACTGCCCTGTTTCGTCGGTTCCTCGGGTGCCAACCCTCGAATATTGCCAAAGCTGGTGACGCTCTTAGCTGTTGGCGCTCCATCGGTGCTGGTACCTACCTGTCCAATAAACCGGCTACCTTTCACACCAGGTTCAAAGTCTGAAATGGTTTGTCCTATGGTGTTGACATCCAGACCTGTCACATCGCCCGTGAAACTCGCAGTTCCAACCTTCCACTGCGCTTCTGGTACTTGATCTGAATCAAACGAAGGATTGATACCCGAGACCACCAGCAAATTGGGTTTGGAACACCATTGGGCCTTGGCTGCACTGGTGCTGGCATAAGGGTCATCCCAAGTGGCTGTGCTAAGTCCCAACTCGGCATCAATATTTTTTCCGCTGTCCCGTGCGTTGTTTCCTGTGTAGGCTGTTGTTGCCGTTCCTTTTCCCATGAAGTAGCGCAATGATTCGTACATCATTTCCGCTATCGGGTTGCCCCAGTCAGGAAACTCGCCGTTGTTCATAGCACGGTTGGTTACCCAGCCAGCACGGTATGCCTGATCTGTACGGGTATTGTTGTAATCACGAATGCGCAACTTATTGATCGTATCAACAATTTTTGCGGTGCCGGTAAAAACGCCAGTGGTCTGATCAACCTCTTCTTTGAATGAAGATACCACTTTTCTCAGTACTCCACCTTCGCTGCTTTTGTTGTAGGTGCCCGTCAACAAGCCAAAATACATAGCATCATTTTCGCCATATTCGTGTAATAAGCCTGTCGGTTTGTAATTTCCATTGGGGTATTGTTTACAACCGTTGTTGAAAGTGGCTGTGCAAACTTCAACGCGGATTGAATACTGTGTGTTGGAAGCCTGCGTACCGTTGTGATTTTTTGTCAGAACTGCACGCTCAGATGATGCCCAAGTCCATACACGGGTGTCTTGACTGTCTTTCAGAAATTTCAGCAGCGGTGGTCTGTTGCTGCAATCGTCTATATTGGCGCAGTTGACCGATGAGGTGTCAGTCAAACTTCCGAAAAAGTGGCGGGCAATCTTTTTACCCGTTGCGATCACCGGCTGGTTGAACGGGGTGTAATCCGTGATTTTATAACCATCAACCACTTCACTGGTGTACTCTTTTGCCCATGAATGGGCGTCCTGTGGGATATAGGCACGACGCAGGATCGTCTGTGATGCGGTATCGACTTCTCGATGCCCACCGTACAGCACTTTGCGCAAAGCATCAATTCGGCTGGTGGTGACGTAATTTAGCCAATTACCTGACCAGCCACCTTTCGTGTCATCACTGCACCGACCCAGAGAATCAGCAACATAACTGGGCGAAAATAAGCCGTCCGTGCTGGTCGCGGTAGAGCCACCGCTGTATTTGTAGCAAAGTGTGGAATCAAACAAACCAAGATATGTGATGCTGGGTTTGAACCGAATATCCAACAATCCATCACCATCAATATCGCTTGCATCGTTATAAGCTTCGTAAAACAGCGTGTGATCACGAGCCATGGTGAGCATCACCAAAGGTTTGCCAGCCTGTACCACCCCCAGAGGGGCAATCGTTTCTGGTGTTGGCCCGAGTGGCCCAACAGATGTTGTTCCTGAGTTGGCATTGTTGACCAACATGACTGTGCACAGGGTCACAACAGCCACAAGCAATATGCCAGCTCGCTTGGCCAGATGAGAACGGTACCAAGTGGTTTTCATGAAACGGCCTCGTTTAGTCGCTATAAATTGACTGCAAAGTCACAGTCGCCCGACCATCCCCAGGCACCGTTTGCACCGTCACGCGGTAACTGAATGGCCCATCACTCGATTTACCAATACAAGTGGGCTTGATGGTGTATAGATATTCAATAAAGAATTTAGGTGTCACACCCAGAGGTGTTGTCAGATTTTTTGTTGGATCTTCGGGATCCTTCAGATCAGCCCAACCATTGAATGCGCTATCTTCCCACCGAACAGGACAATTGGGCTGTGGATAGCCGCAATAACCATTCTGACACGCAGTTTGAGAACAGGTGGTATCACCAGTAGCCACGGGCGCACCTTGATTGACAAATCCACTGTTGCAAAGTTTGGCCTGCGTTTCTGCTGCCTGCTCGGCCACGCTCAGCGCCCATTCGGTTACTTGAAATACGGCGTTGCGGTCAATGCTGTTGGATGTCATACGCTGTTCTAGTGTCAGCGATTTAATACTACTGATGCCCAAAATTGTGATCAGCAGCAGCATAACCATGGCCACCACCAGCACCACGCCCCTCTGACCATGTTGACGGTTGTGCAGATTGCTCAGCTTGTTCATAAATCAATATTTGTGGTTGCGTAAACTGAATACAGTTGTAACGTTTCGGCTGATGACTTGACCATTTGTTCCAGTTTGACCGGGTGTTTGCAAAGTCAGTGTCACGCGAGCGGCAATGATGTTGAACCGAGTGGGCCACCAATCGTAAGCACCCGAAGTTACACCCAGTGGTCTGGGTACTGTGGTGTCGTAATTCGTGGAAATGACATAGTCGAAAGGCTCTAGATCGACTGCTTCTGCCACCAAGTATTCAATCTGCATGTTACTGACATTTTCTACAATTTCTTCAGGCGTGTTATCCCCAACAATGCGGTACAGGGATCGTCCGCCACGGCCGTTGTTCGCAATAAACCACGAAACCGTAGAAATTTTGATGATGGACGCACCAACAATACTTTCTCCGTTTGTACTGGCGCAACTGACCTGCTGACCTGCTTTGAACAATACCGATGTACAGTTACCACTGGTTGTGGATGTTGTCTGCTTATGCTCCAAAATCTTACTATTGGTCGGATCGTTGGTTATCTGGAAAATTGTTGCAAAACGGAAATCACAAGCCAGTACAATTTCATTGGGTAAAAATCCCGGTCCAATTTTATTCAACTCAATGCTTGCAGTTACGGGGTTATGAATTGCAACTGTGAGATCACTGTCTTGAATTCCACTGGAAATGATGATAGCATCTGTACCGGTGACCCGCTGAGCTGCACCGGTTCCAAATGTCCGAGTTGGCATAGCCTGAGTTCGACCATAAGGGGTAATCACCCGCTGACCAACACCCCAATTCACAATACTTGGATTGTTCAGAATGTTAGACATCTGGTTGTTACCACAGGGGGTAGAACCAGCTTCCCTGAACTCGCGACCTAGCAGTTCAAAAGCAATCCGGGCATTTTCGTTCAATCTGGACAGATTTTCAACTTGGCGGAATGTTTCGTTGTTGGCCATGTAAACACTCATGGTGGCCAAAATCAATACAAGACCAAATGCCAGAGCAACCAAAAGTTCAATCAAAGTCACGCCACGCTGTTGGCAGGAGATGGTTCTGGCTGTGCTTAGATTTTTTATATTCATGTTCATGGTTTGACGCACGCTATAGATCTGACAGTCTCACAGTCGGCTACTGATAGTCAAGGTTTGTTGTTCCTGCGTGCTGATGTTGACGCGCGTGTCTTCCCATTCGATAGCAATTGAACAATTGCCATTTCCATTGCATTCAATGGCTACACAAGTGGTGTTGACATCGCCCAGTGCGTATTTGACAGCGTTAAACCAATTTTTATGATCGTTGCTGACCAATGTAGTACCCGCAGGGGCCTCACAAATGGTTTGGTTCGTTCCGCTGAGATTCACCTTGCCAAGGTTGTAGTCACCATTCAGAGCGGCAGTACGGTTGGCCCGCATGGCATCCATAAAGTAAGAGGCCAACATGCTGGCTTGGCTACGTTGCAGGGTGCTTTGGTTATTTTTCAAGGCAGTGGCTTGCAAGCCTGATAAACCCAATATGCCAAAAGCCAGTAACAAGAATGCCACCAGCAATTCAATCATGCTGGCACCGGTCATGTATTTTGCTGACAGGTGGCGGCGCTCTGCCGAGGGTTGATGGGCTCGTTTCATGGTGTGCAGGATGTATAGATGCTGCCAGCGTTGTTGACTGCGGTTTTATCGCCTGTGTAGGTCACGCGCGGTCTGGTTGCGGTGACCACGAGCGCACGTGCGTCATAGCGAATACTTCCGGCAATGCCCGAACCAGCGCGCAGACTGAAGTCTGTGCTGAGCGCAGGCCACACACGCACAATGGTTTCCCCCGTGTTCAAGCTGGTATTGCCGTTGGTATCGCTGAATGCCAGCCAACCCATTTCCCAGCCACCACTTGCTGCGCAGGTGCTGCCGTTATTGCTGCGGCACAGGGTGATGCTGTTGCCGCCCTCGATAGCTTCAGACCGAGCGAAGTTCAACGCGCTCAGAAATTTGTTGGACTGTGCTGCCATCCGGTTACCCACGATGGTTTCCTGAAATAAAAACGCGGCAAGGACAGCCAAAATACCCGCGATGGCAATTACGACCAGCAGTTCAATCAGTGTCACACCCTGCATCTTGGGGCATCTTGCACAAAGTTAGCTTCGATGGTTGGAGTTCGTCGCTTGATCTTAAAACGCAGCTTGACCTGCTGTGATGCGACATGACGAGCGGCAAGCAACACCAGTCTAGCGGCTGGATATCAATTGGCTATCCCCTAAACACGGTGTTTGGCAAAACCGTGGTTTTTGGGTTGCTTGATAGGACGGAACAACTGATTTCGGGTTTCGCCCCATCGCCTAGAGCCTTGTGCCTTGCTAAAGTGATTCAAAACGTCACACAGCAGGGAGGGCAATATGCCAAAAGCCAGTCAGGGTTGGACCTTGGTCGAAGCCATGGTCGTCGTCGCCATTGTGGCCATCATGGCTGCTTGGGCTGTTCCGTCTTTTGTCGGGGTGGTTCAGCAGGCTAGGTTGTCAGCAACAACACACGAGTTTGTCTCAGCCATTGCCCTCACGCGCAGTGAAGCTATCAAGCGCAATGCCCGTGTTGTGATGTGTGTGGCCGATGGGGATGCTGCATGCTCCACCACCGGGCAGTGGCACCAGGGGTGGCTGGTGTTTGAGGACAGCAACCGCAACGGTTTACGTGATCAGGATGAGGTCGTCATCCGCTGGCAAGCTGCTTTGTCTGCGCAGTTGGTGGTCAAGGGCAATTCAACCGTGTCGCGTTACATCGCTTACCGGGGCGATGGTCAGTCGCATTTGCTCTTGGGCGGTTTTCAGGCGGGCACCATCACGATTTGCCACCGCTCCAGTTCAGACGCAGACGGTCGCAGCGTCATCCTCAACGCGGTGGGTAGGGCAAGGGTCAGCATCACGAAATCAACCAGTCCTTGCACCGGTTGAATGAAACGCTGACCATGCCCACCAAGCTGCCTCAGCGGTAAACCGGGAACCGCGCGGTCAGCGCATTGACCTTCGCCCGCACGGCTTCAATGTTGGCGGCATCGCGTGGGTTGTCCAACACGTCGGCCACCAAGTTGGCCGTTAGACGCGCTTCCTCTTCCCGGAAGCCGCGTGTGGTCATGGCGGGGGTGCCAATGCGCACGCCGCTGGTGACCATGGGCTTTTCCGGGTCGTTGGGGATGGCGTTTTTGTTGATGGTCATGTGGGCGCTGCCCAGCACGGCTTCGGCTTCTTTGCCAGTGATGCCTTTGGCGCGCAAGTCCACCAGCATGACGTGGCTTTCGGTGCGGCCGCTGACGATGCGCAGGCCGCGCTGGGTCAGGGTTTCGGCCACGGTCTGGGCGTTTTTGATGACCTGTTGCTGGTAAGCCTTGAATTCAGGGCTCAGGGCTTCTTTGAAAGCCACGGCTTTGGCCGCGATGACATGCATGAGCGGGCCGCCTTGTAGACCGGGGAAGATGGCGCTGTTGATGGCTTTTTCATGTTGCGACTTCATCAAGATGATGCCGCCACGGGGGCCGCGCAGGCTTTTGTGGGTGGTGGATGTCACCACATCGGCAAATGGCACCGGGTTGGGGTACACACCAGCGGCAATCAGGCCCGCGTAGTGGGCCATGTCCACCATGAAAATGGCACCCACGTCTTTGGCGACTTTGGCGAAGCGTTCAAAGTCAATGCGCAGGCTGTAGGCCGAGGCTCCGGCAATGATGAGTTTGGGCCGGGTCTCATAGGCTTTTTGCTCCATGGCATCGTAGTCAATGGCCTCGTTGGCATCGAGTCCGTAGCTCACCACGTTGAACCATTTGCCGCTCATGTTCAGCGGCATGCCGTGGGTCAGGTGACCACCTTCGGCCAGGCTCATGCCCATGATGGTGTCGCCGGGCTTCAGAAAAGCCAAGAACACGGCTTCGTTGGCGGACGCGCCGCAGTGGGGCTGCACGTTGGCGGCATCGGCACCGAAGAGTTCCTTGACGCGGTTGATGGCCAGTTGTTCGGCAACGTCAACAAATTCGCAGCCGCCGTAATAGCGTCTGCCGGGATAGCCTTCGGCGTATTTGTTGGTGAGCTGCGTGCCTTGCGCGGCCATGACGGCTGGCGAGGCGTAGTTTTCGCTGGCAATCAGCTCAATGTGGTGTTCTTGCCGCGCGTTTTCGGCTTGGATGGCAGCGAACAGTTCGGGGTCGGTTTGCTCGATGAGAATGTTGCGGTCGTACATGGTGGCAGTCTTGATGACGTGAAACCCTGTGCGGCTGTAAACCGCACAGGAGCTGCCCAGGCGAACGGCTGAACGCCCGCACGCGCCGTGGTGACACGCTGGGGGCGGTACGCTTCCCCGTGGTTGTCTCAGTTGCGCAGGGCAGTTTGAGGGGCCACGTCGGCACCAGGTGAGTGGGCTGCTGGAGCCCGTCGGGTGTGCCTATCGCCAGTTGCGTACCCGTGAAGTTTAGCCCAGTGTGTCGGGCGCGGTGGCTGAAATCAGGATTTCGTGGCTCTGTCGCTGGGGATCAGGTGAGGAGGCATCACTTCTGCCTCCAGATCGGGTTCTGCGGTCAGCGCTTTGTCTGTTGGCGGGTTGCGGCTGAGTGTGGTCGGCAGCACAGGCATGGGCTTACCCTGGGCCACGCTTTGAATGCGCAGGTGCTCAGTCATGACCCGCTCAATGTAGTCGACACCGTCGGTGTTGACGGCACCCACATACAAACGCAGTCCACCTTCTGTAGAACCTGCCCGTTGGATGCATTCTTTGAGCACGCGCACGCCCACACGCAGGTTAGACATGGGGTCAAACGCAGCCAGCTGACCACCAAAGTCTTCGTACTTGTCGGTGTGTACGCGGGTGAGTACCTGCATCAGGCCTTGTGCACCCACCGGGCTTTGTGCAAATGGGTTGAAGCGCGATTCAATGGCCATGACGGCCAGAATCAGGCTGGGTTCTAGGCGAACTTTGTGGCCTATTTCATAGGCCTCGGCCACTAGCGCGCTGATGGGTTCAGGTGCCACACGGTAGCGGCGGCTCAGCCACAGCGCCACTTGCGCCTGTTCTTTGGGCAGTGCCTTGGGTTCGGCAGCGGTGACGCGTTCGATAGCGCTGGGTTCGGCGTTGTAGGCCACGATATCGCTGTCGGTCAGTGTCACGACCTCTTGACGTTGCAGCAGCCAACCCAGCAGATGCTGTTCGGCACTTTGACGCAAGTCAGGCCGCAGGCTCAATACGATGACAACAGCTGCCAGTGTGATACCCAGTAGCGCGAGGCTGTTGTGGGTGATGTTGAAGAAACCTCGGTACAGGCTACCAAGCGCGGTTTTCAGCGGGGCCAGATCAGCGACGGGGGGCTTGGCTGGCGCGAGCGATTTTGCGTTCATGTGTCGGTCCTTTCTGTGTCAGCCCTTCTGTTTGGGTCAGGTTGACTGGATTGGGTCGCCATCGATGGCGCAACCTTGTGGGTCTTGCTTACGAGTTAGCCGGGATCGGCTGCGGCTCGGGTTATCCCTAGGTGGGAAACTGGGCGCATGGTAGGGGCATAGTCATATCAAGTCAATGTTAAAGAATCAAATTTTCATGAAAAAAGTAGCTAAACAAACTGTTGCAACTTTGCTGCTGGTCGCTTGACAACGCCAGAAGTTGGTTTTTTTGAGATTTTTCTCAGGCTTCTTGACTGCATGAACAGGGCTGTGCCGCTGTAAATCTCTCTATGCTGCACTGCAACAAAACCGCATTTTGGTGGGCTTGCTGGCTGGTGTGTATTCAGGCCGGAAACAAGCTGCTGAGCTTGGTTCAGTTTTTTCTGGTTTTAATGAACCAACGAAAATGTATTGAAAAATTCAATCGAAAAAGCGCCCTTGTGCGCTTGCGAAGGTCGCGCCGGATCAATAACCTACGCATGCCTTTCATCGCGATTGGCATCGACCGGTGCAGCGGGTTCTCCCACAGCCGGTCATTCTCGGGAGCAATACCTTGCTTCCAGGTCGGGGAAACCAGTACCCTTTCCCCGCCAAACAGACGGCAAGTGCGCTTTTGCCAGCCGTCAACCCCGGTGGTGAAAACCGCCGGGGTTTTTCTTTTTTGTTTTGTCTGTCTTCAGACCACCTGAGCAATGGCCCGGCAGACGTAGTCGATGTTTTTGCTGTTGAGGGCTGCTACACACATGCGGCCCGTGTCGGTGCCGTACACGCCAAATTCGCTGCGCAGGCGCACCATCTGGTCTTTGCTCAGGCCCGAGTAGCTGAACATGCCGATCTGGCTGGTGATGAAGCCCATGTCTTGCTGCACACCAGCGGCTTTCAGACCATCCACGAGTTTTTGGCGCATGGCTTTGATGCGCACGCGCATCTCACCGAGTTCCTGTTCCCACAGGGCGCGCAGTTCGGGGTTGTTCAGCACCGCTGCCACCACAGCACCCCCGTGGGTAGGTGGGTTGGAGTAGTTGGTGCGGATGACGATTTTCAGTTGCGACAGCACGCGGGCCGCTTCTTCTTTGTCGGTACACAACACCGACAAGGCACCCACGCGTTCGCCATAGAGGCTGAAACTCTTGGAAAACGAGGTGGAGACGAAAAAGGTCAACCCGGCGGCGACAAACTTGGCAATGACGGCACCGTCTTCGGTGATGCCGTGCCCAAAGCCTTGGTAGGCCATGTCGAGGAAAGGGGTCAAGCCACGGGCTTGGATGGCGGCGATGACGGCATCCCACTGTTCGGGGCTGATGTCGTAGCCGGTGGGGTTGTGGCAGCAGGCGTGCAGCAGCACCACGGTGCCGGGTTCAGCGGCTTGGAGGCTGGCGAGCATGCCTTCAAAGTTCACGCCGCGCTTGTCCGCGTCGTAGTAGGCGTAGGTGTCCACCTCGAAACCGGCGTTGGTGAAGAGGGCGCGGTGGTTTTCCCAGCTGGGGTCGCTGATGAGGACGCGGGCGTTGGGGCTCAGGCGCTTCAAAAAGTCGGCTCCGATTTTCAAGCCGCCCGTGCCGCCAATGGCCTGTACCGTCGCCACACGGCCTGATTTCACGGCTTCGCTGTCAGTCCCGAACACCAAGCCTTTGACGGCGGCATCGTAGGCGGCAATGCCGTCAATGGGCAGATAGCCGCGTGCGGTGGGGGTGGCCATCAGGGTTTTTTCGGCAGCTTGCACGCATTGCAGCAGGGGCAGCTTGCCGTTGTCGTCAAAGTACACCCCAACACCGAGGTTGACTTTGTTGGGGTTGCTGTCGGCGGCGAATTGCTCGTTCAGACCCAGAATGGGGTCGCGGGGGGCCATTTCGACGGAAGAAAAGAGGGACATGCTGGGGTTCCTGAGGAGGCTGTGGTTTGAATGCGCAAAAACGGTGCGCATTTTAGCGACCGCCCCGCTGTCTCGACGGGTGTGGCCTTGCTGGTGCAACAGCCACCTGGGCGACGGCGATACCCCGTAGATGACTCAAAAACCGACACAATGCGCAGCCATGTCGCACCACGCCAACCCCCGCCAATTGCTGACCCCTGCCATGCGCAACCTGCTCGATCGCATGGCCCATGCGGGGCATGTGCCCATGCATGCGCTCAGCCCCCAGCAAGCCCGTCAGGTGTATGAAGCCGGAGCACCCATTCTGGACATGGCCCCCCACAAGCTGACCAGGGTGCAAGACCTCAGCATTCCCGCGCGCGATGCTGTGGCCTTGCCAGCCCGTCTGTTTGCCCCCAGCCACGATGCCTTGCCCGTGCTGCTGTACCTGCACGGTGGCGGGTTTACCGTGGGCAGTGTGGCCAGCCACGAACGCCTGTGCCGCCATCTGGCGCACTTGGCGTCGTGTGCCGTGCTCTCGCTGGACTACCGGCTGGCCCCTGAATGGAAGTTCCCAACAGCCGTGGAAGATGCTTGGGATGCGCTGGCTTGGCTGCGTCAGCAGGCGGCCACTCTGGGGCTGGACGGCAGCCGACTGGCCGTGGGGGGCGACAGTGCCGGGGGCACGCTGGCGGCGGTGACGGCCATTGCCGCACGAGATGCGGGCTGGCCGCTGGCCCTGCAAATGTTGTTTTACCCCGGCTGTGCGGGCCACCAAGGCACGCCGTCGCACCACCGGTTTGCCGAGGGCTTTCTGCTTGAGAAAGCCCACATCGATTACTTTTTTGGCCACTACCTGCGCAGCAGGGCCGACCGTGACGACTGGCGCTTTGCCCCGCTGGACGGGGTGGATGACAGCGGCCAAGTGCGCGACTTGGACGGTGTGGCACCGGCCTGGCTGGGCTTGGCCGAGTGCGACCCGCTGGTGGACGAGGGACTGGCCTATGCCGACCGCCTGCGTTTGGCGGGTGTGCCGGTGGATTTGGATATTTACGCGGGCATGGTGCACGGCTTCATCAACTTTGGGCGTGCCATCCCGCAGGCCTTGACGGCCCACCACGATGCAGCCCGTGCGCTGCGCCATGCTTTTGAAACCGCTGGAGCCCCCTGAATGAGCCGCCTCAAACGCACCGACTTCCGTTTCTTCCACCGTATGCGCGTGCGCTGGGCCGAAGTGGACATGCAGAAAATCGTCTTCAACGCGCACTACTTGATGTACTTTGACACGGCCATGACCGAGTACTGGCGTGCCCTGTGTCTGCCCTACCACGACACCATGCACGCCCTGCAAGGTGATTTGTACGTGGTGAAGGCGACGGTGGAATTCCATGCCTCGGCGCAGATGGACGATCAGGTTGACGTGGCCTTGAAGTGCAGCCGCTTGGGCAACACGTCCATGACCTTCACGGGGGCTATTTTCCGGGGCGATGAGCACCTCATCAGCGGTGAAATCGTCTATGTGTTTGCCGACCCAGCCACCCAGACCTCACGCCCAGTGCCCGCTGCGCTGCGCGATGTGCTGCTGGCTTACGAGGCGGGTGAGGCTATGAGCACCGTGCGCGTGGGCACCTGGAGCCGCTTAGGGCCGGATGCGCAAGCCCTGCGCACAGCGGTGTTTGTGCAAGAACAGCGCATACCCAAAGAGCTGGAATGGGATGCCGCCGATGCCAGCGCCGTGCATGCGGTGGCCTACAACCGTTTGGGCGTACCCGTGGCCACCGGGCGTTATGTGGACAAAGGACAAGCGCAAGTCAAAGTCGGGCGCATGGCGGTGACCCGCGTGTTGCGCGGCAGCCACCTGGGACGCGATGTGCTGCATGCCCTGATGGATGCGGCCCGCCAGCAAGGGGCCACCGAGGTGGTGTTGCATGCACAACGCAGCGCGCAGGGCTTTTACAGCCGCCTGGGCTTTGCTTGCCGGGGCGAGCCTTTTGTCGAAGCGGGCATTGACCACGTGGAAATGGTCAAAACGCTCTGATCCGTACCGGCCCAGTGTTCCATTCCTGAACATTCAGCCCCACCGCAGGCCCTGGCGGGCGTGGCACAGAACTTGTTGAAAGTGCCCCGATTGCCACACGACACAGGCCCAGACCATGGGCCGATTTTCTGGAGACACATTCACGATGAGCACGCCTTTTCAGCCCAGCGTTTCCTTTGCTGCGCCCCTTCCGCCGTCCTTCTCTTTGCGCCTGCTGAGTGCCGCCGTGCTGGTGGCCGTGGGTGGCGCGGCCAGTGCACAGACCACGGCCAGCCCTGCACCCGCCGACGAGACACCGCTGTTGAATGCCGTCGTCATCAGCGCCAACCGTCAGGCACAGCGCAGTTTTGACGCTCCGGCCTCCATTCAGGCCGTGGGCCAAGCGGTGTTGCAAGCGGCAGGGCCGCAGGTGAACCTGTCGGAGGCTTTGAACCGGGTGCCGGGCATCACGGTGCTCAACCGCCAGAACTATGCGCAAGACTTGCAGTTGTCCATCCGGGGCTCGGGTTCGCGATCGGCCTTTGGCATTCGCGGGTCGCGGCTCATTGTGGACGGCATTCCGGCCACCATGCCCGATGGTCAGGGTCAAGCATCGACCATCAGTCTGCCCTCGGCGCAGCGCATTGAGGTGCTGCGCGGCCCACTGGCCCAGCTGTATGGCAACTCCGCCGGAGGCGTGGTGCAGGTGTTCACCGCCGACGGCCCAGCGCAGCCCGAAGTTCGCCTGAGTGCGGATGCAGGAGCCGACGGCCTGCGCCGCTATGGTGTGCAGGCGGCAGGGCAGAGCGGGGCGCTGAACTACATCATTGACCACAGCGACTTTTCGACCGATGGCTGGCGCGTGAACAGCGCCGCCCAGCGCCAGCACACCAACGCCAAACTGCGCTGGACGGCCAGCGACGACACCCGCGTCACCCTGGTGGCGAACGTGTTTGACCAGCCAGTTTCTGGCGACCCGCTGGGGTTGACACGGGCACAGTTCGAAGCCGATCCGCGCCAGGCGGTGGCCAACTCGACCAACTACAAAGCGGGCAAGGATGTGTCGCAAAACCAAGTCGGGCTGGTGCTGGACCACCGGCTCAGTGCCCGCAGCGAAGTATCGGCCCGCATTTACAGTGGGCAGCGTGATTTGGACAACCGGCTCTCCATCCCGCTGTCTGCCCAGCAGGCGGCTACCGCAGCGGGCGGTGTGGTGCAACTGGATCGCAGCTACAACGGTTTGGGTTTGAGCTACACCCGGCGCATGCCGCTGGCGCTGGGTCAGTTGCAGTTCAGCACCGGGCTGGATCATGAGCGCATGAGCGAGCATCGCCGGGGCTTTATCAACAACCTGGGGACAGTGGGTGAGCTCAAGCGTGACGAAGATAACAGCGTCAACAGCACCGGCTTGTATGCCCAAGCGGACTGGACTATCAACGAAGATTGGAGCGCTGTGGCGGGCTTGCGTGCGAACCGTGTGAACTTTGAGGTACAGGACTACTTCGTCACCACCGGCAACCCCGATGACAGTGGTCGGGCCAACTTCAGTGCCACCAACCCTGTGCTGGGCATTACCCGCCACCTGAGCGCCGATACCAACGTGTATGCCAATGTGGGGCGCGGATTTGAAACCCCCACTTTCACCGAACTGGGTTACACCGCCACGGGCAGTGGGCCTAACCTGAGCCTTCAATCAGCGCGCAGCACCCACACGGAAGTGGGCCTGAAAACCCAGCTGGCACCGGGGCAGCGGCTGGATGCAGCCTTGTTCCAGATTGACAGCCGCAACGAAATCGTCGTGGCCTCCAGCAGTGGCGGGCGCACCATCTACACCAACGCGGGCAAGACACGCCGTTCCGGTTTGGAGCTGGCCTACAGCGCGCAATGGTCGCCTGAATGGCACAGCCAAGTGGCGTTTTCTACCCTCAACGCCCAATTTGTCGATGCCTTTACCAGCAGCAGCGGGGCTGTGGTAGCTGCGGGCAACCGCATTCCGGGCACGGTCGATCGCAGTCTGTTTGCCGACCTGGCCTGGCAGCCGCGTGCTGTGCCGGGCATGACCACGGCGCTGGAATGGGTTCACCAAGGCAGCATGGTGGTCAACGACACCAATACCGACCGCACCGATGCCGCGTCGCGCTTCAATGTGCGCGTGGGCTTTGAGCAAAAACGCGGGGCTTGGACGCTGCGCGAACAGGTGCGGGTGGACAACCTGACCGACAAGGCCTACATCGGCTCGGTGATTGCCAACGACAGCAACGGGCGCTTCTTTGAGCCCGCACCAGGCCGGCAGTGGAGCCTGGGGTTGAGCGCGACCTACCGGTTCTGAGGGGCTGTCTTGCCCCTTCCCCCACTGGGGGAAGGCTGGGATGGGGGCGCTTGGTGGGGGGTGATGGCTGTGCATGCGTGCCCCCACCCCAACCCTCCCCCAGCGGGGGAGGGAGTTAAGAGAGGCCGCGTTCCAACTGCCGCAGCACCTCGGTCTGAAAGTCCGGGCCATCGGCGGCGGCCATGAAGCGGTCGATGCTGCCGTCAAAACGCACCGTGCCTTGGTGCAGCAGCAGCAGGCGGTCGGCGGTTTTCACTTCTTCAATCAGGTGCGTGGCCCACAGCACGGCCAGGCCTTGTTCGCGGCACAGGGTCTGCACGCTCTGTAGCAGTTGCTGGCGCGATGCGGGGTCTAGGCCCACCGTGGCCTCGTCCATCAGCAGCACCTGCGGTGCGTGCAGCAGGGCGCGCACCAGTTCTACCTTGCGTCGGGTGCCGCCCGAGAGGCTGCGCACGGTGGCCGTGGTCTGGTCTTGCAGGCCCATGCGGGTCAGCTGGGTGCGGATGCGTTCGCGGGCCAGGGCGCGGGGCAGGCCGTGCAGGTCGGTGTGGAACAGCAGGTTGGCCATGACCGACAAATCCAGGTCAAGCGCGCTTTGCTGAAACACCACGCCCAGCCCGGCCAGCGCGCGGGCGGGTTGCTCGCGCATGTCGTGCCCCAGCACGCTGATGTGGCCTTGGTCGGGTGTGAACAGGCCCGTCAGCAGTTGCAGCAGGGTCGATTTGCCCGCGCCGTTCGGCCCCAGCAGGGCCAGCATTTCACCGGCGTGCAGCGACACGCTCACGCCTTTGAGGGCGGGTTTGCCGTTGTAGGCTTTGTGCAGGTCGGTGGCTTGCAGCACGGGCGGTACGGCAGTCGCGGGTACGGGGGTATTCATGGGTGTATCGGGCATGCGGCATCAGGATGCGGGCTTGGCCAGCAGGTTCATGCGTTGCAGCAGCCGCCGTTCGCGCTCCACCGTCTCCAGCACGGCACGCCGGTAGTCGGCGGTGTTGAGGTATTCGGGGGATTGATCGTAACGGGCCAGGGCGCTGATGTGCGTTTCGCTCAGCATGGCTTTGTAGAACACATCGTGCAGCTTAGCCACCACAGCAGGCGGTGTGCCCGCCGGTGCCGCCAGCCCCCAGGGCGAGGTATAGACCGCCTGCGGGTAGCCCAGCTCGCGCAGCGTGGGCACTTGTGACCAGCGGGGGTTGCGTTTGGCATCAAAAATGGCCAGCAGGCGCAAGTCGCCTCGGTCTACCCAGGGCGCGTAACCGGTGGAATTGACTCCGGCCATCAGCTGCCCGCTGGCGACGGCCAGCAACTGATCCGCACTGCCTTTGTACGGCACATGCACATAGCGGATGTTGTTTTGCAACAGAATTTCCTCCATGGCCAGATGCCCGGTGGAGCCCACGCCGGTCGAGCCCAGCAGCAGCTCACCGGGGTGCTGGCTGGCCCATTGCAGCAGGTCTTTCAGGGTTTTGAAGGGGCTGTTGCGCGGTACCAGCACACCAAAGCTGACCCCCGAAATTTGCAGGATGGGGGCCAAATCGGCCACCGGGTCCCAGGGCACGTTGTTCATCAGCGCATGGCGGTACACCGTGATGGGAATCTGGCCAATGGTGTGGCCGTCGGGCTCGGCGTTTTTTAACAGCGAGGCCACCAGCGTGCCTGCCGCGCCGGGCCGGTTGAGCACGATGACGGGTTTGCCCAGCAGGGCCTGCGCTTCTTCGGCCAAGATGCGCAAGGTCAGGTCCGTGGCCCCACCGGCAGGCCAGGGCACGATGAGCTGAATGGGTTTTTGCGGCCACGGCGTGTTGGCCCGCGCCAGCGGCAGCAGGCCCAGGGCCACACAGCTGGCCAGGTAGCGCCGTCGATTCCATGGTTTTTGCAACACACCAAGGGTTTTCCCTGTGTCAGCTTGGAGCAAGGTGTCCGGGCGAATGTGTCTCATAAGATGTTCTTTTGTGGCCTGCTGGGGCGCTGTGGGGCATGAAAAGGGCGGTAAACCGGTCAAACCCTTGCTGATTGCCAGTCTTGTGCCAGTCTTGTGCCAGTCTTGCGCCAGCCGCTGGCCCTTGGCACCGAATTTGCGCACCGAGACGCGCAAGACAAAAGCGTCTTGTGAAGTCATCAACCTATGGAGACATGTTCATGCTGAAAACCTTTGCATCCCGCTCTGTGCTGAAACCCAAGCTCATGCCTAGTTTGTTGTTGGCTGCCACGGCCTTGTGGGCGGGCAGCAGCGCAGCGCAGACGGCAGGCACGGTGTATGTGTCCAGCGAGAAGGACAACAAGGTGTATGTGTTCAACGCCGCAGGCGAACGCCAGGCCGCCATTGACGTGTGCAAGCGGCCCCGGCACATGCTGTTCAGCCCCGACCGCAAGTCGATCTATGTCTGCTGTGGTGACAGCAACGCGCTGGGCGTGGTGGATGTGGCCAGTGCCAAGATGACGGGCACGGTCAAAATCGGCGACAGCCCCGAAATTTTTGACCTGAGCCCGGACGGCAAGACGGTGTATGTGTCGCTGGAAGACGAAAGCGCGATGGCCGCTTACGACTTAGCCAGCAAAAAGCTGCTGTTTCAGGTCAAGACGGGCGGCGAGCCCGAGGGTGTGTTGGTCATGCCCGATGGCAAAACCGCCTACGTCACCTCTGAGGTGGCCAATGTGGTTCACCAAATTGACTTGGTGCAAAAAAAGGTGGTGAAAAACATCAAGGTGGGCAAGCGGCCGCGCCGCTTTGTGCTGGCTGAAGGTGGCTCCGAGCTGTGGGTGACCAACGAGCTGGATGCCACGGTGAGTGTGGTGGACACCAAGACGAATGAGATGAAGCATTCGGTCAAATTCCAAGTCAAGGGCGCGCGCGACAACGAGATCACCCCGGTGGGGATGGCGCTGAGCCCGGACGGCAAAAGCATGTGGGTGGGCCTGGGCCGGGCCAACCATGTGGCCGAGGTGGATGTGGCCACCCGCAGCGTGAAAAACCTGGTGCTGGTGGGCAACCGGGCCTGGGGTCTGGGCTTCAGCCCTGATGGCAAAACCTTGTATGTGACCAACGGCTTGTCAGACGACATGACGCTGGTGGATACCGCCAGCACCAAGGCCATCAAAACCGTGGCCGCCGGGCGCGTGCCGCACACGGTCTTGGTTGCCAAATGATGAAAACGGCTGTGCGCAAGGCGGGTCTGGCGCTGCTCGCGGCAGTGGCGGTGTGGGCGGTGCCGGTGGTCTCGGTGCAGGCGGCCACCAAGGTGACGGTGGCGGTGGTGTCGCTGGACGGTGACCCGCGCCATGCCGCCCGGCGCATGGAGCGCGGCTACCCCGGCCATCCCACCGGGCGCGCCATCGACGGCGTGATGCTGGCGGCAGAGGATTCGGCCTTTGAACTGGATGCCGCTGGCCTGGAGCTGGTGGTGAAAGACGTGGTGCTGCCCGACGCTGCGGCCCTGCCCAAGGCGCTGGCCGAACTCAAAGCCGCCCGCGTGCAGCATGTGGTGGCCGATTTGCCCACGCCCGAGCTGCGCGCACTGGTGCAGGCTGCACCCGCTGCGCTGGGCGGGGCCGTGGTGTACAACGTGGCGCAAGACGACGATGCACTGCGCGGTGCCCAGTGCGCGGCCCACCTGCTGCACACCACACCCAGCCGCGCCATGCTCAGCGATGCGCTGGCGCAGTATCTGGCGGCGCGCAACTGGCGCAAAGCCCTGGTGCTGCAAGGCCCGCTGCCGGGTGACGCGCTGCTGCTGGATGCCTTCAACCGATCGGCCAAGCGCTACGGCATCAAAACCACCAGCCTCAAGCCCTTCAAACTCACCGGGGATCCGCGTGAGCGCGAGCTGGGCAATGTGCGCCTGCTCACTGGCAGCGACCGCGAGCATGACGTGGTGGCTGTGCTGGATGCTGACGGCGAATTTGCCCGCACCGTGCCCTATGCCACCCAGTTGCCCCGCCCGGTGGTGGGTGCGGCGGGCTTGGTGGCCGTGCCCTGGCATGCGCAGTGGGAACGCAACGGCGGCCCGCAGCTCTCGCGCCGTTTTGCCAAGCTGGCCGATCGGCCCATGCGCGGCCACGACTGGGCGGCTTGGATGGCGGGCCGCGCCATTGCCGCCGTGTTGGTGGACAACCCCAAGGCCACAGTGGCCCAGCAACTGAAGAGTTTGCGCGGCGGCGCGGTGGGGGTGGACGGCTTCAAAGGGCCACGGCTGTCGTTCCGGGCTTGGGATGGTCAGTTGCGCCAGCCGATTTTTCTCAGCCACGTCGATGGCGTGGTGGGTGTCGCCCCCTTAGCGGGCGTGCTGCACCCCAAAGAAGTGATGGACACCCTGGGCGTGGATGAAGCAGAGACCGCATGCAAACAAAAACCGTGAACACGATGTTGACCACCCCGCACAGCCCCAGCTTGCTGCTGCACCTGCTGCGCGCCATGCGTGCGGTGGTGGGCCGCGAGGTGGGGCGCTTTCTGCGCCAGCCCTCGCGCTTGGGCTCGGCCTTGGTGCGCCCGTTGCTGTGGTTTGTCGTGTTTTCGGCGGGTTTTCACAATGTGTTTGGCGTGGCCATCGTGCCGCCTTACGAAACCTATATTGAATACAAGGTGTACATGGTGCCTGGCCTGCTGGGCATGGTGGCGCTGTTCAATGGCATGCAAAGTTCGCTCTCCATGGTCTATGACCGGGAAATGGGCGTGATGCGCCTGCTGCTCACCGCCCCGCTGCCGCGTGGCTGGTTGCTGGCCTTCAAGCTGCTGGCGGGCACGGCCTTGTCGGTGCTGCAAATGGCGGTGTTTTTGCTGATTGCCTGGGCCTTTGGTGTGGACGTACCGCTGCAACACCTGCCGGGGCTGCTGCTGGCCATGGTGTGCGCAGCCCTCATGCTGGGTTCGGTGGGCTTGGTGTTGTCGGTGTATGTGAAGCAGCTGGAAAACTTCGCGGGCACCATGAATTTCGTCATCTTTCCCATGTTTTTCATCAGCCCGGCGCTCTACCCGCTGTGGAAACTGGAAGAAGCCGGGGCTTGGTGGCTTTTGCAGGTGGCGCAGTTCAACCCCTTCAGCCATGCCGTCGAGGCCATTCGCTTTGCCATGTACGGCCAGCTCAACACCACCGCCTGGGCCGTGGTGCTGGGCTGTGCCGTGGTGTTTTTTGGCATGGCCTTATGGGGTTACGACCCGCAACGCGGGTGGATACGCAAAAAGCCCGGCGGCTGAAACACGGGGCAGGCGCTGAGCGCGGCGCAAAAAAGACAGGAGACAAGCATGCAGACTTTCATTTCACGGCGGCAGTGCCTGTCGGCCACGGCAGCGCTGCTGTCGTCGTCGCTTTGGGCGCAAGACCACACCGATGGCGATCCGCTGGGCTCTATGCAATACCCCAGCCTGCGCGAACAAATCATTGGCAAAGTCTCGGCCCGCTTCACTGACCAAGTGCTGGTCAAAGGCCCCGCGTTTGCCGACGATGCCATGAACGTGCCGCTGCTGGTGGATGCACGGCCACTGGCGGCCGTCGGTGGTGGCGTGGCCCGCATCCGGGTGGCGGTGGACCGCAACCCGGTGCGCGCCGTGCTGGACTTTGAGCCCCTGCGCGCCCTGCCCATGCTGGCTTTTCGCATCCGCATGGAGCAGGCCTCGCCGGTGCGTGCCTTTGTGCAGACGCAAGACGGCCAGTGGCATGTGGGCAGTACCTGGGTGCAGGCCTCGGGCGGAGGCTGCACCGTGCCGGGCCTGACCCGCGCCGATGGTTCTTGGAGCAAAACCCTGGGCCAGGTGCAGACGCGGTTTTTCAACAACGTCACCGAAGGCAGCCGCCGATTGCGCCTGCGCGTCATGCACCCCATGGACACTGGGCTGGTGGCGGGTATTCCGGCGTTTTACCTAGAAAACTTGCAGTTGCAAGACGACAACGGTCAGCCTTGGTGGCGGCTGGCACTGCACGAGCCGGTTTCAGAAAACCCGCTCATCACCTTTGAATTGCCCACCCATGTTCACGGCCCCTTGCGATTGCTGGGGCGCGACAACAACGGCAACCGCATTGATGCCGAGGTGCTGGCATGAAACACCTGCTACCTGCCTTGGCCCTGTCTCTGGCCTGTAGCTTGGGGGTGCAAGCACAGCCGCCGCAACCGGCCCCCATCTCCAAGCCCGATTCCAAGCCCGATATGGCCCGCTTGGACTACGACCTGAAACCGCGCCAGATTGCCCCCGGCACCTGGGTGATCGAAGGCGCGGTGGACGACTTCAGCCGGGCCAACGGCTGCAACATCATCAACACCGCTTTCATCGTCACCGGCGCAGGGGTGGTGGTGGTTAATACCGGGCCATCGCGCCTGTACGGCGAGCAGCAGCGCCGCGCCATCGAGCGCATCAGCCACGAGCCGGTGGTGCAGGTCTTGAACCTGAACCTGCACCCCGACTATTTTTTTGGCAACCAGGCTTGGCGTGACCAGCCCACGCAAGCCCTGGCAGGCACCGTGGCAGGCATGCAGGCCGAAGGGGCCGCTTATGCCGACAACCTGTACCGCCTGTGTGGTGACTGGATGAAGGGCAGCGAATCGACTCCGGCCCGCACCGCCATCAACCCCCAGACGCTGCCCCGAAGCTGGCAACAGGGGGCACACAGGCTGGAGCTGCGCCGCCTGCAAGGCCACACCGCAGACGACTTGGTGCTGCTGGACCACAGCACGGGCGTGCTGTTTGCCGGGGGCTTGGTGTTTGCCCAGCGTGTACCCACCACACCCCATGCCGACTACACCCGCTGGCTGGAGAGCCTGGATACCTTGTCGGCCTGGGTAGCCAGCGGTACCGTTCAGCAGGTGGTGCCCAGCCACGGCCCGGTACACCGTGGCACACAGGGCATTGACGAAACCCGCGACTGGCTGCGCTGGTTCACCGCGCACATGCAGGCCAGTGCCGAGCGTGGGCTGGACATCAGCGAAGTGCTGCGCTTGCCGGTGCCCGAGCGCTTTGCCCGCTGGGCCGTGCAACCGGCTGAGCTGCACCGCAGCTTGGCGCAGTGGTATCCGCGTTATGAGCAGCAGGTGCTGGCTGGGTCAGTCCGCTGAACGCCTTTGCTAACACACAAAAGGCTATGTTGCAGTGCAAAAAACATTGACCCATTTTTGAACAGTGTCACACCCTGCCAGACAGCCTATGAACACCGTCTGTCACAGGTCAAGCCCGCACAAACCCCTGTGGCAGCGTCTTGTCGGCTGAAAGTGCGCAAAAGCTTGGTGAAAGCGGTTCAGAAATTGGTGAAGAGCTGCGGGTAAACCCTGATCGCTGACTTGGCACGGATGTTGCCCCATGACCAGCGTGGAGCCCGCAGGCCGATGGTGTCGGGGTTCACGCAAGACCGGGCTATTTGCCCTTCAACCCACTACTGAGCTGGAGACAACACTGTGAAACGCACGCTACTGAGCCTTTTGGTCATGGCCGCCACCGCCCAGGTGAGCGCCCAAGGTGTGACCGATGCCATGATCGCCAACGATGCCAAATCCCCCGATGACGTGCTCAGCTGGGGTATCGGCACCGAAGGTCAGCGCCACTCGCCCCTGACCGGCATCAACGCCAAAAACATCAACCGCTTGGTGCCTGCTTGGTCCATGTCGTTTGGTGGTGAAAAACAGCGTGGCCAGCAAAGCCAACCGCTGGTTCACAACGGCAAAATGTTCGTGACCGCCTCTTACTCGCGCATCTTCGCCCTAGATGCCAAGACCGGTAAAAAACTCTGGAAGTACGAGCACCGCCTGCCCGAAGGCATCATGCCCTGCTGCGACGTGATCAACCGCGGTGCCGCTCTGTACGGCAACCTGGTCATTTTCGGCACCCTGGATGCCAAGCTGGTCGCCTTGGACCAAGACACCGGCAAAGTGGTCTGGCGCGAAACCATTGACGACTACTCCGCTGGCTACAGCTACACCGCTGCCCCGCTGATTGCCGAAGGCTTGCTGCTGACCGGCGTGTCGGGTGGTGAATTTGGTGTGATTGGCCGCGTCGAAGCCCGTGACCCCAAGACCGGCAAAATGGTCTGGACCCGCCCCGTGGTTGAAGGCCACATGGGCTACAAAGACGGCAAAGAAAACGGCATTACCGGTACCACCAACGCCACATGGCCTGGCGACACCTGGAAAACCGGTGGTGCAGCCACTTGGCTGGGCGGCAGCTACGATGCCAAAACCGGCTTGGCCTACTTCGGCACCGGCAACCCCGGCCCCTGGAACAGCCACGTGCGCAAGGGTGACAACCTGTATTCCACCTCCACCGTCGCCATTGACGTGAAGACCGGCCAGATCAAGTGGCACTACCAAAGCACCCCCAACGACGGTTGGGACTATGACGGCGTGAACGAGTTCGTCACCTTCGACATGGACGGCAAGCGCATGGGTGCCAAGGCCGACCGCAACGGCTTCTTCTATGTGAACGATGCCACCACCGGTAAGTTGGTCAACGCCTTCCCCTTCGTCAAGAAGATCACCTGGGCCACGGGCATCGACCTGAAAACCGGTCGTCCCAACTTTGTGGATGAAAACCGCCCTGGCGACCCCACCACCACCGGTGACGGCACCAAAGGCAAATCGGTGTTCGCAGCCCCTGGCTTCTTGGGCGGCAAAAACCAAATGCCCATGGCCTACAGCCCCAAGACCGGCCTGTTCTATGTACCCACCAACGAATGGGGCATGGAAATCTGGAACGAGCCCATCACCTACAAAAAAGGTGCGGCTTATCTGGGCGCTGGCTTCACCATCAAACCCCTGTTTGACGACCACATCGGCTCGCTGCGCGCTGTGAACCCGAAAAACGGCAAGATCGAATGGGAAGTCAAGAACGAGGCTCCGCTCTGGGGCGGCGTGCTGACCGCTGGCGACTTGGTGTTCTGGGGCACGCCCGAGGGTTACCTGAAGGCAGCCGATGCCAAGACTGGCAAAGTGGTCTGGCAGTTCCAAACCGGCTCCGGCATCGTGGCCCCTCCCATTACCTTCACGCAAGGTGGCGATCAGTACGTCTCGGTCGTCTCTGGCTGGGGCGGTGCGGTTCCGCTGTGGGGCGGCGAAGTGGCCAAGAAGGTCAACTTCTTGGAGCAAGGCGGCTCGGTCTGGACCTTCAAGCTGGTGAAGTAACCCACCACTGTTGCCCCTGAACCTTGTACAGGGCCTGTGATCTGGCCCTGTCGGTTCGGCTTATTCACCCCCACACACACCGGTCAGCTTGTCATGGCTGTCCGGTGTCACCCGGAGCTCCATGGGTATGAGACACACGATTTTTAGCCTATTGCTGACCGTCACGGGGCTTTCCTCAGCCTGGGCGCAGCAAGACAAAGACGTTCAGGAACTGCTGAAGGCCAGCGGCTGCATGGGCTGTCATTCCGTGACCGAAAAAATTGTCGGACCGGCATTTCAGTCGATTGCAGCGAGATACGCCGGTCAGGCCGATGCGGTGAGCAGCTTGGCGCAAAGTGTCCGCAACGGTTCTCGCGGCAAATGGGGGCGTATTCCGATGCCACCCCACGCCAGCCTGAACGATGCAGACCTCAAGTCGCTGGTGACTTGGGTGATGGCTCAGAAGCCCTGACAGACACGGCACCCACCTGCGGATCACCTGCGAATTTTTTTCTCACTGTGTTTTCATATCATGAACTTTCAAACTGCTTCGTTTCGTTGTGCGGCGCTGGTGGTGGCACTGGTTGCACCGCTGGCCCATGCACAGTCCAACACGGTTGAAGAAACCGCCAAGAAAACCGCTGCGGGTGCTGGTTGTTTTGCCTGCCACACCATTTCGCACCAAGACCTTAAAGGCGGCCAGCTCCCCATTGGCCCAGCTTGGCAAGACGTGGCCGCGCAGTACCGCGACAAACCTGGTGCAGCCGATTTCCTGACCCGCGTGGTGCTCGAAGGCTCCAACCCCTATTCGAGCCACTGGAAAAACAAAGCCGCTGGCGTGGCCATGCCGCCCAACGCGGTGGCCATCACCGAAAGCGATGCCCGTCGCGTGGTGTACTGGATTCTGTCGCTGAAGTAAGCCATCGCACCATGACTGCTTCGTCAGCGCAAGGCGAAGCAGCGCGATGTGGGCAGACCACCGGACAACGGCCGGTAGCGTTGAAAGCGACGAGTACCATTCAGTACTTAGCAAATTTCAGCCCTCTGACAGGAAGCCATGCCAACCACCGTTGAAACCATCCGTCATGTTGATGGCACCCAGTGAATCAGCCAGATGAACATGGGTGTACGTTTGAGGGCCTTTGAGGCCTTTTCGTCGGTATTGCAGCGCGATCTACAGCAGTTTCCGTGGCGCAACACGGCGACGACGCTGCGCGAGCGCTTTCGCGAAGACCGGCTGGGTGTCACGGCCAGCAGTCTCACCTTTACCACCAGCATTTCGCTGGTGCCGCTGTTTACCGTGGTGCTGGCCATTTTCAGCGCCTTCCCGGTGTTTGGGCGGCTGGAGGACATTTTGCAGCGCTGGATGCTGCAAAGTCTGGTGCCCGAAAACATTGCCCGCACGGTCTTCAATTACCTGAATCAGTTTTCGAACAAGGCCGGGCAAATGGGCTGGGCTGGTGCGGTGTTGCTGCTGTTGTCGGCGCTGGCACTGGTGCTGACGATTGACCGCAAGCTCAACGACATCTGGCGCGTGCGGCAGGCACGGTCCATGACGCAGCGGGTGCTGGTGTACTGGGCGGTGCTGACCCTGGGGCCGCTGCTGCTGGCGGGCAGTTTGGCGGCCACCAGTTACGCGGTCAAACTCTCGCGTGAATTGCTGCTGGGTGTACCCGGCGGCATGCGCTTGTTGCTGGAGTCGGTGCAGTTGCTCTGGGTCATGCTGGGCATGGCTGCGCTGTACCGCTTCATGCCCAACACCCATGTGCGCTGGCGGCATGCGCTGGCGGGTGGCGTGTTTGTGTCGGTGGGGCTGGCGCTGGCCAAAAAACTGCTCACGCTCTACCTGGAGGAGGTGCCGGGTTATTCGGTGGTGTACGGTGCGTTTGCCACCGTGCCCATTTTGCTGGTCTGGATTTACCTAGCCTGGGTGATTGTGTTGCTGGGCGCGGTGGTGGTGGCCTACTGGCCCAGCCTGAGTGCAGGCATTGCCCGCCGGGGCGATTCACCGGGGTGGTCTTTTCAGTTGGGGCTGGAGGTGTTGGCACAGTTGCAGCATGCCCGCTTGGCAGGGCAACCAGGGCTGAGCCTAGAGAACCTAGCAGCCCAGCTGCGCGTAGAAGCCCTGCAACTGGAAGACGCGGTGGCGGCGCTGGTGGCACTGGACTGGGTGGGGCGGCTGGATGAAGAAACCGAGCGCTATGTGCTTTTGATCGACCCCGCCCACACCCCACTGGCCCCGCTGATGCAGCGCCTGCTGCTGGCCCGCGAACCCAGCACCCAGGGCTTTTGGCAGGCCAGCGGCTGTGCTGGGCTGATGCTGGGGGCGGTGTTGCCGGGGCTTGATGATGGCACCACGGCAACTTCGGCACGTGCTGGCTGAAGAACGTATTCACCCCAAAAAACCCACCAACGCCGCCAACATCGCATCAGGCGCTTCCGTCATCTGGTGGTGGCCCACGGGCACATGGGTCACTTGCACCCTTTGCCCCGTGGTTTGGGCGATGCGGATCAGACCTTGCGCGGCTTTGGGCGGTGTCATTTGGTCTTGCGCACCCAGCACAAACAGCACCGGGCAGGGCAGTTGGGCCATGGCGGCTTCGCCGTTGGCGTAGCGATCGCAGGCCACAAAACCCCGGTGAAACACGTTGACCTGCGGGTTGCTGGCCAGCACGCGCCGCCCCAGGGCCATGCCTGCGCCAAACACCCAGGTGCCAGGGCCAAGGGCGGAGGGCGGGGCGGCCAGGGTGCTGCGCGAGAACACGTTGACCATGTGCAGCGCTTTCATGGGCTCGTGCAGCGCGGCGTTGATGAGGGCGGGCGATACCTTCATGGGGTAGGCGGTGCCGACCAGCACCAAGTGGCTGATGCGCTGTTGCAGGCGTGCCGCTGCTTCCAGCGCAATGAGCGAGCCCCAGCTGTGGCCAATGAGGGCGGCTTGCTGCACACCGGCTGCATCCAGCAGCGCGCCCACAAAGTCGGCAGCGGCTTCGACCGAGGCGGGCGCTTCGCCCGCGCTTTTGCCGTGGCCGGGCAAGTCCACCGCCAGCACGTTGAAGCCGTGGTGCGCCAGGTAGCGGCTTTGCAGAATCCAGACGCTGTGGTCGTTGAGCACGCCGTGGATGAAAACGACCGTGGGCAAGGCGGGGTTGAAGGCTTTGCCGCCGGTGTAGCAGTAGGTTTTGGCTTGGTGAACGTCGAGGTACATGGTCAGGCTCTTTATGCGGCTTTTTCGGCGGCTTTCAGGGCGCGTTTCAAGTCGTCGATGAGGTCGTCCGCGTCTTCTAGGCCAATGGACAGGCGGATGGTGCCGGGGCCAATGCCCGCAGCGGCCAGGGCTTCGTCGCTCATGCGGAAGTGGGTGGTGCTGGCGGGATGGATGACGAGCGAGCGGCAATCGCCCACATTGGCCAAGTGGCTGAAGATTTTCAGGGCTTCAATGAAGGCTTTGCCCTGGGTGCGGCTGCCTTGAATGTCAAAGCTGAACACCGAGCCCGCACCCTTGGCACCGAAGCGCAACAGTTTGTTGGCCAGGGCGTGGCTGGGGTGGCTGGGCAGCAGCGGGTGGCCGACACGGCCCACCAGCGGGTGGCTGGCTAGGAATTGCACGACCCGTTCCGTGTTGCTCATGTGGCGATCCATGCGCAGCGACAGGGTTTCTAGGCCCTGCAAAATCAGCCAAGCACTGTGCGGCGACAGGCAGGCACCAAAGTCGCGCAGCCCTTCGCGACGCGCGCGCAGCAGGAAGGCACCCACGGTGCTTTCTTCGCTGAACACCATGTTGTGAAAGCCTGCGTAGGCTTCGGTCAGTCCGGGGAAGCGGCCCGACTTCTCCCAGTCGAAACTGCCGCCGTCCACCACCACACCGCCAATCACGGTGCCGTGGCCGCTGAGAAATTTGGTGGCCGAGTGGTAAACCAAGTCAGCGCCCAGTTCAAAGGGTTTGACCAAATAGGGCGTGGTCAGCGTGCTGTCCACCAGCAGCGGCACACCGGCTTCGTGGGCGATGTGCGCCACGGTGGGTATGTCCAGCACGTCTAGGCCGGGGTTGCCCACGGTCTCGCCAAACAACAGTTTGGTGTTGGGCCGCACGGCAGCGCGCCAGCCGTCAATGTCGCCGGGCTTCACAAAGCTGGTTTCAATGCCAAAGCGGCGCAGCGTGTAGTGCAGCAGGTTTTGGCTGCCGCCATACAGCGCGGTGCTGGCGACGATGTGCGAACCCGCGCCCATGAGTGTGGCCACGCACAGGTGCAGCGCGGCCTGCCCGCTGGCGGTGGCTATTGAGCCAATGCCGCCCTCTAAGGCCGCCATGCGCTGCTCAAACACCGCGTTGGTGGGGTTGCTGATGCGGCTGTACACATGACCTGCGCGCTCCAAGTTGAACAGGGCAGCGGCGTGGTCGCTGGACTCGAAGACGAACGAGGTGCTCAGGTGAATGGGCACGGCGCGCGCGCCAGTGGCATCGGGCGTGGCCCCGGCGTGCAGCGCCAGGGTGTCAAAGCCGGGGTCGGAATAACCGGGCATGCAAGGTCTCCAGTTTTTGGATGAGTTTGGGGTAAACCGGGGGTGAATCCTTATGATTTCTGGGTTTATTGTGGGCTATATTTGCACCCATTCCAGCCCCGCTGGAGACAACCACCACCCGAGGAGAAAACACTTGAAAGTCAGCGATATCTTGCGCGTCAAAGGCGGCACGCTCTACACCTGCCAGCCCGATGAATCTTTAGAACGTGCGGTTCAGACCATGTCTGAATTCGACATTGGTTCTCTGGCCGTGATGGAGCAGGGCCGTCTGGTGGGCATGCTCACCTTCCGGGAGGTGATTCATACCTTGTCCAAAAACGGCGGCACGCTGGCAGGCCAGACGGTGCGCGGTGTGATGGATGGTCAGCCGTCGAGCTGCTCGCCAGACACCGAGTTAGAAGAAGTGCGCCCCCTGATGCTGGAACGCCATACCCGCTACATGCCAGTCATGGATCAGCACATGCTGATGGGCGTGATCAGCTTTTACGACGTGGCCAAGGCGGTGGTGGACAGCCAGAACTTTGAGAACAAGATGCTCAAGGCCTACATTCGCGACTGGCCCGACGAGCAGGCCGCCGCCGGTTCCTGAAACACCCAGGGCCAGCCTTCTTGAGTGCGGCCTGGGTCGCTGCTGGCCCTCTGGGATAATGCCGCCCACTATGAGCGGCAACACCTTCGGCACCCTTTTTTGTGTCACCAACTTTGGTGAATCCCACGGCCCAGCCATTGGCTGCGTGATTGACGGCTGCCCGCCCGGCATGGCCTTGAGCGAGGCCGATATTCAATTTGACCTGGATCGTCGTCGCCCCGGCACCAGCAAGTTTGTCACGCAGCGCAACGAGCCCGACGCGGTGGAAATTCTCAGCGGCGTGTACCAAGGGCAGACCACCGGCACGCCGATGGCCCTCTTGATTCGCAACACCGATCAGCGCAGCAAGGACTACGGCAACATCCTGCAAAGCTTCCGGCCTGGTCATGCCGATTACACCTATTGGCACAAATACGGCATTCGCGACCCACGCGGCGGCGGGCGCTCCTCAGCCCGGCTGACAGCACCCACCGTGGCTGCGGGTGCGGTGGCCAAAAAATGGCTGCACACGCAATACGGCACCACCTTCCATGCCTGCATGACGCAAATTGGCGATGTGGCCGTTGACTTTGAGGGCTGGGAGCATGTGCCCAACAACCCGTTTTTTGCGCCGGTGGCCGATGTATCGGCGCTGGAAGACTTCATGAATGCGCTGCGCAAGAGCGGCGATTCCTGCGGTGCCCGCCTGCGCGTGGTGGCCAAGAACATGCCGGTAGGGCTGGGCCAGCCACTGTACGACAAGCTCGATGCCGACATTGCCTACGCGATGATGGGCCTCAACGCCGTCAAGGGCGTTGAAATCGGTGCCGGTTTTGCCTGCGTGACGCAGCGTGGCAGCACGCATGGCGATGCCCTGACCCCAGCGGGTTTTGTGGGCAACAACGCGGGCGGCGTGTTGGGTGGCATCAGCACCGGGCAAGACTTGGAGGTGTCGGTGGCTATCAAGCCCACCAGCTCCATTTTGATTCCGCGAGACAGCATTGACCTGGACGGACAGCCACAGGAAGTCATCACCAAAGGCCGCCACGACCCGTGTGTGGGCATCCGTGCCGCACCGATTTTGGAGGCCTTGCTGGCCCTGGTCGTCATGGATCATGCCTTGCGGCACCGGGCGCAGTGCGGCGATGTGCGGGTGAGCACGCCCGATATTGCAGCGGTTGCCCGCGAGTGAGCCCCGTGAGTGAGCGAAAGCCGCTGCTGCCGTTTGCGGCACTGTCGGCCAGCTATTTTGCGCATGCCGGTTTTTTTGGCCCTTACCTGCCGCTGTGGTTGAAGGAGCTGGGCTTTGGTCTGATGGCCATTGCTGTGCTGACCTCGGTGCAGTCCGTCACCCGCCTGTTTGCACCCTATGCCTGGGGCATGCTGAGCGATCGCACCGGCGAGCGCGTCCGGTTGCTGCGCTTGGGGGCGGCGGTGGCCTTGCTGCTGTCGCTGGCCTTGTGGTTTCCGCTGGGTGGTGTGGCGCTGTTTGTGGTGCTGCTGCTCATGTTCACCCACACCAGCGCCATGATGCCCATGAGTGAGGCGCTGCTGGCGCACCGCGTCAGCGAGGGGGGTGCGTTTGATTCACAGCGCTACGGGCGCATTCGGCTCTGGGGTTCGCTGGGTTTCATGCTGGCCGTGCTGGCGGCAGGCTGGTGGTTTGAGCGCTTTGGCATGCGGCATTTCCCGACCTGGACGGTGTTGACTTTGCTGGCCGTGTTGCTGAGCACCTGGTGGCTGCCCGATACCCAGGAGGCCGCTCACCACGAAGCCGTTCACCCCGACATGGGGCCGGTGTTGCGCCTACCCGTGGTGCGGTGGTTCTTTGCCGGGGTGTTTTTTCACGTCTTGGCGCACATCTTCATTTACGTGTTTTTTTCGCTCTATCTGGACAGCCTGGGCTACAGCAAGACGGTCATTGGCCTGCTCTGGGCTTTGTCGGTCGTCATCGAAATCATTTGGTTTTTCTTTCAGGGGCGCTGGCTGCCGCTGCTGTCGCCAACGGGCTGGCTGGTGCTGGCGGCGGCACTGATGGTCTTGCGCATGGGCCTAACGGCCGGGCTGCCGCTGGTGTGGCCATTGCTGCTGCTGGCGCAGGCCTTGCACGCCATCACGTTTGCAGCGCACCACACGGTGTGCATCACGCTGTTGTCTCAGCATTTTTCGGGGCGCTTGCGTGGCCGCGGGCAGGCGCTCTACACCGTGGTGGGTTATGGCCTGCCGGGTGTGTTGGGTGGGGTGGGGGGCGGTTTGCTGTCATCCGCGCTGGGTCTGGCCAGTGTGTTCTGGCTGGCCGCAGGCAGTGCGCTGCTGGCCCTGGGCTGTGCGTTACGCCTGCGCCGCTGCGGACAGGTGTAATGCAAGATGCTGCTTGAATAAGGCCCGTGCATGCGTGTCGCGGGCCAGTGCCTCTTGCATACTGCTTGTTTCTGTAACGGGTTTTCATCATGGAACGCTTCTTCAACACCGCTGGCCCGACCATTCCCAAGGATCACTACCACCTAGACCCGCTGCACCGGCTGGACTGGGAGGAGATTCAGCAGCTCATTGCCACCAAGCGCTACTTTGTGTTGCACGCCCCGCGCCAGACGGGTAAGACCAGCACCCTGCTGGCGATGATGAAAGCCCTCAATGAAGCGGGCGACTATGCCTGTGCCTATGCCAACATTGAAGGCGCACAGGCCGCACGCGGCGATGAAACCCAAGGCATTCCAGCGGTGTGCGATGCCATCGTGGCTTCGGTGCGCCGCTATTTGAATGACGAACAGCTCTCGCATTGGCTCTACCAACACAAGGCGCAGTTCAGCGCCCAACATTTGCTCTCTAGCCTGCTGGAGCAATGGGCCCGCACAAGCAGCCGCCCCACCGTGCTACTGCTGGATGAAGTGGATGCCTTGGTGGGCGACACGCTCATTTCTTTGCTGCGCCAAATCCGCGCAGGCTATGCCCAACGGCCAGACTTCTTCCCCCAATCCATCGTGCTGTGTGGCGTGCGCGATGTGCGCGACTACCGCATGGAGCAAGAAGGCGCACAAGTCATCACCGGTGGCAGCGCTTTCAACATCAAGGCCGAATCCTTGCGTATGGGCAGCTTCACCGAATTAGAAACCCGCGCCCTGTGGCAGCAGCACACCACCGCCACCGGGCAGGTGTTTGATGAAGCCATCTTCCCCGAACTCTGGCGGGACACCAAGGGTCAGCCTTGGCTGGTGAACGCGCTGGGCCATGAACTGACTTGGAAGAACCGCGCAGCACGCCAGCGCAGCACCCGGCTGGGTCTGATGGACTACCAGCAAGCCCGCGAACGCCTCATCCAGTCGCGGGCCACGCACCTAGAGCAGCTCAGCGACAAGCTGCGCGAGCCCCGCGTACACAGCGTCATCAGCACCATCCTCAGTGGCGAAGACATGACGGAGCCGCTTCAGCATGTGCGGCCTGACGATTTGCAATACACCGAAGACTTGGGGCTGATCACGATCCGACCGTCTTTGCAAATTGCCAACCGCATTTACCAAGAAGTCATTCCGCGTGAACTGACCTGGACCACGCAGGTGATGATTGCCAACCAAGAACAGCGCTGGTACGTGGGTGCTGACCATCGGCTGGACATGAACAAACTGCTGGCCGCCTTCCAGCAGTTCTTCCGCGAACATGCCGATATTTGGAGCCAGGGTTTTGACTACCGAGAAGCCGCGCCACAGCTGCTGATGCAGGCATTTTTGCAGCGCATCATCAACGGCGGCGGGCGCATCAGCCGGGAGTATGGGCTGGGCCGCAGGCGCACCGATTTGTTCATTGAATGGCCCACTGACCCCGCACAAGGCATGCACGGGCCGCTGCAACGGGTGGTGATTGAACTCAAAATCTTGCGCGGTGGGCTGGATGCCATCATCAGCCAAGGGCTGGTACAGACAGTGAGTTACGCCCGGCAAGTGGGGGCGGATGAATCGCACCTAGTTGTTTTTGACCGCAACCCAGCGCGCAGTTGGGATGAGAAGGTTTGGCACCAAACCGCGCAGCATGACGGGGCTGTGGTGGGGATTTGGGGGGCTTGATGCGGGTGCTGGCTGAAGATCAGCACACCAGTGCGGTTGCGACGGCCTGGGTGCCCAGCCAGCGCCGCGCGGCTTGCGTCAGCATGGCCGGGTCACCGGTGGACAAGAGTTGTAGCCGGGGCGCTGCGTGACCCGCTTCGGCATGCGGGCTGTGAAGCGCCAGCACCGACCGGGTGCGCCGTGCCACGGGTGCGCCCGTTTCAACCAGCTGCACGCCTGTGCCAGCCAGTTCCTGCAACACATCGGCAGCAAACGGGTAGTGGGTACAGCCCAGCACCAGGGTGTCAATGGCGGTAGGTGTTTGGGTTTGCAGGGCTTCTAGGTAACGCTGGCAGAGTTGCCAGGTGGTGGCTGGGTCATCACGCTCAATCGCATCAGCCAGTCCATCGCAAGGCTGGCAGATGAAGTGCACGGCGTGCGCCGTGGCGGCTTCTATGTGGCGGCGCAAACGGGCAAAGCGCTCGCTGTGCAGCGTGCCGCGTGTGGCCAGCACGCCCACATGGCCGCTGCGCGTGAGGCTGGCGGCGGTTTTCAGGGCGGGTTCCACGCCCACAATGGGCAGTTGCGGGTAGCTGTGGCGCAAGTCTTCAATGGCCAGAGCGGTGGCCGTGTTGCAGGCCACCACCAAGGCATCCATTTGATGTTGCTGCACCAAGTGGCGGGTGATGCGGCTGGCCCGGTCTTTCACGGCCTGCGCGCTGCGTTCGCCGTACGGTGCAAAACCACTGTCGGCCACATAGACAAACGCCACTTGCGGCATTTCGGCCAGCAGGGCGCGCAGCACACTCAGGCCACCCACCCCGCTGTCAAAAACCCCGACCGTCATCGGCGCGCTGGCGGTGTCGCTGGCTCTGATCAAGCGCTGGCCACCGTGATGCCCTTGAATTCGCCACTGGCAATGCGCTGGCTCCATTCGGCAGGGCCGGTGATGTGGGCGCTGGTGCCGCCCGCATCCACGGCCACCGTGACGGGCATGTCCACCACGTCAAATTCGTAAATGGCTTCCATGCCCAAGTCGGCAAAGCCCACCACCTGGGCGGTTTTGATGGCTTTGGACACCAAGTAGGCCGCGCCGCCCACGGCCATGAGGTAAGCGCTTTGGTGTTTCTTGATGGCTTCAATGGCCACCGGGCCGCGTTCGGCTTTGCCCACCATGGCAATCAGGCCGGTTTGGGCCAGCATCATCTCGGTGAAGCCGTCCATGCGGGTGGCGGTGGTGGGGCCTGCGGGGCCAACGGCCTCATCGCGCACGGGATCGACCGGGCCGACGTAGTAAATGACGCGGTTGGTGAAGTCCACCGGCAGCGGCTCGCCCTTGGCCAGCATGGTCTGGATGCGTTTGTGCGCGGCATCACGGCCCGTGAGCATCTTGCCGTTGAGCAGCAGCGTGTCACCCGGCTTCCAGCTGGCCACTTCTTCCTTGGTCAGGCTGTTCAGGTTGACCCGTTTGCTGGTTTGGGTGTTGGGGGTCCAGTCCACTTTGGGCCACAGGTCGAGGCTGGGCGGGTCCATGTAAACCGGGCCGCTACCGTCCATCACGAAATGGGCATGGCGGGTGGCGGCACAGTTCGGGATCATGGCCACCGGCTTGCTGGCGGCGTGGGTGGGGTACATCTTGATTTTGATGTCCAGCACCGTGGTCAGGCCGCCCAAACCTTGTGCGCCAATGCCCAGGGCGTTGACCTTTTCAAACAACTCCAGGCGCATTTCTTCGACTTTGCTGAGCGCGTCGCCCCGGCTGGCTTTGGCCTGCAATTCGTACATGTCAAGGTCGTCCATCAGGCTTTCTTTGGCCAGCAGCACGGCTTTTTCGGCGGTGCCGCCAATGCCAATGCCCAGCATGCCGGGCGGGCACCAGCCCGCGCCCATGGTGGGCACGGTTTTCAGCACCCAGTCCACCACGTTGTCGCCGGGGTTGAGCATGACCATCTTGCTCTTGTTCTCAGAGCCGCCGCCCTTGGCTGCCACGGTCACTTCCACCGTGTTGCCGGGCACGATTTCGGTGACGATGACCGCTGGGGTGTTGTCTTTGGTGTTTTTGCGCTCAAACTGCGGGTCGGCCACCACGCTGGCGCGCAGCATGTTGTCGGGGTGGTTGTAGCCCTGGCGCACGCCTTCGTTGATGGCGTCATCCAGACTGCCGGTGAAGCCTTCCCAGCGCACGTCCATGCCCACTTTCAGGAAGACGTTGACGATGCCCGTGTCTTGGCAAATCGGGCGGTGGCCGGTGGCGCTCATTTTGCTGTTGGTCAAAATTTGCGCAATGGCATCTTTGGCCGCTGGGCTTTGCTCACGCTCGTAGGCGCGGGCCAAGTGGGCAATGTAGTCCGCCGGGTGGTAGTAGCTGATGTACTGCAAGGCAGCGGCAATGGATTCGATCAAGTCGTTCTGGCGGATGCTGGTGGTCATGGGGGTATGTCGGGTTTGTCGTCGGGTGATCAGTCGCGGGTGGCACATGGTAGAACCCCGTAGAAACAGGGCATGCACACATCCCAGCCGGTATTTTGACAGGGCGCAACGGAGCAAAAAGTCAGCCAAAAGTCAGCAACGCATCCACCAGTACCGCCAGAGTTGGCTCAGCTGAGAGGCTAGAATAGAAGGTTGTCGTTTAGCGGAATTAAATTTGCAACGACATCGCTCAGGCGGTGTGTGGCAGGCAAAAAAATCCGCACACAGAAACGCAGCGCGGGTGGCGAAATTGGTAGACGCACCAGGTTTAGGTCCTGACGCCAGCAATGGTGTGGGGGTTCGAGTCCCCCCCCGCGCACCACAATACTTGAACACTTCGCGTCAAGCCCTGTGCTTTGCATGGGGTTGGCGCGTACTTTTTTGGAGATCAGCATGAGCGTGAACGTCGAAACCCTAGAAAAGCTGGAGCGCAAAATCGTCCTGAATGTGTCCACCGAGGCCATTCAGAACGAAGTGAGCAAGCGCCTCAAGCGTCTGGCCCGTGATGTCAAGATGGACGGTTTCCGCCCTGGCAAGGTGCCGATGAGTGTGGTCTCTCAGCGTTACGGCTATTCGGTGCAGTACGAGGTGTTGAACGATCAGGTCGCCAACGCTTTTGCCGATGCCGTCAAACAGGCTGAACTGCGTGTGGTGGGTCAACCCAGCATCAGTGAAAAGGAAGCTGTGGATGGACAACTCGTCTTTGAAGCAGTTTTTGAGGTGTACCCTGAGGTCAAGATCGGCGATCTGTCGGATGTTGAGGTGGAAAAGCTCAGCGCCGAGGTGAACGATGCTGCGATTGACCGCACGATCGACATTCTGCGCAAACAGCGCCGCACCTTTGTGCAGCGCGCAGAGTGGAACTACACCGAAAACGGTGACCGCGTGAACATCGACTTCGTGGGCAACATCGACGGCGAGCCTTTTGAAGGCGGCAAGGCCGAAGGTTTCGAGTTTGTGCTGGGTGACGGCCAAATGCTGTCCGAGTTTGAAAATGCCGTGCTGGGCATGAAGGTGGGCGAATCCAAAACTTTCCCATTGGCCTTCCCCGAGGACTACCACGGCAAAGAAGTGGCTGGTAAAACCGCCGACTTCATGATCACCCTCAACAAGATCGAGTACCCCGTGCTGCCCGATGTGGATGATGCTTTTGCCGCTTCGCTCGATGCCAGCACCTCTACGGTCGAAGGTTTGCGTGCCGACATCCGCAAAAACCTGGAGCGCGAAGTCAAATACCGCCTGCTGGCCCGCAACAAACAGGCTGCCATGGATGTGTTGGCTCAGAAAGCCGAGCTGGATGTGCCCAAGGCCGCCGTGCAGGCTGAAGTACAACGCCTGATCGAAGCCGCACGCGCCGACATGAAGCAGCGTGGCATGAAGGATGTCGAGAAGGCTGAGATTCCTCCGCAACTGTTCACCGCTCAGGCTGAGCGCCGCGTGCGTCTGGGCTTGGTGGTGTCCGAACTGGCCAAAGCCAATAGCCTGTATGCCACGTCCGAGCAGGTGATGGCCCACGTTCAAGAACTGTCGTCGTCTTACGAACAGCCCGAAGATGTGGTGCGCTGGTACACCAGCAGCCCAGATCGCCTGAGCGAGCTGCAAGGCGTGGTTCTGGAAAACAATGTGGCCGACTTTGTGCTGTCCAAAGCGAAGGTCGTTGACAAGACGGTCAGCTTTGAAGAGCTGATGGGCCAACAAGCCTGAGACACGGTACACGGGTGAGCCCGGTCTGGGCTACCCTGGGCCACCATCACCCGGCAGGGGCGGAGTCATCCGCCCTTTTTTTCTGCGGCTCTTTTTCTGCTGCTCTTGATTCTCAGGGTTATGGCCCCGACCATCGAAAAGCTGAGCCTGGCTTGGTTACAGTCAGGCCATGTGACAGCGCCAAGACAGCGCTAGGGCAGTTCCAACCGCTTCAATCTTCAGCCAATACACGGAGTCAACAATGAGTGCAATGGATATTCAAGGTCTGGGCATGGTGCCCATGGTCATCGAGCAATCGGGCCGCGGTGAGCGTGCTTATGACATTTACTCGCGTTTGCTGCGTGAGCGGGTCATTTTTCTGGTGGGCCCCGTCAACGACCAGTCGGCCAACTTGGTGGTAGCACAGTTGCTGTTTCTGGAAAGCGAAAACCCCGACAAGGACATTTCGTTCTACATCAATTCCCCCGGTGGTTCGGTCAGTGCGGGCATGGCGATTTTTGACACCATGAATTTCATCAAGTGTGATGTCTCCACACTGTGCATTGGCATGGCCGCCAGCATGGGGGCTTTCCTGTTGGCCGCAGGTGCCAAAGGCAAGCGTTTTGCCTTGCCCAACTCCAAGATCATGATTCACCAGCCGCTGGGTGGAACACAGGGCCAGGCCACTGAAATCGAGATTCATGCCCGCGAAATCCTCAAGACACGCGATCAGCTCAACCGGATTTTGGCGGAACGCACCGGCCAGCCGCTGGAAAAAATTGAGCGCGACACCGAGCGCGACTACTACCTCAGCGCTGCCGAGTCTGCCGAGTACGGCCTGATTGACAAAGTGATTGACAAGCGCCCCGGTGCTGTCTGAGCCCTTATTGCCTGAAACCTGAAATTTATGGCCGATTCCAAAGCCAAGAATGGCGAAAAAACGCTGTACTGCTCCTTTTGTGGCAAGAGCCAGCATGAGGTCAAAAAGCTGATTGCAGGCCCCTCTGTGTTCATCTGCGACGAATGCATTGACCTGTGCAACGACATTATTCGGGACGAGCTGCCCCCGCTGGCCGCCGTGAAAGCGCCTGAAAAAGCGCTGCCCACGCCCGCCGAACTCAAGGCACATCTGGACAGTTATGTCATTGGCCAAGAAACCGCCAAACGCACACTGGCGGTGGCGGTGTACAACCACTACAAACGGCTGCGCCACAAGCAGACAGCCCCCAAGGACGATGTGGAACTGGCCAAAAGCAACATCCTGTTGATTGGTCCCACCGGTTCGGGCAAGACGCTGCTGGCGCAAACCATGGCGCGCATGCTCAATGTCCCCTTTGTCATGGCCGATGCCACCACCCTGACCGAAGCCGGTTACGTGGGTGAGGACGTTGAAAACATCATCTCCAAGCTGTTGCAGAGCTGCAATTACGATGTGGAGCGTGCCCAGCAGGGCATTGTTTACATCGACGAGATTGACAAAATTACCCGCAAGTCTGAAAACCCCTCCATCACACGCGATGTGTCGGGCGAGGGCGTGCAGCAGGCCTTGCTCAAGCTGATCGAAGGTACGCTGGCCTCGGTGCCGCCGCAGGGGGGGCGTAAGCATCCCAACCAAGATTTTCTGCAAGTGGACACCACGCACATGCTGTTCATTTGCGGTGGGGCGTTTGCCGGCCTCGAAAAAATCATCGAAAGCCGTACCGAGGCTTCGGGCATGGGCTTTGGCGCGGTGGTTAAGAGCAAGCAGCAGCGCAGCCTGACCGACACCTTCAAGCAGGTAGAGCCCGATGACCTTGTGCGCTTTGGGCTGATTCCGGAACTGGTGGGCCGCATGCCGGTGGTCGCTGCCTTGGCCGAGCTGAGCGAAGAGGCGCTGGTGGACATTCTGACCCAGCCGAAAAATGCGGTGGTCAAGCAGTTTGACCAGTTGTTGTCGATGGAAGGTGCCGCGCTGGAGGTGCGTCCCGCTGCCCTCAAAGCCATTGCCCGCAAGGCCTTGGCCCGCAAGACCGGGGCACGGGGTTTGCGCTCCATCTTGGAAAATGCCCTGATCGACACCATGTTCGACCTGCCGAGTTTGGGCAATGTGGAGAAAGTGGTGGTGGAAGAAGCCACCATTGACGACAACAAGCCGCCCGTTCTGGTTTACCGCGAAGTCGCCAGACAGGCCTGATGCAGGGGCACGCTGTTGCCCCTGTTGCTGGTCTGACTGTTTTTTTGTGCGTCCGCTTGATCGTGCTCAGGGCCTTCACCGTGTCCTGCTGAGCCCTGTTGAAATGTCTTTTTGAGGTCAATATGTCCGCACACCCTGCCTTACCCAGTCTGCCCCTGGAACTGCCGCTGATGCCCTTGCGCGACGTGGTGGTCTTTCCGCACATGGTGATTCCGCTGTTTGTGGGTCGCCCCAAAAGCATCAAGGCCCTGGAAGCGGCCATGGAGGCCGAGCGCCGCATCATGCTGGTGGCCCAAAAAGCCGCAGCCAAAGATGAACCCTCCACCGACGACATGTTCGAGATGGGTTGCGTAGCCACCATCTTGCAAATGCTGAAACTGCCCGACGGCACAGTCAAAGTGCTGGTGGAAGGTCTGCAACGGGCCAAAGTGCTCACGATTCGTGAGGGCGAGACCCACTTTGTCGCCAACGTCTGCCCCCTAGAACGCGATGCCGAGCGGGCCGATTTGCAGCCCAACGAACTCGAAGCGCTGCGCCGTGCAGTGATGCAACAGTTTGACCAGTACGTTAAGCTGAACAAGAAAATCCCGTCTGAAATCCTGACCTCGATTGCCAACATTGACGACCCCGGTCGTCTGGCAGACACCATTGCCGCGCACCTGCCGCTCAAACTGGAAGCCAAACAGGTGGTGCTGGATTTAGACCCCGTCAACAAGCGCCTCGAAAACCTGTTCGAGCAGTTGGAGCGGGAGGTGGACATCCTGAACGTGGACAAGAAAATCCGTGGCCGTGTCAAGCGGCAGATGGAGAAAAACCAGCGCGATTTCTACTTGAACGAACAGGTCAAGGCGATTCAAAAAGAGCTGGGCGAGGGCGAAGACGGTGCCGATCTGGAAGAGATTGAGAAGAAGATCAAACTCGCCAAAATGCCTGCCGAGGCCCGCAAAAAAGCCGAAGCCGAGCTGAAAAAACTCAAACTCATGTCGCCCATGTCTGCCGAGGCGACGGTGGTGCGCAACTACATTGATGCCCTGGTGGCCTTGCCTTGGAGCAAGAAAACCAAAATCCGGCACGATCTGACGCACGCCGAGCAGGTGCTCAACGAAGACCATTACGGGCTGGACAAGGTGAAGGATCGCATCCTCGAATACCTCGCGGTGCAGCAGCGGGTGGACAAGGTCAAAGCGCCCATCCTGTGCTTGGTGGGGCCACCTGGCGTGGGCAAAACCTCGCTGGGACAGTCGGTCGCCAAGGCCACCGGACGCAAATACGTGCGCATGGCGCTGGGCGGCATGCGCGATGAGGCCGAAATCCGGGGGCATCGGCGCACCTACATCGGGGCCATGCCGGGCAAGGTGCTGCAAAGCCTAGCCAAGGTCGAGACGCGCAACCCCTTGTTCCTGCTGGACGAAATTGACAAGCTGGGCACCGATTTCCGGGGCGACCCCTCCAGCGCTCTGCTGGAAGTGCTGGATCCCGAGCAGAACCACACGTTCTCCGATCACTACATCGAGCTGGACTTTGACCTCTCGGACGTGATGTTCGTCGCCACCTCCAATTCGATGAACATCCCGCCTGCCTTGCTGGATCGTATGGAGGTGATTCGCCTCTCGGGTTACACCGAGGACGAAAAAACCAACATTGCCATGCGCTACCTGCTGCCCAAGCAGACCCGCAACAACGGCATTCGCGACGACGAGCTGCAAGTGCACGAGCATGCTGTGCGCGACATCGTGCGCTACTACACCCGCGAAGCCGGTGTGCGCTCGCTGGAGCGCGAACTGGGCAAAATCTGCCGCAAGGTGGTCAAGGGCTTGCTGTTGCGCCAGTTTGCAGCGCCGGTGATGGTCAATGCCGACAACCTGCATGAATTTCTGGGGGTTCGCAAATACAGCTATGGCCGTGCCGAGGCTCAGAACCAAGTGGGCCAGGTGGTGGGTCTGGCGTGGACAGAAGTGGGCGGCGACTTGCTCACCATCGAGGCGGCCATCATGCCGGGCAAAGGCGTGATCACCCGCACCGGCTCGCTGGGCGATGTGATGAAGGAATCGGTAGAAGCCGCCCGCACCGTGGTGCGCAGCCGCGCCCATGCCCTAGGCATCCGTAACGAGCAGTTCAGCCAGTTCGACATTCACATCCACGTGCCTGACGGGGCCACACCCAAAGACGGCCCCAGCGCAGGGGCAGCCATGACGACCGCCTTGGTCTCGGCGCTTAGCGGCATTGCGGTGCGGGCCGATGTTGCCATGACGGGCGAAATTACCCTGCGTGGCGAAGTGACTGCGATTGGTGGCCTCAAGGAAAAGCTGCTGGCCGCGCTGCGCGGCGGTATCAAGACCGTCATCATCCCCGAGGACAACGTCAAAGACTTGGCCGACATCCCCGACAACGTGAAGCAGGGACTGGAGATCGTGCCAGTCAAGTGGATTGACAAGGTGTTTTCCATCGCGCTGGAGCGCCTGCCCGTCCCGCTGACCGACGAAGAAGTGGCCGCCCAACACGCCGCGGCCACCCGGCTGCCTGGTGCCGCTGTGCAGCCCGATACCGTGAAGCACTGAGCCCGTTCACCAACCAGCCGGGCCATGCCAGCCACCCAAACGCATCCGCACGCACAGCCGCATGGCGCGGGCACGGCCAGTGCTCCGCTGGCTTGGAGCGGGCGGCTGGATGTGGCCGAGCGGTCTCGTCCTGGCGGTTTGCTGACAGCGGCGCTGACGCAGTGTGCGACGGAACGCGATCTGTCGCTGAGCCAGTTGGCCCAGGCGCTGGGGGTGAGCTACTGGAGCCTGAGCCAGTTGCGCGTGGGCTTGCGGCCCATTGAATCGCTGGATGACGATGTCTTGCAGGGCTGCATGGCCTTGTTGGGGCTGCCGCGGTTGACCGTGCTGCACCTCGCGGGTCTGCTGAGCACCGATGAACTGCTGGCCCACGACGACCTCACGGCGGCAGACCTGCTGCACCTGCGTGAAATGACCCGGCCCGACCCGGCAGACTGGGTGCTACAACCACCGCCCAACCCGGCACGGGCCTTGCAGCACCTGTCGCTGGATGAGCTGACCATGCTGTTTCAAGCCCATGCCGACAAACCCGGCGTGCTGCGCTGCGTGCTGGCCGAACTCGAATCCCGCCCACCGTCCAGAGCCGAGCGTTTGCGTGCCCAACTGCGCAGTGCTTTGCCGCAGACCGACAGCACCAGCAGCCGGGCCAGTGCCGCCGAAACACCGCCCGCCAGTGCCGTCTTGGGCTGCGTGCAGTGCCACAAGCGCCTGCGCGTTCCCCATCTGGCCAGCGCCAGCGAGATCCGCTGCCCGCACTGCCACACCGAATACGCCGTGCATTGGCAGGGGCTGGTCTGCTTGGTGCAGGCACTGCCCACGGCGGCACAGACTGACACAGACACCGACGCTGACGAAGAGGCGCACCAGCACCATGCTGCGCCAGACGGGTCTGCCGACGACAACCAAGACCCCTGGGCTGTGCTGGGGCTGCCAGCCGACAGCCCGTGGCCGCAGGTAGAACGCGCCCGGCGTTCGCTGTTACAGCAGTACCACCCGGACCGCTTGGGCCATGTCTCGCCGCTAGTACGGCAGTTGGCCGAGACGGCTTTCAAGCGCGTCAACGATGCCTTCGAGACCCTGAAGGCGCAGCGCTGAGCATGGCGGACAAAGCCGCTGACCTCCTTAAACCTCCTTAAACCAGCGGCACCGTCAAGCGTTCAATCACAGGCCGGGTGTCGGGCCGTACCTGCCGCCACCAAGCAAACGCTTCGGCGGCTTGTTCCACCAACATGCCCACACCATCGGCCAGCTGCTGCACGCCCGCTGCCTGTGCCTGCCGTAAAAATGGGGTCAGACCCTTGCCATAAACCAGTTCATACGCCAGTGCGCCGGGGGCAAAAATGCCTTCGGGCAGGGGTAGCGCAGTCTGCGTCAGACCGGTTGAGGTGGCGTTGAGCACCACGTCAAACGATTCACCCGCCAAGTCAGCATAACTACCGGTTTGCAGATCGGTGTGCGCGGCAAAGTCATGTCGCAGCTGGTGCGCTTTGTCGGCACTGCGGTTGGCCACGGCCAAGCAGGCCGGTTTTTCAAGGGCAATGGGCAGGATGGCCCCGCGTGTCGCCCCACCTGCTCCACACAGCAGCACCCGTTTGCCGCGCAGCGACACGCCCAGATTGCGCTGAATGTCGTTGACCAGACCCAATCCATCGAAGTTTTCGGCATAAATCCGGTCATCTTCAAATTTCAGGGCATTTACCGCACCTGCCAGCTGGGCCGATGGCTGCGGGTCGGTCGCCAGGGCAAAGGCTTGCAGCTTGAAGGGCAGTGTCACATTCAGGCCACGCCCTCCCTTAGCCCGGAAAGCCTGCACAACAGCTGCAAACCCGTCCAGCGGCGCTTCAATGGCGGTGTAGTGCAGCGCCTGCCCGGTGGCCTGTGCAAACAGGCTGTGAATCAGCGGCGATTTGCTGTGGTTGATGGGGTGGCCAATCACGGCATAGTGGTCAAGGGTGTGGGCAGACATGGTGACGGTTGATAGGGCTGGCTTGCCAGTTTGGCGGTGCCGGATTATCCAGCTGACAGCAGGCCAGAATCCGCTGCACGCCTGTTAAACCTGTACAGGCCCGCAGGCTGCGCTGGCATCGCTAAAATGAAAAACATGGCAACCCAGAACCCCAAAAAACCCGACAACCCTGTCCTGCCACCGCCCAGCGGCGGTGATGCAGCCACCGTGCTGGAGCGCCGCACCCAGCGCGTGCAGCCACCCCAGATGTTTCAGGTGGTCCTGCTCAACGACGACTTCACGCCCATGGAGTTCGTGGTGCATGTGATTCAAGAGTTCTTCAGCAAAGACCGCGAAACCGCCACCCAGATCATGCTGAAAATCCACCTCGAAGGTAAAGGCGTTTGCGGCATTTACACCCGTGATGTCGCTACCACCAAGGTGGAGCAAGTCATCCAAACCGCCCGCGCAGCAGGCCATCCGCTGCAATGTGTGTGCGAGCCGGTTGAATAAACCCACCGCCGCCTCATTTGCCCACAAGCCTTGAACCGGCACGTCGCTACCCGGTTTTCCTCTTTTTTCACCACGCTCAAAGGACGAATCCATGATTGCCCAGGAACTTGAAGTCAGCTTGCACATGGCCTTTGTCGAGGCCCGTCAGCAACGACATGAATTCATCACCGTTGAGCATTTGCTGCTGGCCTTGCTCGACAACCCGAGTGCTGCCGAAGTGCTGCGTGCTTGCTCGGCCAATATCGACGATCTGCGCAAGTCCTTGACCACCTTCATCAAGGACAACACGCCGCAGGTGGCCGGTACTGACGATGTGGACACCCAGCCCACGCTGGGTTTTCAGCGCGTCATTCAGCGCGCCATCATGCATGTGCAAAGCACGGGCAATGGCAAGAAAGAAGTGACCGGTGCCAACGTGCTGGTAGCCATTTTTGGCGAAAAAGACTCGCACGCCGTCTATTACCTGCACCAGCAAGGCGTGACCCGCTTGGACGTGGTGAATTTCATTGCCCACGGCATCCGCAAGAGCGACCCGCCCGAGGCCAACAAGCCCAGCAGCGAATCGGCCTCGGAGAACGAAGAGCAGGCCAACGAAGGCAAGCCCAACGAAAAAGCCTCGCCGCTGGAGCAGTACACGCAAAACCTCAACCAGCTGGCCAAAGACGGCAAGATTGACCCGCTCATCGGGCGTGATTTTGAGGTGGAGCGCGTCATCCAAATTCTGTGCCGCCGCCGCAAAAACAACCCGCTGCTGGTGGGCGAGGCTGGCGTGGGCAAGACCGCCATTGCCGAAGGCTTGGCCTGGCGCATTACCCAGGGCGATGTGCCCGAAATCTTGACCGAATCCGTGGTGTATTCGCTGGACATGGGTGCTTTGCTGGCGGGCACCAAATACCGGGGCGATTTTGAACAGCGCCTCAAGGGGGTATTGAAATCGCTGAAAGACAAACCCCATGCCATTCTGTTCATTGACGAAATCCACACCCTGATTGGCGCGGGTGCCGCTTCGGGCGGTACGCTGGATGCGTCCAACTTGCTCAAACCCGCGCTCTCCAGCGGCCAGATGAAATGCATCGGGGCCACGACGTTCACCGAATACCGGGGCATTTTTGAGAAAGATGCTGCGCTCTCGCGCCGCTTCCAAAAAGTGGATGTGGTGGAGCCCTCGGTGGAACAAACCGTGGACATTCTCAAAGGCCTGAAATCGCGCTTTGAAGAGCACCACAACGTGAAATACGCACTGGCTGCCCTGCAAGCCGCTGCCGAATTGAGTGCCAAATACATCAACGACCGCCATTTGCCCGACAAAGCGATTGACGTGATTGACGAAGCCGGTGCGGCTCAGCGCATCCTGCCTGCGTCCAAGCGCAAGAAAACCATCAGCCGCAACGAGGTGGAAGAAATCGTGGCCAAAATCGCCCGCATTCCGCCCGCCAATGTGTCCAACGACGACCGCAGCAAATTGCAGACGCTGGAGCGCGACCTCAAGAGCGTGGTCTTTGGTCAAGACAAAGCCCTGGAGGTATTGGCTTCCAGCGTCAAAATGGCCCGCTCTGGCTTGGGCAAGGCCGACAAGCCCATTGGCGCTTTCCTGTTCAGCGGCCCCACCGGCGTGGGCAAAACCGAAGCGGCCAAGCAACTGGCCTACATCATGGGCATTGAGCTGATTCGGTTTGACATGTCCGAATACATGGAGCGCCATGCCGTGAGCCGCCTGATTGGTGCGCCCCCCGGTTATGTGGGTTTTGACCAAGGCGGCTTGCTGACCGAGGCCGTCACGAAAAAACCGCATTGCGTGCTGTTGCTGGACGAAATTGAAAAAGCCCACCCGGACATTTTCAATGTGCTGTTGCAGGTCATGGATCACGGCACCCTGACCGACAACAACGGACGCAAGGCCGATTTCCGCAATGTCATCCTCATCATGACGACCAATGCGGGCGCGGAAACCATGAACAAGGCCACCATCGGCTTCACCAACCCGCGTGAATCGGGTGACGAAATGGCCGACATCAAGCGCATGTTCACCCCCGAATTCCGCAACCGGCTCGATGCCATGGTGAGCTTCAAGGCGCTGGACGAAAACGTGATCCTGCGCGTGGTGGACAAATTCCTGCTGCAACTCGAAGGTCAACTTACCGAGAAAAAGGTGGAAGTCACCTTCACCGATGCCTTGCGCAAACATTTGGCCAAAAAGGGTTTTGACCCCCTGATGGGTGCGCGCCCCATGCAGCGCCTGATTCAGGACACCATCCGCCGTGCCTTGGCCGACGAACTGCTGTTTGGTCGCCTGACCGAGGGTGGCCGCCTGACGGTGGACTTGGAGAGCAAAACCACCGAAGACGGCAAAGAGACGCAAGAAGTCAAGCTCGACATCCAGCCACTGCCCAAGAAAGAGGGCAAGGCCAAGCCCGAAGAGGCCACGGCAGGCTGATCCCGCTGGGGTTCTTTAGCTGGGATTCTTTCTGCCCTGGCCCCTGTGGGGGGCTCAGGGCAGGGCTTCTAGCGCCAACACGGTGTACACGCCGTTGATCTGGTCAGCCTGAAAGCGCACGCGGTCACCCGCCTTCAGGGTGCCCAGCAGCGCTTTTTCACGCAACGTAAAGACCATGGTCATGGGGGGCATGTCCAAGTTGCGGATTTCGCCATGCTTGAGGGTGACTTTGCCCGCCACTGCGTCAATCCGACGCAGTTCGGCCCCGACCCATGGTCTTTCATCCACGGACGGTGCAGAACTCGTCTGGGCAGTCGCTGGCACCGTACCGTGATCGTGGGTGTGTTGCGCCCAAACTTGAGGCCCCGTTAGCAGAGCAGGCAGTAAAAGCAAGGCAGGCAGGGTTGAGCACTTGCGTGGCATGGGCGTGGGGGTCTTCAGGCTGTGTTTCATGGTGGTGGGCTCAGGTTTCAGGTTCGGAAATACGACTGGTAAACACGGCTGCTGCCGTCGGGCAGGATCAAGAGCACGTCGTAAGGGTCTTTGCGGGTGCCGTATTCGGGGCCATCCATGCCGGGGCTGCCCACCGGCATACCCGGCACCGACAGGCCCAGCGCGCGGGGTTTTTCAGTCAGCAGGCGGCGGATTTCGCGCGCGTTCACATGGCCTTCGACCACGTAACCTGCAATCAAGGCGGTGTGGCACGAGGCGTACTGCATCGGCAGCCCCAGGCGCTTGCGGACGGCGGTGTTGCCACCATCAAAGCGCTGGACCTGAAAGCCTTCGCGCTCTAGGTAGCGAATCCAATCGTTGCAACAGCCGCAGTCCGGGTCTTTCCAGACTTGCATGACGGGCAGTGCGGGGGTGGTTTGGGCGCTGGCCACATGGGGCAAGGCAGCCACCGGCAGCAGGGGCAGGCTCAGCAGCAGTTGCTGAAAACGGCGGCGGTTGGGTTGGGGGGTTGCGTTTGTCATGGTTTGCCTCTTCATGTGCGTCAATGGTGGCTGTGGCCTTGGGGTTTGCGCACGCTGGCGCTGGCGGGTGCGTGGCTGTTGTCGGCGCTGGCTGCTGGCGCGCTGGGCGTAGCCACTTCGCGGGCCTGGGTGCCGGGCGGTTGCGTGTACCAGCCGGGGTCGGTGTAGTCGCCGGGTTTCTGGTCGGCGCGTACCTTCAGCACAGTGAACATGCCACCCATGCCAATGGGGCCGTAAGGGCCGGTGCCGGTCATCATGGGGTGGGTGTTGTGGGGCAGCTCCATTTGCATCTCTTTCATGTCGGCCATGCCGCGCTCGCCCATGACCATGTAGTCAGGCACGGCGCGTTGCAGGCTTTGCACCAAGCCCCGGTGGTCGGCACCGATCAGGGTGGGCACGCCGTGGCCCATCGCACCCATGGTGTGATGGCTTTTGTGGCAGTGCATGGCCCAGTCGCCGGGTTCGTCGGCTAAAAATTCAATTTGCCGCATCTGGCCCACGGCCACGTCGGTGGTCACCTCGGGCCAGCGCGCGGTTTTGGGCACCGGGCCGCCGTCGGTGCCGGTCACTTCAAATTCAATGCCGTGGATGTGAACCGGGTGGTTGGTCATGGTCAGGTTGCCCACCCGCACCCGAACCCGGTCGCCCAGCCGCGCCACCAGCGGGCTCAGGCCGGGGTACACCCGGCTGTTGAAGGCCCAGATGTTGAAGTCCAGCATGGTGTTGACCTGCGGGGTCATGCTGCCGGGCTCCACGTCAAAGGCGTTGAGCAAGAAGCAGTAATCGCGCTGCACGTCGTCAATCAGCGGGTGTTTTTGCTTGGGGTGCGTGACCCAAAAGCCCATCATGCCCATAGCCATTTGCGTCATTTCGTCGGCGTGTGGGTGGTACATGAAGGTGCCGGGGCGGCGCGCTTCAAACTCGTACACAAAGGTTTTGCCAGCGGGTATGTAGGGCTGGTTCAGGCCGCTCACCCCGTCCATGCCGTTGGGTAAACGCTGGCCGTGCCAGTGGATGGTGGTGGGCTCGGGCAGGCGGTTGGTGACAAAAATACGCACCTTGTCGCCTTCCACCACCTCAATGGTGGGGCCGGGGCTTTGGCCGTTGTAGCCCCACATGTTCACCAGAAAACCCGGGGCCATTTCGCGCACGACCGGCTCGGCTACTAGGTGGAACTCTTTCACGCCTTGGTTCATGCGCCAGGGCAGGGTCCAGCCGTTCAGGGTGACGACCGGGTTGTAGGGGCGGCCCGCGCCGGTGGTGCCGGGTGGTGTGTAGGGCGCGGCGGTCTCGGCGCTGGCGTTGTGCACCGCTTCGGGCAGACCGGCCAAGGCGGCGCGGCTGACGCTGGCGGTGGCCACGGCGGTGGCAGCGGCACCGGCAAAGAAGTGGCGGCGGTTCAGGGTGGGCGGCATGGTCAGTGTCCTTCGGGGGTGGGGTTGCGGCTGGCGGCGGCGGACGCTAGGCCGGGGCTTTGGTCGTCGCCACCGGCCAGCAGGGCTTGCCAAGCGGCATGGGCCAACCAGAAATCGCGCCGGGCTTGGTGGGCTGCGTCGAGTGCGGCCATGCGTTCGCGGGCTTGGGCCAGCAAGTCCCACGTGCTTTGCAGCATGCCGTTGTAGCGCAGCAGGGTTTCTTGCTCCAGCGTGGCCTGTAGCGGGGCCAGTATGTTTTGCGCATGCAGGGCGTGGGCATAGGCGGCTTGCAGCTGCGCCCAGGCTTCGCGGGCCATGGATCGGCGCTGGGTGGCGGCTTGCAGCAGTTGCGCTTCGGCCTGCACGGCCTTGGCCAGCGCGTGGTCACGCAGCAAGGGCAGGTCGTACAGCGTGGGCGCTTGCCAGGGTGAGCCCTGTGCCGGGTGGGTGGTATCGGCCCCCAAGGCTTTGTCTAGGGCCTGTGCCCAGTGGGCCAGCCGCTGCGGCGGTAGGGCTTGCTGCAAGCGCTGTAGCTCGGTGCGTTGCCAAGCCAGGGTGGGGTCGCTGCGCAGCACGGCGGCCTCTATCTCGCTGGGGGCGATGTCGGCACCCTGCGCATCTTGGCCGGGTTGCAGTGTGGGCGGCAGTGCGGGCAGGCTGGCGGGCAGGCCTTGCAGCAGATCGGCCAGGGCGGCACTGTCCCACAAGCCCAGCAGCTGGGCTAGGTGCTCGTTGGCACGGGTTTGCGCTGCTTGGGCACGGGCGGCGGCTTGTTGGGCGGCGGCTTCGGTCAGTTGTTCGCGCAGCAGTTTGGCCCAGCTCCAGTTGCCCGCTTGCACCATGCGCTGGCCCAGGGCCACGCCGGTGCGGGCGGCAGACAAAGCCTCGTCTGCCCGCAGCAGGCTGTGGCGGGCGGCCACGGCTTGCGCCCAGGCGCTGTGTACCGCCTGCACATGGGCCGCATAGGCGCGCTGCACGGCGGCACGTTCCAGCGCGTTCATATCTGCGTGGGCAAACAGGTCAGGCCGCTGGCGCAGCGACAGGCGCACGGCCTCGGCCACGCTTAACGCGGGGCCGGTGGACGCGGGTGTTTCGGTGGCCGGTGCGCCGGGGTTTTGCGCCTCCCAGCGAAGAATGTCGATATGCCCACGCGGAAATTCGGCCACTTGCGCATTGGCCTGTTGCCAGATCTGCCGCGCACGGGCGATGTCGGTGGGCAATTCCAGCGGCTGCGCTGGGGCTGGGGGCGGCGTTGTCACAGTAACAGCCCCAACGGGCGTGGCCGGGTCGGCGGCGCGAAGGGCTGCCGAAGGCTCGGCCAGCGCTGGTACGGCGCACAGCGCAGCGGCACACCACAGCGCAGCGGGCCTTGGCATTGGCCCAAAAATAGACGCAAAAGCAGGCATCAAAATCTCCTGAACAGACAAAACCTAAGCGTCCACCGCGCAAGCCTTTGGGGGCAGCGGCGGACGCACCTTGGGTGTGAAAGCTCAGGAAATGGGTGGCTTGGTGCCTTGCGGCAGCGCCACACTGGCAAAGCGCGTGGCGGGCCGGGTCAGCCGGGCATGCACCTGTGCAGCGGCTGCGCTGTGCTGCGCAACCCCCGGCAACACAGGGCCGTTGCACACATCGCAAACGCTGTGCGGGTGCGGGCTGTGTTGCGCGGTGTGGGCGCTGTCAGCGGCGTGGGGCTGTGCGCCGTGTTCGGCGGGTTGTTGTGCGCTGGCCGTGTCGCTGGTGTGGGCATGGTCGGGGCAAGCGGCTTGGGCTGCTGCATTCGGGCTGGCCACTGCGCCCCACATCGACACCGCCATGGCATCGCCCACCCAAGCGCGCAGGGGCAGCAAGGCGATCATGAGGGCGAGCAAGAGGTGGCGCATGGGTGGGGATGATAAAACGACAGGTGGTGCAGTGAATGCGAGGGGCTTTGCTGGGCCTTTTTTCAATTCCTTGCGTGTGGCTTTTCTGCTGAGGATGGGTTATTCAAGAACAAGAACCAGCCGTTTCCCGAGTGCTGCGGCTGCACGTTCTATTGTTTTCAGAGAAGGCGAATGTTTTGCGTCTTCAAGGCGACGAGCCGCTGGCCAAGAGGTTTCTAAAGCACGAGCCACATCGGAAAGTGTGCGTTCACCACGGGCAAACCGCAAAAGCATGGCCGACTGTGTTTTGGCATCAGGCGCAATGTAGTGCGCGCCTTCAAAATGTTGACTGGGTTTTGGAATATCAACTTCAGAATCCAGCTTCCAGGCCAGCATGCCCGATAAAGCCTCTGCGCCGTTAAAGATGGCTTCTTCTATCGTTGCACCTTCAGAAAAAGTGTCGTCAAAGTTAATAAAAGTGACCAAATATTGACCACTTTCTTGCAACTCAATTTTTGCCGGGTATCTGATTTCCATTTTTCGCCTCACTTGAGTTTTACACCTGTTTGACGCTGTATGGCGGCTAACAAGCCTGAACCAATGTGTGTACCGGAATGGGTACGGCGGACTTTCCGTTGGTCATGATGTGGTGGCTACCGTTGATTCGATCAAGTGACCACCCGGCGGCTTTCAATTTTGCGATAACTTCTTTTCCGTTCATGGTTAAGAAATTCTTTGCATTTTGGTTCAGCCTGTCTGGGTAAATGCGATGGTGTATAAATTTTTGCGGGGGATGGATGGTTTCAGCCCCCTTTGATGCAAATATTTAGACGGTTGAAAATTTAAGCTTACCAACCCGTTCCAAGTCCACGTTCTTGCGCGCAAGCCAGAGATCATGGGCATCTTGCATCGCCAGCCAACTTTCTGGCGAACGTCCCACCGACTTAGAGAGCCGAAGGGCCATTTCTGGCGTGATACGACCAGAACCCTTGAGAATTCGGCCCAGTGTTGAAGCAGACACATCTAACTTTTCGGCGAGTTCTTTAGCGCGGATTCCGTTTGGCTCAAGATAAACGCCAACGATGAACTCGCCAGGATGGGGGGGATTGTGCATGGGCATCAGTGATAATCCTCGTAATCTAGAACATAGACGTTTCCATCTTTGAATTCAAATGTTATCCGCCAATTTGCGTTCACCGTAATCGACCATCGCCCCTGAAATTCGCCTTTCAGCGGATGCAACCGAAAGCCGGGAATGTCCATATCCTCAATGGTTTGAGCTGTGTCCAAGGCTGCCAACTGCATACGAAGACGTTTTCCGTGACTCGCCTGAACACCCGCGAGGCTTCCCGTCTCGTAGAGCTTGCGTAAGCCTTTGTGTTGGAAGGACTTGATCATGAAAGGTGGCGTTACTTGTTGTGAATTGCGCTACTAATAAATTAACAAAGCACAATCACATATCACATCAACTAAGTTACCATTTCTGAATGAACGCACAACTTGATACCCGCCCTGTTTTCACCAGCCGGCGCAAGGAACCTGACATTGAGGTCTTAGTAGCGGGATTGCGCTTTCTAATACCGCGTCGTTCTCGATAGCGTAAGCGGAAGTCTGTCCCTGATATTCGATATGTTGTGTTTTTCCGTCTCGTAAAAAACATGCGGATCAGAATGCCGTAGAACATTGAAATGGTAGGCATGGTGAATTTTCTGCTTTATGTCTAACATTGAAATTCAGTGGGCGACGAAGCAGATCCGCTGGAACGGCAGGGTTAGGCGAAATCCTCGTCGCCGTAAGCGTCATGACTTGCATGCGATCCGAACTTTCCGTTTTCTCGGTAGTTGTTGTAATAATCTCGGCTTCCGTCAAATTTAGATTCACGCTGCGGCTTAACTAGATCAGAAATTTGGTGGTAGGTTGGTAACTGCTTGGAGGCTTGAGGGGAAGAAGATAACTTGGCTGGATGACGCTTTTGATTTGGTGAGATTATGAGAGATTCTGACTCAAGAGCATGTATTGCTTTTATATGCATTAATGTGCCATTTTTATCTTTAAATTTTTTCTTACATATTGGGCAAAAAAATCTTTGGTTTCCTGAAGCTTTCTCGTAAGACTTGGGATTTTTCGCTGTTTTTACCATATCGCGGATATTTGTAGTGATTTTTTTCTTGGAAAGCCTATTTGTTACAGGATTTTGAATGGTTATACTGTATGTGTGCTCTTGTTTACGATGCAGCGAAAGCAAATAATTTGTTTCAAATACTTTTTGACATACTTCACAGAGATGTGTAGATGCTGCTTGAAGTTTTTTGTTCGTTACTAGCCTTTTTGATGAATTGATTGGCTTACTTAAAGGAACAGATGCATTTTCTTTTGTAAAACTTTTTGGTTTATAAAAGCCGATGTCCACGCATCGAAAACAATTTTCGTTACTGTCTGTGCAACTATAGGAGATAACAGTATTATCAGCGTTTTCTATTTTTGTATGCTCTTTATGCACTTTTCGTATGTGCTTGGCAAGATGTATTACATTGATTCCACAATGTGGACAGATTGTTTTTGACTGCGCAATAATGGCTGGTTTTGTTTTTCTATTTTTGGTTTCACGGTTAACAATATCAATTGATTTATTGACATCATCAATTTTCATCTTAATGTCGTTGGTCTTTTCAAAATTAGTTTGACACTTGATGCATCGGTTGGCACCGGGATTAACTGATATTCGCGAACTTGGAATTATTGAATTACAATTAACGCACAGCCGAGTTGTCATGGTAATACTGAAAAATTAGGTATGTTTATTCATATGAATTTTTCGATCGCATCGAGATTTATTCATACAAACCAAAGACTTATGGGTAAACCCGCATGAAGTAACTTACTTGATGGCTTAATATGCATCATTTCGCATATCGTAGACCGCGACATGGCGAAACTGACGGGGTGCTTCCTCTTTCTGAATATCGATTAGAACGTCGCCTTGTTGTAGCAATTGCCGAACATAGTTCGGCAACGACTCGTTGTTGTATCGCTGACGTTCCTCGCTCAGGACACCGAAGTAGTGATCAAAGTAGTCGCCATGCTGCGCGAAAGGGCAGCAAAACATGCAATGAAACGGATTTGTGATTCTTAGGAGTTGATCTCTCGTAATCCACCTTCCGTGCTTGCCATCAGCGTACTCCTCGAACCGCCGCGCATGGCCCATGAACACCGCACCGGGCGACCCAGCCTTACCAGGACACATCGTTTGGGCTGTTGCAGACGGAGTCGAATAGATGAAGTAGAGCGGGATGCGATTCGACTTCGACGCGTAGGACAAAAGCTTGTTCATTTGGCTCTTTGTTCCTCTTGGGTAGCGCAAGCGAGCTACATAAGAATCGGTTCGTTTCAGAAACTTCTTGGCCTGCACGGCAAGTGCTACATGATGACTACGGCCGACCAGCCAGAGTTCAATATCGAAATCGGCACCGGTTCGTGAGCTTTCCTCTTCATGATTGAAAGGGTGGAGACGTATGTACTTGAAGCGCTTGTCTAGCTCGCGCCATTTCCACACGAGAAAATCTGTGATCGACTCCTCTTTAATATCGCCAACGTTTTCGATGAACCGCCGTACTTCCAGTTCAAGGGCCAAGTTTGCGTCGCAGATGTTCATGTCGTGGCTAATCGCTCGTAGGTTACTAAGAAATTAGGTATGTTTATTCATATGAATTTTCGATCACATCGAGATTTATTCGTATAAATCAAAGACTTACGGGTAAACCCGCATGAAGTAACTTATTTGATGGCTTAGTAATGATGCATAACATAATTTACACCGCAAATCCTGCGTAATAAACTGGACTTAGCAATATAAGTTACCCAAGATTTATCACAGAAAATACAAAAATCAGCGTATGACAACCCAAAAGCTGTTCAAACAAACAAGCGCAAGAAACCCCCGAAACCCAGCACACCCAGCCAGTTCGACGAGTAAACATAACGCCCACACTATAGCCCCAAAAAGGGCGGAAATTCTTGAATCTAGTGTGGGGTTTTTGGGTGGGATGGGGGGTTGGTGCTGGCCCCCATCCCAGCCTTCCCCCAGCGGGGGAAGGAGTAATGCACCCTCACCCCAGCCCTCTCCCGTAGGCGGGAGAGGGGGCAAGATACTTCAATGCCCGAGAATCTTCGACAAGAAATCTCGGCTGCGTTCGTTTTGCGGGTTGTTGAAGAATTCGTGGGGGGTATTTTGTTCCACGATTTGGCCTTGGTCCATGAAGATGACGCGGTCGGCCACGGCTTTGGCGAAGCCCATTTCGTGGGTGACGCAAATCATGGTGATGCCTTGGTTGGCCAATTCAATCATCACGTCCAAGACTTCTTTAATCATTTCTGGGTCGAGCGCGGAGGTGGGCTCGTCAAACAGCATGATTTTGGGCGTGAGGCACAGGGCGCGGGCAATGGCGACGCGCTGTTGTTGGCCGCCGGAGAGTTGCAGCGGGTATTTGCTGGCTTGTTCGGCAATGCGCACCCGTTTCAGTTGCTGCATGGCGCGTTCTTCGGCTTCTTTTTTGGGCACTTTGCCTACCCACATAGGCGATAGGGTGAGGTTTTCTAACACCGTGAGGTGCGGAAACAAATTGAATTGCTGGAACACCATGCCGACTTCTTTGCGCACTTGGTCAATGGCTTTGATGTCGTCGGTCAATTCGGTGCCGTCCACAATCAGGCGGCCTTGCTGGTGTTCTTCTAGGCGGTTAATGCAGCGGATCAGGGTGGATTTGCCTGAGCCCGATGGGCCGCAGACGACGATGCGTTCGCCTTTGGCTACGTTCAGGTCAATATCGCGCAGCACATGAAAGTCGTTGCCGTACCACTTGTTGACTTTTTCAAAGCGGATGATGGGTTCGGCGGCGGCAGCAGCGGTGTCGGTCATGAGGGGGGTTCCTTCTGGGTGCGGTTTCAGCGGGCTTTGCTGCTGTTGAGCTGTTTTTCAACCCACAGGCTGTAGCGCGACATGGCGAAACAGAACGCGAAATAGATGAGGGTGATGAAGAAATAGGCTTCGATCTTGAAGGGGCGCCAGTCCACATCGGAATTCAAGGCCAGTGACAGCGCGCCGGTCAGTTCGTACATGGACACGATGGTGACGAGCGAGGTGTCTTTGAAGATGGAGATGAAGTTGTTCATGATGCTGGGCACCACCATGGCCAGGGCTTGCGGCAGCACAATTTTGCGCTGGGTTTGCCAGTAGCTCAGGCCCAGGGTGGCGGCGGCTTCTAGCTGGCCTTTGGGTATGGCTTGCAGGCCACCGCGAATGATTTCGGCCATGTAGGCGGCGGCAAACAGGGTGATGCCGACGATGACGCGGGTCAGCACGTCAATGGACACGCCTTGCGGCATGAACAGCGGGAACATGAACGAGGCCATGAACAGCACCGAAATGAGCGGCACGCCCCGGATGAGTTCGATGTACACCACACACACCGAGCGGATGGCGGGCAAGTTGCTGCGCCGCCCCAGGGCCACCACGATGGACAACGGGAAGGCCAGAAAAATGGACACGGTGGCCAGCAGCACGGTCAGCGGCAGGCCGCCCCACAGGTCGGTGCGCACGGGCGAGAGGCCAAACAGGCCGCCACTCATCAAGATGAAGAACAGCGCCATGATGCCTACCCAAAGCAGGCCCAGCCAGGCTTGCCAGAACCGGCGCATGCAGCTCATGACCAGACCGCCGAGCATGAGGCTGGTGGCCAGCAGGGGCCGCCAGTGTTCTTCGTAGGGGAAACGGCCAAACAGGATGAGGCGGTATTTCTCGGTGACCACGCCCCAGCAGGCCCCTTGGCCACGGGCGGCTTGGCAGGCGCTGGCATCGGGCGCGAACACGGCATGCAGCACGCCCCACTGGAACACGCCGGGCAGGATGTAAAGACCCAGGCCCAGCACGAACAGGGTGGTGAGGGTGTTGGCCGGGCTGCTGAAGAGGTTGCTGCGGGCCCAGGCCACCGGGCCGGTGGTGCGCACCGGCGAGGGGCGCGGCGCAATGGGGGTGAAGCTGGTGGAAGGGTTCATGGGGTTCATGGGCTTCATGGCTTAACGCTCCTTGATGGCGCTGCGGGCGTTGTACCAGTTCATGAACACCGAGGTGCTCAGGGAGGTGCTGAGGTACACCACCATGATGATGGCAATGCATTCCACGGCCCGCCCGCTCTGGTTGATGGTGGTGTTGGCCACCGACACCACGTCGGGGTAGCCCACGGCCACGGCCAGCGATGAGTTTTTGGTCAGGTTCAGGTACTGGTTGGTCATGGGCGGGATGATGACCCGCAGGGCCTGCGGCAGCACCACCAAGCGCATGGTTTGCCGGGGGTTGAGCCCCAGGGCGCTGGCCGCTTCGGTTTGGCCCCGGCTGACCGACTGGATGCCGCTGCGCACCACTTCGGCCACAAAGGCGGCGGTGTAGGTGACGAGGCCGACCAGCACGGTCATGAATTCGGGGGTGGCACTGGCACCGCCTTCGACCATGAAGGCCAGTTGCTCGGGCACGCTCCAGGCCGTGGGCATGCCGCCCACCAGCCAGCCCACCACGGCCAGCAGCAGCACCAGGGCCAGCGGTGTCCACAGCCGGTCGCCTTCTTGGCCGGTTTGTTCAAAGCGCTGCAACATGCGCCGCCGCCACACCACAGCCGCCACCAAGCCCAGCGTGGCACCCAGCAGCACCCAGCTCCAGCCCACACCCGGACTGGGCCAGGGCATTGAAAAGCCGCCTTTGCTTAAAAAAAACAGGCCCCAGAACTGCAAGGCTTCGTTCGACGGGGGCAGCACTTCCAGCATGAACAGATACCACATGAGCAACTGCAACAGCACCGGGATGTTGCGAAACAGCTCCACATAGCCATAGCACAGGCCGCGCACGAGGCCATTGCGCGAGAAGCGGCCAACGCCCACCAGCACGCCAATGAGGGTGGTGAGCACAATGCCCAGCAGCGCGACCTTGAGCGTGTTGAGCACGCCCACGCCAATGGCCCGGGCATAGCTTTGGCTGGGGTCGTAGGCGATGACGGTTTCGCCAATGTCAAAACCAGCGGGGGCTTCTAAAAAGTCAAAACCGCTGGGAATGCCACGCGCGGCCATGTTGACCTGCGTGTTGTGTGAGAGAAAGCCAACGGCCAGTGCAACCACCAGCAGGGCCAAGATTTGAAACAGCACACCGCGTGTCGCCCGGCTGTTGAGCGACCAGCGCTGGCGTGTGTGAGGAGGGGAGTCGGTAGCCACAACCGCCTTTCAGTGTTGAAAAACCAAAAAACCGAGGCGCACCCTGCAAGACACGCCCCGGTTGTCGTCTGGCAGGGCTTAGCGCACGGGCGGGGCGTACATCACGCCGCCTTTGCTCCAGAGGTTGTTGATGCCACGCGGCAGGCCAATGGTGGTTTTGGGGCCGACATGGCGCTCAAACTGTTCGCCGTAGTTGCCCACGGCCTTGATGGCGCGCAAGGCCCATTCTTTGTCCAGGCCCAGCAGCTTGCCCACATCTTCGTTGCCTGCGCCCAGCAGACGCATGACACCGGGGTTTTTGCTCTCAGTGCGCATCTTGTCGGCGTTTTCTTGGGTGATGCCCAGTTCTTCGGCTTCTAGCAGCGCAAAGCCCACCCATTTCACGATGGCGAAGAATTCGTCATCGCCCCGGCGCACCAGCGGGCCTAGGGGTTCTTTGGAGATGAGTTCGGGCAGGATCACATGGTCTGCCGGGTTGGCAGCTTGCTTGGAGCGGTAAGAGGCCAGACCCGATGAGTCGGTGGTGTAGGCCTGGCAGCGACCGCTGAAGTAAGCGGCGGTGGTGGCTTCGGCGTTGTTGAACACCACGGGCTTGAGGCTGAGGTTGTTGGCCCGCGAGAAGTCGGTCAGGTTCAGCTCGGTGGTGGTGCCCGCTTCGACGCAGACGGTAGCGCCTTTGAGCTGCTTGGCGCTGGTGACCTTGAGCTTTTTGGGCACCATGAAGCCTTGGCCGTCATAGAAGTTGATACCGGCAAAGTGCAGGCCCAGCGAGGCATCGCGGGTCAGTGTCCAGGTGGTGTTGCGTGAGAGCATGTCAATCTCGCCGGACTGCAAGGCCGTAAAGCGTTGCTGTGCGGTCAGGGGCACGAAGCGCACTTTGTTGCCGTCACCCAAAATGGCAGCGGCCACGGCGCGGCAGGTGTCCACGTCCAGGCCGGTGTATTTGCCCTGGCTGTCGGCAGCCGAGAAACCGGCCAAGCCGGTGCTGGAGCCGCAAATCAGTTCGCCCCGTTTTTTGATCGCGTCCAAGTCTTTGCCAGCGTGAGCAGGCAGACTGACCAGCATGGCAGCGGCTGCGCTGAGGCCAAAGGCGGTGAGCTTCAGGGAGTTCAGGATCATTGAGGATTTCTCCGAAAGGTTTGAGTCAGGTTGAACAGGGTTAAAAACCCGGCACCGGCGGTTTTGCCGTGGTGTGACTGTAGCGGTGCAACCGATTGCTATGCATCGGGGTTTACGTGGGCAAACCATGCATGAAATTCATCGCGCATAAGCCCAACGCAGCGCAAGGTACAGACATCCCGACTAAATTAGCAGGTTGTATGCCAGCTGAAAGCTTTCGGTTTGTAGCTGACCGAGCTGGGTCTGGCTGGGGGTTTAGCCCCGTCTTGGGGCGTGCGAGGTATTCAAGCCCCCATTTGGTGAGGCGTATGGGGTGAAGGTCCCGAATAGGCTGTTCGGCATCGCTGCACAATGCCGCATGCACAAACCTGACCCACCACCCCATTCAAAACCCATGCCCCGGCTGATGCGTTTGTGGCAACCTCGCAACCCGCTGTTCTGGCTGGTTGTCGTCTTCAACCTGATGTCGTCGGGCATGGCTTGGGTGCTGCACCTGCTGCCCTGGCAGGGTTGGTGGCTGGGTCTGCTGACCCTGGTGGCCTTGCTGAATGCGGGGGCGGGCAGCTGGCTGCTGTGGCGTTTGTGGCAAGAAACTGCGCCTGTTTCGTTGCCACCGGCTGATTGACGCGAGGTCGTTAACTTGCGTCGGTCAGCGCGCTGGGTGCGGGCACGATGTGCCGGTAGGCATGCCAAGTGGCGTGTCCGATGACGGGGCCGACGATGATGAGGCCCAGAAACACCGGCAGCATGGACAGGGCAATGGTGACGGTGATGAGGGCACCCCACAGCAACATGACACCGGGGTTTTGCAAACAGGCGCGGATGCTGGTCAGGGCGGCTGAAATGGCATCGGTCTTGCGATCCATGATCATGGGAATGGCAATCACGCTGGTGAAAAAGATCAAACCAGCAAAAAACGCACCCACCACCGAATACGTGATCAAAAAGCCGATGTTGTCCGGGCTGAACAACTGGGGCAGCAGCTTGTCGGTGGAGGGCATGGTGTTGAACGTGACCGCAAACACCACCAGCGAGGCGCGACCCCAGATCAGTTCCAGAATCAAGAGCACACCCGCAAAAATGCCCATGGTGCCCTTGGTGGGCTGCCAAGCCAGCAGCGAGGCGCGCAAACTGGGCCGGTGGCTGTGGGTTTGCATGGCTTTGCTGGCATCGTACAGGCCCAAACACAAGAAGGGGCCCATCAGCAGAAAACCGGCACTGAGCGCCATCACATAGGCCGGAGCGTTTTGGAACACGGTCAGCAGCGCGTGGCCCATGGCATAAAAACACAGTCCATAAAACAAACCAATGCGTGGGCAGCGTTTGAAGTCTTCCCAACCCAGTTGCAGCCACCGAAACGGGTCGGCGGGCTTGAGGTCGGCCAGTTGAAGCGAGAACACCGAAGCCTCCGAGGGCTGGGGCTTGGTGTCTTCATGAACCTCGCGGCGGGGTTCTACCTGGGGGCCAGGGGTGCTGGGGGGCAGGTGATGCAGGTCGTGGGCAGCAGTGTGCAGGGCTTCAGCCATGGTTGTCTCCTATAACCACAGCAATATAAACAGTTATGCATATTCTGTTTACATGGTTTACCCGATGCGGCTACCGACTGCCGCCCACCCAGATCAGCGGTTTAAAAACCTGCTCAGACGCGCTCGAAAATGGCCGCAATACCCTGGCCGCCGCCAATGCACATGGTCACCAGGGCGTAGCGGCCTTGAATGCGTTGCAGCTCATACAGGGCTTTCACGGTGATGAGTGCGCCGGTGGCCCCAATGGGGTGGCCCAGCGAGATGCCGGAGCCGTTGGGGTTGACCTTGGCGGGATCCAGGCCCAGTTCGCGGGTGACGGCACAGGCTTGGGCGGCAAAGGCTTCGTTGGCTTCGATCACGTCCAAGTCGTTCACGCTCAGGCCGGTTTTCTTCAGCACGGCTTGCGTGGCCGAGATGGGGCCTACGCCCATGATCTTGGGGTCCAGACCGGTGTGGGCATAGCCCACCAGACGGGCCAGCGGGGCCAGACCACGGGCTTTGGCGGCACCGGCTTCCATCAGCACCACGGCGGCGGCGGCATCGTTGATGCCCGAGGCGTTACCGGCGGTGACGGTGCCGTTTTCTTTCACGAATACGGGCTTGAGCTTGGCCATGTCGGCCAGCGTGCAGTTGGGGCGGAAGTGTTCGTCGGTGGCATAGGCCACTTCGCCTTTTTTGCTTTTCAGCATGACCGGCACGATCTGGTCTTTGAAGTAACCTGCTTCGGTGGCGCGCTGGGCACGGTTGTGGCTTTCCACGGCCAAGGCATCTTGCATCTCGCGGGTGATGCCGTATTTGGTGGCCACGTTTTCAGCGGTCACGCCCATGTGGATGGTGTGGAAGGGGTCGTGCAGTGCGCCCACCACCATATCCACCATCTTCACGTCACCCATGCGGGCACCCCAGCGGCCGGTCAGGCTGGCGTAGGGGCCACGGCTCATGTTTTCGGCACCGCCACCAATGGCGATGTCGGTATCGCCCAGCAGAATGCTCTGGCTGGCGTTGACGATGGCTTGCAGGCCAGAGCCGCACAGGCGGTTGACGTTGAAAGCGGGTGTGCCTTCACCGCAGCCACCGTTGATGGCGGCCACGCGGCTGAGGTACATGTCTTTGGCTTCGGTGTTGACCACATGGCCAAACACCACATGGCCCACGTCTTTGCCATCGACACCGGCACGAGCCAGGGTCTCGCGCACCACCAGGGCGGCCAGTTCGGTGGGGGGCGTGTCCTTGAGGCTGCCGCCATAGGTGCCAATGGCGGTACGTGCTGCGCTGACGACGACGACTTCTCTGCTCATGAGGGGTTCTCCTGTGGGTGGATGAGTTGCTGGTGTGTGAAAGGTAGGGACACCAGTCAACTGCTGATGGTATGCGTGCTTGGCTTACACAAAGCTTGTCGTGGGTCAAACCACGCCGTTAAACATCATCACATCCACCTCGTCACCCACGGCTGCCTGATCCGCTGGCACAGGAGCCTTGAGCGTGGGCCGGTGGGAGAAAGTGAGAAAACAAGCTCCTCAAAACGAGGAGCGAAGGGTTCGCCGGGCTTGTCGCTGGGGCCAAGGGGTGGGCATAATGAAACTCATGGCGGGGGATGAAAGCAACCATCCCCTATAGCGAAAAACCACAGGCCACCGCTGCGGCGGCGGTTCAGTTCAACAGGGTTCATCCGCCGCGAATGACACGGCTGGCTTTGGCTGGCTTCGTTGGCGCGGCGGATAAACGCTTAGTGT
>JBEENR010000002.1:0-185258 GCA_041192045.1 Pseudomonadota bacterium | reverse complement strand
CTGAAAACTAGGCCTTCATGCCCCTCCATCACGCGCAAGCTCTGACCCGTGGCGGCATCCCACAGGCGCAGCGTGCCGTCATCGCCGCCGCTGGCGATGCGGTGACCGTCGGGGCTGTAGGCCACGCTGTGGACTGCGCCGATGTGACCGGCTGGTGGGACTGGTTGCAAATGGGCCAGGGGTGGCATGGTCAGGGGACTGGCGGGCCAGTGGGTGGCGTGGCGGGCGGTCAGGCCCTGGGTGCTGGCTTGGCTAAGCAGGGGCGTGCCCTCGCACGCGGTCAGGCGGGCTGCACGCATGTCGGCTTGGGTGAAGTTGGTGCCCTGTAGCCGTGCGCCTAGTAATTGCGCGTTGCGCCACACAGAGCCGCTGGCGTTGGCCCCGCGCAAGTCCAGCTGGGCGGCGCTGGCATCGCTGGCGTTGCTGCCTTGCAACTGGGCATCACGCAGGTCAGCACCGATGAGGCGCGCATGCTGCAAATCGGCTTGAGTTAACTGGGCACCGCGCAAATCGGCCCCCGACAGTTCGCAGCGGCTGAGCTGGCTGTTGCGCAAATCGGCCCCTGGGGCGGCCAGCAGCATGAGCGGCAGGTCGCTCAAGTCCAGCCCGGCGAGGTGGGCCGTTGGCGGAATCCAGGCTGCCATGGCTTGCTGGGTTGCTTGCACGCTGTGGGTTTCTAAATGGGCACAGCGGTAACCCAGCCACAGGGCGTTGACCCGCGCTGCCGCTGCCACCGTTTCGGGCCGCTGTGCTTGCAGCAAGCCGTGTACCGCTTGCTGCAAGGCTTGGCGGCGGGCGGTGTCGTTCACCGGTACCAGATCGTGCAGAAATTGGGTGGTTTCTGCCGACAGGCGCGGAATGTTCAGCACCTCGGCCACATCGTTTGCTGCGGGCTGGCAGGCCGAGCGCTCAATGCGCCGGGCCAGAAAAAATTCCAAAAAACTGCGGTGCGAAAAGCCGTACAGCCCATCGGGCGTGCGCGACAAAAAGGCGGCGGTGCGCAGCTCCACGTCGAGCTGGTTGGGGTCTAGCGAGCCGCGCAAGTCCACCCGTTGTTTCACCAGCGCGTACAGGTCGCCGTAGTGAATGCGGTTGCCCACCCGCTGCCACAGCAGCAGGGCCAGCTCTTCGAGCACGCTGCGCAGCAGGGCGCTGCTGCTTTGGCGTTCGGCGGGCTTGAAATCGTCCAGCCATTTGTTGGTGTAGGTTTGGTAGAGCGCGCCGGTGCTCAGGGTGGCCCCGCTGCGGGCTTGGCGCTCTTGCAGGGCGGGCAGGCTGGCGATGATGATGTCGAGCAACTGGGGCCGGTCGCCCAGTTCCATCATGTTTTGTTCGCGCAGAAAGGTCAGCGCCTCTTCGCCTTGGGCTGGGCCTAGGCGCAGCACCAAAAACTGGCGTATCTGTTCGGGTGTGAAGGTGGCCACGGTGTGGATGGCCCCGTCAAAGCGCTGGGCCACGTCTTGCAGCGGCGAGGTGGGGATGCGGTCTTGCTCGCCGGTGGCGGCTTTGAGTGCGTCGCCATGGTCTTTGAAGAACTGTTCGCGGCAGGTGATAAGCACGCGGTTGCCGGTGGCGGTGTCGCCAGGGTTGGCGGTGATGCCCACCAGCATGCGGAACTGATCTACCACGCTGCGCCCGGCAGTGGCAATGCCCATTTCGTCAAAAGCATCGAACAGCAACACGATGCGCCCGCGCTGCACCAGGTGCAGCAACACACGCGGGTCTTTGCGCTGGCCGGTGGCCTGCCGCCAGCGCTCGGCCAGCAGGTCTTCGAGCCGCACTTTGTTGGGAAAGTCGCGCAGGCTCACGCGCAGCGGCACGGGTGCTGCACCGTCGGCCATGGCGCGTTTGGCCAGTTCGTAGGCCAGTTTTTCGGTGAAGGCGGTTTTGCCGGTGCCGTAGTCGCCCAGCAGCACCCACAGGCGGCTGTCGCGTCCGTTGGCCCAGGCTAGGCCATGCGCGACCAGGTCTTCAATGGAGCTGCCGTTGGCAGTGGGCTGGCTAGCTTGGTTGACGTAGCTGCTGGCCAGGGGGATTTGCTCAAAGTCGGCCACCTGCTGAAACAGGTATTTGTCAAAGTCCAGCAGGCGGCGCTCCAGGTCTTTTGGGGTGGCGGTGGTGATGCCCAGGTCTTTGGCGCTGGCAAGTGCGGCGGGCGAGAAGGCGTGGGCCACCACCATGCCGCGTGCGTGCAGGGCCTGCGCCGCTGGTTTGCGCAGCCACAGGCCCAGCAAGTCCACCACCTCTTTGGACACGGCTGCTTTGTGGTCTTTGCATTCGACGAAATAGGTGATGGTGTCTAGGCCCGATTCAATGCGCGCCAGCAAGTCCACCCGGTCGGGGCCTATGAGTTGTTCGCGCTCTACGGTGTAGCCCAGCAGGCGCAGCAAGTCGGCCACCCGGTCTTCAAAGCGCTTGCCTTGTACAGCGCGTGAAAAGCGGGGGTCGGTCGGGTCGCGGCCAAAAATGTCGGGGCGGGCATCTTGCTCGGCTTGCTCGGCGGCTTCAGCGGCAAACAAAGTGTCAATGAACTGGGCGAGGTCGCGGTGAATGCGCTCGTAGTCTTGGGCGATGGCTCGCTCGCGCTGGGTGATGAGCAGGTCTTCGCTGAAGGGCAAGTCCATCTCGTAGCGGATTTCGCGCACCGAAGCAATGTCGGGCATGCCAAACGCTTCTGCCCAGCGTTTGCGGCCAGCGGCCACCCGGTCAACATCGTCTTGCGGAATGGGTGAAGCCACGGGGAAGAGGCGCAGGGCGGTGTTGCTGGGGCGGATGTGTTTGTCCAGCTGCGAGAGCGCCCTGTGTACACGGCCCAAGCCCATGAGGTTTTGGCGGCCATAGCCACCGACCAGCACGGTGGCATCGGGCAGCGCACCGGCCAGCAGGGCACCCAAGTCGGTCAGGCCGGTGCGTGTGTCGATGAGGACGTGCCTGAAGCCTTCTTGGCCCAGTTGTTCGAAGAGCGCGGCAAACAAATCACGACCTGGGGGTTGGTCGCCAGCCAGCAGGTAGGCCCAGTCGATGCCGAAGTACAGGGCGGCGGCATCGGCCTCGTCACCGTGTGCGGGCAGGATGAAGAGTTGGTTAAACGGGGTCGGGCGGGCCAACTGAGTGAAACGGCCCAGGTCTTGCGGGCCGGTTGGGCGCAGTTTGTTGGTTTGCCAGTCGCGCAACCAGTCAAAAAATCCCGTCTGGATGGCACCGGGGTTGCGCAGGGCCTTGAGGTTGTGCAGGCCAGGGGCTTCCACGTCCATGTCCCACAGCAGGGTTTTGCCCTCGCGGGCCAGGGCCACCGCCATGTTGGCGGCCAGCAGGGTGCGGCCAACGCCGCCTTTGTAGCTGTAAAAGCTGATGATGGCTGGGCGCACGGGAGGGGTTCCTGCTCAGGCGGCTTTGCGAATCGAAAACACATTCGCACCAATGTGTGGCGCAACTGTGGACGCTGGCGCACCCGGTTGAACCGGTGCCGACGGGGCCACGCTGGGCTGGGCCAAGCTGACCCAGCTTTCTTTGCCCTGGCGCTGGCGGGTGATGAGGGCACGCGACTCCAACACGCCCAGTATCTGGCTGACCCGGCCTTTGCTCAGCTGCAAGTGACCCACAAAATCCACCTGCCTGACCCGCCCGCCTGCGGCCTGCTGGATGTGTTGCAAGATGGTGTCCTGTTGCTTCAGCGGAACGGGTGCTGCGCTGTGGCGGGCGTGCAGGCTGCGGCGCTGGGCCTCTAGCAGGTCTTGAAAAGCGCTCCAGCGTTGGCGCATGGCGTGGCCGTTGGCGCTGTCGGGGGCTAGGTCGCTGGCGATTTCGCACAGGGTCAGCATTTCTTGCACGCCGTCTGGGTCGTTCGTGCGCTGCAACAGCACCAGCGTCCAGTGGTGCAGGCACACGTCCAGCCTGGGCAGCTGTTCTGGGGTCAGCGTGGTTTGCTGGCGCAGCAAGGCCAAGGCCTCTTGGGGCTCAAAACGTTCGATGAGGTCGTCGGGGTGGTGTTGGAGCCAGTGCATGATTGAACCAATATAAACGGTTTGGTCTCAAGTTTTCTCTCAGTTTATAAAAGTTTAGTTTTTGATGCAGTGGCTGTGGGTAAACCGCGCACGGCTTTTCACTTGACCCGTTTGAGCGTTTGGCGTGCGCGCTTGGCCGGTAGAGGCTGTGTGGTCAGCGCAAAGTCGATCAATCCACCGGTCGTCGGCACATCGCGAGCGGCTTTGTCTCCGGCAGCATGGCCAAAACCGGGCAGCAAGGTTTGCACTTCGCCGTCTTTCTTCAGGGCGGTGTTTTGGGTTTGCGCCACCGCACACGAGCTGCCCGTAGTCACCGTGGCCAGTTTCTTGGCCCGCGCTTTGTGCGCTTTCAGGGTGGTGTCATCGCCGTAGCTGGGCACCCAAACCCAATCGACCGGCACCTCGGCCAGCAGGTTGTTCACCCGAGGGTCTTCGTCCAAAAAATCTTTGCAGATCAACACCGTCATGCAGCCAATGGGCGTGACCAGCACATGCAGTTGGTTGCCCACTTGGGCAAACTCGGTGCCATCGTCACGGTTGCCAAACAGCCGCAGTTTTCGGTGCGCAAACAGCAGGCTGCCGTGGCCCGACAACACGGGGGCTGTGTTGAAAGTGGCGGGTTCGGTCAACGTCATGGCTTCGGTGTGGAATGCACCGGCCACCACCATCTGAATGCTGCTGGGCGATTGCCGCAGGTGCGCCCGCAACTGCTCGGTGTGCAGGCTATCGAGTGTGAATTCAGGAAACACCACCACCTGCGCGCCTGCTTGAGCGGCTTGGTACAGCGTTGCCAGCATGGATGCCTGCCGGACAGGGTGCGGCTCGACCGACTGCGTGCGCCAGTTGCCCACCGGGCTGCGGGTTCGATCCCAGACCACGTCGGCACCATCGTCAAAGTGCGCCACCCAGACCTTGAGCTGGCCGTTTTGTTGGGTTGCCAAAGCTTGCAAACAGACATGCAAAGCAGAGCGCGACGGGGTGCAAGTGACTTCAATGCCCTGCACCGTGCGGCCCGGCAACACGGCATGGTGATGGAACCACCGGGCCAAGCGGGCAGACTGGCGGTTCATGGCAGCACTTCGTCGCCCAGCCAAGGTTACCGGCACCAGCCAATAGGGTTGATCCGCTTCGGTGAACGTGTACGCCCTTTGACTGACGGACGAAGATTGCGAGGAGGGTAGTCGGATGCTGGCGAGGTAGTCATCCAGCGCCCGAATGAGTGCCAGGGGGTGGGCGTTGAGGGTGTCTGTATCGAGCGGTTTTTCTTGCTCCAAGGCACTCAGGATGTGCGCCTTGAACGGGGCTATGGTGCTTTCGTTCTCGGCTTGCTCCCACTGGTTGAGGCGCTGATCGTCCGATGCCAGCACCCACAGCCCAACCAAGGCCCTGCGGTACGAGTGCGACGCGTGCGCTGGATTCAGCAACTGTGCAATGTATTCCATGTCCCACCGTACTGAATCAGCGCTGCGCACTCAAGGCAACGTCGCCAGCACGGTTTCAGCGCGGATCTTCCATTGCCCGTTTTCCAGCACCCAGTCCAGTTGCTTGCGCGACGCATCGCTCAGACGCTTCGAGGTGTAGCGCTGCACAAAGCGCACCCGTGCGCTGTCGCTGGCAATGTCAAATTCCATCGCCTCCACCGCCACATGAATGCCCTGACCGGGCGTGACACGTTCGCGCCGGGTGCGCTCCCAGGTGCTGCGTCCTTGTCCACCAGTCGGCTGAAAACTGGCGCTGTAGTGGTTCAGGTAAGCGCTGGCATCCCCCGCCGACCAAGCCTGCGCCCAAGCCTGCACCGCAGATTCCACCGCCGTGCGGGGGTCTGCACCGGCGGCACCGCCCACGGTGGGCAGGTTGATGCTCAAGGCAGGCGGCGCAGCCGCTGGGCGGGTGGCGGGCGGCGGTGCTGGGGTCTCGGCGGTGGATGCTGTGGCAGCGGTTGTTGGGGTGGCTGCGGGCGGCGGTGCCAGGGTATCGGCACTCAGGGTGATCTGGCGGGCGGGTGCAGCAGCAACGGCGACGGGCTCAGGTGCCGTGCGCTGGCTCATCCACACCATCGGCAGCACGATCAGGGCCAGCAAGCCCAGTGACGCTTGGTAGGCACGTTGCTGGTACCAGCGTTTGGGCGGGGGTGGGGGCGGGGTTTGGTTAGGAAACCATTTCTTTTCCAGCCAGCGGCGGGTGCGGTTTTCTTCGATCTGCATTTTGACCAGCACGGCAGCCAGCCCCAGCATGATCATCAGCACCACCACCAAGGCCACGATGTCGAAAGGCAAACCCATCATGCGCAACAGCAGCCCGGTCAGCGCCAGCACGCCCAGAATCAAAAAACCTGCAACCGCCATAGATTCGTTCCCAAAAACCTTGTGGCCCAGCGCAGCCACGGTGTGCGCGGGCCTTGAATGGCTGGAATGGTAATGGACGAAAGGCGGCTTTTTGTGCAAAGCATCACGCTCTGGCACTGGCCGATAATGCCCGCATGTCTGCCCACCCTGCCGATTCACCCACTCCACCCCCCCTGCCACTGCGCCTGCTGGCGCTGGAAACCAGCACCGACACCCTGTCGGTAGCCCTGGGCAGTGGGCTGCCTGGCACACCACAGTGGCAACACACCGGCCCCGGCGGCGCGCAGGCTTCGACCACCTTGCTGCCCGCCGTCCAAGCCCTGCTGACGCAGGCGGGCTGGTCTTTGGACAGCCTCGATGCCGTGGTGTTTGGCCGTGGCCCTGGTTCGTTCACGGGCTTGCGCACCGCCTGTGCGGTGGCGCAGGGTCTGGCCTACGGCGCACAAAACCCGTGTTACCCCGCGGGCTTGCCCGTGTTGCCAGTCGATACCCTGCTGGCACTGGCACAAGCCGCCCGGCTGGGCTTGCACGAGGCCGGGCAAGCCCAGCCGCCCGTGCTGGTTGCCCTGCTGGATGCGCGCATGAACGAGCTGTATGTGGCCAGCTACACGCATCAGAACGGCACCTGGCAGGCCCTGACCGCCCCGTGTCTGTGTGCGCCCACGCAGTTGCGGGCCTACCTCGCGCAGGTGTTGCCCGCCGCCGCACAACAGCCCGGTGGCTGTGTGCTGGCGGGGCAGGTGTTTGATGTGTATGCCGCCGAACTGGCCGATGTGCCCGGCCTGCGCTGGCCCGTGCTGCCCAGTGCTGCCGCATTGCTTTCGCTGGCCCCCGCCCTGCTGGCCACGGGGCAGGCGGTGGCTGCCCGCGATGCCCTGCCGCTGTACGTGCGTGACCAAGTGGCGCAAACCACCGCCGAGCGCGAAGCCCGCCAAGCCACCACCGCCAGGGTTTGACTGCCATGTTCCCCGCTGCCTTGCCCCCCGCCACGCCAGCCCCCCGCCAGCCCTGCCCGGTTGAGCGGGCCGTTGTCTGGCAAGCCATGACCGAGTCCGACTTGGACAGTGTGGTGGAACTGGAAAAAACCGCCTACGCCCACCCCTGGTCGCGTCGGCATTTCAGCGATTCGTTGCAAGCGGGTTATCCGGTATGGCTGCTGCTGGGTGAACTGCGGCCTGGCGAAGTGACCCACCCGGTGCGCGCTGACGGCCATTGCCTGCTGGGCTACTGGGTTGCCATGCGGGGAGTGGACGAGGTACACCTGCTCAACATCACGGTTGCCGCCACGCAACAGGGTCAGGGCTGGGGCCGCTTCTTGCTCGATGCCTTGGTGCTGTGGTCACGCAGCCAGCAGGCACACACCCTGTGGCTGGAGGTGCGCCACAGCAACACCCGCGCACGGGCTTTGTACGAGCGCTACGGCTTCAAGACCGTGGGGGTGCGCCGGGGCTACTACCCAGCAGGCCCACGCGGGCGCGAAGACGCGGTGGTGATGAGTCTGGACTTGTCTGGGAGCCCCGCATGAACCCGGCTGAGCTTGACACCCCAGACACCGGCACTTGGGTGCGCCAGCTCGATGCGCGCCAGCGGGCGATGCTGAGCGAGATGGGCGTGCGCGTTTGGGCACCAGCAGCCGATGAAGCGGTGTTGCCCGCACCTGCCGACACGGCAGCCCCTGCACCCACCACAGCGCCGGTCAGCCCACCCCCCCGACCCACCGCGCCGCCCCAGCCAGCACCCAGCAGGCCAAGCGCCGTGGCCCGCCCTGCGCCGCCGCCAGCCAGCCCCCCAGGCCCAGCGCCCACAGCGGTGCCAGTCACCCTGCTGGCAGCGCCCCCCAGCGGCATCGACCGCATGGACTGGCCCGCTCTGCGCGAGGCGGTGGCCAGCTGCCAGGCCTGCAAGCTGTGCGAAAAACGTCACCAAACCGTGTTTGGCACCGGCCACCCGCAGGCCGACTGGTTCATCGTGGGCGAGGCACCGGGCGAACACGAAGACCTGCAAGGCGAGCCCTTTGTCGGTGCCGCCGGGCAGTTGCTGGACCGCATGCTGCACGCCGCGGGTAAAAGCCGCCGCGCCCCCACCGCTGACGGCCATGACGACACCGTGCCGGGCCAGCGTGTGTACATCGCCAACGTGCTGAAGTGCCGCCCCCCCGCCAACCGCAACCCCCAGCCCGACGAGGTGGCCCAGTGCGCGCCCTACCTGCTGCGCCAGTTGGCCTTGGTGCAACCCCGTCTCGTTCTGGCCATGGGCCGCTTCGCGGCGCAAACGCTGCTGCAAACCCAAGAGCCCATTGGCAAGCTGCGCGGGCAAGTGCACCGCTACCAGGGCCTGCCCCTCATCGTGACCTACCACCCGGCCTACCTGCTGCGCACCCCTGCCGACAAGGCCAAAGCCTGGGCCGACCTGTGTATCGCGCTGGAAATGGCCGCCCCTGAGCGCGGCTGACCGAAACGTAAAATTCCGCGCATGACTTTCATTGACATGCTGCACGGCGCTGAGCGCCAGAACCGTTCCCTGCTGTGCGTGGGCCTAGACCCCGACCCCGCCCGTTTTCCTGACCCCTGGCGCGGCGATACCCGCCGCATTTTTGATTTTTGCGCGGCCATCGTCGATGCCACCGCCGACACGGCCATTGCCTTCAAGCCGCAAATTGCCTACTTTGCCGCCCACCGCGCCGAAGACCAGCTAGAGCGCCTCATGGCACACCTGCGGGCCAACGCGCCGCAGGTGCCGGTTATTTTGGATGCCAAGCGGGGCGACATTGGCAGCACCGCCGAGCAATACGCCCTAGAGGCTTTTGAACGCTACGGGGCAGATGCGGTCACGCTCTCGCCCTTCATGGGTTTCGATTCGGTGCAGCCCTACCTGAAATACCCCGGCAAAGGCGCGTTCTTGCTCTGCCGCACCTCCAACCCCGGTGGTGACGATTTGCAAAACCAACGCCTAGCCTCGGTGCCGGGCCAGCCCCTGTTGTACGAGCATGTGGCCAGCCTGGCGCAAGGGCCTTGGAACGTGAACGGCCAGCTCGGGCTGGTGGTGGGGGCCACGTATCCGGCGGAAATTGAGCGGGTGCGCGCCCTGGCCCCCAGCCTGCCGCTCTTGATTCCGGGCGTGGGTGCGCAAGGCGGCGATGCACTGGCCACGGTGCGCGCAGGCTACCGGGCGCAGGGCGGCACGACCCGTGGCCCGATCATCGTGAATTCTTCGCGTGCCATTTTGTATGCCTCCAGCGGCAGCGACTTTGCCCGTGCCGCCCGCACAGAGGCCTTGCGCACCCGCGACCTGCTCGAAGCCGCCAAGGCTTGAGCCACCGAGAAAGCCGGTTTCATGTCTGCAAAACAACGTGTGGTGGTGGGCCTCAGTGGCGGGGTGGATTCGGCGGTCAGTGCCTATTTGCTGAAACAGGCGGGCCACGAGGTCATCGGCATCTTCATGAAGAATTGGGAGGATGACGACAGCGACGATGAAAACGGCAAATACTGCTCGTCCAACATCGACTTTGTCGATGCGGCCAGCGTGGCCGATGTGCTGGGCATTGAAATTGAGCACGTCAACTTTGCCGCCGAATACAAAGACCGGGTATTTGCCGAGTTTTTGCGCGAATACAGCGCCGGGCGCACGCCCAACCCGGACATTTTGTGCAATGCCGAAATCAAGTTCAAAGCCTTTTTAGACCATGCCATGCGCTTGGGGGCCGAAAAAATCGCCACCGGCCATTACGCCAGGGTACGCGAGCGCCACGGGGCATTTGAATTGCTCAAGGGCTGCGACCCATTAAAAGACCAAAGCTATTTCTTGCACCGCCTGAACCAGGCGCAATTGAGCAAAACCCTGTTTCCGGTGGGCGAGCTGCCCAAAACCGAGGTGCGCCGCATTGCCACAGAAATTGGCCTGCCCAACGCCAAAAAGAAAGACAGCACCGGCATCTGCTTCATTGGCGAGCGTCCGTTCCGCGACTTTTTGAACCGCTACATTGCCCGCGAGCCCGGCCCCATTCGCAACGAAAAAGGCCATTGCCTGGGCCAGCATCTGGGCCTGAGCTTCTACACCCTGGGCCAGCGCCAGGGGCTAGGCATTGGTGGCGTGCGCGAAAAAGGCGCACAAAAGGGCGGCAACGACCATGCGCCTTGGTTCGTAGCCCGCAAAGACATGGCCAGCAACACCCTGTGGGTGGTGCAGGGGCATGACCACCCCTGGCTGCTGTCGCCAGATTTGCAGGCGCAGGATGTGAGCTGGGTGGCCGGTGAGCCGCCCGCTGCGGGCGCACTGGCCGCCAAAACCCGCTACCGCCAGGCCGATGCGCCCTGCCAGTTCAGCCCGCTGACTGACGATGAGACTAACGGCGGGTTTGCCTTGCAATTTGCGCAGCCGCAATGGGCGGTCACACCCGGCCAAAGCGCGGTGCTGTACGACGGCGAGGTGTGCTTGGGCGGCGGGGTGATTGCCGGGGCAGCAGCCTGAACCGCTCCAGACGATGTACACCGGTTAATGTCCGGCGTGCAGCTTTTCGTGGATTTTTTTGGTGGTGCGCCACACGCCCAGCAGCACCAGCGGAATCAGGGCACCGGCCAGCAGCTCGGGGTTGATGGGCAGGCCAGCGGCTTTACCCGCTTTGCCCAAATACAACACCAAGCTGACCATGTAGTAAGAGATGGCTGCAATCGACAGCCCCTCGACGGTGCTTTGCAAGCGCAGTTGCAGCGCTTGGCCTTGGGTGAGTTGTTCCAGCAGTTGCTGGTTTTGCGCCTCGGTCACGATGTCCACCCGCGTGCGCAGCAGGTCGCTGGTGCGCGAAATGCGTTCAGACAGGCTCGCCATGCGCTGCCCCGTGGCAGCCACCGTGGCCATGGCCGGTGACAGGCGGCGGCGCATGAATTCACCGATGGTCTGCGTGCCCGGAATCGGTTTTTCGCGCAGTTCTTGAATGCGCTGCGTCACCAGGGTTTCATAGGCCAGCGTGGCGGCAAAACGGTAGCTGTTTTCGGCGGTGGCCCGCTCCACCCGCGCAGCCAGCGAAACCAGCTGATCCAGCAGCGCCTGTTCCGAGGTCGCTTTGCTCTCCAGCTGCGCGGTGATGCTGGCCAGTTGTGCCTCGGCAGCGCTGAGCATGGGCGAAAGCGCCTTGGCCACCGGCAGACCCAGCAGGGCCATGAGGCGGTAGGTTTCCAGCTCCAGCAGGCGCTGCGAAATGCGGCCTGCGCGGGCTTCACTGGTATCCGACGGAGCCAGCACCAGCATGTGTTCAAAGCCGGATGGGCGCAGGGCAAAGTCGGTCACGGCCCACGAATGGCCGCCGCCCATTTGCGAGGCCACCACCGTGTGCTCCCCCATCCATTGCTGGGCAGGCCCCATCAGGGCGGCTTGCGCTGCCGGGGTGGCATCGGGCAGGTCGGCATGCAGCATCAGCAGCTTGATGGCGGCCACGGTGCGCCCCGGAATGTCGCGCAGCCAGCCCGCCGGGGTCACCACTTCGTGCAGCCAGTGGGCATCTGGGCTGTCCAGCCCCGTGCCTGCGGGCAGTTCTTGCACGATGGTGTAACTGGTGAATTCGGTGTGCCGCTCCCAAGTCAGGCTGTGGGCCTCAAAGCGCAAGCGCAAGAATTGACCCTGAAAACGCGACAAGGGCAATTGCGCCAAGCCGGGCAGGCCACGCAGATGCTCGGCCTCTTGTTCGCGGCTGATGCCTTCATTGAGCACAGCCACAAACACCACCAGCGCAGGCAACTGGATGCGGGCCGACGGACGGGCATGCACCTCGTTGTGCAGCAGTTCGCGTTGGGGTGCGTCGTCGGGCAACTGGGCTGGGGCGTTCATGGGGGTGCTGAATGGACGCGGTTTCAGAACGGGATGTCGTCGTCCATGTCGTCAAAGTTGCTGGGCTGGCGGGCCGGTGCGGGGGCTGTTTGGGCCGGGGCTGTACGCGGGGCCACGGGGCGCGAGGCGGCAGCTGGGCGGGTGTAGTTACCGCCACCACTGCCCTCGTCCGACGGCCCGCCCATGCCCTGGCGGCTGCCCAGCATCTGCATGCTGTCGGCTCGGATGTCGGTCGCGAATTTTTCAACCCCGTTTTTGTCGGTGTACTTGCGGGTGCGCAAGCTCCCCTCTACATACACCTGACTGCCCTTGCGCAGGTACTGTCCGGCAATTTCGGCCAGCTTGGCAAAAAAGCTGATGCTGTGCCATTCGGTGGTTTCGCGCATTTCGCCCGTTTGCTTGTCTTTGTAACGGTCGGTGGTGGCTACGCGAATATTCGTGACCGCGTCGCCGGACGGCAAATAACGAACCTCGGGATCGGCTCCCAAGTTGCCGACAATGATGACTTTGTTGACAGATGCCATGGTGCAGTGCCCTGAAGAAATGGTCTGAAAAAAACAAGGCAGCACGACCAAGCTCGGGCTGCCACGGGATCGGTCATTGTGCCGCAACTGCGGGCGCACCTGCCGCACAGAGCAGGCCCGTCAGTGACGCGCAGGCCCTGTGACCACGGGCACCTGCATGGGCCAAGCCAGCACCAGCCACAGCAGCAGGGCCGCGCCGCAGGTCATGAACAGCCCTTCGGCCCCGTGCGCACGGGCCAACCAGCCGCCCACGGCACCGCCCACAAAGAAGCCGACCGATTGCAGCGTGTTGTACACCCCCAGCGCAGCACCGCGTGCATGGGCCGGGGCCAGCCGTGACACCAGGCTGGGCTGGCTGGCTTCTAGGGTGTTGAAGCCGATGAAGAACAGCCACATCAGCAAGCCCAGCGCCCACACACCCGGCGCGCTGCTGCCGCTGTGCGCCGCCACCCACCACAGGCCCAGCTGCACCAAGGCCAGCAGGCCAATGGCCGCCAGAAACACGCTGCGCAGCTTGCCCCGGCGCTCCAGGGGGAACAGCACGCCGCCCATCACCAGCAACGAAGCCACCACCGCCGGCAAATACACCTGCCAGTGGTCGGCCTTGGTCAGACCCGCCTGCACCAGCAGCGCGGGCACCGCCATCCACATGGCCAGCTGCACCGCATGCAGCACAAACACCCCCAGGTTCAGCCGCAGCAGGCCCGCGTGGCGCAGCACCTCGGCCATGCCGCTGTTGCGTGCGTTGCTGGGGGCGGGCTGGCGCTCGGGTTCGGGGGGCGCAACCCAGACCACCACCACAATGCCCGTGAGGGCCAGCCCACAGGTCAACAGAAAAATGCCCGACAGGCCAATGTGCGCCGCCAGCAGCGGAGCCAGCACCAGCGAGAGCGCGAACATCAGCGCAATGCTGGCCCCCACCATGGCCATGGCCTTGGTGCGCACCCCGTCGCGGGTCACATCGGCCAGAAACGCCGTCACCGCTGCCGACACCGCGCCCGCGCCCTGAATGGCACGGCCCACGGTCAGCCAAGTCAAGTCAGTGGCCCAAGCAGCGATGCCACTGCCCAGCGCAAACAGCAGCAGCCCGGCCACGATGGTGGGCTTGCGCCCAAAGCGATCCGAGGCCAAACCGAAAGGGATTTGCAAAAACGCCTGCGTCAGGCCATACATGCCCATGGCCAGGCCAACGCGGGCGGCATCGTCGCCACCGGGCAGGCGCGCTGCTTCTAGGGCAAACACCGGCAGCACCAGAAACAGGCCCAGCATGCGCAGCGCAAACACACCCGCCAGCGCGGCACTGGCCCGCCGTTCGGCCCCGGTCATGCGGGTGGCATCAGTCATGGCATCGCTGGGGAATGACCGCTTCGGCCCAGGAGAGGTGAATACTCATAGGGGGCGCATTGTAATGAGGGGCTACCCACCCACCTGTCGCCGATGGCGTGGCAGCGGCTTATCATCAAAGGTTGCTTTTTGACCGGCACCGAGCCGCACGCCCTGTGAATTCCAACCCCTTAAACACCGCTCCTGTGCTGTCGGTGCGCGGTGCCCGCACGCACAACCTGAAGAACATTGACCTGGATATTCCGAAAAACGCCTTGGTGGTCATCACCGGCTTGTCGGGTTCGGGCAAGTCCAGTTTGGCCTTTGACACGCTGTATGCCGAAGGCCAGCGGCGTTATGTGGAAAGCCTGAGCGCCTATGCGCGGCAGTTTTTGCAGCTGATGGACAAGCCCGATGTGGACTGGATTGAGGGCCTGTCGCCCGCCATTGCCATTGAGCAAAAAGCCACCAGCCACAACCCGCGCTCTACGGTGGGTACGGTCACTGAAATTCACGACTACCTGCGCCTGCTGTATGCCCGTGCAGGCACGCCGCACTGCCCCGACCACGACCTGCCGCTGGCCGCGCAAAGCGTGGCGCAAATGGTGGACACCGTGCTGGCCCTGCCCGAAGGCACGCGGCTGATGATTTTGGCCCCGGTGGCGCGAGACAAAAAGGGCGAATTCACCGATCTGTTTGCCGCCATGCAGGCGCAGGGTTTTGTGCGCTTCCGGCTCAATGGTCAGGTGCTGGAGGCCGATGCCCTGCCCAGTCTGAAGAAAACCGAAAAACACAACCTGGATGTGGTGATCGACCGCATCAAGGTGCGCACTGACAGCGACGAGCCCGGCAGCAACCCGCTGCGCCAGCGCCTGGCCGAGAGTTTTGAAACCGCGCTGCGCCTGGCCGACGGCAAAGCCTTGGTACTGGACATGGACAGCGGCACCGAACAAGCCTTTTCGGCCCGCTTTGCCTGCCCGCTGTGCAGCTACACCGTGGGCGAGCTGGAGCCGCGCTTGTTTTCCTTCAACTCGCCGCTGGGCGCTTGCCCCAGTTGCGACGGCCTGGGCCACACCGAGGTGTTCGACCCGGCGCGGGTGGTGGCCTTCCCGTCGCTGAGCTTGGCCAGCGGTGCCATCAAAGGCTGGGACCGGCGCAACGGCTATTACTTTGCCCTGCTAGAAAGTCTGGCCGCGCATTACGGTTTTGAGGTGGATACGCCCTGGGAACAACTGCCCGAGCGGGTGCAGCAGGTGCTGTTGTACGGATCGGGCAGCGAGGACATTGCGTTTCAGTACACCCTGGAATCCGGCCAGCGGGCGGGCAAAACCATCAGCAAGCAGCACCCGTTTGAAGGCATTGTGCGCAACTTTGAACGCCGCTACCACGAGACCGACAGCGCCGTGGTGCGCGAAGAGCTGGCCCGCTACCGCACCACCCAGCCCTGCCCCGATTGCGGCGGCACCCGCTTGCGCCGGGAAGCCCGCCATGTGTTCGTGGGCGAGGGCGCGCAGCGACAGGCCATTTACCAAATCAGCCACGTCACCCTGGGCGAGGCACTGCGCTATTTTCAGACCCTGCACATCCCAGGGGCCAAGGGCGAGATTGCCGCCCGCGTCGTCAACGAAATCCGCCAGCGGCTGAGATTTTTGAACGATGTCGGCCTGAACTACCTGAGCCTAGACCGCAGCGCCGAAACCCTGTCGGGCGGCGAAGCCCAGCGCATCCGCCTAGCCAGCCAGATTGGCAGTGGCCTGACCGGTGTGATGTATGTGCTGGATGAGCCCAGCATTGGCCTGCACCAGCGCGACAACGACCGCCTCATGGCCACCCTGCAACACCTGCGCAACCTGGGCAACACCGTGCTGGTGGTGGAGCACGACGAGGACATGATGCGGCTGGCCGATCACATCATCGACATGGGCCCCGGTGCGGGCGTACACGGTGGGCGCGTCATGGCGCAGGGCAACTGCGCGCAGGTCATGGCCACACCCGGCTCGCTCACGGGCCAGTACCTCAGCGGTGCGCGTGCCATTGCCGTGCCCAAGCAGCGCACGCCCTGGCTGCCAGTCAAGCCCGCCGCCAGCGCGCCGCCCAAAGCGGCCCCCGGCAAAGCCCGCACGCCCATGAGCCCGGCAGCTGAGCGGCGCAGTGCCCGCGAAGCCGCGCACCGCGCCACGCTGGGCGATTTACAAGCCATTCGCGTCATCAACGCCAGCGGCCACAACCTGAAAGGCGTGAGTGTGGCCTTTCCGGTCGGCCTGCTCACTTGCGTCACGGGCGTGTCGGGCTCGGGCAAATCCACCTTGGTGAACGACACGCTGTTTGCCGCCGTCTCGCGCACGCTGTACCGGTCTCACGAAGAACCTGCCGCGCACGAAGCCATTGAAGGCATTGAGCACTTTGACAAGGTCATCAATGTGGATCAAAGCCCCATTGGCCGCACGCCGCGCAGCAACCCCGCCACCTACACCGGCCTGTTCACCGGCATTCGCGAGCTGATGGCCGAGGTGCCCACCGCCCGCGAACGCGGCTACGGGCCGGGCCGCTTCAGCTTCAACGTCAGCCAAGCGGCAGGCGGTGGCCGCTGCGAAGCCTGCCAAGGCGACGGGGTGGTGAAGGTGGAAATGCACTTCCTGCCCGACGTGTACGTGCCCTGCGAGGTCTGCCACGGCCAGCGCTACAACCGCGAAACCCTGGAGGTGCAGTACAAAGGCCAAAACATTGCGCAAATTCTGGCCATGACGGTAGAGCAAGCCCACACCTTCTTTGCCGCTGTGCCCACGCTGCAACGCAAGCTGCAAACCCTGATGGACGTGGGCCTGACCTACATCCAGCTGGGGCAAAGCGCCACCACCCTGTCGGGCGGCGAAGCGCAGCGCGTCAAACTGGCCTTAGAGCTGAGCAAGCGCGACACCGGGCGCACCCTCTACATCTTGGACGAACCCACCACCGGCCTGCACTTTGCCGACATTGAACTGCTGCTCAAGGTGCTGCACCAGCTGCGCGATGCGGGCAACACCATCGTCGTCATTGAGCACAACCTGGATGTCATCAAAACCGCCGACTGGCTGATCGACATGGGGCCTGAGGGCGGTGCGGGCGGCGGCACCGTGGTGGGCATGGGCACCCCCGAAGACGTGGCCGCCTGCGAAGCCAGCCACACAGGGCGGTATTTGGCGCGGTTGCTGGGGGGCACGCCGTGAACGCCGACTTTCTGGACGCACACCGCCGACATTTGCGCGATGCCGATGCCTTGTTTACCGCTTCGCGTTGGGCCAATGCCGACCATTTGTATGGCATGGCCGCAGAATGCGGATTGAAGCGGCTGATGATGGCTTTTGGCATGGAAACAGACAACCAAGGTACGCCAAAAAATCGGCGTGATTGGATTCACGCAGAAAAAGTTTGGGCACGTTATGACGCTTACCGTTCCGGCCATGTGGAAGGGCTGCAATATGGTTTGCCACCGACGAATCCGTTTAACGATTGGAGCGCCAGCCAGCGCTATGCACCTGAGCAATACTTTGATCCAGTGCGTGTCGAGCCACACCGCATAGGTGCTCATGCCGTGGCTGATTGCGTCAAGAACGCAGAAAGAGCAGGCTTGCTATGACGACATTTGACGACATCTTGCCCCAATTAGCGGTTATTTTTCAAGCTCATGCGGAAGCCATTCAACGCATGGCACCCGTCTATGTGAACCGTGATTTGAATGGCAGGGTTCGATTGATTGTGGCCGCGCAATGGCAGGAAGACCCCCAAGTACAAGCCGCATTGCATACAGTGGCACAGCGTATGTTGGAGGATCTTGGCGCGCACGCATTCCCCGCGAATCAAGCCATTTTGTTTGAAGACAACATGGACGGGATTGAACGCGGTTGTTTTGTTGCACCGCTGGCCGATACAGCGGGTGTTTGGGTGATTGACCGCTTGGCCACCGAAGGCAATTGGTCCACCATTGCACCGGTTTCAAGCGCTGCGCCGCGTGTGGTTTTCTTTTCTATCAAAGGCGGCGTGGGTCGCTCCACCGCCATGGCGGCTGCGGCGTGGTCTTTGGCGCAGCAGGGGCAGCGTGTGTTGGTCTTAGACCTGGATTTGGAATCGCCCGGCTTGTCGTCCTCGCTGCTCCCGAATGAGCGTCGGCCCCGCTATGGCATCACCGATTGGTTGGTGGAAGACTTGGTGGGCAATGGTGATGCGGTATTGGCCGAGATGGTCGCCAGCAGCACCTTGTCGCGTGACGGCGATATTGACGTGGTGCCTGCACATGGCGCGGTTCCGGGTGAATACGTGTCCAAACTCGGGCGGGCCTGGATGCCCAAAATAACCCCTGACGGACGGCGCGAGCCCTGGTCACAGCGCTTGCAACGCCTGCTCAATCAATTAGAAGCCCAATTAAAACCCGATGTGATTTTGATCGACTCCCGTGCCGGAATTGACGAGGTAGCCTCTGCCTGCGTGACCGATCTGGGTGCCAGTTTGGTACTGCTGTTTGCCATAGAGGGCGAGCAAACCTGGTCGGGCTACCGCATTTTGTTTCAGCATTGGCGCACCACGGGGGTTGTGCGCGAGATTCGTGAACGGCTTCAATTGGTGGGTGCCGTTATCCCCGAGCTGGGCAGCGCTGAGTATTTCTCGACACTTCGGGAAAGCGCTTGGACCTTGTTCAGTGAAGAGCTGTATGACGAGGTTGCGCCGGGCCAAATCGTCAGCGGCGGTGTTTGGAGCTTTGACGACACGGAAGAAGGCGCGCCCCACAGCCCTTGGCCTATCCGCTGGCATCGAGGTTTCGCTGCACTGCATTCTTTGCACAGCCGGCTGGATGGCATTGACCCGCACGAGGTCTCTAACGTCTTTGGCCTTTTGATTGCCGGTATCACCCAAACAGCCACCACAGAGAGTATGCGCCATGGCTAGCACAGATGAAATTCGCCAAGCCATTGTCACGGCCTTGCCCATTACCAACGCCAATTATGGTGAGGTACCGAACCCACGCGATGTGTACCTGCCGCCCGCGCATGCCAAGGCCCTGCGATTGGAATGCAATTTGGTCATTGGTGCCCGAGGGGTAGGCAAGTCATTTTGGACCGCCGCGCTGAGTGATGCTGCGCTGCGTGCCTCGCTCACCAGCGAAGTGAAGGAGCTGCAACGAACCGATGTGTGTATTGGGTTTGGTATTCAGCCGAGAATTGATGTGTATCCGGATAAAGAAACCTTCTCTCAATTGATGGCCACTGGAAATTCGCCCTACGATATTTGGCGCAGTGTGGTGGTTCGTTGGTTGGACATGGATAAGAGTTTTAGCATTCCAAAAGAAACTTGGAATCAAACCGTACACTGGGTAGCACACAATCCAGAACAGGTGGCCAGACTGGTTCAACAAGCGAACCAAAAATTTCAAACCGAGCAACGCTTTGGGCTCATCGTGTTTGATGCCTTAGACCGTACCAGCGATGACTGGGCGAAAATGGACAGCATCGTGCGTGATTTGCTGCGCGTCGTGTTGTGGCTCAAATCTTTTCCGCGTTTGCATGCCAAGGTTTTTCTCCGCGAAGACCAAGCCAACCGCACCATAACCAACTTTCCCGATGCGTCCAAACTGCTGGCGACCAAGGCAGTGTTGACGTGGGAATTGAACGATTTACACGGCCTGTTGTGGCAAATGCTGTGTAATGCAGATGACCACAGCGGCGAAATACTGCGTGCTGTTTACAAGGATGTTCTCGGCGTTGCACCGCATACCGTCGATGGCGTTTTTCATGTGTCGGCTGAAGCCAAACGCGATAGTTTGGTACAACGACCTCTTTTTGAAGCCTTGGCAGGAAAATGGATGGGCAGTGCAGCCAATAGGGGTGTTCCCTATGTATGGTCGGTTAGCCATTTGGCGGATGGGCATGGCCGCACCTCGCCCCGATCTTTTTTGGCGGCTATTCGTCAAGCAGCAGGCCATTCTCTTGAAAAGTATCCTCCACACCCTTTTCCGTTGCACTACGAAAGCATTAAAAGTGGGGTGCAAAAAGCTTCTGAAATACGGGTCAGTGAAATGACTGAAGATTACCCTTGGGTGACGGATGTCATGAAGCCACTCAAAAACAAAAAGCTCACCGTGCCATGTGAATTTTCGATCATTGAGAGTTTATGGGCTCAGAACTCCACGCCCGATTTGTTTCAGGGCTCCCCAGCGGCCTTGCCCCCACAGCATGCTGATCGCGGCTGGGTCGGCGTGCGTAAAGACCTTGAACGCATCGGCATTTTTGAAACCATGAAAGACGGGCGCGTCAACCTGCCCGATTTGTACCGCGTGGGCTTCGGCCTTGGCCGCCGGGGTGGTGTGAAACCCGTGAAGTGATTGCAGGCGCAGGTTCCGTGCTGCGCCGCGTCAGCTCAACTCATTTCAACCAGCCCCGCTTGCGGAAATACACCATGGGCACCACGGCGGACAGCACCATCAGACTGATCGCCAGTGGGTAGCCGTAAGTCCATGCCAGTTCGGGCATGAACTGGAAGTTCATGCCGTAGCTGCTGGCCACCAGCGTGGGCGGCAGCAGTGAGACGCTGGCCACCGAGAAGATTTTGATGATCTTGTTCTGGTTGATGTTGATGAAGCCGACGGTGGCATCCATCAAGAAGTTGATCTTGTCAAACAAAAAAGCGGTGTGGCTGTCGAGTGAATCCAGGTCGCGCAGAATCTGCCGCGCATCTTCAAACTGCTCGGCATTGAGCAGCCTGCTGCGCATCATGAAGCTCACGGCGCGCCGGGTGTCCATCACGTTGCGGCGGATGCGGCCCGACATGTCTTCGTTGCGTGCAATGGCCGACAGCGCTGCGCTCAGCAATTCGTCCGAGGCGTTGCTGTTGAGCACCTTCTTGCTCACGGCTTCGATCTCGTCGTAAATGTCTTCCAGCGTGTCGGCACAGTATTCGGCATCGGCATCGAACAGCGTCAGCAGCACATCTTTGGCATCTTTGATGAGGCCGGGCATGCGCCGCGCCCGCATACGCACCAGGCGGAACACGGGCACATCTTCCTCGTGGATGGAAAACAGCACACCCTGGCTTTTCAGGGTGGCGTTGTGCTCGTTCAAGATGAACGCCACCCGCACCGCATGCGGGTTGTCGGCATCGTCGATCAAGAAGTCGCTGCGCACATGCAGCTCGCCATTGTCTTCTTCAAAGAAACGGGCCGATTCTTCAATGTCTTCGTCCATCGCGTCTTCAGGAATCGACAGGCCAAAGTGCTGCTTGATCCAGCGGCGTTCTTCGGTGGTGGGCGATTCCAGATCCACCCAGATGGGTTGGAAGCGGGTCAGTTCTTCCAGCGATTCGATTTCTTCCTGAAACAGGCGGCCATTGGCCAAACTGAACACATTGAGCATGAGGGGCTCCCATGGGGAAAAAGGCTGTGACGGTCTCGACAAGGGGCACTCAGGCGAGGCCCCTGAGGGCGGTGAGGGCGCTTTCAGCCACCCACACCGCCCAGACCTGGATGCCCTGCCAACAGGGCGGGCTCAGACGGGCGTGTGAACAGCTGAAAGCACGCAACTGGGGGGCGTGCTGTCCATGGTGAAGCGAAGGAGCTTGGTCGGAAGGAGGTTTCAGGATAGGCGCTGTTGACCCGCTGACTGACCGCCGGTTGCGGGGCATCCGCACAGTCGCGCTGGATTATGTCACCCAGAAACAGCGCCTACGGTGACAGCTCGGCTACATTGCACCCGACATGACCACTTACGCCCACCTCTCCCCCACACGCGAACGTTGGCTGTTGCTGACCATTGCGGGCATTCAGTTCACGCACATTCTGGACTTCATGATCATGATGCCGCTGGGGCCGCAGTTCACGCGGCTCTTTGGCATCAGCGACGCGCAGTTCGGCTTGCTGGTGTCGTCCTACACCCTGGCAGCGGGCGTGTCGGGGCTGGCTGCGGCCACCTATGTGGACCGCTTTGACCGCAAACGCCTGCTGCTGACGCTCTACACCTTGTTCGGCTTGTCCACCCTGGCCTGCGGCCTATCGCCCAACTACACCGTGCTGATGGTGGCGCGGGTGGCGGCAGGGCTGTTTGGTGGTGTGCTGTCGGCGCTGGCACAGACCATTGTGGCGGACGTGGTGCCGTTTGAACGCCGGGGGCGTGCCATGGGCGTGGTCATGTCGGCGTTCTCGGTGTCAACCGTGGCGGGCGTGCCCATGGGGCTGTTTTTGGCCTCGCACCTGGACTGGCACGCGCCATTCTTTGGCATTGCCGCCCTCAGTGCCGTGCTGGCACTGGGTGCCGCCCTGACCCTGCCGCGCCTGAATCAGCACCTGCTGCAAGACAACCGACCGTCTGTCTGGCGTGGCATTGGCATGGTGCTGAGTGAACGCAACCACCAGTGGGCCTTTGCGTTTTCTGCCCTGCTGATGTTCACCGGCTTCACCATCATCCCATTCATCACCATCTACCTGCAAACCAATGTGGGCGTGCGTCCGGACCAGGTGCCCTACATCTACCTGTGTGGCGGTGCGGCCACCTTGGTCACCGCACGGATCTTTGGCCGACTGGCCGACCGGGTGGGCAAGGCGCGTTTGTTTCACTGGCTGGCACTGGCGGTGATGCTGCCTATCATGGGCATCACCCTGCTGCCTCCGGCCCCTCTGTGGGCTGTGCTGGGGGTTTCCTCCGGCCTCTTCATTTTGCTGAGTGGACGCATGATTCCCGGCATGGCCTTGATCACGGCAGCGGCCAACCCGGCCTTGCGCGGCACGTTCATGGCACTCAACGCCTCGGTGCAATCAGCCGCCATGGGCGTGGCCTCATTTTTGGGCGGGCTCATCATCAGCCGCGACAGCCACGGGCTGGTGCAGCATTACTGGGTGGCTGGTTTGTTGGGCGTGTGTGCCAGCGCCGCCGCCGTGTGGTTGTCGCGTCGCCTGCATCTGCACGGCTCCCCCGCCCACGCAGGGCCGCAGCGGCAAGCTGCCCCCTGAAATTTTCTGGCTTTGTTGCGGTGCAGGGTTGCACTGCGCACCGTTCATGGGCATAGTGACAGCCAGAGGGCGCTCAGCGCCACAGCATTCGTCCCGTTGCTGCCGTGTGGTTTGTCATGCGGCAGCTTGTGTCAACCCGGAGCATAAGGAGGCTCTTTCATGAACCTGACGATCAGCGGCCACCACCTCGAAGTCACGCCCGCCCTGCGTGGCTATGTCACCAGCAAACTTGAACGCATCTCGCGGCATTTTGACCAAGTGGTTGACATCAAAGTCCTGCTCACCGTGGACAACCTCAAAGAGAAAGACCTGCGCCAGAAAGCCGAGTGCAACATCCACGTCAAAGGCAAAGACCTGTTTGCCGAAAGCGCCCATGCCGACCTGTACGCTGCGGTGGATGAACTGGCCGACAAACTCGATCGCCAAGTGCTGCGCTACAAAGACAAGGCCCAAGAGCACCACCACGAAGCCACCAAGCGCATGATGTGAGCCCAAGCCCGCTGCCTGTGCGCAGCGGACATGCCCTGTAACAGCCGTTTGATCCGTTCAAACGGCTTTTTTGTTTTGACTGGCTAGTCAAGGCCCATCGAATCGGCATAATCTGCGCTCCACGAGGCCCCCATGAACCGACTATCTGCCATATTGCCCGCCGCGCAAGTGCTGGTCAGCGTTGAAGCCACCAGCAAGAAACGTGCGTTTGAAGAAGCGGGTTTGTTGTTTGAAACCCTGCACGGACTGAACCGCGCCCTCATCACTGACAGCCTGTTTGCCCGCGAGCGGCTGGGCTCCACCGGTCTGGGGCATGGCGTGGCCATTCCGCATGGGCGCATCAAAGGTCTCAAACAGCCGCTGGCAGCGGTGTTCCAACTGGGTACCGCGATCGGTTTTGATGCCCCGGACGAACTGCCCGTGCAGCTCATGATCTTTTTGCTGGTGCCCGAAGCGGCCACCCAAAAACACCTCGAAATCCTCTCTGAAATTGCTGAACTGCTCAGCGACAGCGCCCTGCGCGAGAAAATGAAACTGACCGGCGATGCCGCCGTGCTGCACCAGTTGATCACGTCTTGGCAGTCTGCCCACGCTGCCGCCTGAGTCACGTCCCACGTCGGTCATCTCGGCTGGGCCACCCCGTTAGCACTGGCCGCCACGTTTGCCCCCTTCCGATGGAAAGTGATCGGCCATGAAACCCACCGTTGTCAGTGCAGATGTGCTGTTTGAAGAGCACCGGGAAACCCTGAAGTGGCAATGGGTGGCCGGTCTGGGGGCTTCGGAGCGTCGTTTTGACGATGTTGCCATCCGCGAGGCCCGCTCGGGGGCCGACCTCGTCGGGTATCTCAATTACATCCACCCCAACCGGCTGCAAGTGTTTGGCGAACGCGAGGTGGCCTACCTCAACAGCCCAAGCGAAGACGACAACCGCCGCCGCATTGCGCGCATCGTCACCCTGGAGCCGCCCGTGCTGGTGGTAGCCGATGCGCAAACACCGCCCGATAACCTGATGACGGTGTGCGAGCGGGCCCAGATTCCGATGTTTGCCACCCAGGAGTCGGCGGCCTTCGTGATTGACGTGCTGCGCACCTACCTCTCACGCCACTTTGCCGACCGGGCTTCCATGCACGGGGTGTTCATGGACATTCTGGGCATGGGCGTGCTCATCACCGGCGAGTCGGGGCTGGGCAAGAGCGAACTCGGGCTGGAGCTGATTTCGCGCGGTCATGGCTTGGTGGCCGACGATTCGGTGGACATGTACCGCATCAACCAAAACAGCATTGAAGGCCGTTGCCCAGAGTTGCTGCAAAACCTGCTGGAGGTGCGCGGCATTGGGCTGCTGGACATCCGCGCCATTTTTGGCGAGACGGCGGTACGGCGCAAGATGCGGGTTTCGCTCATCGTGCACCTCGTTCGTCAGGTCACGCTAGAGAACGAGTACGAACGCATGCCCCACGAGCCGCTGTACCAAGACGTGCTGGGTGTGCGCGTGCGCAAGGCCGTTATTCAAGTGGTGGTTGGGCGCAACTTGGCGGTGTTGGTCGAGGCTGCCGTGCGCAACACCATTTTGCAAATGCGCGGCATTGACACCTACCAAGAATTTGTGGCCCGTCACCGCACCGCCATGCTGCGCGGTGATTAGGGCCAAGGGGCATCAACCACGTTTGTGCCGGTGCACACAATCGCGGTTGTTGCAGTGGGCGTAGAGCGACAGGGCATGCTCCTGCAAGCGAAAGCCCCGCGACTCGGCAATGGCCTGCTGACGCTGTTCAATGGCTTCATCAAAAAATTCTTCCACCCGCCCACAGTCCAAGCAGACCAGATGGTCGTGGTGCTGACCTTGGTTGAGCTCGAACACCGCCTTGCCCGATTCAAAATTGCTGCGCGTGAGCAAGCCCGCCTGCTCAAACTGCATCAGCACCCGGTACACCGTGGCCAGCCCGATGTCAGAACGCTCTTCGAGCAGCACCCGAAACACATCTTCGGCCGTCATGTGGCGCTGCTGGGTGCGCTGGAACACCTCCAGAATCTTCAGCCGCGGCAAGGTGGCTTTAAGCCCTGTGCTTTTGAGTTCTTCGATGTTGGTCATGGATGGATCGGTGCGGAAGAAGGCAGGACAAGCCCCAGGGCTACAATCTTTGGATCATATCGCCAGCGTATGCGATGTGCACCGTGCCCACTTGGTGGGCCGTTTTTTGTGCCCTTCTTGGTTTGCTGACATGCACCACCCCCTTTTTCTTTCTTGGTCTGGTCTGGCTGTGTGCCGGGTCTTGTCTGTTTGCGGGGCGGTGGCGCTGCTCGGTGCCTGTTCGGCGGTGGGTGATGATGCCAGCCCGCGCTTGGCGCAGCGGATCACGCCCTACCAAATGGACATGCAGCAAGGCAACGTGATCACCCGCGAACAAGTGCAAGCGCTGCGCCCTGGCCTCTCGCGCACGCAGGTGGCCGATGTTCTGGGTTCGCCGCTGCTGACCAGCGTGTTCCATGCCGACCGCTGGGACTATGTGTTCACCTTCCAGCGCCAGGGGCAGACCGTGCAGCAGCGCCGTCTGACGGTATTTTTTAAGGGCAATGTGCTGGATCGCTTTGAGGGGGACGAGCTGCCCACCGAGGCCGACTTCGTGGCTTCGCTGCAAGTACAGCGCAACTTCAAAGCCGCGCCGCCCCTGCAAGCCACCGAAGCACAGTTGCAAGACTTTCAGGCCCGCAACGCCCGCAGCCCGCAACCTGCCCCCGCCGCCGTGCCACCGGGCACCACCTATCCTCCCCTCGAACCTTCTGCGTCCAAGCCATGAGTTCTTCTCCGTTTCGTATTTGTGTGGCCGGTGCCAGTGGGCGCATGGGCCAGATGCTGATTGATGCCGTGCGTGCCAGCGACGACTGCGTACTGTCTGCCGCGCTGGATCGTGCCGACAGCCCCAGCCTGGGGCAAGACGCGGCGGCGGGTCGGGGTGAGGACTGCGGCATCCGCATCACCGCCGACTTGGACGCTGCCCTGTCAGCCAGCCAGTTTTTGATTGACTTCACCCGCCCCGAAGGCACCCTCAACCACCTGCGCGCCTGTGTACGGCACGGGGTGCATGCCGTGATTGGCACCACCGGCTTTACCGACGCGCAAAAGCAGGAAATTGCCCAAGCGGCGCAGTCGGTGGGCGTGGTGCTGGCCCCCAACATGAGTGTGGGGGTTAACGTCACCCTCAAGTTGCTGTCTATGGCCGCGCAGGCGCTGTCCACCGGTTACGACATTGAAATCATCGAGGCGCACCACCGCCACAAAGTCGATGCACCCAGCGGCACCGCGCTCAAGATGGGCGAGGTGATTGCCGAGGCCCTGGGGCGCGACCTGAAAGACTGCGCCGTCTATGCCCGCGAAGGCGTGACGGGCGAGCGCGACCCCTCCAGCATTGGCTTTGCCACCATTCGCGGTGGCGACATTGTGGGCGACCACACCGTGCTGTTTGCCGGGACGGGCGAGCGCATTGAGGTGACGCACAAATCCAGCAGCCGCGTCACCTATGCCCAGGGCAGTCTGCGCGCCGTGCGCTTTCTGGCGGGCCAGCCCGCCGGGCTGTACGACATGTTTGACGTGCTCGGTCTGCGCTGAAAGCGGGCCATGAACCTGTGGCAGACCCTGGCGCAGGCCGATGCCTTTGGGCAGGCCGTGGCGGGGGTGCTGCTGCTCATGTCGGTGGCCAGTTGGGTGGTGATCCTTTGGAAGGCCTGGTTGTTGCGCCGGGCACGGCGGGGTTTGGCACTTTGCCTGCCCGCTGTCTGGCAAGCCCCCAGCCTAGATGCTGCCGCACAACGCTTGTTGGCCTTAGAGCGCCTGCCGCTGCTGCTGCCCTTGCTGACTGCGCTGCGCAGTCTGCCCAACTTGCCTGCTGCCAGCTTGGCGGCGGCGGCTGACCCGGTGCAGCAACGCACCCGCGTGCTGCGCGATGCTTTGCAGCAGGTCTCGGCCACGCTGCAATACGGGCAGGTCTTGCTGGCCTCGGTGGGGGCCACCGCGCCTTTTGTGGGGCTGCTGGGCACGGTGTGGGGAATTCATCAGGCTTTGCTGAACATGGGCTTGGACGAGCGCTTTCGCATCGAGCACGTGGCGGGGCCGGTGGGTGAGGCCCTGGTCATGACGGCGGCGGGCTTGGTGGTGGCCATTCCGGCGGTGCTGGCCTACAACGTGCTGGGGCGGCACATCAACGACCTAGAAGCCGAGCTCGAAGGTTTTGCCCACGACCTGCGCGAACTGCCGCCGCAGCCCCACCTTGAGCGGCAGGCCCCATGAAGCTGGGCCGCTTTGAACGCCCACAGGGCAGTCGGCCCATGCACGACATCAATGTCACCCCGCTGGTGGACGTGGTGCTGGTCTTGCTGCTCATCTTCATGCTGGCCACGCCCCTGATGGCGCAGCGTCTGGCGCTGGACTTGCCACGCGCCCCAGCCAGCGCGGTAGCCCCACCCACGGTGGCCGTGGTGGCGCTGTATTTGGACGCACAGGGGCAGGTGCGCACCGACGAGCAGGGCGCGCAACCCCTCGATGACGATGCCCTGCGCCAGCGGCTGCAAGCCCGCCTACAGCAGCAGCCCGAGGCTGAACTGCAACTGCACGCCGACCGCCAAGTGCCCTATGGCCGCGTGGTGGCCTTGCTGGCGCTGGTGCAGTCGGCGGGGTTTTCGCGCATGGGCTTTGTGGCCGATGCCGCCGTGCCCGCACCAAGTGCTGACGGCCCCAAGCCCTAAAATCGCCACTCGCCGTGGACGGGCGCTGGCCCTGCGTCCCCGGCATGTTGTTGAACCCCACACTCACACGCTGTTCTCACAGCCCCCACGCACCGCTTGGCCGGTCTTTGCCCCATGCAAGAAAAATACGCCCACAAGGAAGTCGAGCGCGCCGCGCACGCCCACTGGAATGCCACCGATGCCTACCGCGTGAGCGAAGACGCGGGCAAGAAGAAGTTTTACGCCTGCTCCATGCTGCCCTACCCCAGCGGCAAGCTGCACATGGGCCATGTGCGCAACTACACCATCAACGACATGCTCACGCGCTACCTGCGCATGCAGGGCTACAACGTGCTCATGCCCATGGGCTGGGATGCATTTGGTCTGCCCGCCGAGAACGCCGCCCTGAAAAACGGTGTGCCACCGGCCAAGTGGACCTATGAAAACATTGCCTACATGAAGCAGCAGATGCAGGCCATGGGCCTGGCCATTGACTGGAGCCGCGAAGTGGCCACCTGCGACCCGACGTATTACAAGTGGAACCAGTGGCTGTTTTTGAAGATGCTGGAGCGCGGCATTGCCTACCGCAAAACCCAAACCGTTAACTGGGACCCGGTGGACCAGACCGTGCTGGCGAACGAACAGGTCATTGACGGGCGCGGCTGGCGCACCGGTGCGCTGGTGGAAAAGCGCGAAATTCCGGGCTATTACCTGAACATCACCGCCTATGCCCAGGAGCTGCTGGACCATGTGCAAATGGGCAACGACAAGGCCACGCTGAATGGCTGGCCCGACAAGGTGCGGCTGATGCAGGAGAACTGGATTGGCAAGAGTGAGGGGGTGCGCTTTGCTTTCCCGCACAGCATTGCGGGGGCCGACGGTGCGCTGATTGGTGACGGCAAGCTGTACGTCTTCACCACCCGGGCCGACACCATCATGGGCGTGACCTTCTGCGCTGTGGCACCGGAGCACCCTGTGGCGCTGCATGCGGCGGCCAGCAACCCGGCGCTGGCCGCGTTCATTGAAGAATGCAAGACCGGCGGCACCACCGAGGCAGAGCTGGCCACGCAGGAGAAGAAGGGCATGGCCACCGGTCTGTTCGTCACCCACCCGCTGACCGGTGCTCAGGTGGCGGTGTGGGTGGGTAACTATGTGCTGATGGGTTATGGCGATGGCGCGGTGATGGGGGTGCCTGCGCATGACGAGCGGGATTTTGCGTTTGCCCTGAAGTATGGGATTGAGATCAAGCAGGTGGTTGGCGCTTTGGTCACTCCGGCTGATCCGGCTGATCCGGCGGAGGCGGCGGGTGCGGCAGCAGGCGGCGTAAGGGTATGTCCCGTGCCGCCAGCTGCCGCACCCGTTGCCTCCGCCTCGTTGGCTGGGGATAAGGTGTTTGATGCGACCCAGTGGCAGGACTGGTATGCCGACAAATCGGGTTCCTTGGTGTGTGTGAATTCGGGTGCCTTGGACGGCTTATCGTACAAAGCGGCGGTCAACAAGGTGACTGAGCTGCTGGCTGCGCAGGGCCTGGGCGAGAAGAAAACCACCTGGCGCTTGCGCGACTGGGGCATCAGCCGCCAACGCTATTGGGGCACGCCCATTCCCATCATCCATTGCGACGAACACGGCGCGGTGCCGGTGCCCGAGCAAGACCTGCCGGTGGTGCTGCCGCAAGACTGCATCCCCGACGGCTCGGGCAACCCGCTGCACAAGCACGAAGGCTTCCATGCCGGGGTGACTTGCCCGGTGTGCGGCAAGCCCGCCCGCCGCGAGACCGACACCATGGACACTTTTGTCGATTCGTCTTGGTATTTCATGCGCTACTGCGACCCCACCAACACCGACGCGATGGTGGCCGGTGGTGCGGACTACTGGATGCCGATGGACCAATACATTGGCGGCATTGAACACGCCATCCTGCACCTGCTGTATGCGCGGTTCTGGACCAAGGTCATGCGTGACCTCGGTCTGGTCAAGGTGGACGAGCCCTTCACCAAACTGCTGACGCAGGGCATGGTGCTCAACCACCTCTACAGCCGCCGCACCGCCAAAGGCGGCAAAGAGTATTTTTGGCCGTCTGACGTGGAGCATGTGTTCGACGCGGCAGGCAAGATCACGGGTGCCCGCCTGACCAAGGCCGTGGCCAGCGCCGACGGCGAACTGCCCGTGGGCACGGCCATTGACTACGAGGGCGTGGGCACCATGTCCAAGTCCAAGAACAATGGCGTGGACCCGCAAGACCTGATTGAAAAATACGGTGCCGACACCGCCCGCCTCTACACCATGTTCACCGCGCCACCCGAGGCCACGCTGGAGTGGAACGATGCCGCCGTCGAGGGCAGTTACCGCTTCCTCAAGCGGGTCTGGAGCTTCGGGGTACACAACGCCGATGCCGTGCGCCAAGCCACCGCCCGCGACCTGTCAGCGGCAGCGCTGCGCCCCGAGGCCAAAAAGCTGCGCCGCGACATGCACCTGCTGCTCAAACAGGTCAGCTACGACTACGAGCGCATGCAATACAACACCGTGGTGTCGGGCTGCATGAAGCTGCTCAATGCGCTGGAAGACTTTGCCTTTGATGCCAGCGAGGGCGACCAAGCCCTGCGCTGCGAAGGTGCATCGCTGCTGCTGCGCATGCTCTACCCGGCCTGCCCGCACATGGCGCACACCCTGTGGACAGAACTCGGCTTTGCCGGTGCCGTGGGTGATTTGCTCGATGCCCCCTGGCCGCGGGTGGACGAGGCCGCGCTGGTGCAGGACGAGTTGACGCTGGTGCTGCAAATCAACGGCAAGCTGCGCGGCAGCGTGACCGTACCCGCCAGCGCCGACAAGGCCGCCATTGAAGCGGCAGCGCTCGCCAGCGAAGCCTTTGTGCGGCAGGCTCAAGGCGCGGCACCCAAAAAAGTGGTGGTGGTACCCGGTCGTCTGGTCAACATCGTGTTGTGATGCCCAACCTCATGCCTGACCTCATGCCCGATCAGCACACGCGCAGCGCCTTGCCCCCGCCACCACGCTCGCGCCGCCGCCTGTGGCTCGGTGCGCTGGCCCTGGGTCTGACGGCGGTGCTGTCAGGCTGTGGTTTTGCCCTGCGCACAGCGCCGCGCTACGCTTTCCAGTCGCTGCGCATTGACGGACGGCAAGACACCCCCGTGGTGCGTGAGCTGCGCGCCGCACTGGATGCCGCAGGGCTGGGGGTCTCGGGTGCACAGCCAGCGGGCAGTGGGCAACCCGCCAGCGACAAGGCGCAGGTGGTGTTGACCGTGCTGAGCGATCAGCGCGAGAAATCGGTCGTCGGCCTGACCGCGGCTGGGCAGGTGCGTGAATTGCAGTTGCGCAACCGCTTCAAGTTCCGCCTGACCACCCCCGCTGGCCTAGGTCTGCTGCCCGATACCGAACTGCTGCTGTCGCGTGACATCAGCTACACCGAAACGGCAGCACTGGCCAAAGAAGCCGAAGAAGCCATGCTCTACCGCGACATGCAAAGCGACATCGTGCAGCAAGTCATGCGGCGGCTGGCTGCGGTGAAACGCCTGTAAAAACGCCTGCACCCCAGAGCCCTCATGCAAATTGCCGCCGCCCAGTTTGAAGCCCATTTGCAGCGTGGCCTGAAAAGCCTCTACACCCTGCACGGCGACGAGCCCCTGTTGCAGCAAGAAGCCGCCGATGCGCTGCGCCGCGTCGCACGTCAGCAAGGCTTTACCGAGCGCACGGTACACACCGTGGCCGGTGCACACTTTGACTGGAGCGAAGTGCTCGCCAGTGGCGGCTCGCTGAGCCTGTTTGCCGACAAGCAACTGGTCGAAATCCGCATTCCCTCGGGCAAACCGGGCAAAGACGGCTCGCAAGCCTTGCAGCAACTGGCCCAAACCGCCGCGGGGCAAGACAGCACACTCACCCTGGTGATCCTGCCCCGGCTCGATGCCGCTACCCTCAAAAGCGCCTGGTTTGCCGCGCTTGAGAACGCCGGTATCAGCGTGCGCTTGGACACCATCGCCCGCCAAGACCTGCCGAAGTGGGTGGCACAGCGCCTGCAACAGCAAGGCCAGCGCGTCGCCGCTGGCGACGAGGGGCAGCGCACTTTGCAATTTTTTGCCGACCGCATTGAAGGCAACTTGCTCGCCGCGCACCAAGAAATCCAAAAACTCGGTCTGCTCTACCCAGCGGGCACGCTCAGCCTAGAGCAGGTGGAATCCGCCGTGCTCAACGTGGCCCGCTACGATGTGTTCAAGTTGGCCGAAGCCGTGCTGGGCGGGCAGGTGCTGCGCGTGCAGCGCATGCTCGACGGCCTACAAGCCGAAGGCGAGGCCCCGGTGCTGGTGCACTGGACGCTGGCCGAAGACATCCGCACCCTCTACCGCGTGCGCCGCGCCCTGGACACAGGCCGCCCTCTGCCCATGGCCCTGCGCGAAAACCGGGTCTGGGGCAGCAAAGAAAAACTCATGGAGCGCGTCCTGCCCCAGCTCGATGCCGCCACCCTCAGCCACTGGCTGCACGATGCGCACACCGTGGACGGCATCGTCAAAGGCCTCAAACAACCCGAATGGCCCACCGACCCCTGGGTCGCCCTGCAACAACTGGCGCTGCGGGTGACGCAAGGCTGCGCGGTGCGCTAGGCGCGCTTGCTACCATGCCCGCATGCAGCACTGTCCTTTTTGCCATTTGCCGCCCGAGCGCATCCAACGGTTCAACGCCGTAGGCTGGGTGGTGCGTGATGCCTATCCCGTCTCCCCCGGTGACACCCTCATCATTCCGCGACGACATACAGGCTCTTTTTTTGACCTGAAGCACAAGGGGCTTGAGCGGTGAGCTGCAACACCACGGCGAAGACCTGCTGCACCCAGCCGAAAACCACACACTGCCCGCACCCGAATTTCTGCAATGGAACTGGCGCAATGTGTTTAAACACAACCCTAGACAACTCCCTTGATTCATTTGCTTGTAGAGAGGAACACCCGTGATCTTGAAATCTGCGGACGACAAGTCCAAACGCCTACGCCTGCTGGAGAGTCTGTGTGATGCCCCCGTTCTGGATGCCAAACAGAAAGATTGGGCACGGCAAGAGCTGGATCGGCAGCGCAAAGGCATCCAAGGCGAAAAGTCGGCAGCTCACTACCTAGACAACTACCTGCGAGATTCCAAAAACTTGGTGTTGATTCACGACCTTCGCATCGTGGTGGATGGTGAGACGGCCCAAATCGATCATCTGCTGATGAGTCGGGGTGGGAACATCTTTCTGTTCGAGACCAAAAATTTCAACGGAAACGTCACCATCAACGAACAGGGCGAGTTCACGGTCTCGTATGGTGCAGGGCAACGGTATGGCATTCCATCGCCCATTGAACAAAGCCGCCGCCATGCCAATGTGCTGGACAAACTGTTGTCGCAACTCGGTATCGAGCCACGGGTGGGAGGCCGGTTTAATTACTTGCATCTGGTCTTGCTCGACCCCAAAGCCACCATCACACGACCCTCTACGAAGGCATTTGATACCAGCTGGGTCATGAAGGCCGATATGTTTCAGACATGGCACACCGCGTGGCGTGACAACGGGCCAGGGGTGTTGGATACGTTCAAAATGTTTGCCAATGTTCGCAGCCAGGAAACGCTTCAAGAGTGGGGAGAAAAGCTTCTTCGTCAACACCGTCCAGCAGATACCCTCGAACTACCGGACTTCATGAAGCCCCGTGCGGTACAAGCCAGACCGGCCATGCTAGCGAGCAAGCCCGAAACACCCGCGAGCGGTGGCGATGCCCAGACCATCACGCCGCATCACGCGCCCGATTCACTCGCACGAAAGTTGATTTGCGCACATTGCAACGCCAAGATCAGCTTCGCCGAAGGCAAATTTTGCTGGGGTAACGAGCGGCGTTTCGGTGGCTTGCAGTACTGCCGGGATCACCAAGCACTGTTCAAGTGATTAGCGACAATAACCCCATGAAACACCTGCAACCCAAGCAAGCCTGGGCCTGGCTGCAACAGGAATGTGAGCGTTGTGCAGCGCAAGGTCAGACGGGGCCGCTGTTTGTCGATGTGCGCATGGAAATTGAATCGCTCTACGTGGGGCGACCCCCCGGCGTGGAAAACATTCCGTGGTACGAATACCCCGACCTCACGCCCGATGCGCAGCGCTTTACCGAGACGGTAGCGCGTGAGGCAGGCGATAAGAGCCGCCCCATTCTGCTGATCTGCCGCAGCGGCAAGCGCACGCTGGATGCTGGGGCTGCCCTGGAAGCGGCTGGGTTTACCCAAGTGGCGCATGTGGTGCATGGCTTTGAGGGTGAATTGAACGACGCTTTTCACCGCTCCAGCGTCAACGGCTGGCGTTTTGAGGGCCTACCGTGGGAACAGATGTGAACAGCCTGCCCTGTCGGTGTGTGGACTGCCCACTGCATTCATGAGCGAAACCGCTGCCCCCAGCGAAGCCTTGGCGGATTGCCTGGGCGTGCTGCAATCGGTCTTTGGCTTTGATGCCTTTCGCGGCCCGCAGGCCGACATCGTGAGCCATGTCAGCACCGGCGGCGATGCGCTGGTGCTGATGCCCACGGGCGGTGGCAAGTCGCTGTGTTACCAAGTGCCCGCCATCGTGCGCGAGCAGGCCGGTTACGGTCTGACCGTGGTGGTGTCGCCCCTGATTGCCCTCATGCACGACCAAGTGGGCGCGCTGCTAGAGGCGGGTGTGTCGGCTGCCTTCCTCAACTCCAGCCTCAGCAGCGAAGCCGCGCAGCGCATTGAAAAGCAGTTGCTGCGCGGCGAGTTGACGCTGATCTACGCCGCTCCCGAACGCCTGACCACGCCGCGCTTTCTGGCTTTGCTGGATGCCCTGCACGAACGCGGCCAGCTCAGTTTGTTTGCCATTGACGAGGCGCACTGCGTGAGCCAGTGGGGCCACGACTTCCGGCCCGAATACCGCGCCTTAGCCATCCTGTCCGAACGCTACCCCGGCGTGCCGCGTGTGGCCCTGACCGCCACCGCCGACGACCTGACCCGCGCCGACATCGTGGAGCGGCTGCAACTGCAACAGGCGCGCACCTTCATCAGCAGCTTTGACCGACCCAACATCCGCTACCAACTCGTCGAGAAAAAAGATGCCACCGCGCAACTGCTGCGCTTCATCCGCGACGAACACAGCAGCAGCGCCGGGCACGACGCGGGCATTGTTTACTGCCAGTCGCGCCGCCGGGTGGATGAAGTGGCCCAGTTGCTCATTGAAGCCGGCCTGAACGCGCTGCCCTACCACGCCGGTATGGATGCCAGCCAGCGCCAGCAGCACCAAGACCGCTTTTTGCGTGAAGACGGCCTCATCATGGTCGCCACCATTGCCTTTGGCATGGGCATTGACAAGCCCGATGTGCGCTTTGTGGCCCACCTGGACATGCCGAAAAACATTGAAGGCTATTACCAAGAAACGGGCCGCGCCGGACGCGACGGCGAACCGGCCAACGCCTGGATGGCTTACGGCCTGCAAGACGTGGTGAACCAGCGCCGCATGATTGATGAGAGCCCAGCGGCAGACGAGTTCAAGCAGGTGCTGCGCGGCAAACTCGATGCCCTGCTGACCCTGGCCGAGGCCAGCGACTGCCGCCGCGTGCGGCTGCTGACCTACTTTGGCGAACACAGCGCGCCCTGTGGCAACTGCGACAACTGCTTGCATCCGCCTGCGCTGTTTGATGCCACCGAATCCGCACGCAAACTGCTGTCGTGCATTTACCGGGTGCAACAGTCCAGCGGACTGGCGTTTGGGGCCGGGCATATTCTGGACATCCTGCGCGGCAAAACCACCGACAAGATGACGCAGTACGGGCACCAGCAGCTCAGCACCTTTGGCATTGGGGCCGATTTGTCAGAAACCCAATGGCGTGCGTTGCTGCGCCAACTCATTGCCCTAGAAGCCGTGCAGGTGGATGCCGCCCACCACAACACCCTGCACTTGGGCGAAGCCGCACGGGCCATTTTGCGCGGCGAACGGGCGGTGTCGCTCAAGCTGGCCACCGAAAAAACCGCCCGCCACACCCGCCACAAAACCGCACGGCCCACCGTGGCCCCCAATGGTCAACCCCTGACCCTGAACGAGCGCGACTGCCTAGCCGCCCTGAAAGCCTGGCGGGCCGAAGTGGCGCGTGAACACAACCTGCCCGCCTTCGTCATCTTTCATGACAGCACCTTGCGCGCCATTGCCAGCCGCATGCCGCAGACAGCCGCCGACTTGGACGGCATTGCCGGACTGGGCCAAAAAAAGCGCGAAGCCTACGGGGCCGAGGTGCTGCGGGTCGTCCGGGCATTTACCGGACGTTGATCGCGTTTGGGGTGTCGATACCTATAATGCGCAACACGTTTTCATATTGCAACAAATTAACCGTCTGGAGACATGCCCATGACCCCCGAAAAGCAGGAAGACAAACGCGCCGAGCTCAAGCGTGCTGCGCTGGAATACCACCAACACCCCAAAGCGGGCAAGTTGGCCATTGCCCCCACCAAACAGCTCACCAACCAGCGCGACTTGGCGCTGGCCTATTCGCCCGGCGTGGCAGCCCCCTGCGAAGAAATCGTGGCCGACCCGGCCAACGCTTTCAAATACACCAGCCGGGGCAACTTGGTGGCTGTCATCACCAACGGCACCGCCGTGCTGGGACTGGGCGACATTGGCCCGCTGGCGGCCAAACCCGTCATGGAAGGCAAGGCGGTGTTGTTCAAGAAGTTTTCGGATATTGATGTGTTTGACATCGAAATCAACGAAAAAGACCCCGACAAACTCATCGAAATCATTGCCGCGCTGGAGCCCACGTTTGGCGGCATCAACCTCGAAGACATCAAGGCCCCCGACTGCTTCTACATCGAACGCAAGCTGCGCGAGCGCATGAAGATTCCGGTCTTCCACGACGATCAGCACGGCACCGCCATCGTGGTGGGCGCGGCCATTTTCAATGGCCTGAAAGTGGCGGGCAAAGACCCGAAAACCATCAAACTCGTCACCTCGGGAGCCGGGGCCGCTGCGCTGGCCTGCCTGGGCTTGCTGGTCAAACTGGGGATTCCACGCGAGAACATCTGGGTCACCGACCTCGCGGGGGTGGTTTACACCGGGCGCACCGAACTGATGGACGAAGACAAAATCCAGTTCGCCCAAAAGACCGACTGCCGCACGCTGGACGAAGTCATTGACGGTGCCGACGTGTTCTTGGGCCTGTCAGCCGGTGGCGTACTCAAACCGGACATGGTGGCCAAAATGGCCGAGCGCCCGCTGATTTTTGCGCTGGCCAACCCGAACCCCGAAATCCTGCCCGAACAGGTACGCAGCGTGCGCGACGATGCCATCATGGCCACGGGGCGCTCGGACTACCCCAACCAGGTCAACAACGTGCTGTGCTTCCCGTACATTTTTCGGGGTGCGCTGGATGCCGGGGCTTCCACCATCACTGACGAGATGGAAATTGCCGCCGTCCACGCCATTGCCGAGCTGGCCCAAGCCGAACAAAGCGAAGTGGTGGCCGCCGCCTACGCCGGGGAAAAACTGGCCTTTGGCCCCGAATACCTGATCCCCAAGCCGTTTGACCCGCGCCTGATGATCAAAATTGCCCCGGCGGTGGCGCAAGCGGCAGCAGACAGTGGCGTGGCCCAGCGCCCGGTGCAAGACATGGCCGCCTACCGCGACCTGCTGCAAACCTTTGTCTTTGCCTCGGGCACGCTGATGAAGCCCATCTACGCCGCCGCCAAAAACGCCACCCGCAAGCGCGTGGCCTATGCCGAGGGCGAAGAAGAGCGCGTGCTGCGCGCTGCGCAAATCGTGGTGGACGAAGGACTGGCCCGCCCCACCTTGATTGGTCGGCCCGCCATCATTGCCGAACGCATCGAAAAATTTGGCCTGCGCCTGAAAGAAGCGCTGGATTACGACGTGGTCAACGTCGAACAAGACCACCGCTACCACGAACTCTGGCAAACCTACCACCAGATCATGGAACGCCGGGGTGTGACCGAGCAACTGGCCAAAATCGAAATGCGCCGCCGCCTGACCCTCATCAGCGCCATGCTGCTGCGCCGGGGCGATGTGGACGGCATGATCTGCGGCACCTGGGGCAACACCCACCTGCACCTGGACTACATCGACCAAGTGATTGGCAAACGCGAAGGAGCCAGCTGCTACGCCGCCATGAACGCGCTGATGCTGCCTGGCCGCCAAGTGTTTCTGGTGGACACCCACATCAACTACGACCCCAGCGCCGAACAACTGGCCGAAATCACCCAGTGGGCAGCACGCAAGATGGTGCGTTTTGGCATCAAACCCAAGGCAGCGCTGTTGTCGCACTCCAACTTTGGCTCCAGCAACCAGCCCAGCGCCGTGAAAATGCGCCAGACTTTGGCCATTTTGCAGAAAGATGCGCCCTGGTTGGCCGTCGATGGTGAAATGCACGGCGATGTGGCACTCGATGCCCAGGCCCGCGCTGACATCATGCCCCGCTCCACCCTCAAGGGAGATGCCAACTTGCTGGTCTGCCCCAACATTGACGCGGCCAATATCGCCTACAACCTGCTCAAGACGGCGGCAGGTGGCAACATCGCCATTGGCCCGGTGCTGCTGGGCGTGGCCAGACCCGTGCACATCCTCACCGCCAGCGCCACTGTGCGCCGCATTGTCAACATGACGGCCCTGACCGTGGCCGAAGCCAACGTCGCCCGCTGACCCCCCAACACCCCGGCTGGCCTCAACCTGGCCGGGGTGTTGTATGACCTGAAGGTTTTGCCTGTTTATTCAGCAAATGCTTGCATTTATCACAAGCTTGATGCACACTAGCGCACTTTGTTTTCAGGGTTAACCCGATAGCCTAAATCGCCCAAACGCGAGGTTGGCGTTTTTTGGCGGCTTCTAGCTGCTGTTAACAGCAGGTTAACCATTTACGACAGGGGTTTGTATGGCTCTTCAGCAAGTTCGCTGGCTGCGCTGGTTCAGCGTGCTGGTGTTGATGCTGGCAACGCTGGGCACAGTCACTGCACTGCATGCACGCGGGCTGGAGTCCGATGCGCTGAGCGTCACACACAGCCTCATCCCCCTGTCAGCCTTGCCCCCCGAAGGACAGACCGTGATGCGGCAGATTCAAGAAGGTGGCCCGTTTCGATACGACAAAGACGGCACAAACTTTGGCAACCGTGAGCGTTTGCTCCCGATGCAAACAAGAGGTTATTACCGTGAATACACCGTACCCACACCCGGTTTGTCGCATCGGGGTGCTAGGCGGATTGTTTGCGGTGGCACCCAGCCCCGCCAACCCGAAGCCTGCTATTACACCGAAGACCACTACAGCAGTTTTCGCCGGATCGTGCACTGAACGGTAGCCGCAGGGTTGCCGGGCCGAGTTTTTTTGGTTCTGACTGATTTTTCAACTTTGACTTTTTGAAAGAGACACGGAGATGGACACGCCACTTCGTAACGTACGCCCCAACATTGTCCAGTCCATTCGCGCTTATGGCGTGAAAGACTTGCAAGCCAGCGCCGAGCAACTGGGCCACCGTTTCCTGCACGTCAACTTGGCCAAAGCGCAAAGTAAACAAGACGTGTTGGAGCAAATTGCCGCGCAATACAAACTGCCCTCACACTTCGGCAAGAACTTTGACGCGCTGTTCGACTGCATGACCGAAGTGGTACTGAAATCCGGCACGCAAACCGGCTTCATTGTGGTGTTAGAACACATTCCGGCCCACAGCAAATTTGACAAAGAAGCCCGCGAACAGCTGCTCGACATCTTCCGCGACGCAGCAGACTACTGGGGCGAACGCAAAATTCCGTTCCGCTGCTTCTATTCGTTCTCAGTCGCACGCGCGGCCAAAGGCGGTGAACACACCGCCGAAAGCCAAGAGCCCATGCCCACTGACAAACTGCTCGATGTCAGCCCCATGGCCCTGCGCATGAGCAGCCCCTTCAACGCGGGTTATTGGCTCAACGCCACGGCTTGAAGTACCGGTACGGCGGCAAGCTGTGCCCACGGGTCGCGCACCCCATCAGCAAAATCTGATTTGCTGTCTGCCAGCCAAGCGCTGGCTTGCGTCGGGGTCAAAATCACTTCCCACTATATGTGGTCTACGCTGTTGTGCGGCAGCTATTGCGCAGGAAGGGCCGCTGCGCATGACCGCATGGCACGCCGCAACCGTGTGTGGCAGCGACGGCTCCTCGGTCAAGAACGGGGGCTTGGGTTTTATGGCAAAAATGTAGCTACAAACTAGCGGACTTCGGGGATGGGGGCTGAATAGTTACCCGCAAAGTCCACCAAGGTGAACAGGGGCAGGCCCGCGCTGCGCAGTCGGGCCGACCCGCCGAGTTCGGGCAAATCCACAATGGCAGCCCCTTCGATCACTTCAGCGCCCAGCTTTTCTAGCAGCTTGCAGCCGGCCATCATGGTGCCGCCGGTGGCGATCAGGTCGTCAATCAGTACCACGCGGTCGCCGGGTTGTACCGCGTCGGTGTGCAGTTCGACGGTGGCGCTGCCGTATTCCAGTTCGTAGGTTTCTTGCACTGTGGTGAAGGGCAGTTTGCCTTTTTTGCGGATCGGCACAAAGCCCAGCCCCAGCTCGTAGGCCACCACCGAGCCGATGATGAAGCCGCGTGCATCCAGCCCAGCGATGACGTGGGGGCGCAGGGCTGGGTCCATGTAGCGGTGAACGAAGGTGTCAATCAGCACCCGGAACACCTTGGGGTCTTGCAGGAGCGGCGTGATGTCACGGAACTGCACACCGGGTGCGGGCCAGTCGGGTACGGTGCGGATGTGGGCTTTGAGGTAGGCGGCGGTGTCCATAGCAGGCAGGCGGTGGCGGTTGAGGACGGTGTGCGTTGGGTGCGTTAGGAATGGCTTTCATTATCGACCCCAGGCAGCGGCGGCCAGCGCCCGCTCGGGTCTGTCCACCGTGTCAACCCGACAGCAGCCGCCCTTCGGCCAGCGCCAGCGCCGGGGCTTTGCCGCTGAGGACGAGCACGTCGCCGCCTTGCAACAGGGCATCGTCATGGATGGGGGCATTCACGCCGTCGGCACGGCGCAAACTGACCAGACGCACGTCCAAGCTGGGCAAGGCCATGCTGCCCAAGGTTTTACCCAGCGTGCGCCCGGCGGGGGGCAGGGTGACGGTGTGCAGGCGTTCCTGCTCGGTTTCGTTCAGGCTTTCGTCGCCCGCGCCATGAAAGTAGCCGCGCAGCAGCTTGTAGCGGGCATCGCGCTGGTCTTGCACGACACGGATGACGCGGCGCATGGGCACGCCCACCAGCGCCAGGGCGTGACTGGCCAGCATCAGGCTGGCTTCAATGGCTTCGGGGACGACTTCGGCGGCACCGGCGTGGCGGAGTTTTTCCAGGTCGGTATCGTCCACGGTGCGTACCACCACCGGCACCTGGGCGGCTTGTTCGTGGGTGTGGTGCAGCACTTTCAGGGCGCTGGCGGTGTCGAGGTAGGTGATGACGACGGCACTGGCGCGGTGCAGGCCAGCGGCTTTCAGGGCTTGCAGGCGGGCCGCGTCGCCATACACCACCGAATGCCCAGCGGCGGCGGCCTGCCGCACGCGGTCGGGGTCGAGATCGAGCGCCATGTACGGAATGCCTTCGGCCTCCAGCAGCCGCGCCAGGTTCTGGCCGCAGCGGCCATAGCCGCAGATGATGACGTGCTGGTCGGTGTTGATGGCTTGGCGGGCAATGCTGGTCATTTGCACCGACTGCATCAGCCAGTCGCTGCCCACCAAGCGGCTGACGATGGTGTTGGCATGCAACACCATGAAGGGGGTGACCAGCATGGAAATGACCATAGAGGCCAGAATGGGGTTGAACAGCGCCGGGGGCACCAAGTGGTTTTGGCTGGCCAGGGTCAGCAGCACCAAGCCAAATTCGCCCCCCTGCGCCAGGTACAGGCCCACCCGCAGCGACACGCCGGTGCTGGCCCCAAACAGCCGGGTGATGCCGGTGATGACAGCAATCTTGAACACCAGCGACAGGGTGAGCAGCAGCAGCACCAGCGGCCAGCGCTCAATGACCAGCCACCAGTCCAGCATCATGCCGATGGTGATGAAGAACAGGCCCAGCAACACATCGTGAAACGGGCGGATGTCGGTTTCCACCTGGTGCTTGTATTCAGTCTCCGAAATCAGCATGCCTGCCACAAACGCGCCCAGCGCCAGCGACAGGCCCGCATGCTCGGTCAGCCAGGCCAGCCCCAGGGTCATGAGCAGCAGGTTGAGCATGAAAAGTTCATCGCTCTTTTGCCGGGCCACCAGCGTCAACCACCAGCGCATGAGCCGCTGGCCCCCCGTCAGCAGCAGGCTCAACAACACCGTGGCCTTGAACAGCGCCAAGGCCAGGGCGGGCAACAGGTCTTTGGGCTCGGCGGCCAGGGCTGGAATGAGCACCAGCAGGGGCACGACGGCCAAGTCCTGAAACAGCAAAATGCCCACCACGCGCTTGCCGTGTTCGCTCTCCAGCTCCAGTTGCTCAGCCATGAGTTTGATGACAATGGCCGTGCTGCTCATGGCCATCACCCCACCCAAAGCCACGGCAATTTGCCACGACACCTTCCACCACTGCGGCATCAACAAACCCAGCCCCAGCGAAGCGGCGGTGGTGATGAGCACCGTGAGCAACACCTGCGACAGCCCCAGCCCAAACACATGGCGCTTCATGCTGCGCAACTTGGGCAGGCTGAACTCCAGGCCGATGACAAACATCAAGAACACCACACCGAACTCGGCCAGGTAGCGCACACCGCTGGAGTTGTGCGCCAGTGCCAGCGCATGCGGACCAATGACCACGCCCACCACCAAATAACCCAGCATGGGCGGCAATTTGAACTGACGGCAAGCCACCACGCCCAGCACGGCGGCCAACAGGTACAACAGCGTGATGTCCAACGAATTCATGGCGGCATGTTAACGGGCGGCCACGATAATCCGCCCATGCCGATCCCAGCCACCCCCGCCTCACTCTCTGACCCCGTGACCAGCCCGCTGGCCGACCCGTTGCGCGCCCTGACGCTGGCCCGCGACACCCTACGCATTGAAGCGCAGGCCGTTGCGGCCATGGCCGAGCGGCTGGACGCGGGCTTTGCGCAGGCGGTGGCGCTGGTGCTGCGCTGCCAGGGGCGGGTGGTGGTCATGGGCATGGGCAAGAGCGGGCACATTGGCCGCAAGCTGGCCGCCACGCTCGCTTCCACTGGCACCCCGGCATTGTTCGTGCACCCGGCAGAGGCCAGCCATGGCGACTTGGGCATGATCACCGCCGCCGACGTGGTGCTGGGCATCAGCAACAGCGGCGAGAGCGAAGAACTGACCGTGCTGCTGCCCCTGATCAAGCGCATGGGCGTGCCGCTGTTGGCTTTGACCGGACGGCCTCAGTCCAGCCTGGGGCGGCATGCCGATGTGGTGCTGGATGCCTCGGTCGAAAAAGAAGCCTGTCCACACAATTTGGCCCCCACAGCCAGCACCACCGCCCAGCTGGCCCTGGGGGACGCGCTGGCCGTGGCCGTGCTGGATGCGCGAGGCTTCAAGCCCGACGACTTTGCCCGGTCGCACCCCGGCGGTGCCTTGGGGCGCAAGCTGCTGACCCATGTGCGCGACGTGATGCGCAGCGCCGCCGACGTGCCACAGGTACCGCTGGACGCTGACCTGATGACGCTGATGCGCGAAATCAGCGCCAAGGGCCTGGGCATGAGTGCGGTGGTCGATGCCCAAGGGCGGGCGCTGGGCATCTTCACCGACGGCGACTTGCGCCGCCTGATCGAAAAAACCGGCAGCAGCACCGACCTGCGCAGCCTGCACGCCCGCGACGTGATGCGGCCCCAGCCCCGCACCGTGCGCGCCGATGCCCTGGCGGTAGAAGCCGCGGGCCTGATGGAAGCCCACCGCATCACCAGCTTGCTGGTGGTGAACGACACAGGCCAGCTGTGCGGTGCCCTCAACAGCAACGACCTGATGCGGGCCAAGGTGATCTGACCCAGCCTGCCCGCGCCAGTGCTGCGCCCGCTGCGGTGAGTGCGGTTAGCATTGCGCCCCATGTCTTCTGAACTGCCCCCCCTGCGTCCCACCCTGCACCTAGACCCCGAGCTGCTGCTGCGTGCGCAAGCGGTGCAGGTGGTGTTTTTTGATGTGGATGGCGTGCTGACCGACGGCGGTTTGTACTTTGGCGAATCCGGCGAAACCCTCAAGCGCTTTCATACCCTGGACGGCCACGGCATCAAGCTGCTGCAACGGGCGGGCATTGTTCCGGCGGTGGTGACGGGGCGCGACTCCGCTGCGCTGCGCCAGCGCCTGCAAGCCCTGGGCGTGGTGCAAGTGCGCTACGGCACAGAAGACAAGCGCCCAGCGGCTGAATCCATTTTGGCCGAGCTGGGGCTGGACTGGTCTGCCGCCGCCGCCATGGGCGACGACTGGCCCGACCTGCCCATGTTGCGCCGCGCCGCCCTGGCCTGTGTGCCGCCCACCGCGCATGCCGAACTGCTGACGGTGGCCCATGTGGTGACGCAACGCCTGCCCGGTGCCGGTGCGGTGCGCGAACTGTGCGACCTGCTGCTGGTGGCCAGCGGGGCCTATGCCCGCGAACTCGAAGCCGCCGCCCGCTGACCCCATGACCCCACCGCCACCCACCCCCGCACCCGTGCGCCGCCTGCGTTGGCCTGCGCGCCTGTGGGAGCGCGTCAGCATTTACCTGCCGGTGCTGCTGATGGGCTTGCTGGCCCTGGGCTCGTACTGGCTGCTGCGCATCACACCCAGTGTGCAAGCACCCCGGCCCGAACGTCCGGTAACGCACGAACCCGACTACGTGATGCGCCGGTTTTCCGTCAAGGTGTTTGATGCCGAGGGCCGGCTCAGCCATGAAATCGCGGGCAGCGAAGCCCGGCACCACCCAGACAGCAACACGGTAGAAATTGACCAAGCCCGCATCCGCACACTGCCCGCAGACGGCCCCGTCAGCACGGCCACGGCACAGCGCATCGTCAGCAACCACGACCAGACGGTACTGACCCTCGAAGGCGATGCCATGCTGGTGCGCGAAGCCGCTCGCCTAGCCGACGGCAGCAGGCTGCCCCGGCTGGCCTTTCAAGGCGAACACATCCGGGTCAACACCGAAACCCAGCGCGTGCAGTCAGACCGTCCGCTGCTGCTGTTGCGCGGCGACGACCAGTTGCACGCCAGCGCCCTGGACTACGACGGCCAACAGGGCATAGCCCAGTTGCAGGGGCGTGTACGGGCACAGCTGGCCGCCCCAGCTGTGGCCCGCTGAACCACTGAACGTGCAGCCCCATGAGCGATACCGCCCTGTCCACACAGCCCATCCCGGCCAGCCACGCAGCACCCCTGGTGTTCATCACCGGGGCCTCCAGCGGCATTGGGCAGGCGCTGGCCGCGCACTATGCCGCTGCGGGCTACCGGCTGGCCTTGGTGGCACGGCGCAGTGCCGAGCTGCAAGCCTGGGCCAGCACGCAGGGGCTGGGGCCTGAGCGCTGCCGGGTGTACGGGGCCGATGTCGCCGTCATCGACAGCATCGTGGCCGCCGGGCAAGCCTGCCTGACCATGCAAGGTGTGCCCGATGTGGTGATTGCCAACGCGGGCATCAGCATCGGCATGGACAGCCGCGAGCGCGACGACCTGGATGTCATGGCCCGCACCTTTGCCCTGAACAACACCGGTCTGGCCGCCACCTTCCACCCCTTCATCCGGCCCATGCAGGCACGCGGGCAGGGCACGCTGGTGGGCGTGGCCAGCGTGGCGGCCATCCGGGGTCTGCCCGGCCATGGGGCCTACTGCGCCAGCAAGGCTGCCGTGGTGGCGTACTGCGAAAGCCTGCGCGGCGAACTGCGCGGCAGTGGCGTGTCCGTGGTGACGCTGCTGCCCGGCTATGTGGACACGCCCCTGACACGGCAAAACCGCTACCGCATGCCCTTTTTGATGTCGGCCCCGGCCTTTGCGGCCCAAGCCGCGCAGGCCATTGCGGCGCGGCGCACTTATTGCGTCATTCCTTGGCCCATGGGCGTGGTGGTCAAGCTGTTGCGCCTGCTGCCCAACCCGTGGTTTGACCGCCTACTGGCCGGACGGCCCCGCAAACACCGGCAGGGGGCTGGGCCTTGACGCGGGCAGGTTTGCGAATGTTTTCATTGACAAACAGTCAGGAGATTTCATGATGGATGTGGTGGTTCTGTTCTTTCTGCTGGGCGTTTTTGCCCGTCTGGTCAAGAGCGACCTGCGCCTGCCCGAGGCGCTGTACGAAACCCTCTCGATCTACCTGCTGCTGGCCATTGGGCTCAAAGGCGGTATCGAGCTGAGCAAGCAGCCTATGCTGGACTTGCTGCCGCAGATGCTGGGCTGCATGGCGCTGGGCTTTGCCATTCCGTTCGTGCTCACGCCCGTGCTGCGCCTGCTGGGCTTGAGTCAGGTCGATGCGGCCTCCATGGCGGCGCATTACGGCTCGGTCAGCGTGGTGACGTTTGCCGTGGCCAGCGCCTACCTCGCAGCGCAGGGCGTGCAGGCCGAGGCCCATGCTGCGCTGTGGGTCGCCATCATGGAAGCCCCCGGCATCGTGGCGGGCATTTTGCTGGCTCGCCTGGGCGCACCCGCGCAGGCGGGCAGTCACAAGCCGCGCATCAACTGGGCTGAGCTGGGACATGATGTGTTTTTTGGCAAGTCGGTGCTGCTGCTGGTGGGTGGGCTGGTGATAGGCACCGTCATGGGTGAAGCCGGTACCGCGCCCATTGCGCCGGTGTTCATGGCCCCGTTCAAGGGCGTGCTGGCTTTGTTTTTGCTGGAACTGGGCTTGGTAGCCGGTGCCCGTCTGGGCGACTTGCGGCGCTACGGCCTGCGCATCATCGGTTTTGCCTTGCTGGCCCCGCCCCTGCTGGCCGTGGGTGGCGCGCTCACTGGGGTGCTGCTGGGTCTGAGCACCGGAGGGGTGGCCATTCTGGCAACGCTGGCAGCCAGTGCCAGCTACATTGCCGCACCCACCGCCATGCGCATGGCGGTACCTGAGGCGAATGCGGCCCTGTCCATCACCGCCGCGCTGGGGCTGACCTTCCCCTTCAACATCGTGCTGGGCGTGCCGCTGTACCTGATGCTGGCACGCTGGCTGCAAAACCTGTTGGCCTAAAGCGCGTCAAGAAAGCCTGCAAACCATGAACAAACATCCCCGCACCCTGCTGGTCATCATCACCGAGGCCGCCCTGGAAAAACGCTTGGTGGCCGACAGCCTGCGCTTGGGCGCACAGGGCTACACCGTGCATGATGTGCGCGGCGGCAGCCGCCTGAGCACCCGCGAAGCCCTTTGGGAAGCCGACCGCAGCATTGAAATGAAGGTCATTGCCAGCGCCGAGGTGGCCGATGCCTTGGCCCGCCATGTGCTAACCACCTACGCCCCGCACTACAGCCTGAGCCTGTACTTTGCCGATGTGGACGTGGTGCGGCCAGAGAAATTCTGAGCCGTCACCGGCGTGCCCTGTGGGGAACGCTGCCCTCCGTTCGCCATGAAAAAAGCCCCGCAGAATCCTGCGGGGCTTTTTTTGCAAGCTGTTTGAAGTCTGACTTCAGGTCAGCCCTCAGGGGCTAGCGGGGCTGCGATCAGTAACCGCCACGGCCACCACCGCCGCCTTCACGACGGCCACCGCCACCGTAGGGGCTGCGGAAACCGCCTTCGTTGCCACCGCCGTAACCGCCGGAGCGCTCACCGCCGTAACCACCCGAACGCTCGCCACCAAAGCCGCCACCGCCGCTGCGCTGACCGCCAAAGCCGCCGGTGCGGGGAGGACGGGCTTCCATGGGACGGGCTTCATTGACCACCAGGCTGCGACCGCCGAGGGACTGGCCGTTCATGCCAGCAACAGCCGACTGGGCTTCAGAATCGCTGCCCATTTCGACAAAACCGAAACCTTTGGAACGACCGGTGTCGCGCTCCATCATGACTTTGGCGCTGCTAACGGCACCGTAATTGCTGAATGCCTGATGCAGGTCTTCGTCGCGAACGCTGTAAGGCAGGTTGCCTACGTACAGTTTGTTGCCCATGCTTGGGACTCCTAGTAACACAGAGAAAAATAGCGATGGAGCCCCGTTAGCAAACAAACCTGTAGCACGCGAAACCAACCGATCACTTTGACACGCGGGTGAATTGCAAATGAAAAACCCGCAGGGGCGGATTATGCGCGCAAGCCTGTTGCCCGCCCGACAATTTCAAGGCATGGCGCATATTGCGTGTGGGACGATGCGCAATAACAACACTCCAAGCGCCCGCCAGTGGGCCGCAGCGCCGACAGCAGCTTGGCTGGCTTCAATCTATACTTGCCACAGCGCCGATTTGATCCAGATTGCGGGCGCTCTAAAAATGCCGCTAAAGGGGGGATTCCCGGCCTCGCCTTGGCAGACAACTGCAAGACCGACAGCGGTCAGACAGCTTGTCCGGCGCTGCCGGGTTTTGTTTTTTGGACCCTGCCCCACAGGGAATACCCCGTGATCGTCACGCCCCAAACGTTCCGATTCGACCAGCCGCTGCCCCTGCGCAGCGGTGCCGTGCTGCCCGCCTACACGCTGATGGTGGAAACCTACGGCACGCTCAATGCCGAGCGATCCAACGCCGTGCTGATCTGCCACGCGCTCAATGCCTCGCACCATGTGGCGGGCTGGCATGCCGACGCGCAAGGCCAGCCGCTGCCGCGCAGCGAAGGCTGGTGGCACAACATGATTGGCCCCGGCAAGCCGCTGGACACCAACCACTATTTCGTCATTGGTGTCAACAACCTCGGCTCCTGCTTCGGCTCCACCGGCCCCACCCACACCAACCCCGCCACCGGCCAGCCTTGGGGGGCCGACTTTCCGGTCGTCACCGTGGAAGACTGGGTCAATGCCCAGGCCCGATTGCTGGATGCCCTGGGCATTGACACGCTGGCTGCCGTGATGGGCGGCAGTCTGGGCGGCATGCAGACCCTGAGCTGGACGCTGCAATACCCCAACCGGGTGCGTCATGCCGTGGTGGTGGCCAGCGCGCCCAACCTGACGGCAGAGAACATTGCCTTCAACGAAGTGGCCCGCCGCGCCATCGTCACCGACCCCGACTTTCACGGCGGCCACTACCTGCGCGCAGGCACCTTGCCCCGGCGCGGTCTGCGCATTGCCCGCATGATTGGTCACATCACCTACCTCAGCGACGATGTGATGAACGAAAAATTTGGCCGCCAGCTGCGCGCCGCCCCCGGCGAAGACAGCACCGCCGTGGCCGAATTGGCCTACCGCTACAGCACGCAAGAGGTTGAATTCCAAATTGAAAGCTACCTGCGCCACCAGGGCGACAAGTTCAGCGAATACTTTGATGCCAACACCTACCTGCTCATCACCCGTGCGCTGGACTACTTTGACCCCGCACGCGAATTTGGGGGCTCGCTCAGCGCCGCGCTGGCGCGTGCAAAAGCGCAGTTTTTGCTCATCAGCTTCACCACCGACTGGCGATTTTCGCCCGCCCGCAGCCGCGAAATCGTCAAAGCCCTGCTGGAAAACGGGCGCGATGTGAGCTACGCCGAAATTGACGCACCGCACGGGCACGATGCCTTTTTGCTCGACGACCCGCGCTACCACCAAGCCGTGCGTGCCTACTTTGAGCACACGGTACGCCCCACCACGCAAGGGAAATGAGCATGTCTGATACCCACCTGATGGAATCCATTGCCCGGCTGGTGCCACCGGGCTCACGCGTGCTCGACCTGGGCTGCGGTGACGGTGCCCTGCTGGCCCACCTGCGCGATACCCGGCAATGCAGCGGCTACGGGGTGGAAATTGACGATGCCAAGGTGCTCGCCTGCATCCAGCGCGGCGTGAATGTGCTGCAACTCAACCTCGAAGGCGGCCTGAGCACCTTTGGCGACAACGCCTTTGACGTGGTGCTGCAAATTGACACCTTGCAACACCTGCGCAACGCCGAAACCATGTTGCAAGAAACCGCCCGTGTGGGGCGCATCGGCATCGTGGCCTTCCCCAACTTTGCCCACTGGCCCAACCGCCTGGCCGTGCTGCAAGGCCACATGCCCGTGACCAAACGCCTGCCCTACCAGTGGTACGACACGCCCAACATCCGCGTCGGCACCTTCCACGACTTTGAGGTACTGGCCCGGCGTAACGGCCTGACCATCCAAGACGGCTTTGGCCTGCACGAAGGCCAAGAAGTGCGCCACCTGCCCAACCTGCTGGCCAGCACCGCGGTGTTTCGTTTTTCCAATTGACCCAGCTGACCTCGCCGGAGCCCATCGCCATGAATGCCCGCCTGCCCCATAACCTGCCCCAAGGGCTGCCACTGCAACCCGACGCGCTACAAAACCATGTCAACGCCGCTTGGGCCAGCACCATCGTGCCCGAGCTACAGCGCTACATTGAAGTGCCCGCCAAGTCGCCCGCGTTTGATGCCGACTGGGCCGCCCACGGCCTGCTGAGCCGCGTGCTGCACAGCGCTGCCGACTGGGTGCAGGCGCAGCGCGTGCCGGGCCTGAGGCTGGAGATCATTCAACTGCCAGACGCGCACGGCCAGCCGCGCACGCCGGTGCTGTTCTTTGAGGTGCCCGCCAGCGCGGGCCAAGACGGCACGCCCGCCCCTGCATCGGGCCAGACCGTGCTGATGTACGGCCACCTGGACAAGCAACCCGAGTTCACCGGCTGGCGCAGCGACCTCGGCCCCTGGACACCCAAAATCGTGGACGGCAAGCTCTATGGTCGGGGCGGTGCCGACGATGGTTATGCGGTGTACGCCAGCATCGCCGCCATTCAAGCCCTGAAAGCCCAGGGCGCAGCACACCCGCGCATCGTCGGCCTGATTGAAACCTGCGAAGAAAGCGGCTCCTTCGACCTGCTGCCCTATGTGGACGCGCTGCGCGCCCGCTTGGGCGATGTCGGGCTGGTGATTTGCTTGGACAGCGGCGCGGGCAACTACGACCAGCTCTGGCTCACCACCAGCTTGCGCGGCATGGCCAGCGGCGTGTTGAAGGTCGAAATCCTGACCGAGGGCATCCATTCGGGCGATGCGTCCGGGCTGGTGCCGTCCAGCTTTCGCATCATGCGCCAGGTGCTCGACCGCCTAGAAGACAGCGCCACCGGGCACCTGCTGCCCGCCAGTTTTCATTGCGAAGTGCCCGCTGAACGGCTGGCCCAGGCCCAGGCCACGGCGGCCATTTTGGGCGACGAGCTGTTCAAACGCTTTCCGTGGGCGCACCACGACTGCGGCGGCGCTACGGTGTTCGCCCTGCCCACCACCACCGACCCGGTGCAGGCCCTGCTCAACCGCACCTGGCGGCCCACCCTCAGCGTCACCGGGGCCGACGGCTTCCCTGAACTGCGCAACGCGGGCAATGTGCTGCGGCCCTACACCGCCTTCAAGCTCAGCCTGCGCCTGCCGCCCTTGGTGGACGCACCGCTGGCGGTGCAGCAGCTCAAAGCCTTGCTAGAAGACAACGCACCCTACCAAGCCCGCGTGACGTTTGAAGGCGAAGGGGCGGCCAACGGCTGGAACGCGCCCAGCACCGCGCCGTGGTTCGAATCGGCACTGCAAGCCGCCTCGCAAGCGCACTTTGGCGCCGCCTGCGCCACCATTGGCCAAGGCGGCACCATTCCGCTGATGAACCTGTTGAGCAAGGGCTTTCCGCAGGCGCAAATGATGGTGTGCGGCGTGCTCGGCCCCAAGAGCAACGCCCACGGGCCGAATGAGTTTTTGCACCTGGACTACGCCCAGCGCCTGACAGCCAGCGTGGCGCAAGTGATCGCCCGCATGCCCTAAAGCGACAGCCTCACCACTCAAACACCATGCCGTCTTTCAACCACCGGATGTCGTGACCCTGCCCTGGGTCGGTGGCGTTGAAGTCGGCAATCTCTTGCAAGATGCGCTGCGCCTCGGCGGGCTTGGTGTGGGTGATGTAGATGGGGTAGCGCGGGTGGCCGCTCTGGCGTTGGATCTGGGCCAGCTCGTGCGCCAGCGTGATGGGTGAGAGGTGCAGGCTGCGCACCGCTAGGTCTTGTTCGCGGTTGCTGAAGGCGGTTTCAATGACCAGCTGGGCCAGCGGCAACTGGTTGATGCGCGCCCAAAAAGCGGGGTTGCGTTCGGTGTCACCGCTGAACACCCAGTAACCGGCGGGGGTGGCCACGGCGTAGCCCACGGCGGGCACGCTGTGCACGGCGGGCAGCACTTCCAGGGTTTTGCCCCCGATGTGCAGCTGCTGACCCACGGTCAGGGGCTGGTACTGCATCAGCGGTGTGGTGGGGCTGGGGATGCGGCTGAAATCGGGCCAGATGTGGCCGTTGAAAATGTGCTGTTGCAGCGCTTGCAGGCTCTCGGGCAGCGCATGAATTTGCAAAGGCGGTGCACCAGCGGCCAAGCGCTCGCTGGCGGCAGCATCAATCAGCAGGGGCAGGCAGGCGATGTGGTCGAGGTGGGTGTGGGTGAGCACCACATGGTCGATGTGGGCCAGTGCATCCAAGCTCAGGTCGCCAACACCGGTACCGGCATCGAGGAGCAGGTTGTCGTCCAGCAAAAACGAAGTGGTGCGGCAACCCTGGGCAATGGCCCCCGAGCAACCTAGGACGCGCACACGCATGGCAGGGCATCTCGGTAAGGGGCGGGCTGTGCTTGCAGACACAGCAGGGCAGCGGGGGAGCAGGTCATTTGCTGTCAAACCGGGTGGTGCCGTCCCAATCGGGGCGGGGGGGCTGCTGCTGCACCTCGTGCAGGCGCTGGGCATACAGGCGGTAGAGCGGGTTGTGCGGGCTGCGCTGTTGCAAAGCTTGCACGGTCGTTGCACAGACCGCCCAGTCTTGGCTGCGCCAAGCTTGCAGGGCTTGCTGCCACAGCGCGAGTTCTTGCGTCTGCGCGGCATGCGCGTCGTTGCTGGCGTGGGCGGCGGCATGCACGCTGCCCAGTGGGGTGTGGATGGTGACGGCGCTGGCCTTGCCCTTGACGCGCACGCGGTCCAATTCCTGCCACAGAAACTGCGGTGCCTGGGCCTGGGTGGTTTCGCTGGCGATGATGTCGCAGCCGTACAGACGGGTCAGGCCCTCCAGGCGAGCGGCGAGGTTGACCGCATCGCCCACCACGGTGTAGCTGCGCCGCAGGCTGGAGCCCATGTCGCCCACACACATGGCCCCGGTGTTGATGCCAATGCCCACACCAATGGTGGGCAAGCCCGTGCGGGCATGTTCGCGGTTGATGGCTTCAATGGCCTGCACCATGTCCAGCGCGGCGCGCACCGCCAAGCTGGCATGCGCAGGCGTGTCCACCGGCGCACCCCAAAACGCCATGACGCAGTCGCCCATGTATTTGTCAATGGTGCCGCGGTGCTGGCGGATGGTGGTGGTCAAGCGGCTGAACACCTGGTTGAGCAGGGCCTGCAACTGGGTGGGCTCCATGGTTTCGGACAACTGGGTGAAGCCACGCATGTCGCAAAACAGCACCGTCAGCTCGCGGGTGGTGGCGGTCATGTTGTAGCGGTCGGGGTCTTTCACCATCTCGTCCACCAGCTCCGGCGGCACATAGCTGCCAAACAGGTGCGCCAGTTCGCGCTTGGCACGGCTCTCGACGATGTAGCCGTAACTCATGTTCAGGGCAAACGTCAGGGCCGCCATGACCAGCACACTGGCCAGGGGCAGGGCCAGTTGCAGCCCCAGGTAAAACCACAGGTTAAGGCCCACCAAACCGGCCATGACCAGCAAGCTGTACACCACCGCCCACCGGGCGCTCAGCAGCGGCAACACCAGCGCCAAGGCCAGACCGGCCACGATGAGCATGACCACTTCATAGCCCACGGCATAGTCGGGGCGGGTGACCAGCTGGCCGTTGAGCAAGCCCGCCAGCAAGTTGGCATGGGTTTCTACGCCCGGATAGGTTTCGCCCACCGGGGTGGCGCGCAGGTCAAACAAACCGGGCGCGGTGGTGCCCAGCAGCACCAGCTTGTTGTGCAACTGGCCCGCAGGCAGCCGCCCGGCCAGCACGTCCGCCGCCGACACATAGGTGAACGAGCCACCTTGCGGCCCCCCACGGCCCCGGAACGGCACCAGCGCAGCCAAGCGGTGATCGACCGGAATGTCCAGCGTCGCTTGCTCGGGCTGGAGGTTCTGCTGGGTATGGCGCAGGCGCAGACTTTTGAGGATCAAGGCCGTGCTGTCTTTGGGGTCGGGCTGTGACAAACCGGGCTCAATTTGGGGCGAGCCGAGCAGCTGGCGGAACATGGCCAGCGCCAGCGATTCGTAGTACTGGCCGTTGTACTCGGCCAGCAGCGGCAGGGCACGCACCACACCATCGGTACTGGGCAGGGCATTGAAAAACCCCGCCCTGGGTGCTGCTTGGGCCAAGGTATCCAGGTTGGCCCCAAACCCGTTCCAGCGGGTGCTGAGCAAGCGGCGGTCTTGCAGGGCCTCGCGGGTCAGCACGGGGGCGGGCAGGGTGCCACTGGTGCGGCCCTCGCGGTCGCTGGTGAAGTAGTAGCCCATGACCACCGGGCGGCCTTGCAGCGCACGGGCAAAGCGGGCATCAAAGTCCAGCTCGGCCTGCAAGCGCTGCACCTGCTGCGCAAAACCGGGCTGGTCAGCCAGCGGGCCATGGGCCAGCTGTTGCAACTGGCGCAGGCCCGAGCTGTCGTCGGGCTCGGCAAACACGCTGTCAAAACCCAGCAGGGCAATGCGCTGCTGATCAAACAAGGTGTCCACCAGCTGTGCCATGTGCTGCCGTGACCACGGCCAGCGGCCCACCTCGGCCAGGCTTTTTTCGTCGATATCGACAATCACGACCTGCTCATCCCGCGTGCCTGGCAGGGTGGCGCGCAGCCGGGTGTCGTACACCATGTCATCCAGCCGCTGCAAGATGCCGCCCATGGGCAACACCCCCAAGGTGTGCAGCAACACCAACAACAAGGGCAGCAGGCTGATCGCCATGCGCGCCCGGTGCTCACGCAGGCGGTGCCAGCGACTGGGGCGCGGAGTGGCTGGGGTCACGTCAAGGGCCTGCTGAGCACAGTGCTTTACTGCAACACGTACTGCACTTGAATACCCGCCAGCTCAATCAGATCACCATGGCGCAACACCAAGCTGTGCGCGCCCAGTGGGTTGCCATTGACTGTGACCAAACCTTCGACCAGAGACACGGTGTAGCCCGCACTGTGGCGTTGAATGGCCGCCGACGCGGCACCGGGTTTGCCCAAAGTGGTTTCGGGCTTGTCCAGCGGCACGGTGCGTCCAGCCAGCCGCCCCGACATGACCAGCAAGGCCGCCGCCGGTGGGCTGGCCTGTGCCCCGCCAGCGGCAGGCCGGGTCTGTGGGCCAACTGCGGCGCTTGGGGGTTCTTGGATGAACTGAATCTGGTACTTGCCCACGTCGAGGATGTCGCCATGATGCAAGGGGTGCTTCTTGACCGGCTTGCCATTGAGGTAAGTGCCGTTGGTGCTGTTGAGGTCTTCAATGAATACCTGCCCAGCCACCATTTGCAGCACCGCATGTTCGCCGCTGACGGCCAGGTTGTCGATCACGATGTCGTTGTAGGGACGGCGACCGAGGGTGGAGCGCTCTTTGGTGAGCTGCACTTCCTTGATGACCACACCATCGGTAGAAAGAATGACTTTGGGCATGTCTAACTCCTGGTTAAGCTGGTTTTTATAAGCAGAAAGCATTATGGATGGAGCATGCGTGCCAGCAAGCCCCGGCGCGCTGGCTGGGTCTGCACATGCACCAGAATGACCGAGATATTGTCACGCCCACCGTTCTCATTGGCTGCATCCACCAAGGCGCGGGCTTTGTCAGCCACCCCACCGGCCCCCAGCAGCAGGGCGGCGATCTGTTCATCAGGCACCATGTCGCTCAAACCGTCGGAGCACAGCAGGTACAGGTCGTCGGCTTCAATCACGCTCTCCGTGATGTCGAGCTGCACCGTGTCTTCGACCCCCAGGGCCCGCGTGATGAGGTTGCGGTACGGCGCAAAACGGGCCTGTTCTGGGGTGACCAAGCCGTTGTCAATCTGTTCTTGCAGCAGCGAATGGTCGCGGGTCAGGGCTTGCAGACGACCACCGCGCAGACGGTAACAGCGCGAATCGCCCACATGGCCCAACAGCAGATGGTCGTGCTGGAACACCGCCATCACCAGCGTGGTGCCCATGCCCACATAGGCCGGGGTGTTGCTGGCGGCTTCAAAAATCGCCCGGTTGGCCTGTTGCACAGCGCTTTGCATGGCACGCCGGACATCGCGCAGACCCTGGCGGGAACCCTGTGTCTCCAGCCATGCGCCCAACTCGGCCTGAATGTGTGCACACGCCATGGCACTGGCCACCTCGCCCGCGTTGTAACCCCCCATGCCATCGGCCAGCACAGCCAGCTGGTGTGCTTCGTCGATCAACACCGCATCTTCGTTGCCTTCGCGCAGACGACCCGTGTCGGACAGGGCAAAAAATGCGTGACTCATGTCGTTATAGGGGCAGGCTGACCGGCCGAGCCGGGTGCGGTGGTGGGCGATGAAAAACGCATGCGCAGGTGCAGATTCAGGGGCAATGGATGAAAGCGGGGCATTTTGCCTTGCTCACTCAGGCCATCTGGCACATCCAGAGCAAACCCCGGATTGTCCAACGACTTCGGGGACGTTGGCGACGACTGGCGCTGCGCAGCGGCACACCACCGTACAAGCCACGAAAAAAACCCAGAAAACCGAAATACCGCACACCGCCGGAGCCCTGGCACCCGCAGCAACCAGCGTCCCTACAATCGCCCCCATGAAACCCGCTGCTTACACCCGCGCCCAGGCGCTGCCTGCCATTCTTTCGCAACGCATTGCCATTCTGGATGGGGCCATGGGCACCATGATTCAGCGCTTCAAATTGAACGAGGCGCAATACCGGGGCGAGCGCTTCCAAGACTTTCACAAGGATGTGAAGGGCAACAACGAGTTACTGAGCCTGACCCGGCCTGAGGTGATCCGCGACATTCACGAAGGCTACCTGGCCGCCGGTGCCGACCTGATTGAAACCAACACCTTTGGCGCGACCAGCATTGCCCAAGAAGACTACGACATGGCGCATCTGGCCCGCGAGATGAACCTGGCCTCGGCCCGCATTGCCCGTGCGGCTTGCGACAAGTTCTCCACCCCCGACAAGCCGCGTTATGTGGCCGGTGCCCTCGGCCCCACGCCCAAGACGGCCAGCATCAGCCCCGATGTGAACGACCCCGGTGCCCGCAATGTGACGTTTGAGCAGTTACGCGCCGCCTACAGCGAGCAGGTGCAGGCGCTGGTGGAGGGTGGGGTGGATGTGCTGCTGGTGGAAACCATTTTTGACACGCTCAATGCCAAGGCCGCGCTGTTTGCGATTGACGAATTTTTTGAAGCCAGCGGCGAGCGCCTGCCGGTCATCATCAGCGGCACGGTGACGGATGCGTCTGGCCGCATCCTCAGCGGCCAGACCGTGACCGCGTTTTGGGCCAGCGTGCGCCACATCCAGCCGCTGGCGGTGGGCCTGAACTGCGCCTTGGGTGCCGCGCTGATGCGGCCCTATATTCAAGAGCTGGCCAAGGTGGCGGGCGATACCTTCATCTGCTGCTACCCCAACGCGGGCCTACCCAACCCGATGAGCGACACGGGTTTTGACGAAACCCCCGATGTCACCAGCCGCCTGCTGCGCGAATTCGCCGCCGAGGGGCTGGTGAACATCGTGGGTGGCTGCTGTGGCACCACGCCGCAGCACATTGGGGCCATTCATGATGCGGTGCTGCCGCAGGCCCCACGGGCTTTGCAGCGCAAGGGGTTTTACGCCGCTGCGGCCTAAAACCCCTTAGCCACCCGGCTGCTGCTGCTGACCGTGCAGCCGGGTAGCCAGCCACACCAGCAACAGCACCGGCAAACCCAACAAGGCGGTGGCACTGAAGAAGGTGGGGTAGTCGTAGGCATCGACAAAAGCGCCCGAAAACCCCGCCAGCCATTTGGGGGCCAGCAGCATCATCGAGCTGAACAGCGCGTATTGCGTGGCCGAATAGCGCACATTGGTCAGGCTTGACAGGTAGGCAATGAAACCTGCCGAGGCCACGCCCGCGCTCAGGTTGTCGGCAGAAATGACGGCGATCAAGGCCGTCACGTCGTGCCCGTGGCCAGCCAGCCAAGCAAACAGCAGGTTGCTGGCCGACGAGAGCACGGCCCCGAGCATGAGCACCCGCATCACGCCCCATTTGAGCGACAGCGCACCGCCCAAAAACGCGCCCAGCAGCGTCATGATGACCCCATAGACCTTGGTCACAGCGGCCACTTCGTCTTTGCTGTAGCCCATGTCCACATAAAACGGGTTGGCCATGATGCCCATGACCACATCGCTGATGCGGTACACCCCAATCAAGGCCAGAATCAACAGCGCCTGCTTGCCGTAGCGCCGCAAAAAGTCGGTAAAGGGTTCTAGCACCGCGCTGCGCAGCCAGTCCAGCAGGTTTTTGGCGGGCGGCAGGGTGGTGTGTGCCGGTTCGCGGCTGATGAGCACGGTGAACACGCCCACCAGCATGCTGGCGGCCATGACCCAATAGGCCAGCGCCCAGGCCGCTTGCTGGTAGCCAGCGTTGGCTGCGTCTGTGGCTACTTCGGCGCGTGCGGCCAGCCAGAGCACGCCCGCCCCGGCCCAGATCATGGCCAGCCGGTAGCCGGTTTGGTAGGTAGCGGCCAATGCGCCTTGGTGGCGTGCGTCGGCAGATTCAATGCGGAAGGCATCCAGCGCAATGTCTTGCGTGGCCGAGGCAAAAGCCACCGCCAGCGCACACCACACCACCAGCGGCAAATCGGTGCGCGGGTCGGCCAGCGCCATGCCCGCCAGCGCCGCCATGATGGCCAGTTGCGACAGCAGCAGCCAGCTGCGCCGCCGCCCCAGCCAGCGCGTGAGCCCCGGAATGGGCAGCCGATCCACCAGCGGTGCCCAGCACCACTTGAAGCCATAGGCCAGCCCAACCCAGCTCAGGTAGCCAATGGTGGTGCGGTCCAGCCCGGCCTCGCGCAACCGGAAACTGAGCGTGCCCAGCACCAGCAGCAGCGGCAAACCAGCCGAAAAGCCCAGCGCCAGCATGCGCAGGCTGGCCGGTTCCAGATAGACCCGCAGGGTATCGGCCCAGCCGGGCGCAGCTTGGGGTTCAGGGGGGGGCGGACTGGGGGCTTGGTAGGGGCTTGACATGGCAGAAAACACATCCCGTTAAAACGCAAACCAGCCTATTATTGATGCCATGTGCCTGCTCTGTGACCTCAAAACCGCCGCCACCACCCGCCAGCCGGGTGCCTTTGATACCCCTCCACGCCAGCCACCCATCTGGTCGGCCCGTCGTGCCTTTGTGCTCGCTGCCGCCAGCAGCGCAACTTGGCCCGCGCTGGCGCAGGTGGATGTGGGCAAAGCCTCGGCCCTGCGCAAACTGGTGCCCGCTGGCGAACTGGAACAAGCCGCCCAGCAACAGTACGGGCAAATGCTGCAAGAAGCCCAGCAGCAAAAAGCCTTGCTGCCCGCCAGTCACCCGCAGGTGCAGCGCCTGCGGCGCATGGCTCAGCGCATGGTCAAGCACACCAGCCCCTGGAACGAGCGGGCACAACGCTGGAGCTGGGAGGTCAACCTGATCCAGAGCCCACAGATCAACGCCTTTTGCATGCCTGGCGGCAAGATTGCCTTCTTCACCGGCATTCTGGACACGCTCAAACTCAGCGACGACGAAGCGGCCATGGTCATGGGCCACGAAATGGCCCACGCCCTGCGCGAACACGCCCGCGAACGCCTGGCCAAGAGCAGCGCCACCAGCATGGGCCTGCGCTTAGGCGCACAACTGCTGGGTTTGGGCGAGTTGGGACATGCTGCCGCTGACCTAGGCGCGCAATTGCTGAGTCTGAAATTCAGTCGCGAGGATGAATCGGAGGCCGACTTGGTGGGCTTGGAGCTGGCTGCACGCTCGGCCTACCAACCCCAAGCCAGCGTCACGCTCTGGCAAAAAATGACCGCAGCATCTGGCGCATCCGGCCCCAGCTTCTTGTCCACCCACCCCAGCGGCCCCAACCGCATCCACGAACTGCAAGGCAACCTGCCCAAGGTGCAAGGTCTGTACGAAGCGGCCTTGCGCACAGGCGGGTAAAAGCGGCAACAAAACACTGCGTAGCCCACAACCCTGTGGATAAGTTAACGAAAATTGATAGCTTATCCACAGACCCACACCATCCCGGTCAGTTATCCCCACTCAGGCTGAGCAGCAGCAGGCTCGTATGCACAGGTTTTGGCTGGCCTCAAGTGCTTGTCAGTGTTGAAAAAAATGCGCTTGTACACAGAAAACCGGGGCTTCTACTACTGCTACTAATTTAAAAACTATGAATAAGAGAAACAACCTAGACAGATCCAATGAACCCCTGGTGAGTCATTCAACCGTACTTGGCAAAGTATCTCCAGCCACAGGCGGCAGATCTGGGCTTGCAGCTAGCCAAGCATCGAAAGCAGCATCATCAGCCCTTCCGACCCTCTCACGGAAATAGGTCTCAGTTTTCAGTGCGGACACTTTTTCAGCAATCGCCATCACAAAAAATTGGTTCATCGAAACTTTTTCTTCTTCGGCGACTTGACGTGCGTACTCAAACAGCGACTCGGGCACACGCAATGCGTACTGGGCCATTTCATTTCTCCTGGGTTGTGAACAAAAGTTGCTGATAGAAAGCGCCGGGTGTCAGCAAGCGCAGGTTGAAGCGAGCACTTGCCTTGGCGAAATCCGCTGTGTTGAGCGTGACCAGCGCATAAGCACCACCATTCAAGGCTGTTTCCAACACCATTTCATCGGCTGCATCTCGTGTTTGTGGGCGCCATAAGTAGTGCAGGTGCACGGGTTCTACGTACAGGCATAAAGCGTCTAAAAATGCATCCACCATGGCGGGTGACCGTCCGCCAACCAGTAACTGCTCTGGGCGTTTGAGTACCGCTTCATATTCCAGCATCAAAGGAACTGAAACCAGCGCTGTGAAGCGTCGCTGTCGCAGAGCCTGAAGCAAGGCAAACGATGCACCTAATTTGCTTCGACCAGCAGATACCAGAACATTCGTATCAAGAACAACTCTAATCATATTGCCCATGATATGAGTTTAAGGTTTATCGTCAAGTTTTTCTGGTTGTAAACTGTTTTTTAAAGCGTATGCACCCGCACCTGTTGTTCCAACAGACGCACCTGCTCTGCATCCGCCAGACCGGTACTGAGGCTTAACAAGGCCGCCGAACCCGCGGCCACACCCCAGCGGAAAGCGGTTTCTAGGGGCATGCCTTGTTGCAATCCCCAAACCAGCCCGCCGACAAAGCTGTCGCCCGCGCCTACTGCGCTGGCAACTGGAATGTCCAGCGGGTCCGCTTGCCACAAGCCTGAGCACGTCACCAGCAGCGCACCCAAATGCCCCAGCGTGAGGGCCACCACCTGGGCCTGCCCGCTGTGGACCAGGGCTTGGGCGGCGGCTTGCCATTCGGCTGGGGTTTCTAGGGGCTGGCCGCTGAGATCGCGCAGCTCGCGCAGATTGGGCTTGACTAGGAACACGCCTTGGGCCAGCGCCGTGGCCAGGGCGGGGCCGGCGGTGTCTAGCACCAGTTGTGCCCCGCGTGCGCGGCACAGGCGGGCGAGCTGGGCATAAAAGTCGGTGGGTACGCCAGGGGGCAGGCTGCCGCTGGCCACCAGCACCGCCGGAAAGTCGGCCAAGTTGCTCAGGTGTTTTAGGCAGGCCTGCCATTCAAGCTCGCTGAGGTGTGGGCCGGGCATGACGAAGCGGAATTCCGCGCCGGTGCGGCTTTCGTGTACCGTGAAGCTGACCCGCGTTTCTTGGGCAATGGGCAGAAAAACACCGGGCAGCCCTTCTTCGGCCATGCGGTTTTGTAGCCATTGGCCTGATGAGCCACCCGCCGGGCACAGGTTGCTGCATTGGCCGCCGAGCCGAATGAGCACACGGGCCACGTTGATGCCGCCGCCGCCTGCGTCGTGCAGGGTGTCGCTGCAACGCAGTTTGTGGGTGGGTACCACCTGCGGGGTTTCGGTGGCCAAGTCCACCGAGGGGTTCATGGTCAGGCACAGGATGTTGTGGGGGGTGCAAGGGTTCATACCAGCCATCAACGAAGGTGTTAGCGCAGGTGTTTGATGCGTTTGGCGGCAAAGGCTTCCAGCACGCTGAGGCCACGGGTACCGGCTTGCAGGTGGAAGTTTTCGCCGGCCTCTATCTGGCCCGGCTGCACCACGGCCAAATAAAAACCGGGGCAGGCGTGTTGCATCATCAGCTGGCCAGCCTGCGGCAGGCCCATGACGGCGTTGAATTTGAAGCAGGGTTCTCGCGGGGCGGTGACGCGCAGCACGCAGTGGGGAAAGTGCAGGGTGTCGCCGACCCAGACATCGCGCTCTAGCAGGCCGCAGAGCGTGAGGTTTTCGCCGACTGCGCCGGGCGGCAGGGCTTCGTTTAACAGGCCCGCACCTTGGGCCTGCCGCTGGGCTTGCCAGAAGGCCAGGTGTTCGCTGGGGTAGGCGTAAATGGCTTTGTCTAGCCCGCCGTGTACGCTGGGGTCGGCTTGTTCGTCGCCCTGCAAACCGAGCCGCCCCACGGCAACCGGGCCGCTGACGGGGGTTTTGCCAATGGCTGACAAGAAGGAACGGCTGCCGATGCGCAGCGGGCGCGCGCTGCCGGTGTTGACGCTGAGCAGGTGCATGGTGGTTTAGGCGCGCATGAGGGCTTCAATCTCGTCAGCGCCTACCGGCACGCCCCGGCTGATGAGTTCGCAGCCTTCGGGGGTGACGATGGCATCGTCTTCTATGCGGATGCCGATGTTCCAGAATTCAGGCGGCACGCCTTCGCTGGGGCGGACGTAAATGCCGGGCTCGATGGTGAGGACCATGCCGGGGCGCAGGATGCGGCTGGGGCGGTTTTGGAGGGTTTCGCCACTGAGGGGGTCTTGCTGCTGGGTGACGGTGCCTGCCTCTGAGGGCTCTGTGTAGCTGCCGCAGTCGTGAACGTCCATGCCCAGCCAGTGGCCGGTGCGGTGCATGTAGTGGGCGAAGTAGTGGCGGTTTTGGATGGCATCGTCTAGGGTGCCGACTTGGTTTTTGTTGAGCAGGCCAAGGTCTAGCATGCCCTGGGTGAGTACCTGGACGGCGGCTTGGTGCGGGGCCACAAAGCGCTGGCCAGGGCGGGTGGCGGCGATGGCGGCTTGTTGGCTGGCCAGCACCAGGTCGTAGAGGGCGCGCTGCGGCCCGCTGAAGCGGCCGTTGGCCGGGAAGGTGCGGGTGATGTCGCTGGCGTAGCCGTCGAGCTCGCAACCGGCATCGATGAGGACCAGATCGCCAGGGCGCACGGGGGCGTTGTCGGCGCGGTAGTGCAGCACGCAGGCATTGGCCCCGGCGGCGACGATGCTGCTGTAGGCGGGGTATTGGGAGCCGCTTTGGCGGAAGTGATAGAGCAGCTCGGCATCAAGGTGGTATTCGCGCACGTCAAGACCGGCACGCAGCTGGCTGGCGCAGCGCTGCATGGCGCGGATGTGGGCCTGTGCGCTGATGTGCGCAGCGCGGCGCATGAGGGCTTGTTCGTGTGCGTCTTTGATGAGCCGCATTTCGTCTAGCAAGCTGCACAGGTCTTGCTGCACCTGGGGGCACAAAGCGCCATAGCGCACACGGGCACGCACGGTTTGCAGCCAGCCGTCGATACGGCCATGAAGCCCGGCATGGGTGGCGAAGGGATACCAGAGGGTTTGGCGGTTTTCGAGCAGGCGGGGCAGGCGCTCGTCCAGTTCGGCCACCGAAAACGCCTGATCCACGCCCAAATGCGCCGGTGCGGCCTGGGGGCCTAGGCGGATGCCGTCCCAGATTTCGCGCTCCAAGTCTTTGGGCTGGCAAAACAGCGTGGTCTCGCCCTCGGCAGTGATGAGCAGCCAGGCGTTGGGCTCGGTGAAGCCAGTGAGGTAATAAAAATAGCTGTCGTGCCGGTACAGGAAGTCGCTGTCGCGGTTGCGGGCGCGCTCCGGCGCGGTGGGTACAACGGCAATGCCGCCGGGGCCAAGCTGCGCGGCCACACGGGCGCGGCGCTCGGCATACAGGGTGAAGTGAGGGGTGTTGTCCATGCCCATCATTGTGCGGTTTTGTCTGCCCGCTTGCTGTCGCCAGGGTCAGGGACAATCCTGGTTTCTGTTGATGGCTTTTGATGGCTTTCATCCCCGCCGATTCTTCGTTGTGACCATGACCCCGATTGCTGAACCCATTGTGTGGCCCGATGCCGAGCGCCAGCGCGCCTTCACCACTTGGCTGCATGCCACCGCTGCCACCCACCCGCTGCTGCCGCAGAGCCTGCGCTTAGCTTCTGCCGATGCCAGCTTCCGGCGCTACCTGCGCATCGACACGCCAGAGGGCGGTAGTTGCATCATCATGGACGCACCCCCCGAGCGTGAAAACTGCCGCCCCTTTGTGCAGGTGGCCGCCCTGATGCAAGCCGCTGGCGTGTGCGTGCCGCAGGTGCTGGCCTGGGACGAGCCGCAAGGCTTCATGCTGCTGACCGACTTAGGCCCGCACACCCTGATGGCGCACCTCGACCCCGACCAGCCCGCCGCCGCCCATGCCCATTACCTGCACGCGCTGGACAGCCTGCTGGCTTGGCAACTGGCCTCCCGCCCCGGCGTGCTGCCCGCCTACGACGAGCCCCTGCTGCGGCGCGAACTGCAACTCTTCCCCGACTGGTACTTGGCCCAACACCGCCAAACCACGCTGCAAGGCAAAGAGGCCGAGACGCTGGCCAAAGCCTTTGACCGCATCGTGCAGCGCAACCTGGCCGCGCCCAGCGTGTTTGTCCACCGCGACTTCATGCCGCGCAACCTCATGTTGCCCACCCAGCCCGGCCAAACCCCCGCGCAGCAACTCGGCGTGTTGGACTTTCAAGACGCGGTTTACGGCCCCATCACCTACGACATTGCCAGCCTGATGCGCGATGCCTTCCTGACCTGGGAAGAAGACTTCGTCATCGACATCACCATCCGCTACTGGGAAAAAGCCCGTAAAGCCGGGTTGATGGACTTTGAAGACTGGCACAGCGACTTCGGCGCCTTCTACCGCGCCGTGGAATGGATGGGCTTGCAGCGCCACCTGAAAGTGGCCGGCATTTTTGCCCGCCTCACCCTGCGCGACGGCAAACCCAAATACCTGGCCGACACACCGCGCTTCATCCACTACATCCGCAACACCGCGCACCGCTACCGCGAACTCGGGCCGTTCCTGCAAGTGATTGACCGGGTAGAGGGCCTGCAAGCCGCCTCCGGCTACGCCTTTGGCCGCGTCTGAACCCAGCGCCGCACCCGCCATGCCCCGCTTTTACTGCCCCGTGCCCCTGCCCGTTGGCACCGAACTGGACCTGCCCGCCAGCGCCGCCCGCCATGTGCAGGTGCTGCGCTTGCAACCCGGCGACACCCTCACCCTATTCAATGGCGACGGTGGCGAACACCCAGCCACGGTGCTGCGCATGGGCCGCAGCGATGTGGCCGTGCGCATTGACAGCCACCACCCCCGCGAATGCGAGCCCCTGCGCCCGGTACACCTGGCCGTGGGCATGCCCGCCAACGACCGCATGGACTGGCTGGTGGAAAAAGCCGCCGAACTCGGGGCCGCCAGCCTGCAACCGCTGCACACCGCCCACAGCGTGCTGCGCTTAAGCGGCGAACGCGCCAGCAAAAAACAAGCCCACTGGCAAGCCGTGGCCGTGGCCGCCTGCGAACAATGCGGCGGCAACCGCGTACCGGGCGTGCTGCCCGTGGCCGATTTGAGCGCTTGGCTCAAAACCCTGGCCGATGCCGATACAGCCACCAACCCCGATACCGACACGCAAGCCACCCCGCTGCGTTGCGTGTTGTCGCTGGCCCCCGGCACGCAGCCGCTGGCCCAACTGCTGGCCACCCAAGCCGCCCAGCGTCCCGTGTGGTTCCTCAGCGGCCCCGAAGGCGGCCTAAGCCCCAGCGAAGACGCAGCCGCCCGCGCTGCGGGTTTTGTGCCCGTCACCCTGGGGCCGCGTGTGCTGCGGGCCGAGACGGCGGCGCTGGCGGCGGTGGTGTTGAGCGTGGGGTGAATCGAAGCGCCTGCCAGATCCACGTTCGGGCAGCAAGGCGGCGCTGTGCTGTTCGGTCAGCCGGGGTGCTTCATGCCTTCACCGTGCATGCCGCGACCACCACGGTGCTCATCGTCCTTCATGCCGCGCATCGGTCCGTGGCGCAGGGTTTGCGCATCAAACACTTTTTGCTGCTCGGGTGTGAGGGTGGCGTAGAAGCGTTGGGTGGCTTGGATGTGTTGGTTCATCAAAGCATCGCGCTCGGCTTTGTGGGCCTGCATTTTTTCTAGACGCTCAGGCGTGCTGAGTTTGGACCACGCTGCGTGGTCTTCCGGTTTCGGTGTTGGGTGCGCGGTCCCGGTGACGAAGTCTTTCCAGGCCGTTTCTTGAGCGGGGGTGAGTTTCAGGGCGGCTTTCAGTTGCGCCTGATGTTTGGCGTGCCGGGCCGCACGTTCTTCCATGTGGGCCTTGTGGTCTGGGCCTTCATGGGCGTTCTTGCCTTGGGCCATGGCGCTGGCAGACAGGCTCAGGGCGGCGGCGGCCACAGCGGCGGCGATCCAGTGGGTTGAGAAGCGAGGGGTCATGATGAAACACTCCAAGGGGTTTACAGGGTACGGGTGAAACTGCCCGCCAAGTTGCTGGCTGGCATGTTTGTAGTGTGCTGGCCCTGTGTATCGCTTCGGTGCCGCAATGCTTCGCCTGTGTAAAGATTTCAGTCAGTGACCGTGTAGCCCTCTTCGCGAATGGCTTCGGCCAGCGTGTGACGGTCTTGCCCGCTGTTCACCTCGACACGGTTCTGGCTGCGGTCGATGCGAACTTGTGCCTGGGGGTCGCGTTGCACAATGGCCTGGGTGACGGCTTTTTCGCAGTGGCCGCAGCTCATGCCTTGGACGGTGAAAATATGGTTCATGGTGTTTCCAGTTTTTCGGGGTTTTTTCTGATCTTTCACAGAAGTTCGTGGCTTGAGATGGTGTCCAATGCAGGCCCCGCAAGCGCTGTCTGCTTGACTTTGACCCAAACCAGCGCCATTGTCGGCTGCCCCCATCTGTTTTTCCATCCGCTTGCAGCGCATGGTGCGTTTTTTGCCTGATCCCTCATGAATACCAGCACATCACCCCAGCCCGGCGGGCTGCTTGACCTTGGCATTGGCGGCATGACCTGTGCGTCTTGCGTGAGCCGGGTTGAGCGGGTTCTGAAAAAACAGCCCGGTGTCACCAGCGCCACGGTGAATTTGGCGACCGAATCGGCCCGCGTTACCTGGGACAGTGCCCCGGATGCGCAAACCCTTGCCCGCCTCAAACGCGCCGTGCGCGAGGCTGGGTACGAACCCCGCAGTGGCAATGCCTTCCAAGCTGACCTGCCGACGGGCTGGCTGGGTTTGCCAGCCGATGGCTGGCCCGTTTTGCTGGCGGTGCTGTTGTCGGCCCCGCTGGTGCTGCCCATGCTGGGCGATTTGTGGGGTAGCCACCTGATGCCCCCGCTGTGGATGCAGTTTGCCCTGGCCACGCCGGTGCAGTTTGTGCTGGGTGCGCGTTTTTACCAAGCCGCTTGGCATGCCCTGAAGGCGCGCACGGGCAATATGGAGCTGCTGGTGTCGTTGGGCACCACGGCGGCTTGGGCCTTGTCCACTTGGCTGTGGTGGCAGGCACAGCCCGGCGAGCATGTGCCGGTGTACTTTGAGGCTTCGGCGGTCGTTATCACGCTGGTGCTGCTGGGCAAATGGCTGGAAGCCCGTGCCAAGCGCCAGACCACCAGCGCCATCCGTGCCCTGCATGCCTTGCGCCCGGAGCAGGCCCATTTGCTACCACCCGGCACGGCCCCGCTGCGCGAAACGGCCCCAGCTGACGAAGCCAGTGCCCTGCCCGCAGCGCCGTTGCACCGTTTTGAATGGACCGATGTGGCGGTCGATGAGTTGCTGCCCGGCGACTGCATCCGCGTGCTGCCGGGTGAACGTTTTGCCGCCGACGGCGAAGTGGTGCGCGGTCAGACGCAGGCCGACGAGTCCATGCTGACCGGCGAGGCCCTGCCCGTGCTCAAGCAGCCCGGTGATGCGGTGACGGGCGGTGCCCTGAACGGCGAGGCCTCGGTGGATGTGCGGGTGACGGCGGTGGGTGCCCACAGCCGTCTGGCGCACATTGTGGCGCTGGTGCAAAACGCCCAGGCCACCAAAGCCCCGGTGCAGCGGCTGGTCGATCAGGTGGCGGCGGTGTTTGTGCCGGTGGTGTTGCTGATTGCTGGCCTGACGCTGGTGGGTTGGTTGACCCAGGGTGCGTCGCTGCAAGAAGCCATGCAGCATGCCGTGGCCGTGCTGGTGATTGCCTGCCCCTGCGCGCTGGGGCTGGCCACGCCCACCGCCATCATGGTCGGCACCGGGGTGGCGGCGCAGCACGGCATTTTGGTGAAAGATGCGCAGGCTCTGGAGGTAGCGCACCGCGTGGACACGGTGGCGTTTGACAAGACCGGCACCCTGACCGTGGGCCAGCCGCGCCTGCAACGCATCGTCACCCTGCCGGGGGTGGACGAACAGGCGGTGCTGCAAGCCGCTTGCGCCTTGCAATTGCACAGCGCGCACCCGCTGGCGCAGGCGGTACTGCAAGCCCTGCGCGAACTACCGCCGGGCAAAGCCACCACCCTGCCGGAGGCAGACGATGTGCAGTCCGTGCCAGGGCGCGGCGGCTGGGGATTGGTACACGGCAGCCGGCTGGCGCTGGGCAGCGTGCGTTGGATGACCGAACTCGGCGCAGCCCTGGGCGGCTTGGCCGACAGCGCCCGTGCGCTGCAAAACGTAGGGGCTACGGTGTCGGTGTTGGCAGCGCAAAACAGCAGCGGTGCTTGGGCAGCGCTGGCCTTGCTGGCTTTTGCCGACGAAGCCCGCCCCGGCGCGGCGGCGGCCCTGGCTGACCTGCGCGCACAGGGTTTGCGCCTGCGCATGATTTCGGGCGACAACCAAGGGGCGGCCCTGGCCATGGCGCAGCAGCTCGGTCTGCGCGCCGACGCGGGCGAAGTGCTGGCCGAGGTGCTACCCGCCGACAAGGCCGAACAGGTGCAGCTGCTGCGCCAAATGCCCGCCCTGGGCAAGAAACCGCTGCACACCGTGGCCATGGTGGGCGACGGCGTGAACGATGCCCCCGCCCTGGCCGCTGCCGATGTGGGCATTGCCATGGCGCACGGCAGTGGCCCCAGCGCCGATGTGGCCATGCAGGCCGCTGGCATCACCCTGATGCGCCCGGACCCCCGGCTGGTGGGCGCGGCGCTGGACATTTCACGGCGCACCGTGGCCAAGATCCGGCAAAACCTGTTTTGGGCCTTCGCCTACAACGCGGCGGGCATTCCGTTGGCCGCACTCGGCTACCTCAGCCCGGTCTTGGCGGGTGCTGCCATGGCGCTGAGCTCGGTGAGCGTGGTCAGCAACGCCCTGCTGCTGCGGCGCTGGAAGCCTGCTTTACCCCCAGTGATGCCCATCACCTCGGACACGGCAGACACGCCAGCTGATCCAGCTCAGCGCCCGGCCCAGTAATCGGCTTGCCCGTAGTGGTGTTTCAGAAAGTCGATCCACAGCCGCACGCGCAGCGCCAGGTGGCGGCGCTGCGGAAACACGGCATAAATGCCATTGGGCGGCGCGGCGTAGTCGTCCAGCACCGTCACCAGACGGCCTGCGGCAATGTCCGACTCCACCTCCCAGGTGCTGCGCCAGGCAATGCCGTAACCGGCCACACACCACTCGTGCAGCACCTGCCCGTCTGAGCAGTCCAACGGGCCACTCAGGCGCAGGTGGACCAACTCCGTGCCGCCATCGGCCCCCGGCACGGCAAAGGCCCAGCCCCGCGTTTGCGAGGCATCGCTGCTGAGGGTCAGGCAGTCAAAGCGGGACAGATCAGCCGGTGTCTTGGGCTGGCCATGCTGCTGTACATAGCGCGGCGCGGCCACGCACAGGCGGCGGTTGTCGGCCAGACGCACCCCCACCAGCGACGAATCGAGCAAATCGCCCACGCGCACCGCGCAGTCGTAACCCTCGCCCGCCACATCCACCACCCGGTCGCTGAGGTTGAGCGAAATCGTCACCTCCGGGTGCAGCGCCCGAAAACGCGGCACCAGCGGGGCCACATGGCGGCGGCCAAAACCGGCAGGTGCCGTCAGGCGCAGGTGCCCGCTGGCCTTCACCCCCCCGGCGCTCACACTGGCTTCGGCATTGGCCCAGTCGGTCAGCAGCCGCTGGCAATCCTCTAAAAAAGCGCTGCCCTCGTGCGTGAGGTTGATGCGCCGGGTGGTGCGCACCAGCAGCTTCACCCCCAGGCGGGCCTCCAGCGCGTCCAGCCGCCGTCCGATGATGGCCGGGGCCACGTTCTCGGCGCGGGCCGCTGCCGTCAGGCTACCTCGGCTGGCCACGGCCACAAAGGTTTCGATCTGTTTGAGTTTGTCCATGACGCGGGCATTATTCCAGCCCGTTTTCTGGGCGTTTGTTGGGCATTACCCTTAAATTTGTCACAGATCAATCACTGTTCTGGCTATCAATAGTGCATCTGGTATCGAATACAGTTCAAGCCATGGAAAAACCCCGCGCAGTCCTGTTTGATGCCTACGGCACCTTGTTTGATGTGCACAGCGTGGCCCTGCGCGCTGAACAGCTGTTTCCGGGCCAAGGCCAGCGCCTGAGCCAGCTGTGGCGCGACAAGCAAATTGAATACACCCGCCTGGTGACCACCAGCAACGGCGGCACGCACTATCAGCCGTTTTGGACGCTCACGCAGCGCGCTTTGACCTATGCCATCAAGACCGTGGCCCCGGCTGCCCGGCAAGACTGGGCCGCCTTTGAGAGCGCCGCCGCCCAGTTGCTCAACGAATACCGCAGCCTCAGCGCCTTCCCCGAAAACCGCGAGGTGCTGCAAGCCCTGCGCGCACGCGGCACACCCACCGGCATCCTGAGCAATGGCGACCCCGACATGCTGGGCATTGCGGTGCGCAGCGCCGGGCTTGACGGTTTGTTGGACCACGTCTTGAGTGCCGATGCGGTGCGCTGCTTCAAAACCCACCCCGCCGCCTATGCCTTGGGCGAACAAGCCCTGGGCCTGCCTGCGGGGCAGATTCTGTTCGTCAGCAGCAACGCCTGGGACGCGCTGGCCGCCACCTGGTACGGCTACCAAACCCTGTGGGTGAACCGCCAGAATGCCCCGTTTGAAGAACTTGGCACCCTGCCCAGCCACACCGGCCCCAGCCTGCGCGCCGTGTTGGACTGCCTGGGCTGAATGCCCGAACGACCGATTTGTTTTTTCTTTCCCCTGGAGCTTCCACCATGACACCCCGCACCTCCATCCACGGCCTGCAAGTGGCCACCGAATTGTTCGACTTCATCAACCGCGACGTGCTGCCCGGCACCGGCGTGAGCGAAGCCAGCTTCTGGCAGGGTTTTGATGCCATCGTGGCCGACCTGGCCCCGAAAAACGCCGCCCTGCTGGCCGAGCGCGACCGCCTGCAAACCGCCATGGATGCCTGGCACCAAGCCCACCCCGGCCCCATTCAAGACATGGCTGCTTACCGCGCCTTTTTGACTGAGATTGGCTACATGGTGCCGGTGCCGCCAGTGGTGCAAGCCACCACCGCCAACGTCGATGCCGAACTGGCCGTGCAAGCCGGGCCGCAACTGGTGGTGCCCATTCTGAACGCCCGCTATGCCCTGAACGCCGCCAACGCCCGCTGGGGCAGCTTGTATGACGCGCTGTATGGCACCGATGCCATCCCCGAGGCCGACGGCTGCGAGCGCGCCGGGACCTACAACCCGCTGCGCGGGGCCAAAGTCATTGACTTCGCCCGCCGCTTCCTGGACCAAGCCCTGCCGCTGGCCATCGAGTCGCACAAAGACGTGAAAAGCTACAGCGTGGTCAACGGCCAGCTCTGCGCCGCGCTGGATGACGGCCAGACCACCGGCCTGAAAAACCCGGCCCAGTTTGTCGGCTACCAAGGCGATGCCGCTGCACCCAGCTCGCTGCTGTTCCAGCACCACGGCAACCACATTGATGTCGTCATCAACCGCAACACACCCATTGGCCACACCGACCCCGCAGGCGTGTCCGACGTGGTGCTGGAAGCCGCACTATCCACCATCCTCGACCTAGAAGATTCCGTAGCCGCTGTCGATGCTGAAGACAAGGTGGTGGGCTACCGCAACTGGCTGGGCATCTTGAAGGGCACGCTGACCGAATCCTTCCAAAAAGGCGGCAAAACCCTGACCCGTGGCCTCAACCCCGACCGCCTCTACACCGCGCCCAACGGCAGCGGCACCGTGCGCCTGCATGGCCGCAGCCTCATGTTTGTGCGCAACGTGGGCCACCTGATGACCAACCCCGCCATCCTGTGGGGTGCAGAAGGGCGCGAGATTCCCGAAGGCATTCTGGACGCCATGGTCACCACAACAATAGCCCTGCACGACCTGCAAGGCCACGGCCAAGACGGCATCCGCAACAGCCGCACGGGCAGCGTGTACATCGTTAAACCCAAAATGCACGGCCCCGCCGAAGTGGCCTTTGCCTGCGAGCTGTTTGGCCGCGTTGAACAGGTGCTGGGCCTGCCCGACAGCACCGTCAAGCTCGGCATCATGGACGAAGAGCGCCGCACCAGCGTCAACCTGAAAGCCTGTATTGAAGCCGCCAAGAGCCGCGTGGCCTTCATCAACACCGGCTTCCTAGACCGCACCGGCGACGAAATGCACACCGCCATGCAAGCCGGGCCGATGATGCGCAAGGGCGACATCAAGTCCAGCGCCTGGATTGCTGCCTACGAGCGCCGCAACGTGCTCATTGGCCTGCAATGCGGCCTGCGCGGACGCGCCCAAATCGGCAAAGGCATGTGGGCCATGCCCGACCTGATGAAGGCCATGCTGGAACAAAAAATTGGCCATCCCAAAGCCGGTGCCAACACCGCCTGGACCCCCAGCCCCACCGCCGCCACCCTGCACGCCCTGCACTACCACCAGGTGCTGGTGTCCGACATTCAGCAGCAGATTGAAGCCAGCGGCGATGCCGACAACGCCGAAGTCACGGAAAAACTGCTGAACGACCTGCTGACCATTCCCGTGGTGGCCCAGGCCAACTGGTCTGAAGCCGAAAAACAAGCCGAGCTGGACAACAACGCCCAAGGCATTCTGGGCTACGTGGTGCGCTGGGTGGACCAAGGCGTGGGCTGCTCCAAAGTGCCCGACATCAACGACATCGGCCTGATGGAAGACCGCGCCACCCTGCGCATTTCCAGCCAACACATGGCCAACTGGCTGCACCACGGCGTGGTAACGCCCGAGCAAGTGACCGAAACCTTCGAGCGCATGGCCGCCAAGGTGGACGGCCAAAACGCCGGTGACCCGTTCTACAAACCCATGGCAGGCCACTTCGACACCAGCATGGCCTACCAAGCCGCCTGCGACTTGGTCTTCAAAGGCAAAGAGCAACCCAGCGGCTACACCGAACCGCTGCTGCACGCTTGGCGCTTGAAGGTGAAGGCGGCCTGATCCCGGCTGGCTCCCTCTCCCGCTAGCGGGAGAGGGCGGGGGGTGAGGGCTCTTGGCGAGCCCATGCTTCGCTCAACAAAAACGGCACCTTTGGGTGCCATTTTTCTTGGTAAAACCTGTATAAATACCCGCTTATGAATAAAAACCTCTGGTTGCTGGCCGCCGCACAAGGCCTGTTTCTGACGAACAACGTGGTCTTCATTGCCATCAACGGACTGGTGGGTCTGTCGCTGGCACCGCTGGGCTGGATGGCTACCTTGCCGGTGATGGGTTATGTGGTGGGTGGGGCGCTGTCCACGCCACTGGTGGCGCGCACGCAGAGCGCGTGGGGTCGTCAGGTGTCGTTTCAGATCGGCCTGCTGGTGGCGTTTGTCTCGGCCCTGCTGTGTTTCTGGGCGGCTTACGACAAGAACTTTTGGCTGCTGGTGGCGGCTACCGTGGTGGCGGGTTACTACAGCGCCAACGGCCAGCTTTACCGTTTTGCGGCTGCCGAACTGGCTGCGTCCGCCTTTCGCGAGAAAGCCGTCTCGTTGGTGCTGGCCGGAGGTCTGGTGGGGGCCGTGTTGGGGCCTAACCTAGCCAGCCGCACGCGCAGCCTGTTGGACGTGCCCTTTGCGGGGGCCTACTTGGCGCTGGCTGGGGTGGCGTTGTTGAGCATGCTGCTCATGGCCTGGGTGACGTTTCCGCCACTGCCTGCCAGAACAGCCCGTGCCGATACCGGACGGCCCCTGGGTGTGTTGCTGCGCCAGCCGGTGTTCATCGTTGCCACCGCCGGGGCCGCGCTGAGTTACGGGGTCATGAACCTGCTGATGGCGGCCACCCCGCTGGCCATGCAGGTGTGCGGGTTTGAATTTGACGACGCAGCGCTGGTGCTGGAGTGGCACGTCATTGGCATGTTTGCCCCTGGTTTTTTCACGGGCCACCTCATTCAGCGTTTTGGGGTGCTGACCATCATGGGCGTGGGCGTGCTGCTCAACTTGGCCTGCATTGCCATTGCGCTGTCGGGGGTGAACCTGCACCAGTTTTTGGTGGCGCTGTTTTTGTTGGGTGTGGGCTGGAATTTTCTGTTCACCGGCAGCACCACGCTGTCGTTACAAGCCTACCGGCCCGAAGAGAAAGACCGTGCTCAAGCAGCCATCAACTTCTTTGTGTTTGCCACCATGGCCTTGACCTCGTTTGCCTCGGGCGCACTCGTCACCACCCAGGGCTGGCAGTGGCTCAACATCGGTTCGCTGCTGCCAGTGGTCCTAACGGGCATGGCCCTGGCTTGGTTGGGCTGGTTGCGGCGTGCCCGCCCTTGAGCGGCTTTGAGAAGCCATGAGTGGCCTGAAAAACCCTTTAAATCTATCAAATTGACTAATTTTCACGACTATCCATCCAATGTCAGTCGAAGGATAGAACAAGCCCTCTACACTTCAGCGCCCCTGATTGCTTAACGCTTACTGTCATTCACGCTACCGCCATGCCCCCCCGAGTGTTCACCGCACACTGCCGCGCCCTGCTGGGTTTGCTGCTGTGCTGTCTGTTGGGCATGCCCGCTGTGGGCTGGGCGCAGCGGTCGCAGGTCTCGGTGGTGCGGGTGGGGGTTTACAACAACCCACCCAAGATTTTTTTGGACAAAAGCGGGCAGATCAGCGGTATTTTTGGTGATTTGCTGCGCGAAATCGCCTCACAAGAAGACTGGTTGTTGCAACCCGTGCCCTGCGAATGGCAGGACTGCTTGGACATGGTGGAGGACGGGCGCATTGACCTGATGCCCGATGTGGCCCGCACACCCGAGCGCGAGGCGCGGTTTCGTTTCTCACAGACACCGGCCCTGCACAGCTGGTCGCAGGTGTACCGCCACCCCAGCCAGACGGTCAACTCCCTCTTGGACTTGCAAGGCAAGCGGGTTGCGTACCTGTTGGGTTCGGCGCAGCAGGATTTTTTTGCCCAATTGCTCGACAGTTTTCACATCTCGGTCATCTGGGTGGGTGCGAAAACGCTGGACGAGGCGTTTGCCCAAGTGTCCCGGCACGAAGCCGATGTGGTGCTGGCCAACGTGCGGTATGGCGACTGGCGGGCGGCCAGCGAACAGCTGATGTCCACGCCCATCATGTTTTTGCCGACGACCTTGCATGTGGTGACAGGCTTGAATGCCAACCCAGCTTGGTTGCAGACGGTGGACCGCCACCTACAGCGCTGGCAGGCTGACACGGGCTCGTTGTACTACAGCACCTTGCACCGCTGGGGTAGCCCCGATGTGTCCTTCAGACCCCCTACCTACTGGTACTTCATGGTGTTGCTGGGCGTGCTGCTGCTGGCGCTGCTGGCTGCGGCGGTGGCCTGGCTGCGCCGCGAGGTCAGTCGCCAAACCCAGACCATTCGTGCCAACGAAGCCCGGCTCAACACCATTTTGGACAGTGTCGATGCCGCTATTTTTATCAAGGGCCCCGATCTGCGTTACCAGTACGCCAACCGCAAAATGGCCGAAATTTTGGGCACTACCCCCGATCAAGTGCTGGGGCAGCGCGACGAAGATTTCATGAGTGCGCAGATGGCCGAGGTGATCCGTGACAACGACCAGCGGGTGCTGAGCGACAAAATCCGCCTCAGCACCGAAGAAGTCAAGCGCCTTGAGAGCGGTGTCGAGCACGTGTACCAAGCCATCAAGCTGCCGCTGCTGGACGAGCACGGGCAGGCCTATGCCCTGTGCGGCATTGCCACCGACGTGACCGAGCAGCGCGAAGCCACCAAAGCCATTCACCGCCTGGCCTACTTTGACCCACTGACGCAACTGCACAACCGCCGCTCGCTGATTGACCAGATGGGCCTCAGCATGGCCCATGCGCAGCGCGAGGGGCGCAACGGCGCGTTGGTTTTTCTGGACTTGGACCGCTTCAAAACCGTCAACGACCTGCTGGGCCACACCGCCGGTGACGAGTTGCTGCGCATCATGGCCACCCGGCTGGGCCACAGCTTGCGCCATGGCGACATTCTGGCCCGTATTGGCGGGGACGAATTTGTGCTGCTTCTGGCCGATTTGGCCCCCAGCCCCGAAGCCGCCAGCGACCAAGCCCTGAGCGCGGCCAGCAAGCTCCAAGCCTGTTTTACGCAACCGGTGCAACTGGCCGGGCGGCAGCACAGCGTGACCGCCAGCATGGGCATTGCCCTCTTCAGCGATGCCCGACAACCTGACGACCTGCTGCGCTGGGCCGACATGGCTTTGTACGCCGCCAAAGCCGCAGGGCGCAACCAGATCCGGTTTTTTACGCCCGACATGCAGGCTCGGGCCGAATTCACGGCCAATCTGCTGCAAGCCGTGCGGTATGCCCTGGAGCAGCACGAATTTGTGCTGCACTACCAGCCGCAGGTGAACGCTGCTGGGCAGCTCTGTGGCTTGGAGGCCTTGGTGCGCTGGCAACACCCCGACAAAGGCTTGCTGTCCCCTGGGGGGTTCATCCCGGTGGTGGAAAACACCGAGCTGATGCTGCCCCTGGGGCAAGAGATTCTGCACATGGCCTGCGCCCAGCTGGCTCACTGGCAACAGCAACCCGGCTGGGCCACCCAAGCCCATTGGCGGCTGGCCATCAACATCAGTGCGCAGCAGTTTCATCACCCACAGTTTGTGCAACAGGTGAAAGACACCCTGGCCCGCACCGGGGCGCAGCCGCACCGCATTGAGCTGGAAGTGACCGAGAGTCTGCTGATTGACAAGGTGGATTTGGTGATTGACACCATGAACCAGCTGCAAGCCCTGGGCATGGCGTTTTCGCTGGACGACTTTGGCACGGGGTATTCGTCGCTGGGCTACCTCAAGCGCCTGCCGTTGCACAAGATCAAGATTGACCAGTCCTTCGTGCGCGACTTGGCCCACAACACGAACAGCCAAGCCATTGTGCGCACCATCGTCGCCCTGAGCGACAGCTTGGAACTGGAGACCATGGCCGAGGGTGTAGAAACCGCCGAACAACAGGCCCTGCTGCGGCAACTGGGTTGCCAGCAGTACCAGGGCTACCACTTCAGCCACCCACTGCCCGCTGTCGATCTGCAAGCCCGCTGGCTGACACGGGTGTGAACCCTCACCCATCCCACCACCATGGCTGCTCTGCCCACCTTGCCCACCTTGCAATACCTGCTGTTCGAGGCCAGCGACGATGGTGAGGGCAACGGCACCTGGGAAGCCATGGCCAGCGTGCGCCCTGCTGACTGGCCCGCCTTGCGCGCCGAGGTGCAGGCCGTGCTGCGTTGGGCTGAACAGCACAGCCCTGGCCCGCGTGGCCCGCTGGACGAAGGCGGTGTGTGGGATGCCGACGAACACCAGCACACCGAGGGCGACTGGATCACCCTGACCCTCACGCTCACTGGCCCCTGGGCCTGGGGCGAGGCGCTGCGAGCAGCGGGCTGAAGCCTTTGGCGGTTTCCCCTCAGGCGGCGGCGCGTTGCAGGCGGTCGCGCACACCGTCCCAAGCGGGCGTATCGGGCGGGGTTTCTACCCAGATCAGCTGCACACCGGGGGCATCCAACTCGCGCAGGGTGGCAAACAGGGCTTGTGCGGCGGGCGCGGGCTGGGCGGGCATCTGACGCAGCGTCACGCCGCCGGGTTGGGTCTTCAGGGGTGTGCGGGCGTACACCGCGATGTGCCGGGCATCGCGCCCCAGCATATCCAGTGCGGTTTGCAGCTGCTCAGCCGACATCAGCCGCACCTGCGCACGCGGCGCGTAGTGCGAGGCCAGCGTGCCCGAGGCGCGGGGCGCGGCGGCATCGCGTTCATGCACGGGCAGGCCACAAGCGGCTTGCAGCTGGGCTGGGGTCAGCATGCCGGGGCGCAGCAGCACCGGCTGGCTGCGGGTGCCGTCCACAATGGTCGATTCAATGCCCACCGGGCAGGCCCCGCCGTCCAAAATCAAGAGGGCTTCGTCGGGCAGGTCGGCGAATTCTTCGGCCACATGCGCGGCGGTGGTGGGGCTGATGCGGCCAAAGCGGTTGGCGCTGGGGGCGGCCACGCCGTGTACGCCCTGGGCGCGGGCGGCATGCAGCAGGGCTTGCGCCACCGGGTGCGCCGGGCAGCGCAGGCCCACCGAATCCTGTCCGCCAGCGGCCAGCGCGGCCACCCCGGCGCGGCGCGGCAGGATGACGGTGAGCGGCCCCGGCCAGAAACGCTCCATCAGCGCCCAGGCAAAGGCGGGCACGTCGTGGGCGTAGTGGTTCACGCGGCTGCGCCAGTCGGTGCTGGCCAAATGCACGATCAGTGGGTGGTCGGCAGGCCGGCCTTTGGCTGCAAAAATGCGTTGCACGCCAGCGGCATGGTCGGCATCGGCGGCCAAGCCGTACACGGTTTCGGTGGGCATGCCCACCAACGAACCCGCGGCCAGCTGCTGGGCGGCGGCTTGCACGGCAGCCGGGTCGGTGGCATTCAGCAGCAAAGGCATGGCCGGTGGGGTGGTGGTGGCGGGTCTCAGGCGGCTTCTGGGGCATTCAGCCCCGGCAGGCCCAGCAGGGCCAGGGCCTGTGCGGCGGTGTGGTGCAGCTCGGCCACGGTGGGGGCGGTGATGTTGAGGTGCCCCATCTTGCGGCCCCGGCGGGCGCTGAGCTTGCCGTACAGGTGCAAATGCGTGCCCGGCAGGGCCAGCACCTGTGCCCACGGGGGCGACACCGGCTGTTGGCTGGCCTGCGGGCGCACGGCGTTGGCATCAAACCAGGCATCGCCCAGCAGGTTGATCATCAGGGCCGGGCTGTGCTGGCGCGGTGTGGGCAGGGGCAGGCCGGTCAGGGCGCGCACCTGGGCTTCAAATTGCGACAGGTTGCAGGCGTTTTGCGTGTAATGGCCGCTGTTGTGTGGGCGCGGGGCCATTTCATTGACCACCAAGTCCGCCTCGCCCTGGGCGTTTTGCACCACAAAATACTCCACGCACAGCACGCCCACATAGTTCAGGTGCTGGGCAATGGCCAGGGTGCTGGCGCGGGCGCGCTCGGCCAGCGCCGTGGGCACGGCACCGTCGTACACCGCCGTCAGGGCCAGAATGCCGTCACGGTGGGTGTTGGCCTGTACCGGAAAGCTCACGCACTGGCCGTCAGCCCCACGCGCCACAATGACCGAGCACTCGGCTTGCAGCGGCAGGCGTTTTTCCAGCACGCAGGGCACGCTACCCAGCTGCGCCCAAGCGGCGGCCAGCTCGTCGCGGGTGTTGACACGCACTTGGCCCTTGCCGTCGTAGCCCAGGCGGGCGGTTTTCAGGATGCCGGGCAGCAAATCGGCGGGTACAGCCGCCAGCAGTTCGGGTGTGGTGATGGCGGCATAGGGTGCCGGGTACACGCCGCTGAGGGGCGCGCACTGCACGAAATGCGCTTTCTCTTGAATGCGGTCTTGCGCTACCGCCACACAGGCTGCCGACGGGGCCACTGGCCGGTGTGCGCCCAGGGTGATGAGGGCGGGCGCGGGTACGTTCTCAAACTCGGTGGTGATGGCATCGCAGCGCTGCATCAGCTGGGCCAGGCCCTGCTCGTCGTCGTAAGCGGTCTGGATGTGGTAGTGGCTGATGAGGCCCGCGGGGCTGGCCGGGTCGGGGTCGAGCACCGCCGTGAAATAGCCCATGGCCTGCGCCGCCTGCACAAACATACGCCCGAGCTGGCCGCCACCCATCACGCCCAGCGTGATTTGCTGGCCGCTGGCCGATGTGCTGCCCGGTAAAAGGGGTTTGAGAAGGGGTTTGTTGCTCATGATTGGGGCAGGCTCATCTGGCGCGCCGCTTCGGTTTGTGCCGTGCGGAAGGCTTGCAGCTGTTCGCGCAGCGCCGGGTTTTCGTTGGCCAGCAGGGCCACCGCAAACAGTGCCGCGTTGGCCGCACCCGCCGCGCCAATGGCAAAGGTGGCCACCGGAATGCCCTTGGGCATTTGCACAATGCTGTGCAGCGAATCCACGCCCGAGAGCGCCTTGGACTGCACCGGCACGCCCAGCACCGGCACCACGGTTTTGGCGGCAATCATGCCTGGCAGGTGCGCTGCGCCACCCGCCCCGGCAATGATGGCCTTGAGCCCGCGCCCAAGCGCTGCCTCGGCATAGGCAAACATGTCGTCGGGCATGCGGTGGGCCGAGACCACACGCGCCTCAAACGCAATGCCAAAGTCTTTCAGGATTTGCACGGCATGCTGCATGGTGTCCCAGTCGCTGCTGGAGCCCATGACCACGCCCACTTGAATGGGGTTCATTAAGAGAGCCTTTGTTGGGGCCGCCACCGGGCCTGCTGCCCAGAGAGCAGGCTGTGGCCTAGGGGCTGAGCCGTCTCCGGTAAAGTGCGGATTTTACGTTTGCCCATCTGTGGCAACCCTTGTTTCCCCCTACACCGAAACGCCATGATCGACGTCACCCTTGCCAATTTTGAAACCGAAGTCATTGCCGCTTCGCAACACACGCCTGTGTTGGTGGACTTCTGGGCACCTTGGTGCGGCCCCTGCAAGGTCATTGGCCCGCTGCTGGAGCGCCTGGAGCTGGACTACCAAGGCCGCTTCAAGCTGGTCAAGATCAACACCGAAGACGAGCAGCAGTTGGCCGGGGCCTTCGGCATCCGCAGCATTCCCACTTGCGTGCTCATGGTCAACGGCCAGCCGGTGGACGGCTTCATGGGCGCGCTGCCCGAGGGCCAGATCAAAGCCTTTTTAGACAAACACCTGCCCGCCCCCGAAGCACTGGAAGCCGCCGAAGAAGAAGCCGATGCCCAGCAAGCCCTGGCCGACGGCGACCTCGAAGCCGCGCTGGGCAAGCTGCAACACGCGGTGCAAACCGACCCCGCCAACGACGATGCCCGCTTTGACCTCGTCAAACTGCTGCTGGAACTGGGGCTGGACGACGAAGCCCGCGTGGCCTTTGCGCCGGTGATTGCCAAATCCGCCAGCGTGCGCCGCCTAGATTCCCTGAACCGCTGGATGCAGGCCCGCGATGCCCAAGTCAACGTGGCCGACCCGCAAGCCCAGGCCAACGCCCTGCAAGCCGCCATTGCCGCCAACAAACGCGACTTTGGCAGCCGCTTTGCCCTGGCCCAGCTGCTGCTGGCGCACAACCAGTTTGTGCCCGCCATGGACGAGCTGCTAGAGATTTTGATGCGCGACAAAACCTGGAACGACGATCTGGCCCGCAAAACCTACATCGCCATCCTCGACATCATCGAACCCCCCAAACCCAAGGTGGCCGAAGGCCAAGTGCCCCCACAAGACCCCACGGTAGCCACCTACCGGCGGCGTTTGTCCAGTGTGGTGCTGAGCTGATCGCATTCAGCCTGCCGCCGCCCGCGCCAGCCAGTTGGGCACGGCCTTGCTGGTGCAGGCTTGCAGCGCGCACAGAAAGCGATGGTCCGGTGTCGCCACGCCGTAGCGGGTACGCAGGTCGTGCTGTATGCGTTGCAGCAGGGCGACTGTCGTTTCGGCATCGGCCAAGGCCCGGTGCGCTCGGCCCGTGCGCGTCAGCTGAAAATACTCGGCCAGTGCGCCCAGCTTGTGGCTGGGTGCTTCGGGGTAGAGCCGACGCGAGAGCAGCACCGTGCAGGCAAACGGCTGGGGCGCGGGCATGCCAGCCAGCGCCAGTTCGGCCACCCAGTAGCGGCGGTCAAACGAGGCGTTGTGTGCCACCAAGGGCGTGTCGCCCACAAAACGGGCCGCCTCCGTCATCACGCGGTGGGCAGGTGGTGCAGCGCGCACCATGGCGTTGGTGATGCCAGTGAGCTGGGTAATGAAGGGCGCAATCGAAACGCCTGCGTTCATCAGGCTCTGAAACCGGTCCACCGTGCGCCCGTTTTCGGTCAACACAATGGCCACTTCGGTCGCCCGGTCGCCCTGGCTGGGTGAGATGCCGGTGGTTTCAAAGTCAATGATGGCCATGCGGGACATGAAGGGGGGACTCCGTCTGAACAGGGGCACCGCGCCGGGCATCCGACTCGGCCCAGCGCAGCATGGTAATGACTTGGAAAGGGCACTTGACCGCACACAGGGCACAGCCCGTGCAACCCGGTGCGTCGTGCAAGTGCGCAAACTTTTTGCCCTGCCGCACGTCCAGCGACAGCACATGCGGCGCACAGGCGGCCACACACCAGCCGCAACCCGTGCAGCGGGCCGCATCCACCCAGGGCAAGGCTTTGCGTGCAGGGTTCATGGCGGTGGGTAAGGGTGTTTTGAGGGTGGTTGTCCTGCAAGTGGCCCTAGTGGGGTACCCTCAGTGCGTCATTGCAAACTGCACCACGCGGTCACTGAGCCAGATACCCTGCTGGCGCATCCGCTGCAAGGCATCGGGGATCGAAATCTCGTAACCCAGCTGCTTGGCCTTGAGCAGGATGCCAATGGAGCCGGTCAACTGAAGGCCACACAGCCGCGCAACGCGACGACCAACGGTTTCGTCGATGCAAACCAGTGGCAGCTCCATGTTCAGGGCTGTTTGAATCACAGCAGCTTCGCCGCGATCGAGTGAATTCTGTAAAAACGGCATCAGCTTGACGGGTTGATCTTGGATGTCGAGCCAATCTGCACGGTCAAACGCATCCAGACCAAAGTTGTGACGTCCGCCTGCGCGAACTTCTTGTGCGACTTCCAGCGGCACCACCACCCGCCGAAACAGAAATCGCAAAACGTCGAGGTTGCCTGTGGCCGCAGCGATTGAAATCAGTGGGGTCGTGTTGCTGACCAATACCCTATCGCGCTCAGGCATTGTCAACATCCGTGGCCAGTTCGTCATCGCCCAAGTCGATCAGGGGCACGCCGTAGCGTTGCAGTTGGGCCAAAAAAGTGACGCGATCCATGCCAATCAGCTGGGCGGCCATGCCAGAGGACAGGCGCTTGAGCTCGAACAGTTTGGCAGCCATGGCCAGCTTGGCTTCATTCGCAAAGTCCTCGGGCGCACGGTGGGTGGCATCCAGATAGTGATCGGGAACATCGACGACGATTTGCATCAGGGGCTCCTGTGGTGGCTGGGTTGTTTCAGCAGGACTTTTCTGCCTTGCAAGGATGGTGCGAACAACCTGGAAGCCGACGATGATAGCGACGGGCGGTGCGGGCGCGACTGCGCGCTCAGCAGGACAATGCCCTGCCTCCGCCCAGACGAGAAAGATACCCCATGCCAGAAACCACCTTCCATATCCCCACCATGCAGACGCAGGACGATGCCGATGCCGTCATGTTCGAGCTGCAAGACCTGCCCTGCGTCAACCAAGCCGATGTCAACCTGCCCGAACGCACCGCCTGGGTCAGCCACACCCCCATGATCGCCCCGGAGGACATTGCCGCTGCGCTAGAAGAAGCGGGGTATGGGGCGGCGGTGGTGTAAGGGTGGTTCAAGCTGCTGGTCTGGCGTGGGGGCGGCTACGCCACAGCTCGCGCCCGGATGACTTCCAGCACCTGCACCATTTCAGTCACTTTGGCTGGCGCAAAAATGCCAGACGGCCCCTGTGCGTTGAGATCCGTGAACGGTGACTCGAACAAGCGCGCTGGCTCCATCACGCCGGTCTGGGTCAGCTCTTCCACGATGAGGTGGATGAACTCAATCTGATGGGCTGTGGCGGTGCCGCCTTGCAGCAACGCACTGAAAGCCTGCATGGCGGCTTCACGATCCAAGCCTACCAAGGAGCGGATGAACAGCCCGAGCCCTTGGCTCTTCGCCTTGGCCTCGGCAATCAGCGCGGTGTTGCCACCCGCCTGCAACAGCATGTTCTCCAGCGCCTCCAAGTCCATGGCCGTTAGTGGCTGGTTGCGGCGCAAGCGTTGCAGGGCCAAGTGGGATGCGTGCTCTCGCAAAAATACCCGTGCCTTCTCCTTGAACTTGGCCATGTTCAGGCCCGCTGTGACCTGGGGCAAATGAACGGTTTCTGGGCCGCCCAGCGCGTCTTCAAAGTCGGTGTAAACCACCTTCTTTTGCCCTTTGGGAATCAGCTTGACCAAAGTGCGCAAGCGTTTGCGCGCCATTTCCAGCATGGGCAAGGTCACGTCTTCCCACCATGCGTCGGTGGTCACGGACTGGATCAGCAGCATCTCGGCTTTGATGGCTGGAATCGCCACCTGCTCTTCCAGCGCGCTGGCAATCTTTTGAACCTTGTCTTTTAAGCCAACAAAGTCGGTGCCCGCCTGCAACACAGACAGCTGTGTACGCAACAGCAGCAGGTCAAAGCGCTTGGCTTCTTCGTCTTCGTCAACCAGTGTGGTTGGCAAGCCTGCCACCTGGGTTTCCAGCTCGTGCCGGGCTTCGGTGCTCAGCGTTTCCCAAGCTTGGGCCTTGGCGTAGCGCTCCACCAACTGCCGCTTGGGCCGCACGATGAAGTTATCCACATTCATGGCGGCCACCTGCTCGTGCAGCAGGCTGGCCGTGCCTTGCCGTACATCGTGCAGCGTCAGGCTCGTGTCCCACGGTTTGGGCGAACCCTCATCCGCTGTGATGCTGCCCTGGGTCTTGAGGGGGATGCGTGTGTCCAGCTCGGCCAACAGGCTCAGCCGCGCCTTGAACAAGCGCGTGCCCAAGGGCTCTGAAGCGGCACCCTCCTTGAAGTCCGGGTTTTGGCTGAAAAACTCCAAGTTCTGGCAGAAGTCGAAGATGAAAAAATGCTTTTTGTCATCGTCCGGGCCAAACAGCGCCGGGCATAGGCGTGTACCGCGCCCCACCATCTGCCAGAACTTGGTTTTGCTGCGCACCACCTTGAAGAACACCAGATTCACCACCTCTGGCACATCAATGCCCGTGTCCAGCATGTCCACCGAAATGGCGATGTGCGGTGCCTTGTCTGGTTTCGAGAAATCGTCGATCAGGCTTTGCGCGTACTCGGTTTTGTAGGTCACCACCCGGGCAAACGCGCCTTTGTGGTGCGGGTAGTTCGCATCAAACCGGCGGGCAATGAAGTCGGCGTGGTCGTTGTTCTTGGCAAAGATGATGGTCTTGCCCAGGCGGTCGCCACCGGCCACTTTTTGGCCACGCTCCATCAGTGTGGCCAGCACCTTGTCCACTGTGTCTTCGTTGAACAGCCATTTGTTCAAGGCTTCAGCGTTCACCTCGTCCGGCACATGGCCGTCCTCGTCCCATTCCAGTTCGTCCCAGCGTTCTTTCTCTTCGTCCGACAGATCGGCATACCGAATGCCCTCGCGCTGAAACTTCAAGGGCACCGAAATGGCTACCGGCGGCACCAAGTGCCCATCGGCCACCGCTTCGTCCAGCCCATAGGCATCGGTGGGCACGCCGTCTTCCAGCCCAAACAGGCCGTAGGTGTTGTGGTCAATCTCGTCTTTGGGTGTCGCGGTCAGGCCCACCAGCAAGGCATCGAAGTACTGGAAGATGGCCCCGTACTTTTGGTAAACCGAGCGGTGCGCTTCGTCAATGACGATCACATCAAAGTGCCCCACCCCAAAACGGCGCTGGCCGCTGCTCATGTCGTCAATCAAGCCCATCATGGTCGGGTAGGTGGAAACAAACACCCGGCCATCGGTGTGTTTCTCGGTCACCAAATTCACTGGGGCGGCATCGGGCAAGTACTTTTTAAACGCATTCACCGCCTGATTCACCAAGGCCACCCGGTCGGCCAGAAACAGCACGCGCTTGGCCCAGTTGCTCTCCATCAGCACCTTCGCCAGCGCAATCACGGTGCGGGTCTTGCCCGAGCCCGTGGCCATCACCAGCAAGGCGCGGCGCTGGCGGTCCAGGTCAAAGTGCTGGCCTATTCTGCGCACCGCCCGGGTTTGGTAGTAGCGCTCCACAATGGCCGCATCAATCGGCACCTCGGTCGGGTGCTTGCGGCTGCTGCGGCGTTGAACGGTCAGCGCCAGCTCGTCCTTTTTGTAAAAGCCTTGCACCGGGCGCGGTGGGTAAGCCACGTCATCCCACAACCAGTGTTCATAACCGTTGGAATAGAAGATGACCGGGCGCTGGCCGTACATCTGCTCCAGGCAGTCGGCATACAGCTTGGCCTGCTGCTGGCCCACCGTGGGGCTTTTGGTGCTGCGTTTGGCCTCAATCAGGGCCAGCGGTTTGCCATCGTCGCCCCACAGCACATAGTCCACAAAACCCTTGCCCGCGTTGTTGGGCATGCCCGTGACTTCCACCTCCAAGTTCACCGCCGGGCTCAGGTGCCAACCGGCCTCTTTCAGCAGCACGTCAATAAACGTCTTGCGGGTGTGTGCCTCGTCATAGTCGTGTGTGTCGGGCTCAGCGGCGTTGGCTTTCTTGACCGCCGCCACCTGGGCTTGCAGCTTTTTCAGCTCGTCAGACAGGGCCGCTTGTTGCTGGAGCGCAGCGGCCAATGCGGCATCGCGCGCTTGCAAGCTGGCTTCTAGCTTTTGCAATTGCGCTGCCGACTGGGGCGCTGTGCCCACTGCCCGAGGCAGCACAGCCGACGAAAACGCTTGGCCCGGTGCGGGGCGCGCGTTGCGCCCATAGGTGCGTGCCAGCCAATAACACAGGTGAAACAACTCGCGCAGCGCGTTGACGGCATCGGTGCTGCTCACTTTGCGGGTGCTGTGTACGGCCAAGTTGCCCAAGTCTTTCACCAGACGCGCTTTGGTCAACAGCGCCTCGCCCACGGTGGCCTTGAAGCTGGGCTCGTGCATCAACGCGTTCAAGCTGTCTTGGTAAGGTCGCCGCAGCGCCGGGTCGTGCGTGTACATCCAAGCCACGGCCAGCTCCAGCGTGCGGCGGGCGTAAAAGCAGGATGCGCGGGCATCGCTGTTGGCCAGCTCCTCGGCCTTGCGGGCGGATTCAAACAGCGCCAGCCATTCAGATTCCAAGAAAGCGAAGTTGCTCATTGGTCGGCTCCCTGTGGGTTTTTGGTGGTGGTGTGCGGTGGGTGTTTAGCTGGCTAAAGACGTTTAAGCGTGTTTTTGTCTTTATAAGCTATTGATTCATAAGGGGATTAGCGGGGTTCTTTGCACGTGCCTTTAGCCGTTTTTTCCCAGACTTGGGTTAAAGGCATCGTTGTCTGCTAGGTGCCAGCGCGCCCAGCGCCGCTGCCCATGAACGCGGATCAGCCCCTCACTTCGCAACTCATCCAGCAGCAGCTGCACCGTTCTTTCGGGCAGCGAAGGCAGCACTTGCCGAAGCTCGCTCAGGGGTGCCCCCTCGCCACGCTGATCCCGCAAGTGCTTCAGCAGCAGCGCCTTGTTGGTGTGATGATCCAAGCCCCGCTTGCGGGTGTAAACGCCTTTGCTACCCAGCGACGCGTACAAGGCCGCCGCCAGCATGTACTTGGCATTTTTTCCCTGGCCGATCACCTCTACCACGCCCACCTCGGCCAATGCCGCCAAGCGGTCCTGCAAATCGGGCGAGAGTGGCCGCCCTTGCTCCAAACGCTCTAGGGCCAAATAGTCGAGCGTAGAAAAGCCGCTCAGCCGATCATTGCCCAGCCGCTCCATGAAACGCACAAACGCCGGATTCCTCACCCCGCCTTCCAGCGTCAATCGCACCTCGTGGGCCGCTGTTCCTGCAAAACTGGGCAGCGGTTTGCCATGCCGCACAGCGCTTTCCATCATCAGGTTCATGCCCTGCCCAGAGCGTTCAATCAGGCCACAACGGGCCAGCGCTTCTGCAAGCCGACGGTTGCGCGGATTTTGCTGGTCAATGATGTTTTCGGGAGTGATGCCTGGGGGCAGGCCACCGGGGCTCACCACCTCCAGCCGTTTGGGAAACTGGCGCACAAACACCGAGCCCCCCAAGCGGTAGTCCCGGTGCGCCACTGCGTTCAAGATGGCTTCGCGCACCGGCACCTCGTCGAAGGTCGGCAGGTCTATCCGGAAGAAGTCGTCCTGAAAGCTCTGTCGGTCATTGCGCAGGTTGATCTTTTTCCACAGTGCGTCTTGCCAGGCAAAAAAGCCTGCTCTGTATTCCTCGCGGTCGGCAGCTGGTCCCGCAGCTTCCGTTGCGCGGTACTCAAACACCAGCTCTGCCTGCGCCAAGTAGCGCGTTAGGCCAGCCCGCGTACCAAACAAAATCAGCGCCGCATAACTCACCTGATCGCCATCAACCAGCAGCTCTGCATCGCGCAAGGTTTGCTGGTCGCTCAATTCGCGCTTGCGCGGGTCGTTGTTTTTGCGAGCCCACCGCTCCCGAAACAGGGCTAGCGAAGCCGGTTCCAAATCGGCCAGCGTGGCACCCGGACACGGCTGGGCCGAGAAATCGGGTCCAGCCTCGGCAAATAGGGTGCGCAGTTCGTGGTCGGCCAAATAGGCCAGATCGTCGCCCGCCCGCTTGAAGTAACGGCCATCCAGGCTCCAGGCCGTGCCCGGCAAACGCGACGGCACATGCACCACCAATACACGCCCCTCGGGCAGTCGCAGCTCTTCTACCGGAATGCGGTGCCCCAAACGCTTGTGCAAACCTGCCTCGGTGCGCCCTGGCTCGTCAAATGCTGCGGTGCTCACAATTTGGCGTGGGCGGCGGTCGGTCACGCCCAAAATGATCTTGCCACCGCCCTCATTGGCCAACGCGACACAGTACTGCACCAACTTGTCAAAGTCGTAACGTTGCTTGGCCTCTTTGAACTCCAAGCGCAGACCTTCCGGTTCGGCCAACCATTGATCCAGCTGTGCGCGGGTGGTGGTCATGCTGCACCTGTGGGGTCCAAGAAAGTGGGTGTTTTGTTACCTTCATTGATGAAGGTAGCATCTACTAAGTCCTTAAATTCATTGAGATTTTTTCCCTTTTGAAGGATGTAGCCGTTGGCCTTGAGCTCTTCCCCTTGGCTGGCCATGTAGCGTTCTACCGTGGTGTCGCTGATCTCGAACAAGGCCATCACCTGCTGCTTGGTGAACACCGTTGCGCCTTCAAAGTGCGTGCCGCCCAAGGCCAAGTGTTGCTCTGCCGCTTGCAGGGCATAGCGGTTGTTGAGGATGTTTTGCCGCTGATGCGGTGAAGTGGTCAGGTCGCTCATCAAAGTTCTCCCCGGAAGGCGCGGTGTTGGAGGGAGGCGAACAAACCATCAAGCTCTAGCAACGAGCGTCTGGCGGATTCCTTCAGAGCATCTATTTTGGACACTCTGACTGCGAATATTTCGAGCAATTCAGATCGAGGCTTTTTCAATCTTAGTGAGCCGAAGTAATCAGCTGGAACGCGCCTTTGACCTGCGGCACCTTTCATGGACTTCGCCCCAGCCTCTGCAACCCAATCCTGTCCTAGCAAGTAGAAAACAAACAATCCCAAGGGCTTGGTGGCAAAACGAAATACATGAAATTCTGTAGACCCAAAGCCATACTCTGACGACAACTCGGACGCTATTGCCATTTTTCCGTTTTCATAGCATGGGGTAATTTTTGCCACCAATAAATCACCCCGCTTGAATGGCGTGTAGCCTTTAGCTACTTCGTTATAAGGCCGAAGTTCGTCTACGATCACACGCCTTTCTATGTCGCTTACCGCTGCCATTGGCAAAAATGCGACTTCTGTGTTAAGCAGAGTCTGGCGTTCCTCCGGTGAAATACGCGGATTAATAGCGACCAACTCGGCCAGTGTGATGCTGTCCGAACCTATGCTATCCGGACGTTGATCCCCAAACATCTCCACAAAAATCGACTGCGCAAGGCGGTCGAGTTGGGCCAAGGCTTCGCGGCGTTTGGTGCGCAGGGTGTCGGCTTTGTCGAGGATGACGGCGATGCGGCGTTGTTCAGCGAGTGGAGCTAGGGGAATGAGCAATTCATCCAAATGCTCATTCTTCAAGTTGTTGATATTCGCGCCAGCCGCGAGGCTAGATATCTTTCGACGATATTCGATGGTCTTGAAGTAATGCGCAAAGTAGGCTGGTTCAACACGATCTTTCCTAGGGCGAAGGACTTTGCAAAACGCTCCAAAAGCTCCTTCGTAGTCATGTAGCACTAGCGCTGCTTTGCCAACTACGTCGAGGCTTCCACTAGATGCGGCAATAAGGACATCGCCGGAACGCAAAAGCTGTTTCTCTGAGACAAAGCGCTTTGGAACAAATATGAGGTCTTCAAACGTTATTCCAAATTCAGTGATGTTCCCAGCACGGAGAACAGGCGCATAACCTTCGGCTGGGGCGCTCGTTGCGTCCCCTTTACTGTAGGAAACGCCGCGAATCTGTTCAGATATTTCGCCAACTGCAACGGGCCTCACTTCAACATCCCCTCAAGCTCCACCATCCCGGCCTGAATCTCATCTTCCAACTGCTTCAGCCTAGCCAAAATCTCCAACGGGTGTTCATGCGCCACCGTTGCATGCACCACTTCCTTGTAGCGGTTGATGCTCAGGTCGTAGCCCTGCGCGGCAATGTCGGCCTTGGGCACGCAAAAGCTCTGTGCGGTGCGCGGGCGCTCGTGTTCGGTGCTGTCGCCGGAACTGTCACGTTTGGCCCAGCGGGCCAGTGCATCGGGCAGGTTGTTTTTGGTGTGCTCGGCCTCGCTCAGCGGCTGCGCGGGGTTGGGGCCTAGTTTGCTGTCGTCCAGCAGGGGTTGGCGTTTGTCGTCCAGGCTCCAGCCGTCGGCTTGCATGTCGTAAAACCAAACGTGCTCGGTGCCACCCGAGTTGGTTTTGGTGAAGAACAGGATGGCGGTCGAGACACCCGCGTAGGGCTTGAAGGTGCCCGCGGGCAGTGACAGCACGCCGTCCAGCTTGTGGTCTTCTACCAGCGTGCGGCGCAGTTCTTTGTGCGCCTTGCTAGAGCCAAACAGCACGCCGTCGGGCACCACCACAGCGGCCCGCCCGCCGGGCTTGAGCAGGCGCAAAAACAGGGCCAAAAACAACAGCTCGGTCTTTTTGGTTTTGACGATGCTCAGCAGGTCTTTGGCGGTGTTTTCATAGTCCAAACTGCCCGCAAAGGGCGGGTTGGCCAGAATGAGGCTGTACTTTTCTTCGTCGCCCGCGTGGTCTTGGGCCAGCGAGTCTTTGTAGCGGATGTCGGGGTTGTCCACCCCGTGCAGCGCCATGTTCATGCTGCCAATGCGCAGCATGGTGTTGTCAAAGTCGTAGTCATGGAACATGCCGTGGTGAAAGTGCGCCCGAGCCCATGTGTCGTTGAACAGCGTGGGGTGTTGCTTGCGCAGGTATTCCCCAGCGGCCACCAAAAAGCCGCAGGTGCCGCTGGCGGGGTCGCAAATCACGTCTTTGGGTGTGGGGGCGGTCATGGCCACCATCAGTTGGATGATGTGCCGGGGCGTGCGGAACTGGCCGTTTTGCCCGGCGCTGGCAATTTTGCCCAGCATGTATTCGTACAAATCGCCCTTGGTGTCGCGGTCGTCCATGGGCACGTGGTCCAGCATGTCCACCACCTTGGCCAGCAGGCCGGGTGTGGGCACGGTGAAGCGTGCGTCTTTCATGTGCTGGCTGTAGGTGGAGCCGTCGCCACCCATGGTCCGCAGAAAGGGAAACACCCGCTCGCCCACCACGGCAAACATCTGCGCTGGCGCAAAGTGCTTGAAGCGCGACCAGCGCAGGTCTTCGTAGCTGCGGCCTGCGGCATCTTTGCCCGCTGGGAAGATGCGTTTGCCCATGGGCTGCTTGAGTAGCAGGGCCTTGCTTTCTTCTAGGGTGTGGGCATCGTCCAGACGGCGGATGAACAGCAGGTAGGTGATTTGCTCCAGCACCTCCATGGGGTTGGAGATGCCGCCCGACCAGAAGGCGTTCCAGATAGCGTCGATTTGGCTGCGGATGTGGCTGGTGAGCATGGTGTCCCTGAATCAAATGTCGTCCAGGGATGGTGCGGGCACCCTGGCATGAAAGCCAAAGATGATAGCGACGGGCGCTGCGGGCGCGACGGTGCGCTCAAATATCAATATTCCCCGCCCGCAGGGCGTTGGTCTCGATGAAGTCGCGCCGGGGCTCCACTTCGTCGCCCATGAGCATGGTGAAGACGCGGTCGGCTTCAATGGCATCGTCAATCTGCACCCGCAGCAGGCGGCGCACGGTGGGGTCCATGGTGGTTTCCCAGAGTTGCTCGGGGTTCATTTCGCCCAGGCCTTTGTAGCGCTGGCGGGCGGTGGTGCGTTCGGCTTCGCTCAGCAGCCATTGCATAGCGGTGCGGAAGTCGCTGACTTTTTCTTCGCGCTGGCGCTCGCCTTCGCCACGCATGACACGGGCACCCTCGCCCAGCAGACCCCGGAAGGTGTCGGCAGCGCTGGCCAGGGCAGCGTAGTCGGCACCGTGCACAAAGTCTTGGGTGATGACGCTGCTCTTGATGTTGCCGTGGTGGCGGCGGCTGATGCGCAGCAGCGGCTTGTCGGTGCGCACATCAAATTCGGCGCTGACTTCAGCGGGCACACCCGTGGTATTGAGGTCGCGCAGCCGCACTTGCAAGGCGGCGGCGCTGGCGCTGGCTTGTTCCATGCTGTCGAGGTTGAGCGCCACGCCGTCAGCCAGGGCGCGCAGGGCCTCGGTATCCATGAAGCCCGAGAGGCGGGCAATCACATGCTCGGCCACTTGGTGCTTGCGGGCCAGATCGCCCAAGGCATCGCCCTCCAAGGTGGCCGCGCTGGCCCCGCCGGTGAAGACTTTGGCCTCTTTGAGGGCGATGCGCAGCAAGAAACTGTCCAGCGCAGACGCGTCTTTCAGGTACAGCTCTTCTTTACCCGCTTTCACCTTGTACAGCGGCGGTTGCGCAATGTAGATGTGGCCGCGCTCCACCAGCTCGGGCATTTGGCGGTAGAAGAAGGTGAGCAGCAGGGTGCGGATGTGCGCGCCGTCAACGTCGGCATCGGTCATGATGATGATGCGGTGGTAGCGCAGCTTGGCGACGTTGAAGTCGTCTTTGCCATCGCCGCTGCCGCCTTCGCCACCGGCTTTGCCGATGCCGGTGCCCAGCGCGGTGATGAGGGTCAAGATTTCGTTGCTGGTCAGCAGTTTTTCGTAGCGGGCTTTTTCGACGTTCAGGATCTTGCCGCGCAGCGGCAGAATGGCTTGGAACTTGCGGTCACGGCCCTGTTTGGCGCTGCCCCCGGCGGAATCACCCTCGACGATGTAAATCTCGCACAGGGCGGGGTCTTTTTCTTGGCAGTCGGCCAGCTTGCCGGGCAGGCCCATGCCGTCGAGCACGCCTTTGCGGCGGGTCATTTCGCGGGCTTTGCGGGCGGCTTCGCGGGCTTTGGCCGCTTCGACGATCTTGCCGCAGATGATCTTGGCATCGCCTGGGCGCTCTTGCAGGTAGTCGCTCAGCAGGCGCGAAATGATGTCTTCCACCGGGCCGCGCACTTCGCTGGACACCAGCTTGTCTTTGGTCTGGCTGCTGAACTTGGGCTCGGGCACCTTCACGGAGAGGACGCAACACAGGCCCTCGCGCATGTCGTCGCCGGTGACTTCGACTTTGGCTTTCTTGGCGTAGTCGTTTTCTTCAATGTATTTGTTGATGACGCGCGTCATGGCGGCGCGCAGGCCGGTCAGGTGGGTGCCGCCGTCGCGCTGCGGGATGTTGTTGGTGAAGCACAACACCTGCTCGTTGTAGCCGCTGTTCCATTGCATCGCCACTTCGACACCGATGTTGGTGCCTTGGTCGCTCTGGCGGTCGCCCACGGCATGAAAGATGTTGGGGTGCAACACCGTTTTGCCTTTGTTGATGAAGCCGACAAAGCCCTGCACGCCACCTGCGCCCGAAAAATCGTCTTCTTTGCCGCTGCGCTCGTCGCGCAGGCGGATGCGCACGCCGTTGTTCAAAAAGCTCAGCTCGCGCAGGCGCTTGGAGAGGATTTCGTAATGGAAGTCGGCGTTTTCTTTGAAGATGTCGTAGTCGGGCAGGAAGTGAACCTCGGTGCCGCGTTTTTCGGTTTCGCCCACCACTTTCATGGGCGAGACTTCGATGCCATTGACGGTTTGCAGCAGGCGGTTTTGCACGAAGCCACGGGCAAATTCCAACTGGTGAATCTTGCCCTCGCGGCGCACCGTCAGGCGCAGCCACTGGCTCAGGGCGTTGACGCAGCTCACGCCCACGCCGTGCAGGCCGCCCGAGACTTTGTAGCTGTTTTGGTTGAATTTGCCACCGGCATGCAGCTCGGTCAGGGCAATTTCGGCAGCACTGCGCTTGGGCTCGTGCTTGTCGTCCATCTTGATGCCGGTGGGAATGCCGCGCCCGTTGTCCACCACCGAAATGGCGTTGTCGGTGTGGATGGTGACGAGGATGTCATCGCAGTGCCCGGCCAGCGCTTCGTCAATCGAGTTGTCCACCACTTCAAACACCAAATGGTGCAGGCCGGTGCCATCGGACGTGTCGCCGATGTACATGCCAGGGCGTTTGCGCACCGCCTCCAGCCCTTCCAAAATTTGAATGGCACCCTCGCCATAGCCCTCGCTGGCACCGGCTTGGTGTGCATCGATGGTGGGTTGGAAGTTGGAACTGCTTGCACCGATTTCGCCAGTGTTGACAGCATCGGCAGGCTTGTGGGCTTCGGACATGGTGAATTTCGCAATCTCTGAAAAACATCAAACCCGCAACGGCGGCGGGTTCTGCGCTGTCGGGGCGTGGCCCCGGTCAGATCCGCATGGGCATGACCACGTATTTGAAGGCGCTGTCATCCGGGTTGGTCATCAATGCCGAGCTGTTGCCATCGGCCATTTCCATGCGCAGCATGTCTTGCGACATGTTTTGCAGGACATCAATCAGGTAGGTGACGTTGAAGCCGATTTCAATCGGCGTGCCGCTGTAGTCCACATCCAGCTCGTCCACGGCTTCTTCTTGCTCGGCATTGCTGGAGGCCACGCGCAGCACACCGGGCTCAATGTTCAGGCGCACGCCTTTGAACTTGTCGCTGGTCATGATGGCCGTGCGCTGCAAACTGGCGAGCAAAGCGGTGCGGCTGAGGGTGATGATGTTGCGGTGGTTGCGCGGAATGACGCGGGTGTAATCGGGGAATTTGCCTTCCACCAGTTTGGTGACGAATTCCAGCCCGTCAAAGGCGAATTTGGCTTGGTTGGCGGCAAATTGCATTTCCAGGGCACCCTCTTTGTCGGAGAGCAGGCGCTGCAATTCCATCACGGTCTTGCGCGGCAGGATCACTTCCTGTTTGGGCACTTCCACATCCAACGTGGCACTGGAGAAAGCCAGGCGGTGGCCGTCGGTGGCGACCAAGCTCAATTGCCGACCTTCGGCCACAAACAAAATGCCATTGAGGTAATAACGGATGTCATGCACCGCCATGGCAAACGAGACCTGCCCCAGCAGACTTTTCAGGGTTTTCTGGGGCACGCTGAACACGGGGCCAAAGCTGGCGGCCTCTTGCACCAGCGGGAAGTCTTCGGGCGGCAGGCTTTGCAGCGTGAACCGGCTTTTGCCGCCTTTGAGGATCAGCTTGCCCGCGTTGGCTTCGAGGCTGACGGTTTGGTCGCTGGGCATGGTGCGCAAGATGTCGATCAGCTTGCGAGCACCCACCGTGGTGGAAAAACTGCCCTCGTCGCCATCGAGTTGTGCGGTGGTGCGGATTTGGATTTCCAGGTCACTGGTGGTGAGCTGTACATCGGCCCCACTTTTGCGCAGCAGCACGTTGGCCAGAATGGGCATGGTGTGGCGGCGCTCCACAATGCCAGCGACCGACTGCAACGTGGTCAAAAGCTTGTCTTGGGTAGATTTCAAAACGATCATGTCAGCGTCTCTCGGTCGGTGTGTTGCGTGGCAGGGAACAGGGGGTGAAAGAAGAAAACGAACAGTAAAGGGGCGGCTGAATCAGCCCTTGAGGGTTTGTTCCAACACATGCAATTGTTGGTTGAGTTCGGTGTTTTGCTGGCGTTCAGCAGCGACTTTGCGCACCGCATGCAACACGGTGGTGTGGTCGCGCCCGCCAAACAATTCACCAATTTCGGGCAGGCTTTTTTGGGTTAATTCTTTGGCCAGAAACATGGCAATTTGGCGGGGCCGCGCAATGCTGGCCGGGCGCTTCTTGCTGTACATATCGGCCACCTTGATTTTGTAGTAGTCGGCGACGGTTTTTTGGATGTTTTCCACAGAAATCTGCCGGTTCTGAATAGACAGCAGGTCTTTCAGGGCATCGCGGGCCAGTTGAATCGAAATTTCTTTCTGATTGAATCGCGAATAGGCCAAGATTTTGCGCAACGCGCCTTCCAGCTCGCGCACGTTGGAGCGCACATTCTTGGCCACGAAAAAGGCCACTTCTTCGGGCATGACTGCGTGTTCGGCAGCGGCTTTGTTGATCAAAATGGCTACCCGCATTTCCAGTTCGGGCGGCTCAATCGCCACGGTCAGGCCGGAATCGAAACGCGACACCAAGCGCTCGTGAATATCGGCCAACCCTTTCGGGTAGGTGTCGCTGGTGAGCACGATGTGGCTCTTGCGCGCCAACAGGGCTTCAAAGGCATTGAAGAATTCTTCTTGGGTGCGCTCTTTGTTGGCAAAAAACTGCACGTCATCAATCAGCAGCAAATCGAGCGAGTGGTAACGCTCTTTGAATTCATCAAAGGTCTTGCGCTGGTAGGCCTTCACAACATCCGACACGAATTGTTCAGCATGCATGTACAGCACCTTGGCTTGGGGCCGTTCGGCCAGCAGGTGGTTGCCAATGGCGTGTACCAAGTGGGTTTTGCCCAGGCCCACACCACCATAAATAAACAGGGGGTTGTAGAGCTGGCCCAGACTACCGGCCACGTGCATGGCAGCTGCGCGGGCCATGCGGTTGGCTGAGCCTTCGACCAAAGTGGCAAAGCTCAGGGCTGGGTTGAGGCGGGTTTTGGGTGCGCTGGGGCTGGCGGTTTCGGGCGGTGGGGCCAAGTCGGGCATTTCTGCCAACACTTCTTGCTGCACGGTGCGCGGGGTGGGCGCGGTGCGGCTGGGGCCTTCACGTGGGGCCAACACCAGTTCCAGCTGTACTGGCGTGCCATTGAGCGATTCGAGCAACACGCCGATGCGGCTGGCGTACTGAGCCCGGATCCAGTCCATTTTGAAGCGGTTGGCCACCGCCACCTGCACTTTGCTGCGGTCGGGTGCCACCTGGGCCGAGAGGGGGCGAATCCAAGTGTTGAACTGCTGCTCCGGGATTTCTTGGGCGAGCAGATCCAAGCAAGCAAACCACAGGGATTGCGCTTCAGCAGGCGGGGTGGGGGAAGGGGTGCCCTCGGTCATACAGGAGGTGGCGGATGCGTTGTAGTTGTGGACAGATGGCGCGAGGCGGGCCGGGGATTGTAGTCGGCAAAGCCACTTATCCACAAGCTACCACAGGCCATGACGGTGACAGTCCTTGCCCGGTGCAAAAAATCTTTGCGATAATTGCGGGTTTTCCTGATTTCACTGAAGCACCATGAAACGCACTTACCAGCCCTCCAAAATCAAACGCGCCCGCACCCACGGCTTTCTCGTTCGCATGAAGACCCGTGGCGGTCGTGCTGTGATCAATGCCCGCCGCGCCAAAGGCCGCAAGCGTCTGGCCGTCTGAGCCCCGCGACGGTTCACACGGGCGCATGCCCTTTCACTGCCAGCCCAGCCCTGCGCTGAACGCTTGGTTTTGAACTGTTGGTGCCAGATTCCGTGGTACAGCGACTGACCAACCGGCAACAGTTTCAAGCCGTCATGGCCGGTGCGCTGGTGGCCAAAACGCCCCACTTTGCCCTGCATCGCGTGCCGCTGACCGTGAACACCCCGCATCTGTCTGCGTCCGCGCGCCCGCTGTTTCCGGTTCAGGCGACTTGGCTGGGTGTGTTGTTGCCCAAGCGCTGGGCACGCCGAGCAGTGACGCGCAACGCCATTCGTCGCCAAATTTACGCCCTGACCCACGAAAACCCAGCCCTGTTGCCCACAGCCGCCTGGGTGGTGCGCCTGCGCTGTGAATTCAACCGTCAGCAGTTCGTCAGTGCCAGCTCCGAAGCCCTGAAGCAGGCCGTGCGGGCCGAGCTGATGCAGCTGCTGCGCCGGGCAGAACCTCGGCCTGTGCCGACTCCACGGAATGCAACCCAGCATGCTAACCATGGTGTCTGACTGGCCACGCCTGGGCCTGATGGGCTTGGTCAAGGCGTACCGCTTGCTGCTCAGTCCTGCGCTGGGCAGCAACTGCCGTTTTGAGCCGACCTGCTCGGCCTATGCCCTGGGTGCCTTGGAGCGCCATGGGGCGCTGGCGGGCACTTACCTCAGTCTGCGGCGCATGGGCCGCTGCCACCCGTGGTGCGACGGCGGGCTGGATCCGGTGCCGTCCACCGCGCCAGCCCTGTTTTCGCGCCTGATTTCACCTTCCTCAGAAAAGAAGAACCCGTCATGAACGACATCCGTCGATCCATCCTGTGGGTGGTTTTTGGTTTCTCGATGGTCCTGATCTGGGACAAGTGGCAAATCCACAACGGCCACCAAGCCACCTTCTTTCCCACGGCGGCGGTGCAGTCGCCCGCGGCCAAACCGGCCAATGCCAGCGTGCCCCAGGCCTTGCCTGCCGCCGCTTCAGAGGGTGCGCCTGCCGCCTCAGCGCCCGCCGCAGGTGCCCCGGCCCCCGTGGCGCAGCGCTACGAAGCCAGCACCGATGTGTTGGAACTGGTGTTCAACAGCGAGGGGGGGGCACTGGTGGGCGCGAAACTGCGCCAGCACGCCCAAGCCAGCGTAGCCAACAAAGCACAGGATTTCCAGCCCTTCACTTTGTTGACGCAAACGCCTGATGCCGTCTATGTGGCGCAGACCGGCCTGATTGGGGGCGGTTTCCCCAACCACAAAACGCCCATGACCCTGCTGCCTGGCCCGCTGACGCTGGCGGACGGCCAAGACAGCCTGCAAGTGCGCTTTGAGTCTGCCGAGGTGGGTGGCGTGAAACTGCTGAAAACCTACACCTTGCAGCGCGGTCGCTACGACATCACGGTGCAGCATGAGGTGGTCAACAGCGGGCCGCAAAGCATCAACCCGCAGCTGTATGTGCAGCTGGTACGCGATGGCAACAAGCTCGGCAGCGAGACCCCGTTCTACTCCACCTTCACCGGCCCGGCCATTTACACCGATGCGCAGAAGTACCAGAAGGTGCAGTTTGCCGACATCGATAAAAACAAGGCCAGCTTTGAGAAAACCGCCACCAACGGCTATGTGGCCATGGTGCAGCACTACTTCGCCAGCGCTTGGGTGCTGGGCGATGGTGTCACGCGCGAAAACTTTGCGCGCAAGGTGGACAACAACCTGTACGCCGTGGGCGCGATCACCCCGCTGCCCAGCTTGGCACCGGGTCAAAGCCACCGCCAACAAAGCCTGCTGTTTGTTGGGCCACAAGCCGAGAAGGTGCTGGAAACCATCACCCCCGGTCTGGAGCTGGTGAAAGACTACGGCTGGCTCACCATCTTGGCCAAGCCGCTGTACTGGCTGCTGGAGAAGATTCACGGCTTCGTGGGCAACTGGGGCTGGGCCATTGTGTTGCTGGTGGTGCTGCTCAAGGCCTCGTTTTACTGGCTCAACGCCAGCGCTTACCGCAGCATGGCCAAGATGAAGGCGATCAACCCGCGCATCATGGAAATGCGTGAACGCCTGAAAAACAACCCGCAGCAGATGCAGCAGGAAATGATGAAGATGTACCGGGAAGAAAAAGTCAACCCGCTGGGTGGCTGCTTCCCGATCCTGATCCAGATTCCGGTCTTCATTGCCTTGTACTGGGTGCTGCTGGCCACGGTGGAAATGCGCAACACGCCGTGGCTGGGCTGGATCACCGATCTCTCGTCGCCCGACCCCTACTTCATCCTGCCACTGGTGATGGCGGTGACCACGGTTTTCCAAACGGCCCTGAACCCGCTGCCCCCCGATCCGCTGCAAGCCAAGCTGATGTGGATGATGCCGGTGATGTTCTCGGTGATGTTTTTCTTCTTCCCGTCCGGCTTGGTGCTCTACTGGATCACCAACAACATCCTGACCATTGCGCAGCAGGCTTTCATCAACAACAAGATGGGTGTGCCGCTGAAGATCAACCTGCCTTTTGACGTGTTCAAGGGCAAGGCCGCAGGTCAGTAAACCCACGCAGCGCCTGCGCCAGTCATGCTGGGTGCGCACCTAGAGCCGATTGCCGCAGTCGCCACCGCCCCTGGCCGGGGGGCTGTGGGCATTGTGCGGGTCTCGGGCCGGGGCTTGTTGCCGTTTGTACAGGCCCTGCTGGGGCGTACCCTCAAGCCGCGTGAGGCCACCTACCTGCCCCTGACCGATGCCCAGGGGCAGGCCATTGATCACGGTCTGGCCCTGTGGTTTCCGGCCCCGCATTCCTACACGGGCGAAGACGTGCTGGAGTTGCAGGGCCACGGTGGGCCGGTGGTGTTGCAGTTGCTGCTGGCGCGCTGCCTAGCTGTGGCGCAAACGCCCGATGCCCAGGGCCTGCCGCTGCTGCCGGGCTTGCGTGCGGCCCGCCCTGGCGAGTTCACGCAACGCGCCTTTCTGAACGACAAGCTGGACTTGGCCCAAGCAGAGGCGGTGGCCGACCTGATTGATGCCAGCACCGAAGCAGCGGCGCGCAGCGCCTCGCGCTCGCTGGCCGGGGCGTTTTCTGAGCGCATTCACAGCCTGCGCGATGCCTTGATCCACCTGCGCATGCTGGTCGAGGCCACGCTGGATTTTCCGGAAGAAGACATCGACTTCCTGCAACAAGCCGACGCACAAGGCCAGTTGCAGCGCTTGCGCCAGCGCCTAGCCGAGGTGCAGGGCCAAGCCCGGCAGGGTGCGCTGCTGCGCGATGGGCTGCGGGTCGTCATTGCTGGACAGCCCAACGCAGGTAAAAGCTCGCTGCTCAATGCCTTGGCCGGGGCGGAGCTGGCCATCGTGACCCCGATTGCCGGGACCACCCGCGATGTGGTGCAGCAAACCATCCAGATTGAGGGCGTGCCCCTGCACGTGATCGACACCGCGGGCCTGCGCGAGAGCCCTGATGTGGACGCGGTCGAAAAAATCGGCATTGCCCGCGCTTGGGGCCAGATTGAACAAGCCGATGCGGTGCTGTTCCTGCACGACCTCACCCGCTGTCACCAGCCCGATTACCAAGCGGCTGATGCCGCCATTGCCGCGCAACTCAGCAGCGTGCTGCCGCCGGGTGTGGCGGTGTTGTCGCTGTGGAACAAGTGCGACGAACCCCAAGCTCAGCTGGCCGACATCCCGACCGATGGGCTGTGTTTGTCCGCCCAGCGGGGTGACGGCTTGCAGGCGCTGCGCCAGCGCTTGCTGACGCTGGCAGGCTGGCAACACGGCGGCGAGGGTTTGTTCATGGCCAGGGCGCGCCATGTGCAGGCCTTGCAACGGGTGGGCGCACACCTGGACATGGCCCACGACTGCCTGTGTGTGGCACCGCAGCTCGATGTGCTGGCCGAAGAGTTGCGGCTGGCGCAGCAGGCGCTGGGTGAAATCACCGGCGAATTCACCGCTGATGACCTGCTAGGCGAAATTTTTTCGCGCTTTTGCATCGGCAAGTGATTAGCTTCCCGAGACCACCGGGCACTGTCGTAACCCCCCAGCCAGCCGGTTTGCACAGATGGGTTGACTGTGACGAGAGTTCTCAAAGGCCGGATAGTTGTTTCTTTGACCGCCTTTTCCTGCTGGGGGGTCAATTTGGAGCCATCTATCACTCGATAATGGCCGATTAACGTAGCTTTCAACCCAAAACGATCACCACAGGGAATGAGCAAGAAGCACCTCTCTGAAAGCGATATCTGTGACAAATTCATTCGGCCCGCCATCGTGGCAGCCGGGTGGGGCGGTATGGATCAGGTTTATCGGGAGTTTCCCTTGCGGGCAGGGCGGGTGGTGGTGCGCGGCCAAAAGGCTCAGCGCGACAAGTCCACGGTTCTGAGAGCCGATTACGCTCTGTTCTACAAAGCCAACATTCCCCTGGCCGTGGTGGAGGCAAAGGACAACAACCATGCCATGGGCGCAGGCATGGGGCAAGCCATCCAGTACGCCGAGCTGCTGGGCGTACCGTTTTCATTTACCAGCAACGGCGACGGTTTTGTGTTCCGCGATGCCACCCTAGCCGACGGTGTGCTTGAGCGCAATCTGACGCTAGAGGAGTTCCCCTCGCCGCAGGACTTGTGGAATCGCTACTGTGCCTGGAAAGGCTGGTCTGAAGAGGTTCGGCGCATCGCGTCTTTTGACTATTCCCCCAGCAAGACTCCACGCTACTACCAGCTCAACGCCATCAACCGCACGGTGGAAGCCATCGCCCAGGGCCAGAGCCGCGTGCTGCTGGTCATGGCCACCGGCACAGGCAAAACCTACACGGCGTTCCAGATCATCTGGCGGCTGTGGAAGAGCAAGGCCAAGAAGCGCATCCTGTTCTTGGCCGACCGCAACATCTTGATTGACCAAACCATGGTCAACGATTTCCGTCCCTTCAAGGGTGCCATGGCCAAGCTCAGCCCCCATGCCAAGGGCGTGGAGCGGGTGGATGCTCAGGGCAGCGTGACGGTCGAAGAAGTCGATTTGGCCGTGAGCAAATCCACCAAGCGGGTGGACAAGAGCTACGAGATTTACCTGTCGCTCTACCAAGCCGTCACCGGCACCGAGGATGAGCGCAACATTTACAAGCAGTTCAGCCCAGACTTTTTCGACCTCATCATCGTGGACGAATGTCACCGGGGCAGCGCGTCGGAAGATTCCGCCTGGCGCGACATCCTCACCTACTTCCAAACCGCCACTCAGGTAGGCCTGACCGCCACCCCGAAGGAAACAGCGGATGTATCCAACATCGACTACTTTGGCGAACCCATCTACACCTACAGCCTGAAGCAAGGGGTTGAAGACGGCTTCCTGGCACCGTACAAGGTCATCCGGGTAGATTTGGACAAAGACACCTTTGGCTGGCGGCCCACGGCGGGCATGCTCGACAAGCATGGCAATGTCATTGAAGACCGGATCTACACCGGCACCGACATGAACCGCCAGCTCGTTCTAGAAAACCGCGACCAAGCGGTAGCGGCCAAGATCACCCAGTACCTCAAGGCCACCGATCGCTACGCGAAAACCATCGTCTTTTGTGAAGACATCGACCATGCAGCCCGCATGCGCCAGGCACTGGCCAACGCGAATGCCGACCTCTGCAAAGACCACCCGCGCTACGTCGTGCAGATCACTGGCGACAACCCCGAAGGCAAAGCCCAGCTCGACAATTTCATCGACCCCGACAAAACCTACCCGGTCATTGCAACCACTTCCAAGCTCATGAGCACCGGAGTAGATGCCCAAACCTGCAAGCTCATCGTGCTGGATCAGAACATCAAGTCCATGACGCTGTTCAAACAGATCATTGGGCGCGGCACCCGCATCAACGAACACCACGGCAAAACCTGGTTCACCATCCTGGACTTCAAACGCGCCACTGAGCTGTTTGCCGACAAAGATTTCGACGGTGAGCCGGTGCAAATTTACGAACCCAAGGCCAACGAACCGATTGCACCGCCCGAGCTTGGACTGGATAACGGTGACGACGCGTTGGGCTTGCCGTCCGACCCAACCAGAGGCGGCAATGTCCCCATCGTCATTGACCCGACCTGCAACCCACCCAAAAAGTACGTCGTTGGCAACAACGTCACGGTGGCAGTAGCCCGTGAGCGCGTCCAGTACCTTGATGCCCACGGCAAGCTGGTTACCGAAAGCCTGCGCGACTACACCCGCATCAACCTGCGTAAACAGTACGACTCACTCGACACGTTCCTGCAAACCTGGCAACAGGCCGCCCGCAAAGCCGCCCTGATCGCAGAATTGGAACGCCAAGGGGTACTGCTGGAGGCACTGGCCGAAGAGGTGGACAAAGACCTCGACCCCTTCGACCTGTTGCTGCACGTGGCGTATGACCAGCCCTACCTGACCCGCAAAGAACGCGCCCGGCGCGTGAAACAACGCAACCTCTTCACCGAATACGGCCCGGTAGCCCGCAAGGTGCTCAATGCCTTGCTGGACAAGTACGCCGACGAAGGCATTACCGCCATCGAAAACACCGAAGTCCTGAAAATCCAGCCCTTTACCAGCCTGGGCAGCCCGGTTGAGCTGGTCAAAAGCTTCGGCGGACGGCCGCAGTTCCTGCATGCCATTCAAGCACTGGAGCGCGAACTCTACGCCCCTGTCCACCAATGAACACCCTGGCCCCTGCGTGGCCCTGAACCTGTTACCCGAAATCGCCCATGTCCAACCTCTCCACCGTCGTCAAATCCATTCAAGACATCATGCGCCAAGACTCTGGCGTGGACGGCGATGCCCAGCGCATCTCGCAGCTTACCTGGTTGCTGTTCCTCAAAGTGTTTGACGCGCTGGAAGAAGAGCTGGAGCTGACCCGCGACGAGTACACCAGCCCCATACCCAACAGCATGCGCTGGCGAAATTGGGCAGCCGATCCCGAGGGGCTGACCGGCGACGACCTGCTGGACTTCGTCAATACCGAGCTGTTTGTCACCCTCAAGAACCTGCCGGGCGACCCCGAACGCAACCCCCGTGGCTACGTGGTGCGCAGTGTGTTTGAAGATGCCTTCAACTACATGAAAAGTGGTCACCTGTTGCGCCAGGTCATCAACAAGCTCGGCGGTATCGACTTCAACCGCCAAAGCGAACGCCACCTGTTCAACGACCTGTACGAAAAGCTGCTGAAAGACTTGCAGGCCGCAGGCAATGCGGGCGAGTTCTACACCCCCCGGGCCGTGACGCAGTTCATGGTGGACATGGTCAACCCCCAACTGGGCGAGGTGGTGCTAGACCCAGCCACCGGCACCGGCGGCTTTTTGGTGTGCGCCATTGAACACCTGCGCAAACAAGTGCAAAACCCCGAGCAAGAAGCGGTGCTGCAACACAGCATCCGTGGGGTCGAGAAGAAGCAGATGCCCCACATGCTGTGCGTCACCAACCTCATGCTCCACGGCATCGAGGTGCCCAGCAACGTGCGTCACGACAACACCCTGGTGCGCCCGCTGCGCGACTACCGAGCAGAAGACCGTGTGGACGTGGTGCTGACCAACCCACCCTTTGGCGGCACCGAGGAGCCGGGCATCGAACAGGGCTTTCCGTCCGACGTGCGAACCAAAGAAACCGCCGACCTCTTTCTGGTGCTCATCAAACACATCCTGCGGCACAACGGCCGTGCCGCCTTGGTGCTGCCCGACGGCACGTTGTTTGGCGAAGGTGTGAAGACACGTATCAAAGAACAGTTACTGAACGAGTGCAACCTGCACACCATCGTGCGGCTGCCCAATGGCGTGTTTGCCCCCTACACCGGCATTAAAACCAACTTGCTGTTCTTTACCAAGGGCACGCCTACTCAGCACATTTGGTACTACGAGCACCCCTATCCACAAGGGGTCAAGAGCTACAACAAGACCAAGCCCATCCGCATTGAAGAGTTCGATGCCGAAAAAGCCTGGTGGGGCATCGAGGCCGACGGCTTTGCCGCCCGCGTAGAAAACGAGCGCGCCTGGAAGGTCAGCATCGACCAGATCAAGGCCGCCAACTACAACCTAGACCAAAAGAACCCCCACGCCGCCGAAGTAGCCACCCACGACCCCGAACAGTTACTAGCCGACTACGCCCGTTTGCAGGCCGAGGCTCAGGCGCTGCGCGACGAGCTGAAGGCCATCTTGGCGCAGAGCCTGGGGGTAGGGGCGTGAGCCAGTTGCCCACACCAATTGACCGACCAGGAAGGAGAACCACCATGAACCCCATCGCCATTTACCAAAGCCCCACGGGCACCGTCGAAGTTCGACTGGACAACGACACCGTCTGGCTGACCCAAGAGCAGATGACCCAGCTCTTCGGGCGTGAACGCTCCGTCATCACCAAACACATTCGCAACGTGTTCAACGAGGGCGAACTTGAGCAGAAATCAGTATGTGCAAATTTTGCACATACTGCCGATGACGGCAAAACGTACCAAGTTCTTCACTACAACCTCGACGTGATCATCTCCGTCGGCTACCGCGTCAAGTCGCCGCAGGGCGTGCAGTTTCGCCAATGGGCCACCCGCCTGCTGCGCGAGCACCTCACGCTGGGCTACACCATCAACCGCCAGCGGTTTGAAGACAACGCCGCCGAGCTGGAGGCCGCGCTCAACCTCATCCGCAAAGCCGCCCAAACGCCCGAACTCAGCGCCGACACAGGCCGGGGTCTGGTGGACATCGTCACCCGCTACGCCCACACCTTTCTGTGGCTGCAACGGTATGACGAAGGCCTGCTGACCGACCCGGCCACCCAGCCCGGCGGCACCCTGCCCACGCTGGAGCAGGCCCGCGAAGCCCTGGCCCGCCTGAAGGCCGACCTGGTGCAGCGCGGCGAAGCCACCGACCTGTTTGCCCGCGACCGTGGCGACGGCCTGGCCGCGCTGCTGGGCAACCTGGACCAAAGCGTGTTTGGCGAACCCGCCTACCCCAGCGTGGAAGCCAAGGCCGCGCACCTGCTGTACTTCGTCATCAAAAACCACCCGTTTTCAGACGGCAACAAACGCAGCGGCGCGTTTCTGTTCGTGGACTTTCTGCACCGCAACGGGCGGCTGCTCAATGCCAGCGGCCACCCCGTCATCAACGACATGGGCCTGGCCGCGCTGGCCCTGCTGGTGGCCGAGTCCGACCCGGCGCAAAAAGACGTGCTCATCCGCCTCATCGTCAACATGCTGGCGCAGGGCGGGGCAGCGTGACGCGCTTGGCCTGAAGAAATTTTTATAAAAAAACACCCGTCTGCGCTCGATGAACAACTCCTTGTTGCTGCAACAGTTCGACCTGCTGGCCACCGCCCCCGGCGGCGTGGCCCAACTGCGCGAACTCATTCTGACCCTGGCCGTGCAAGGCAAGCTGGTGCCCCAGAACCCGGCAGACGAACCCGCCAGCGAACTGCTGAAGCGCATCCGCGCCGAAAAAGACCGACTGATTGCAGAAAAGGTGCTGAAACGCGAAAAGGAACCACCAGCACTGGCTGATGGACATCTTCCGTTTGAGCTGCCAACAACGTGGTGTTGGGTCGCACTTGGTGATGTCATTGACATTGTTCGGGGTATTACCTTTCCGGCTACCCAAAAAACCAGAGAGGCTGCACCAGGGCGAATAGCCTGTTTGCGTACTTCGAATGTCCAACATGTCATTGAATGGGATGACTTACTTTTTGTAGATCGCACATTCATGGGGCGTGACGATCAACTCATCCAGCACCACGATATTGTGATGTCTATGGCAAATAGCCGTGAGTTGGTCGGCAAAGTCGCTCTAATTGAGCATATTCCCCATGCAGAGGTAACATTTGGTGGGTTTCTTGGAGTGCTTCGACCTAGAAAAATCGATCCCCGATTCGCAATGGCAGTGTTGCGAACACCGCACGCAAGGTCGCAGTTGATTGATAGTTCCAGTCAAACAACAAACATTGCCAATGTCTCGTTGGCGAAGCTGCGTCCACTGCCGTTCCCACTGCCGCCAGAGCGTGAACAAGCCCGGATCGCCACCCGCGTGGAAGAACTCATGCGCGTGTGCGATGCGCTGGAGGCCACGGGCCAGCGGCAGGCCGCGCACCACCGCCAACTGGTGCAAACGCTGCTCGGCGATCTCACCGCCGACAGCCACACCGCTTGGCAGCGCGTGGCCGCGCACTTTGACACGCTGCTCGACCGCCCCAGCGCCATCGATGCGCTGGAGCAAACCATCTTGCAACTGGCCGTGCGCGGCCAACTCGTCCCCCAAGACTCCACCGACGAACCCGCCAGCGAACTGCTGAAGCGCATCCGCGCCGAAAAAGACCGGCTGATTGCCGCAGGCAAGATCAAACGCGACAAACCGCTGGCGGCGATTGGGGAGGATGAACAGCCGTTTGGGTTGCCGCCGGGGTGGGAGTGGGTGCGCGTCGCCGACCTTTGTTCGGTGGTTACAGACGGTGAACACGCAACACCTGAACGTTGCAATGATCCGACAGCGATCCCGCTGGTTACTGCGAAAAATGTGCGCAGTGAAATCATGGATTACACGCAAACGGACTACGTGCCAAGACATATTGCTGAACTGTGCTGGAGGCGCTGCAAGCCACAAGACGGCGATATCTTGATGGTGTCCGTCGGGGCAACCCTTGGGCGGCTTTGTGTTTTGCGTAGCGCTGTTGATATGGTGCTTGTGCGAAGCGTTACGGTTTTTCGTCCGGTTTCGAGTGGCGTACAAGAGTCATATCTCGCTCTACACCTCATGGCTCCAATCACACAGTCGGAAATTTGGCGAAGTGTCAAACAGAGTGCCCAACCTTGTTTGTACTTGGCTCAATCAGCTAGGCTAAAAGTTGCCCTCCCACCCCTCCCCGAACAAGCCCGCATCGTCGCCCGCGTGGCCCAGCTGCGCCAACTCTGCGCCAATCTGCGCCAGCGCCTGAGCGCCAGCCAAACCACCCAAGCCGCGCTGGCCCATGCCTTGCTCGCTGATGCCGTATCTTTGGAGTCGGCATGACCTCCACACACACGTTGCGCGATGCCCTGGAAAGTCTGCGCGAACTGGAACGACGAAGAGGACATTGGCCGTTACATCTCGGGGCTTGCCAACGTGGCCGCCTTGCAGGGGCATGAACGCGCTTGGATGCTTGGTCAATGCGAAAAGCCGGGTTGATTGCACCGACAGGCCCAAGATCAGCAGCAGTTTGGCGGCTGCTACACGCGGAGTCTGTTTGGTGCTAACCTTGCCCGCACGTTTTATTACCACCAAAGTATCAAAAACGCCCATTCAGGACAAGCTGGGGACTCGTATGAACATGAAAGACAGCAACACCGTCGCACCGTTGCGCCACAGCACCCGCGAACTGGTCGAGGCCATTCGCCACGGCACGGCAGTGGACAACCTGCCACTGGATTTGAACGATGCCCAGTGGGCGGTGCTGGCCGAACACATGCAGGCCATGACCCTGCCCGAAGGCGAAGTGCTGTTCGAGCAGGCACTGAAAGACCGCAACATCTACTTGGTCGAAAGCGGCTCGCTGACGGTGCATTGCCAAGACCAGCGGGGACGCATCCGCATGGCCGTGGTGACGGCCGGTTCCGTGTTGGGCGAAGGCGCTTTTTTCAGCAGCTTGCCGCGCAAGGCCACGGTGCAGGCCAGCGTCACCAGCCGCCTCTGGCGCATCACGCCGGTGCGTTTTCGGGATTTGTCGGCACGCCATGCCGACATTGCGCTGGCCCTGAGCATGGCCATGGGCACGGTGTTGGCGCACCGGCTCTACAACAAGGTGAAAAAAGTGGCCGTGACTTGAAGTGCATCAAAGCAACACCCAGACTGGCGGACTGAGGTTGCGGGCCAACGTGGCATGATTCGAGCCGTCTGGATGGATGATCTGCTGGCTGCCTGTGCTGGTGCGGTGCTTGTATGTTCCTTTTGATTTTGCAGAAATAACTTGTATGTCCATTTATGCTTGGCTCAAAGCCATTGCCCAGATTCCGCTGCACAAGGCGGGGCTGGCGCAGGCTAAGCGCTCGTTTGTGCAAAGCACCCGCCCGGCCATGTCGGCCCGACGCAGCCGGCGACTCTTGCGCCGCGAGCAGTTGTTTGCCATGGTGCGCGAGTCCATGATCCGCGCCGGGGTGATTTCGACCAGTTACGAATTCAAGGTGCTGACCCTAGACCCGATGGGCGACTCGTTTTTGGTACTCGTCGATCTGGCCCTGACCTCGGAATTCATGTCGGACGAATACCTGCTGGAGATTGAGCGCTGGATTCATACCAGCGCCCAGTCGCGCCACGGCATTGGGGTGCGTGCGGTGTACTGGCGCCGCCGTTCTGCCGCCGAGCAGCGCGGCACCGCACTCAAGTCGGCCATTCCGGCCCAGATGCGCTACGACACCCTGCCCCCCAACTTGGACAGCCAGCCCGGCTTGGCCCAGTCGATCGCCCAAGCTCAGCGCGCCAGGGTCGGTTCGTCGCGTCGTCAGAGCCCGCCTGACCTGAACGAAGATAGCCGCTACCGCAGCAACGAAGCGCCCAGCGACTTCTCGCCCTTGAGCGAGACGCAGTTTGGCAAGGAAACCCAGTTCGGCAAGCACTGAGTCCGTTTTTTTGACTGGCCTGCCCGCCGTGTGTCAGCGGGGCTGATGGATACGAAGTTTCACTTCATTTCAATGTAGGCAATGTGTTTTTCAGGTCAGTGTCAGTGCGTAGTCAGGGAAAAACAGCACAGACCAAAACGGTTTTTCAGTGGAAAATCCAGCCCCTGCGCAAAGGGCCGTCTGTGGCACCTTGTGATGCGCACAACGGGTGAACTGGAGACCACGAATGAGCGAATCAAGGGCCGAGCGGCCATGGCTGGGGGCTTACCCGCAGGGTGTACCTGCTGACCTGGATGTGCATCAGTACACCTCGCTGGTGCACCTGATGGAGGACAGCTTTCAGCGCTACGCCGACCGACCGGCTTACAGCTTCATGGGGCAAACGCTGAGTTTTGCGCAGACCGACAAGTTGTCACTGGCCTTTGCGGCCTACTTGCAGAGTTTGGGTTTGAACAAAGGCGACCGGGTGGCGCTGATGATGCCCAATGTGCCGCAATACCCAGTGGCCGTGGCAGCCATTTTGCGCGCCGGGTGTGTGGTCGTGAACGTCAACCCCCTGTACACCGCGCACGAATTGCAGCATCAGCTCAACGATTCGGGTGCGCGGGCCATTGTCATCATCGAAAACTTCGCCCACGTGCTCAGCGCTTGTCTGGCACAAACCCCGGTGCGGCACGTGGTTCTAACGGCCATGGGGGATTTGCTCGCTTGGGCCAAGGGGCTGGTGGTCAATTACGTGGTGCGCCATGTCAAGAAGATGGTGCCCCCTTACGAGCTGCCGCAGGCCGTGCGCTTCAACGATGTCCTGGCGCGTGGCGCACGCATGCCCTTCAGGCGGCCCGAGATTCGGCCTGACCAAGTGGCGGTGCTGCAATACACCGGCGGCACCACCGGGGTCAGCAAAGGCGCGGTGCTGCTGCACCGCAACATTGTGGCCAACGTCTTGCAATCCGAAGCGTGGAATGAGCCGGTGATGCGCCAATTGCCGCCCGGCGAACAGCCCACCAGCATCTGCGCGCTGCCGCTGTACCACATCTTTGCCTTCACGGTGAACATGATGCTGTCGCTGCGCACCGGCGGTCTGACGGTGCTGATCCCGAATCCACGCGACATTCCGGCCACGCTCAAGACGCTGAGCCAGCTGCGCTTTCACAGCTTCCCGGCGGTCAACACCTTGTTCAATGCCTTGCTGAACCACCCCGACTTTGACACGGTGAACTGGCGCCAGCTCAAGGTCTCGCTGGGCGGTGGCATGGCGGTGCAGGCAGCGGTGGCGCAGCGCTGGCTGGAAAAAACCGGTTGCCCCATCTGCGAGGGCTACGGCCTGTCAGAAACCAGCCCATCGGTCAGCTGCAACCCGACCGATAGCCATACCTTCAGCGGCGGCATTGGCCTGCCCCTGCCCAACACCTGGATGAAGTGTGTGGACGACAACGGCGACGAAGTGCCCGTGGGGCAGCCCGGTGAAATCGTCATCAAAGGCCCGCAAGTCATGGCTGGCTACTGGCAGCGCCCCGATGAGACTGCCAAAGTGATGACCCCTGACGGCTACCTGCGCAGCGGCGACGTGGGTGTCATGGACGAGCGTGGCTTTTTTACGATCGTCGATCGCAAGAAAGACATGGTGCTGGTCAGCGGCTTCAACGTCTATCCCAACGAGGTGGAGGCGGTGGTGGTGCAAATGCCCGGCGTGCTGGAGTGCGCGGTGGTGGGCGTGCCCGATGACAAGTCGGGCGAGGCGGTCAAGCTGGTGGTGGTGCGCAAAGACCCCGAGCTGACCGAAGCCGACATACGCGCTTTCTGCAAAACCCAACTCACCGCGTACAAGCAGCCCCGTTGGATTGAATTCCGCGACGACCTGCCCAAAACCCCTGTAGGCAAAATTTTGCGACGCGCCCTGCGCACCCCGCAGCAGGCCCAACCATGACCGCTCCCCTGGCCTTGGTGGCCGCGCTGCACGACGAACTGGCGGGCGTGCTGGCCCTGATGCCCGACGAACAGCGGCAGGTGGTGGGCGGGCGCACCTTTTGGGTTGGGCACTGGCACGGGCAGCCGGTGGTGGCGGTGCTCAGTGGCATTGGCAAGGTGGCAGCCGCCACCACGGCCACCTTGCTGATTCAGCATTTTGGTGTGCGCCGCATCGTCTTTACCGGCGTGGCGGGTGGGCTGGGGCCGGGTGTGCAGGTGGGTGATGTGGTGCTGGCGCGGCAGCTGTTGCAGCACGACATGGATGCCTCGCCCCTGTTCCCGCGCCACGAAGTCCCCGGCTACGGATGCGCCCGCTTTGCCACCGATGCCACCCTAACCGATGCCCTGGCGCAGGCCAGCCAGCGCGTGTTGCAAGACTTGCCCCAGACCCTGGGCCGCGAGACAGTCAGCGCCTGGGGCCTGCACACGCCGCGTCTGCACCAAGGTTTGCTGGTCAGTGGTGACCGTTTTGTGGCCTCACACGCTGAAAGCTCCGCCTTGCAGACAGCACTGCCTGACGCGCTGGCCGTCGAGATGGAAGGCGCTGCCTTCGCGCAGGTGTGCCACGACTTTGGCGTGCCGCTGGCGGTGCTGCGCACCATCTCAGACCGGGCCGATGACAGCGCCCATGTGGACTTTCCGCGCTTTCTGCGCGAGGTAGCCAGCCGCTACAGCACGGCGGTGGTGGCGGCTTGGCTGAACCGCTTGTCTTGATGGCGTGGTGGACAGGCGGTTAGCACATGCTGACGAGGGCTGCGCCCGGCCTCAGCTCTGAGTCGTCAGCCGCCCGTCCACCAGCACAATGGGGCGGTCGCAGCGGGCGGCCAGCCGGGGGTCGTGGGTGACGATGAGGCAGGCGCTGCCGTGGTCTTGGTTGAACTCACGCAGCAGGCCAAACACCTCGTCGGCAGTCACGGTGTCCAGGTTGCCGGTGGGCTCGTCGGCCAAGATGAGCCGGGGCCGCAGCGACAGGGCGCGGGCAATGGCCACCCGCTGCTGCATGCCGCCCGACAGCTCGCCGGGGCGCTTGTGCTCGGCCCCGCGCAAACCCACCCGCGCCAGCAGCTCACGGCCAAAGGCTTGAGCCTCTGCCGTGGCCTGACCGGCCTCGATGATGCCGGGCATCATCACGTTTTCCAGGGCGGTGAAGGCGGGCAGCAGGTGGTGAAACTGGAATACAAACCCAATGGTGCGCCCACGCAGCCGGGTCAGGCCCGCATCGTCCAGCGTGTCGGCCCGCTCACCCGCCATGTGCAGCATGCCCGACGTGGGCCGCTCCAGCAGGCCGATGATGTTGAGCAGCGTGCTCTTGCCCGAGCCCGACGGCCCGGTGAGCGAGACAAACTCCGCCTGCGCCAGCGACAGGCTGATGCCATGCAGCACCTCCGTCTCCACCGGCGTGCCCACGTTGTAGCTCTTGCGGATGTCTTGCAGATTGAGGATGTGGGTCATGGCGCAGGCGTTGGTTGAAGCAGGGTGGTGAACCGTCTAAATCCGAGATTGAATTTCAAATTTAGACAGTTTTAGACTGTCTGCTCCCCCGCCCTCAAGCGCGGATGGCCTGCACCGGATCCATGCGGGCGGCGCGGCGGGCGGGCAGGGCGGCGGCGGCCAGGCCTACGGCCAGGGCCACCACGCTGGCCATCAGCACCAGCTGGGGGTCGAGTTCGGCGGCAAACAGGGGTGCGCCATCGGGGCTTTTGTAGATGTGTGAAAACACCGTCAGCAGCGTGAAGGCCAGCCCGCTGCCCAGGGCCGAGCCGATCAGCCCCACCAGCCCGCCTTGCAGCAGAAACACGGCCATGATGCGGTTGCGCCCCGCGCCCATGGCCCGCAGGATGCCGATTTCGCGCTGCTTTTGCACCACGCTCACCACCAGCACGCTGGAAATGCCCAGCGCCACAATGATGACCACGAAGCTGCGGATCAGGTTGTTGGACACGCTCTGGTTGCTCAGTGCCGTCAGCAGCCCGGCGTTGGTCTGCATCCAGCTTTCCACCAGCAGGCCGGTGCGGGCTTGCAGCTGCTTGGCCACGGCTTCGGCCCCGAACAGGTCGGTCACGGTCAGGTCGATCTGCGACACGCCGCCGGGCATGTCCAGCAGGGTTTGCGCCAGCTTCAGCGGCACAAACACCCAGCGGCGGTTCAGGTCGCGGTTGCCGGTGTCAAACAAGCCGCCAATGTGCAGGGTTTCGCTGCTGCCGGTGGCGGTGGTCACGCGCAGCTTGTCGCCCAGGCCCAGGCCCAGGTCTTTGGCCAGTTCGGTGCCAATCAGGGTTTCGGTGCCCTGCACCGCAAAGCGGCCCTGCGTCATGTAGCCGTCCATCTTGACGATGCGGCCATAGGCCTCGGGCACCACGCCCATGAGCACCACGCTTTTGTTGCTGCCCCCGCGTGCGGCAAAGGCGGGGCCAGTGACCAGCGGCGACACGGCCAGCACGCCCGGCGTTTGCGCGGCCAGCGCGGCCACGGGCTCCCACTGGTCTACCGGGCGCTGGCGCTGGGCGCGGGGCTGGATGATGCGGGTGGACGCTGCGCCGGGTGGCTGGGGCAAGGCGGTGGGGGGCACGCGCGTCACTTCTTCGGTGGGGCGGATGACGATGTGGGCCTGCGAGCCCAGCACCCGGTCGATGATGCTGCCCTGCAACTGGTTGATGAGCTGGGTGAGGAAGATGATGACAGCCACGCCACCCGTGACCCCGGCCAGAATCAGCACGGTCTGCATGCGGCCTTCGCGCAAAAAGCGCAGCGCCACCAGCAGCTCGAAGGGCAGCCAGCGGGCACTGCGGCCTACTGCGGGTCGGCTGGTGCGCGGGGGCGGTGTGGGTGTGGATGAGGGGGTGTGGCTCATGGCGTTCAGCGCCCGCCCAGGCCCGAGCCTGCCAGCGGCACGGTGGCCACTTTGCCCGCTTTCACCCGGTCACCCTCGGCCACTTTTTCGGTGGCGGGAATGATCAGGTCACCCTCTGCCAGTCCGGTTTTCACCTCCATCACCCCCGTGCCGCGCAGCCCCAGCGTGATGGCGGTGCGGGAGGCTACGCCGTCTTGCAAACGCAACACCCAGGGCGATGCGCTGTCGGGCTCGCGCACGGCGGCGGTGTCCAGCACCAAGGCTTGGGGCTGCTGACCCACCGTCATGTCCACCGACACCGTCATGTCGGGCCGCAAAAAGAGGGGCGGCTTGGGCACCGCCAGCCGCACCTCCACCGTGCCCCGGCTGGCATCCACCTGCGGGCTGATCCAGTCCAGCCGGGCATCGAAGGGCTGGGTCGGGTAGGCATCGGCCACGGCGCGGGCGGCCAGGCCGGGTGTCATCAAAGACAGGTGCTTTTCGTCCACGCCCGCGTCAATGCGCAGGCCATTGCCCTGTGCAGCCAAGCTCAGCAGCAGCTTGCCGGGCTGGGCCAGTGCGCCGGGCTCGGCGTGGCGGGCCAGCACCACGGCATCCACCGGGCTGACGATGCGCAGCCGGTTGAGGCGGGCGCGGGCGGCACCCACGGCGGCCTGTGCCTGCTGGATGCGGGTGGCGGCCAGCGTCACTTCCACCCCGTTGGGCTGCTGGGCCTGCGACTGGCTGCGGGCGCTGTCGAGGACGCTGCGGGCGGTGTCCAGGGCGCGGCGGGAGTCGTCCAGCTTCTGTTGCGAGAAAAACCCCTGCGCCACCAGCTCGCTGGTGCGGCGGTGTTCGGCCTCGGCGTTGCGCAGCGCGGCCTGGGCCTGCTGCACGGCGGCCAGTGCCACCGGGGCGCTGACCGATTGCTGCTGTTGCTGGCGGGCCAAGGCTTCGGCCTGCGCGGCTTCGGCTTGGATCAGGTTAGCGCGGGCTTCGGCATCGCTGAGTTGAATCAGCAAGTCCCCGGCCTTGACCACGTCGCCCTCGCGCACATGGACGGTTTGCACGGTGGCCGTGACTTCGCTGCCCACGTCGATGCGGGCAGCGGCGTTGATGCGGCCTGTGGCCACCACGGTCTGCGTCAGGTCGGCCCGTTGCACGGCCATCACCTGGGCGGTTTTGGGCCGTGTCCAGAACACCCCCATGGCCACGCTGGCGCTCAGCAACAGCACGCCAGCGGCCAGCCAGCGTGTGCGGGGGGAGAAGATGGGCAATCGCATCGGTGGCGGTGTGATGGTGCAGCCGGTGGGTGACTTCAGCCGCGCAGCCGCTTGATGAGGCTGGAGGTGTCGAGCCGGTTGTCGCCCTGGGCCTGCAAGTCGGCATAAAACTGATCGACCAGCGCCGTGACTGGTAGGCGGGCCCCGTTGCGCCGCGCTTCGTCCAGCACCAGGCCTAGGTCTTTGCGCATCCAGTCCACCGCAAAACCAAAGTCGAACTGGTCGGCCACCATGGTTTTGCCCCGGTTGTCCAGTTGCCAGCTTTGCGCGGCACCCTTGCCAATCACGTCCAGCACCAGGTTCATGTCTAGGCCCGCCTTTTGGCCAAAGGCAATCGCCTCGGCCAAGCCCTGCACCAGCCCGGCAATGCAGATTTGGTTGACCATCTTGGTCATTTGCCCCGCGCCGCTGGGGCCCATGTGCGTCACGGCCCGCGAAAACGCCATCAGCACCGGCTGCACCGCCTCAAAGGCCTTGGCATCGCCGCCGCACATCACGGTCAGCAGGCCGTTTTGTGCGCCTGCCTGCCCGCCCGAGACCGGCGCATCGACAAACCCCAAGCCCAGCGTTTTGGCTGCGCCGTGCAGTTCGCGGGCCACGCTGGCCGAGGTGGTGGTGTGATCGACCAAGATCGCCCCCGGCTCCATGCCCGCAAAAGCGCCGTCGGCCCCCAGGGTGACGGCGCGCAGGTCGTCGTCGTTGCCCACACAGGTCAGCACGATGTCGGCCCCTTGGGCGGCTAGGCGCGGTGTGGGCCGCACTTCACCGCCAAAGGTTTGTGCCCAAGCCTGTGCTTTGGCCGGGTTGCGGTTGTACACCCGCACCCGGTGCCCAGCGCGCAGCAGGTGCCCGGCCATTGGGAAGCCCATGACCCCCAGCCCCACGAAGGCAAGGGTTTGGGGTGCGGTGGGCGTGTAGGGCTTGGGGTTGATGGCTTGGGGGGCGTTCATGAGGTGGGTCTTTCGGGACACGCGAGGGGTTTGCGGGGTCAGGTGTCAGGCATCAGACGATGCTGAAGTGTTCAGTGCCTGCGCTCAGGTCTTGGGTGCGGGCGCGGCGGCTGTTGAGCTTGATTTGCAGGCGCAGGTCGTTGACCGAGTCGGCGTTGCGCAAGGCATCTTCGAAGGTGATGAGGTTGGCCTCGTAGGCATGGAACAGTGCTTGGTCAAAGGTTTGCATGCCCAGGTTGCCGCTTTTCTTCATGATTTCTTTGATCTCGGCCACCTCGCCCTTGAAGATCAGGTCGGCAATCAGGGGCGAGTTCAGCATGACCTCGACGGCGGCATGACGGCCCTTGTGATCTTGGCGCGGGATCAGGCGCTGCGACACCAGCGCCCGCAGGTTCAACGACAAATCCATCAGCAACTGGCTGCGCCGTTCTTCGGGGAAGAAGTTGATGATGCGGTCGAGCGCTTGGTTGGCGCTGTTGGCATGCAGCGTGGCCAGGCACAGGTGGCCGGTTTCCGAGAACTGGATGGCATGCTCCATCGTGTCGCGGTCGCGGATTTCACCCATCAGGATCACATCGGGGGCTTGCCGCAGGGTGTTTTTCAGGGCGGCATCCCAGCTGTCGGTGTCCAGCCCCACCTCGCGCTGCGTCACCACGCAGTTTTTGTGCGGGTGCACGAATTCAATCGGGTCTTCAATGGTGATGATGTGACCAAAGGTGCGCTCGTTGCGCCAGTCCACCATGGCCGCCAGCGAGGTGGACTTACCCGAACCCGTGCCGCCGACCAAGATGCACAGGCCGCGCTTGGCCATGACCACGTCTTTCAGAATTTGCGGCAGGCCCAGCTGGTCGATGGTGGGCAGGGTGGACGGAATCGTCCGCAGCACCATGCCCACCTTGCCTTGCTGGATGAAGGCGTTGACCCGGAAGCGGCCAATGCCCGGCGGCGAAATGGCGAAGTTCGATTCCTTGGTGCGCTCAAACTCAGCCGCTTGTTTGTCGCTCATGATGGAGCGCACCAAGGCCAGCGTGTGGCTGCCATTGAGCGGCTGCGGCGAGACCTTGGTGACCTTGCCATCGACCTTGATGGCGGGCGGAAACTCGGCGGTGATGAACATGTCGCTGCCGCCTCGGCTGAGCATGATCTTGAGCAGGTCGTTGATGAATTTCGATGCCTGATCGCGTTCCATGGTGCAAGACCTCCTGCATGAAGTACCGCTGAGGCGGCGGCTGCCGGGTGCAGCAGCGCCGCATCAGCCGGGAAAGTTGTCGGGGATTTTGGCTTTGCTGCGCGCTTCAGCCGGGCTGATGATGTTGCGCCGCACCAAGTCGGTGAGGTTCTGATCCAGCGTCTGCATGCCCACGTTGCTGCCGGTCTGAATGGCCGAATACATCTGCGCCACCTTGGCCTCGCGGATCAGGTTGCGGATGGCGCTGGTGCCCAGCATGATTTCGTGCGCGGCCACCCGCCCTTTGCCGTCCTTGGTTTTGCACAGGCTTTGCGAAATCACCGCCACCAGCGATTCCGAGAGCATGGCGCGCACCATTTCTTTTTCTTCGGCAGGGAACACGTCGATGATGCGGTCAATCGTCTTGGCCGCGCTGGACGTGTGCAGCGTGCCAAACACCAAGTGGCCGGTTTCGGCAGCGGTCATGGCCAAGCGGATGGTTTCTAGGTCGCGCATCTCGCCCACCAAAATGCAGTCCGGGTCTTCGCGCAGGGCCGAGCGCAGCGCGTTGGCAAAGCTCAAGGTGTGTGGCCCCACCTCGCGCTGGTTGACCAGGCATTTCTTGGACTCGTGCACGAATTCCACCGGGTCTTCAACGGTCAGGATGTGGCCGTACTCGGTTTCGTTGAGGTGGTTGATCATGGCCGCCAGCGTGGTGGACTTGCCCGAACCGGTGGGGCCGGTCACCAGCACCATGCCGCGTGGACGCAGGGCCAGTTCACCAAAAATTTTCGGGGCATTGAGCTGCTCCAGCGTCAGGATCTTGCTCGGAATGGTTCGCAGCACCGCGCCCGCGCCCCGGTTGTGGTTGAAGGCATTGACCCGAAAGCGCGCCAGCCCCTCAATCTCGAACGAAAAGTCGCACTCCAGAAACTCTTCGTACTGCTTGCGCTGGCTGTCGTTCATGATGTCATAGATCATGGCATGCACCGCCTTGTGGTCGAGTGCCTCGACGTTGATGCGGCGCACATCACCATGCACCCGTATCATGGGCGGCAGACCCGCCGAAAGGTGCAAGTCCGAGGCTTTGTTTTTGACGCTGAAGGCCAGCAGCTGGGTGATGTCCATCCTGGGTTCCTAGGCGGTGTTGCGATGAACGGCAGATTATGACGATGATTGAGAGCCAGCTCCATGCGGTGCAACAGCGCTTAGCCAGTGCCTGCGCCCAGGCCGGGCGACCCGCTTCGGCGGTGACGCTGCTGGCCGTGTCCAAGACTTTTGGCCCCGAGGCCGTGGCCCAAGCGGTGGCCGCCGGTCAGCGGGCGTTTGGCGAAAACTACATCCAAGAAGGGGTCGAAAAAATCCAGGCTTTGCGCCACTCGCACCCGCAGCTGGCGTTGCAGTGGCATTGCATTGGGCCGGTGCAGAGCAACAAAACCCGGCTGGTGGCCGAGCATTTTGACTGGGTGCAGTCGGTGGACCGGCTCAAGATTGCCCAGCGCCTGAGCGAGCAGCGCCCGGCGCAGCTGCCGCCCTTGCAGGTGTGTGTGCAGGTGAATGTGGACGGCGGGCCGAACAAATCGGGCATTGCCCCGGCTGATTTGCCCGCCCTGGCCGAAGCGGTGGCCCGCCTGCCACGCTTGCAGCTGCGCGGGCTGATGTGCATTCCCGAACCCGCCCCCACACCAGTGGCCCAGCAGGCTGTGTTTGCGCAGGCCAAGGCCCTGTTGGACGCACTCAACGCCCGTGGCCTGGGGCTCGATACCGTGTCCATGGGCATGAGCGACGACCTAGAAGCGGCGGTGGCCGCTGGCTCTACGCTGGTGCGGGTGGGGCGGGCCATTTTTGGCAGTCGGTCTGCACACCCCTGAACATCAAGGGCTACTGGGGGCTGCTTGCAAGGCATCGGCCACGAAGTGACCACTTTTGCCACCCCGCTTTTCCAGCAGGCGGATGGCGCTGATCGTCATGCCCCGGTCTGCCGCTTTGCACATGTCGTAAATGGTCAGCAGGGCCACGCTGCACGCGGTCAGGGCTTCCATTTCCACGCCGGTTTGGCCGGTGCATTCGGCGCTGGCGCGGCAGCACACGCTGTGGGTGGCGGCTTCGATGTCAAAGTCCACGGTGACGCGGGTCAGGGCAATCGGGTGGCACAGCGGGATGAGGTCGCTGGTTTTTTTGGCCCCTTGAATACCGGCAATGCGCGCAATGCCCAGCACATCGCCTTTTTTGGCGTTGCCGCTGGCAATCAGTTGCAAGGTGGCGGGCAGCATCTGGATGCGTCCTTCGGCCACGGCCACGCGGTGCGTGGCGGGTTTGGCCGCGACATCGACCATGTGGGCCTGGCCCTGGGCATCAAAGTGGGTCAGCGGGCTGGTGGATGGACTGGTGGATGAGTGGGTGGATGGGCTAGGGTCAGTCATGGTGCTGTGCAGGGTGCTGTGGCCACCGAACGCGGGCGGGGTGGGCGGCATCATAGGGCGATCGTTCTGCAAATTTTCAAGATGGAGTCGGGCATGGTGGCGGTGCGCAATCGGTGGTGGCTGGTGGGTCTGTTGGCCTGGGGGTGTGTGCTGCCCTCGGGCGTGTCGGTGGCTGCGGGGCCACCTGCACCGGCTTTGAGTTTGCCCGGTTTGGGCGACGGGGCCGGCATTGCGCTGGTGGCCGAGCGGCGGCTGGGCGACCAGATTGCGCGCAGCCTCTACCGCGACCCGGACTATTTGGACGACCCGGTGCTGGGCGATTATCTGGACAGCCTGTGGCAACCCCTGCTGGCGGCAGCGCGGGCGCGCGGCGATGTGCCGCCCGAGCTGGCCGAGCGGTTTGCTTGGACGCTGCTGCTCTCCCGCGACCGGCGGGTGAACGCGTTTGCCTTGCCAGGGGCCTACTTTGGCGTGCATCTGGGCCTGGTGGGCATCACGCAGAGCAGTGCCGAACTGGCCTCGGTGCTGGCCCACGAGCTGAGCCATGTGTCGCAGCGCCACATTGCCCGCCTGCTGGGGCGACAAGAGCAGATGGCCCCGTGGTTGATTGGGGCGATGGTGCTGGCAGCGCTGTCGGCGCGTGCCAGTGCCGATGTCGTCAACGCCACCCTGGTGGGTGGGCAGGCGGTGGCCATGCAGTCGCAACTGAACTTTTCACGCGACATGGAGCGCGAAGCCGACCGGGTGGGCTTTTCGGTGCTGACCGAGGCGGGCTTTGAGGGGCAGGGCTTCGTCGATATGTTTGAGCAATTGCAGCAAGCCACCCGCCTGAATGACGACGGCGCGTTTCCGTACCTGCGCAGCCACCCGCTGAGCACCGAGCGCATGGCCGACATGCGCGCCCGCCTGCCTTGGGTGAATGCAGCGGGCGGGCAGTCAACGCCACCACCGGCCCAAGTACAGGCTGCGCAGGCCCTGCACCCTTTGATGGCGGCGCGTGCCCGCGTGCTGGCTGAGACCGGCAGCGACCGCTGGCCCGTCTGGCTGCAAGCGGGCCAAGCGGCCACTGCGACACCCGCCGAGCGTTACGCCGCGGCTTGGTCGGCCATGCGGCTGGGCCAGCACGCGCGGGCACTGGCGTTGGCCCAGCAACTGCGCACCGAGGTGCCAGCGGCCGCGCACGCCGTGGCCGATGCCCTGTGGCTGGAGCTGCTGTTGCAGGCCCCCCCCGTCAGTGGGCCGCCAGCCGCCGCACGGGCCGAGACGCTGGCACAACTGCGCGAGCGGGCGCTGGTCCACGGCAGCCGCAGCATGACGCTGCTGGGTGCCCAAGCCGCGCTAGCCACCGCAGCCGCGCCACAAGCGGCCACGGTGTTGCATGCCTGGGTGGTGCAGCATCCCACTGACGCACGGGCTTGGCAGACGCTGGCGCAGGCCTATCAAACGCAGGGCCAGACCTTGCGCGCCGTGCGCGCCGAGGCCGAATCACGCGCTGCGCAACTGGACTACGCCGGGGCTGTCGAGCGCCTGAAAGCCGCACAAAACCTGCCCGCTGCGCAACGGGCCGCCGACCCGGTCGAGCTGGCGATTGTGGACAGCCGCCTGCGCACCCTAGAAGGCTTGCTGCGCGAATCGCTGCTGCCCGCGTCCTGAGTCCGTCAGCCTTGAGCCATCAGCCTTCAAACACGTAGGCATCCATGGACAGCACCCCGTGCGTGATGCCACCTGCCAGCCGCTCAGCGCGGGCCGTGGCCCCCGCAGCCCCGGCGGCCACCACCAGCGGCCACCAGTGTTCGGGCGTGGGGTGGGCGCGCTGGGCCTGTGGGGCCAGCGCCATGGCCTGTTGCAGCCGGGCTGCATCCCCACTGCGCAGCGTGGCCCAAACCCAGTCGGCAAATGCCTGCACATAAGCGGCAGGGGGCACAGCCGCTGGGTCGGGCGCATCCAGCCGCACCTCGTACAGGTTGTGCGTGAGACTGCCCGAACCCACGATGAGCACGCCCTCGGCAGCCAGCGGGGCCAGGGCCTCGCCATAGGCATAGGCCTGCGCACCATCGAGGCGCGCAGGCAAGGAAACTTGAAACACCGGCACATCCGCCGCCGGGAACAGGTGCATCAGCGGCACCCAAGCCCCGTGGTCCAGGCCCCATTGCGCATCGGCTTCGGCGGCCCAGCCCGCTTCGCGCAGCAGCGCCACGGCACGTGCGGCCCAGGCAGGCGCACCGGGGGCGGGGTATTGCAGGCGGTAGAGGGCCGGGTCAAAACCGCCAAAGTCGTGCACGGTACGCGGCTGCGCGGTGCTGGCCACACGCGGGCTGCGCGTCATCCAGTGCGGGGAAACCACCAACACCGCCTGCGGACGCGGCAGGCGCTGACCCAGCGCCGTCAAGGCCGGGCCAGCAAGACCAGGCTCCAGCGCAAACGTGGGCGCACCATGAGAAATGAACAGACTGGGCAAGCGGCCAGCAGGCGACGAAGAAGCTTGGGACATGGCAGATCAGGCGAAGTGGCGGGGATGAGGGTCTGAAGGATCAGACACCACCACTGTAGGCCGTGCCCGCCGGGCTGGGGTTCTGGGTTTTTGCCGGATGTACTCAAAAAATTTGACCCCCCAACGGGCCAGAAACACCCCACAGCACACAGGTGACAGGCCGCTGACCCGGCGTGTGGCTACCATGCTTTTGCCTTGTTTTTGGAGTTGTCCTCATGATTGATCTCTACACCGCTGCCACCCCCAACGGGCACAAAGTGTCCATTGCGCTCGAAGAACTGGGCCTGCCCTACACCCTGCGGGTGTTGGATTTGGGGCGTAACGAGCAGAAAGCGCCTGCGTTTCTGGCCATCAACCCCAATGGCCGTATTCCGGCTTTGGTGGATCACGAGGCGGATGATTTTGCGGTGTTTGAGTCTGGGGCGTGCCTGATCTACTTGGCAGAAAAAACCGGTCGCCTGATGCCGTCGGATGCCAAGGGCCGCTCGCGGGTGTTGCAGTGGCTGATGTTCCAGATGGGCGGCATCGGTCCCATGATGGGGCAGGCCAATGTGTTCTTTCGCTACTTTCCCGAGAAGATTCCTGCCGTCATTGACCGCTACCAGGGCGAGACCCGCCGCCTGTTTCGGGTGCTGGATGGGCACTTGCAGCACCATGAATTTCTGGCCGGGGATTATTCGATTGCCGACATTGCCAACTGGGCCTGGGTACGCACGCACCGCTGGTCGGGGGTCGAGCTGGACGACTTGCCCCACCTGCGGCGCTGGCGCGACGCGATTCGCCAGCGTCCGGCGGTGCAGCGCGGCATTACCCAGCCCCCGTCGAGCATTGAACAGCGGCTGGACGACCCAGCCAGCGCCCAGCGTTTTGTGGAAGAGGCCCGCCGCATGGTGGAAATGGGCCAGAGCCTCAAGGAGGCTGCACCATGAAGCTGTACATGTCGCCCCGCGCGCCCAACCCCCGGCGGGTGCTGATGTTTCTGGCTGAAAAAAACATCACCGGCCTGACGCTGATCCCCGTTGACCTGAATGCGCAAGAACACAAAAGCGCCGACTACCGGGCCAAAAGCCCGCTGGCGCGGGTGCCCGCGCTGGAGCTGGACGATGGCCGGGTGCTGACCGAGACTCGGGCTATTTGCACCTATCTGGAAGGCTTGGTGCCTGAGCCCAACCTGATGGGGCATGGCAGCGAGGAGCGCGCCTTCATTGAAATGGCCGACCGGCGTGTGGAGTGGTCGCTCATGCTGCCGCTGGCCAACGCCATTCGCCACACCCACCCTGGGCTGGCGGTGCTGGAGCAGCCCCAGTTTCCTGATTTCGGGCAGTCCCAGCTGGGCAAGGCCCGCGAGGTAGCCGCTTGGCTGGATGCCGAATTGCAGCGCCAGCCCTGGGTGGCGGGCGAGCGTTTCAGCATTGCCGACATCACCGCCTTTTGTGCCCTGGAATTTGCCCGCCTGCTGCGCTTCAAGCCCGCCGATGCGGGGCTGCATGCCCTGCAAGCTTGGCGCGATACCGTGGCTGAACGGCCCAGTGCTGGGGTGTAGCGCCGCAGGTTACAGCCCTGCCTTGAATGGGGGGATAAATTCTGCTGTAGCGCATTTTTTAGCCTGTTTCGCATGCTAAAGTTTTCGTTCCGCGCTGTTGCGGTTGGGAACAATCAGGTGACGATCATGAGGACGAGACAGGTTTTGGCTGTTGCAACCCTGGCGGTGTTGTTGTCAGCTTGTGGGGGTGGCGGGGACTCAGGTAGCCAGAGCGTGAGCCAGACGGTGTCGGGCACCGTCGTCAAAGGTCCGATGGACAAGGCCAAGGTGGTGGCCTACAAGGTCAAGGCCGATGGCAGCTTGGGGGACAAACTGGCCGAAACCGTTTCGGCGGCGGATGGTTCCTACACCCTGAACTTCAAGGATTACACCGGCCCCGTGGTGGTTGAAGCCACCGTGACCGACGACACCCGCATGCAAGACGAGGCCACGGGCGAAAACATCAAACCCGCGCCGGGCTTCAAGCTGCGCGCAGCGCTCAACAGCACGGGTGGCACCGTGACCACGCAGATCAACCCCTTGTCCGAAGTGGCGGTGGTGGCAGCGGGCAACAAGGCGGGCGGTTTCAATGCGACCAACATTGAACAGGCCAACAAAGACTTGCGCGAATCGGTGGGTTTTGACCCGATGGCAGACAAACCCGAATTTGACAGCCAAGGCAAACCCAAAAACAAACCTGCTGTGGCCATGGCCGCTGTATCGAGCATGGCGGCTTCGGACGACATGGCTACCTGTGCCATTCAGACGACGCAAGCCACCAAGGTCAAGTGCGTGGTCGAAGAAGTCGCTAAAAAAGGGCTGAACGACGATACCGTGAAAGCACCTTTCGTGAACCATGCGGCTGGTGTGGCTGACCAAGCTGGCCTGCCCGATACCGCCAAGCCGGTCATCAAGCAACCCGACGGCGGCACACCCGCCGCGACACCGCTGGCACAGACCAAAGGTTTCATGGGCACCTTGCGCAGCAACGCCAAAGCGCTGGAAGGTGCCGATTTGTCCTTGCAAACCGAGTTGCAGGCAGTCGCTAGCGACATGCAAAACCGCCTTGCGCCGTTCACCAGCAGCACCCTGGATGCGTTGGAATTGGCCACCAAAGGTGCCCAGTTCTGGGCCAATTTTCAGGCCAACCCCAGCCCAAGTTTCCCGGTAGTCGCCAATTTTTCTCGCAGCAACGGCATGGGGCTGGGCGGCTGCCGCTTGTACAGCGACGATCAATACCTGATCGAGGCCACCAACAAAGTCAATGCCCTGTATGTGGCGTGTGGCACCAGTGGCCGGTTGTTCTGGGACGAGAGCCTCAAGAACATGGTGGTCTGGTCCACCCGCGTGCGCCTGCACCCCAGCAGCGCGGCTGACCAGTTCACCGTGTACACCCAGATCCGGCGCGCGGTGTATGTGTGGAACCCCGTCCGGAACCTGTACGAAGAGCCCACCAACAAAGTGCGCATGCACTTTGGCGCGGCGTTCCCAGGCAATGCCGCCACGCTCAAAGCGGGGCGCAATGCGGCTGGCGACATCAACCAAGTGACACTCACCGGTGAAATGGCTCCGGCCTTTGAACTGACGGACAGCAACGTGCCGCCTTATGCCACCACAGCCACCGTTTTGGGTGACAAGCTGAAGGTGAGCCTGAACGGTTCTTGGACGGTGGATAACGCCGGGGTGAACACCCTGGCCTTACAGGGCTCGGTGGCGCAGTACAAGCAGGTGAACGCGGTGGACACGCTGCAAACCGAACTGGCCCTGGAGAGTGGCAGCTACATCAAGGGCAGCAGCTTCAACCTGGACACCAGCAGCGCCGTGCAGCCCCCCCTGGAGTTGCCGACCGTTGCCGCTGTACCCAACGACCCGCTGGCGGTGTTTGATGGCAGCCATGCCATCTTGCTGAAACTGCGTTTTGCCACTGCGCAGAGTGCGCTCAGGGGGCAATTCTTCATGGGCAACTTTGGTCTGGATGCCTCCCAGTCGCTGTACTCACCAGCCAAAATGAGTTTTTCGGGCAGTGTGGAGCGCAAGGGAACGCCTTTCTTTGAGGGCAGTGTGACGGCAGAACAGCTCAACCCCAGTGTGTTCATGGCCAACATGCCCACCTCTGCGCAGAACCCGCAGAAAGCCCGTTTGACGCTGGTGGGCAAGGTCAACATCCCTAACCGCATGCCTGTGAGCGCCAACCTGACCATCAACAACACCGATGAGGGCGACACCGGCTTGGGCACCCTCAGCGGCCAGTACCGCCAGGGTGCGGTGGTGATCAACATCGAAGGTCAATCGTCCAGAACGCCCGTGGCCCGCAGCACCCAGCTGACGCTGACGAGTTCCGAAGGCATCAAGCTGGCGTTGGACAGCAGCAAGACGGTGCATCCGCTGACCAAGTCGGGCACGGCGGTGGGCAGCTTTGATACCACCACCAACCGCCTGACTTACGCAGACAACACGTTTGAGCAGTACTGAGCGGCGCTTGTGCCTCTGCGGCCTAGCGGTGTACCTGCTGGCGGGCGGGGGCCATGCTGTTGCACAGCCCTCGCAGCCTCCGCCGCTTGAACCGGTGCCCTGGCAAACCCGGCTGTGGGTGCAGGATGAGGCTCTGGCTGAGGGGCTGCCCGTGCTGGCGCTGGCCCATGACGGCTGGTACAACGGCGTGCAATCAGGCCTCAGCCGCTACCGTGCACAGCGCACCGTGCAGGCAGGCTTGGAGCTGGAGCAGCCCGGTGGCTGGCGTTGGGGCGTGCTGGCCCGCAGCCAAGTCCATTTGCAGGCCAGCCCCAACGCGGTGACGCTGGCCGCTGCCGACGCACAACACACCGACCCCCCCGTGGCCGTGTTCCCTGACGTGCGGGCGCACAGCATGGGCTGGCGTGGGGTGGGTTTGCAACTGGGCTCGCCTTGGCAGACATGGGTTGCCGCCCCTGGCTGGCGCGTGCGCGGCCATCTTCAGTGGCTGCAACTTTTGCAGGTACGGCAAAACGACCTGGGTGGGCAGGTCAGCCACGGCAGTGACGGGGGCTACGACCTCCAGTTGCAGGCCAAGCGCTGGGGTGAGCAAATTCATGGCCCTTTCCTGCCCGCGTCGGGTCAGGCAGGCTGGGGTACCAGCCTCTCGCTGGCGCTGGAGGGTGAGCCGTTGCCGGGCTGGCAGCTGGGTCTGCGTGCCGACGATCTGCTGTCGCGCCTGCATTGGCAAACGCTGGCTGCCGAAACGGCGGTGATCGACTCAGCCGTGAGCAGCCGCACACCCGACGGTTTTTTGGATTACGCACCCCTGGTGCAGGGGCAGCAGTTTGTTGCGGCGTGGCGCGGGCGCATGGGCACGCGCTGGCAGCTCGATGTTCGCCACCCCTTACCCAGCGGTGCCTTGACGTGGCAGAGCAGCCGCTGGCAAGGTGTGCAACAGCACTGGCTGGGCTGGAGCCACGAGGCTGGCCCAGCCACCCTGTCTTGGCATGTGGCCCTGGAACCGCAGCGCCGTGTGCTGGCGGCTGGTGTGCAGTGGCGCGGGCTCAGCCTAGACATGGCCAGCGATGGTGAAAACGCCCGTCAGTCCCAGTACCGGCGCTGGGCGGTGCGCTGGCAACTGCCTTGGTGAAGCTGAAGCGGGCAGGGCTCAGCAGCCTTCAGCATGCGCGTTGAAACAGCGCAAACCCGCGCTCGGCCTTGCTGCGGTCGCTGGCGTGCAGCCACGCCGGGGTGGGGCCGGTGGCAGCCAGCTGGGCCGCCCAGTCCAGCAGGGCGGCTTCAGGCCCGCTGCGCAGTTCCAGCTCCAGCTCCAGCAGGGCCTCGCGGGCCTCGCCAGCGGCAATGAAGCCTTGGTCTAAAGCCACTTCCAGATCAGCCCCGGCGTGGTGTATGTGCCATTGCAGCCGCACAAAGTCGGTGCGGAACACCGGCACCAGCTGGCTGGCGCAGGCACTCAGTTGGGCAGCCAAGGCGCTGTCGTCCACCAGGGCGGCAAAGTCCCAGTGGCCGGGTGTGGTGGGGGCTTCCCATTCGCCGCGTCGGCTCAGGCCACCCACGCTGTGCCCAGCGGTTTTCACGGTCAACAGCACCTGCTCGGCACCGGGTTTGCCCACCGTGCGCTCGCGCAGGGCCACACGCTGCTGCGTCAGCGTCAGGGCGGGGGTGTCGAAATAGGTATTGCGCAGGTGTTTGCGCTGGGGCGTGTGGGCGGCCAGCAGCGGGTGGTGCAGCAGCTGCGGCAGGTGGTCTGCATCTAGCAGCAGCTTGAGTTCAATTTCTTGGGCCATGGCAGACGTGGCGCGTCAAGCCATCCAAAAAGTCACCGCAATAATGCCCACCCCCAGGCCTAAGTTGATGCTGACGGCGGTGCGGATGCCGGCCAGCGCGGCGGCACCGGCGGGCCAGTCTTGCGCGGCCACGGCGCGGCTGAGGCGTTTGAACAGGGCAAAGCGGATGTGGCCAAAGATCAGCATCATCACAATGCCCAGCGTGGCCATGATCGTCCAGTTCAGCGGCATGTTGAAGTCCAGCCCGGCCTGTACCGTTTCTTTGGCCACCCGCCCGATCATCCACAGGCCCGTGACCAGCACCACACCCACCGCCACCAGCACAGCCTGGAAGAAACGCTGCAAGGTGGCCTGCATCAGGCGCACGCGCACGGCGGCTTCTAGGTCTTGTGTGGCCGGGCGCAGGAAGAAGTGGGCAAACACCATGCCGCCTATCCACACCACGATGGACAGGACGTGCAGCAGTTTCAGGGTGGCGTAGAGCATGGGGGTTTTCCAGAAGAGGAGGGGTTAAGAGGGGCTGATGTCGCTGAGCACGCCGTTGTACCGCCGTTGCAGCCGGTAGGCGGGCAGGCCCTTCAAAAGCCGCCTGCCGTAGCTTTGGCGCAGCAGCCGGTCATCGTAGCAAACGACCACGGCCTCGTCGGTTTCGCTGCGGATGGCCCTGCCCGTCCACTGCAATAGCCGGGCACCGGTGGCGGGCACCACCAGTTCTGTGAACGGGTCGCGGCCCTGGGCCTTGAGCCAGTCGGCACGGGCTTGGCCCACTGGGTCGCTGGGCGAGGCAAAGGGCAGTTTGGTGATGAACACCCATTCGCAGAGTTCGCCGGGCAAATCCAGCCCTTCGCCAAACGATTGCAGGCCAAACAAAATGGAGCGCTGCCCGCTGCCCACCCGCTGCGCATGCTGGCGCAGCAGCTGCTGGCGCGAGACTTGGCCTTGCACCAGCACCTGCTGGCGCAGCGCGCTGTGCTCGCCGCGCTCCAGCCGTTCCTGGGCGCGGCGCAGCAGCAGCTTGCTGGTGAACAGCACCAAGGCACCACGCTGCACGGCGGCCAGGTCTTGCAGCAGGGTGTCGAGCATTTCGCGGGTATAGGCTTCCACGTCTTTGGGGTCGGCCTCGGTTTGCACCACCACTAGGCGACCCTGGCGGGCATGGTCAAACGGGCTTTGCGCTTCGCAGGTGCGCACGGCGGCATCAAACACCAGCCCGGATTCGCGCAGAAAGTGGTCAAAACTGCCGCAACTCGTCAGCGATGCCGAAGTCACCACCGCCGCCCGCACCCGGCCCCACAGCTGCTGGCGCAGCAAGCTGCCCGGCTCCAGCGGGCAGGCATGGGCGCTGAGCTGCACCACGCCCCGGCTGAGGCTGGCTTCCAGCCATTTGGCCAGCGGGGGCTGGCGGCTGCCGGTGCTGGCGTTACCCGATTCGGTGCTGTCTTGCAGCCACAGGCCCATGGTTTGCTGCGCACTTTGCAGGCGCGGGGCCAAGGTGCCCAGACGGCTGTAGAGCAGGGCGCAGCGCGGCGCATCGCCGGGGTTGTCGCGGGCGCTGGCCTTGAGCTGTCCGGCCAGCGCCTCTAACACCTTGAGCAAGGCGCTGGCTTGGGCATGCAGGCGCGAGACGGTTTCTAGCCATTCCGCCGGCAAAACGCCGTCCGCAAAACGCACCGTCACCCGGTCAGCCGCGTGCGCTTCGCTGGCCGATGCGGCGGCTGGGCTTTGGCGGGCTGATGGGCGGCTGATGAGCGCCTGCCAGTCGGGCTGTTCGCGCAGGCGGTCCATACCTAAGCGGGCCAGTTCGTTTTGGCTGGCCTTCATCTGGCGGGCTAGGCTGGCCGTGTCGGCCTCGGGGTGGTGTTGCAGGGCGCTGGCCACCTCGTCCACCGTGCGCGGCAGGCGGTCTAGCCACTGGGTGTGCACCACGTCCATCGACGCGGTGAACTGCCCCTGTGCCACCGTGCCCAGGTGGTGCGCCTCGTCAAACACCACATAGCAGTCTTGCAACTCGGGCAGGGCATGCTTGCCCAGGGTGGACAGCAGCAGGTCGTGGTTGACGACGATCACTTGCGACTGCGCCAGCCGTGCCCGTGCCTGGAAGTAGCTGCAACCGTGGTAACTGGGGCAGTGCCGCCCGGTACAACTGTGCCGCTCTGCCGCCACGGCAGCCCAGGTGTCGCCCTCGGGCGGGTCGTCCAGCCGGTCGCGGTCGCCCTGCCACTGGCCGCTGTCCAGCTGCTGGCTCCATTGCTGGTACTGGCGGGCGCGCTGCTGCCAGCGCTCGTGCGGCGCGGCATCGGGCGTGGGCGGCTCGTCGCCATCAAACAGCGCGGCACTGCTGGCCTCGCCGCTGCTGAGCTGGTCGAGTTTCAAGCGGCAGATGTAGCGCCCGCGCCCCTTGGCCAGGCTGAAGCTGAAGGGCTCGGGCCACAGCGCAGCCAAGGCGGGCAGGTCTTTGTGCATCAACTGCTCTTGCAGGGCCACGGTGGCGGTCGAAAACAGCACCCGCTTTTGCTGCGCCAGGGCCAGCGCAATCACGGTGGCGGCATAAGCGGCCGATTTGCCCACGCCCGTGCCCGCCTGCACCACGGCAATGCCACGGGCAGGCCAGGCTGCGTCGCCGCTGATGCTGTCGTCACTGAGCACCGCGCCGCTCAGCGTCTGGGCAATGTGGGCCGCCATGTCACGCTGGCCGGGCCGGGGCCGGAACCCGCTGGCCCGCGACACCAGATGGTCAAACGCCGCCAGGGCCAGCGCCTCGCGGGCCAGCGGGCCGCTGGGCGGGTCGGCCTCGGGGCCATCCATTGGCGTGTCGGGGGCGGGGTCGGTATCCGCCGCCGTGTCAGCGGCAGGAGAATGGGCGGCATCGTGGTCGGTATCGGTGGGGTGGGGCATGCCCGCATTGTCCCAAAGCCTTGTGCTGCACCCGCAGCGGGCCGCCACCGCACAATCTGCCAGTTTTTTTGATGCAGTTTTTGCTGCGCTTTTTCACCAAGGACGACAACACATGGGCAACCGACTGACACAAATTGCCACCCGCACCGGCGACGGCGGCACCACCGGGCTGGGCGACAACACCCGCGTCTCTAAAAACAGCTTGCGCGTGCATGCCATGGGCGATGTGGATGAGCTGAATTCGCACATCGGCGTGCTGCTGTGCGAAGACCTGCCCGCTGAGGTGCGCAGTCTGCTCATAGAAATTCAGCACCAGTTGTTCAACTTAGGGGGCGAACTGTCCATCCCCGGTTTTGAACTGCTCAAGCCCGAGGCCGTGCTGGCCCTGGACGAAGCGCTGGATGCGCACAACGCGCAACTGCCCCGGCTGCAAGAGTTCATCCTGCCCGCAGGCACCCGCGCTGCCGCCTTGGCCCACGTTTGCCGCACCGTGGCCCGCCGCGCCGAGCGTGCCGTGGTGGCCCTGGGCAACGAAGAAGCCCTGCGCGAAACCCCCCGCCAATACCTGAACCGCCTAAGCGACCTGATGTTCGTGCTCGCCCGCGTGCTCAACCGCATGCATGGCGGTGACGATGTGTATTGGAAGAGTGAGCGGATGGCGCAGAGTGCAGCGGGGTAAGCGATGAGCCAAAGAGCGATCGACCGGCGCGCTGGCGGTGTGGTGTGATACCTGTGTTCACTTGTACGGGCGCTAGCGTTCGTGATCTCTGGCAGGTGGATGGCTCCAGCGACTTTGCTTTCTTCCCACAGTCGCTCATGCGTGAGTTGAATGCCAGCGAGCCCATACCCATCCGCCTTCATGTTGGCAACCTTGCGTTTGGTCAGATTCACATTGACCGAAAGCACGGAAATTGGCTGCGTACACATGCAAGCGATGCCAAAGCGCTGGTTTGGTCCAAGCTGCAAAGTCCTGCACAGGTCTATGCTTCAGACAAGGCAGGCGCTTTGAAGTTGAGCTTTCGCTTTGCGCCAGAAGCCTTGATGGTGCTTGAATACCGCGAAGCCCTGAGAGCTTATTTGTCGGTCGTCACCCTCTACCAACATCCTAGGCATGTTGACGGTCAGAACATCGGGCGCTACCGACCCATCAAGCCCTAAAAAACAAAGGCCAGTCGCGTGACTGGCCTTTGAAGGTGTACGTGAGCGGCGCCCGCAGTAGCCTAGCTGTCGCTGGCATCCTGTATGTCGTTCCCGACAATCCCCGCTCAAGATGGTGGCTTGCGCCTGAGACCCCATCCTCTGCTTCATTGTTGAACCTTCAGGTCGTATCGGCCAACAAATCGTCTTCAGACAGCCTGTATTTTGCCAACTGTGCTTACACCTTGTTGACATAGGGCTTACCACTGTTCGTGCTGGCCCGCGTGCTCAACCGCATGCATGGCGGTGACGATGTGTATTGGAAGAGTGAGCGGATGGCGCAGAGTGCAGCGGGGTGACATGGCCCGTGAACACACAGGAGTAAGGCCGTGCCCTGACTCCCTCCCCCGCTGGGGGAGGGTTGGGGTGGGGGCTCTTGGCGCACAACCGCGTTTGCTATTGGGGTTTTTGAGCGTTTTGAATATCAAAAACAACCGTGTCCGCACTGAAATCCTGTTCATGCGGCCAAGCAATGCCATGATGCAACGGGCGAACCAGCCGAAAATAGGATTCGTTCAAAAGCTCTCTGAATGCACCACCGCCCAAGTACGGCTTGACATCAAAAATGCCGCAAATACCGCTGGCTGTCTGAATCTCGATCTGGTAATTGTCGAGAGGAATGGCTTTGATGATCTTATCCATAAAACCCTCTATCGCAATGGATCGATTTTGAAGATGGGTTCGCCGGAGACGGCTAAGTCAGCATGAGCAACTGACTATAAATTTGCATGCCGAATTTTTCATATAAATCAACGATTTGCTGTTTATTTAAGTGAAGAAAATTACCTCAGAGTACTGAGCTTCTAATCGGATATTGGTTTATGGTGATAAATTTTACTTGGGCTATGAATAAACGGAGCTTCGCACTTAAATTTCAGTGCAAAAATGCGAGTGCCAGTCGTACCCGAACCTGCAACACCGCAAGCGCATATTACACATCCTCTAAAGTATTCAGATACTGAATAGCTGAGTTGTAGTAATCCGCCATTTCCGAATGCGATCGAGATATTGAAATTTCATGAAGTTTTCTTGCATGAGAAAGGATATTGTTTTTATTTTCAACGATAAATTCACACAAAATATTGAAGGCACGATGTACATCCTCAACGCCCTCTAAGTGTCTGCATAAAATATCAGTGCAGTCAAAAAAAATATCCTGTAAATCATCGGAAGAAAGTCTATAGCGGTCAGGCAAGGTTTGTGGCTTGTTTTTCAAAAATAAAGAAAAACACTTTTCTGCATTTGTATTGTTTTCTTCCTCAAGGAACAATATCCCCATTGCCCAGTAGCAATATACGTTACCTTTTCTTGCGCCCTCCTTAAAAAATTCTAGAGCTTTATTTTTATCTTCGTGCACACCTTCGCCAGATTTGTACATCTTTCCAATGCGTCCATATGCCTCCAACGCACCCAGTTTGGCTGATTGCTTGTACAACCGCATAGCCTCACTGTAATCCACAATATAATCGCCTAAACCATAATAATGACTTTCCGCTTCTTCAAAAATAGCCATCCAAGGCTCAATGATTTCTTCATCATCAAGCGATAAATCATCCAGTTCATCGTAATTTTCGCTACGATCGATCAAATCATCGTCTTCTTCTGACTCTTGGTTAGATAATTGATCTTCAATCGCATTGGGGGCTAGGGAAATGGCTTTGATTACAATACTAACTGGCGCGTTGAAAAATTCTCGATTATCCGCCACACGGTAGCCCTTAGACCCCAAATAGGTGTGGACGAAATACTCAGCCTCACTACAGTTGGCAAACAACTGCTCGTATACAACGATAAACGGAGTTGGCAAACCAGTTGCTTTGGATAATTCAACCGCCCTCTCTTCTGGACTGCGCGTTGTTTTACCAACTTTAACCATGTTTGGCATCGCACTGTTTGCCAGCACATACAAATAGCCAAGTTCTCTCATTGATGACCCCTTTAATACAATCAACCAAATTCACCACGAAACTCAGCACGTCCGTCCCGTGATTCATTGAATTCCTGAATCAGCTTTAGGAACACACACCGGCCCCACTATAGCCCCAAAAAGGGCGAGAGTTCCAGAATCCAGTCAAGGTTTTTTGGCTTGCATGCCTGGTTGGGGCCTGCCCCCATCCCAACCTTCCCCCAGCGGGGGAAGGGGTAAAACCCGCAAGCCCAATCCCTACCTTCTAACCACTACCTTCTACCCCAACGCCTGCCGCACCGCCCCCGCCAGCACAGGGCCGTGGCGGGCGATGTCGGTTAAGGGGGCGTAGCCGTAGCCAATGACCAAGCCGCGCAGGTCGGTGCGGGCTAGGCAGTAGGCGGACAGGGGGCGCACGGTCAGGTCTTTTTGGGCTAGGGTTTGGGCCAGGGCGCGGTCGTCTAGGGTGGCGGGTAGGCGCAGGCACAGGTGCAGGCCCTGTTCGGCACCGGTGATGTGGGGGCCGTCGCTGTCTTGCGCTTGGCGCAGCACCGGGGCTAGGGCTTGCAGCAGGCACTGGCGGCGTTCGGCGTAGCTTTGGCGGGATCGGCGCAGGGCGCTGCTGAAGTGGCCCATTTCCATGAATTCGGCCAGCGCGGCTTGCTGGGGCATTTGGCCGGGGCGGTTCAGGTCGTAGTGGGCCTGTTTGAAGGCGGCCACTTGGGCCTTGGGCACCACCAGATAGCCCAGTTTGATGCCGGGGTAGAGCACTTTAGAAAACGTGCCCATGTAGAGCACGCGCCCGTCGGTGTCCAGCCCTTCTAGGCTGGAGATGGGCGGGCCGCTGAAGCGGTATTCGCTGTCGTAGTCGTCTTCTAGTACCCAGGCGTTGTGCTGGCGGGCGGTGGCCAGCAGTTGGTGCCGCCGGGGCAGGCTCATGACGGCACCGGTGGGGTATTGGTGCGAGGGCGTGAGGTAAATCAGCCGGGGGGGCTGGGCATGGTCGGCCAGGCTGGGGGCAATGCCTTGCGCGTCCACCGCCACCGGGTGCAGCCGCAGCCCGGTGGCCATGAAGGCTTTGACAGCGCCCCAGTAGGCCGGGTCTTCCACCCAAACGGTGTCGTGATGGTCGGCCAGCAGGCGGGCGCAGAGTTCTAATGATTGTTGGGTGCCGGTGGTGATGATGACTTGGTTGGCATCGAGCTGCACGCTGCGAAACACCCGCAAATAGTCGGCCACGGCCCGGCGCAGCGGGGCATAGCCACCGGCGGTGGCGTAGTCCAGCATGTCGGGGTAGGTCATGCGCCAGTGTTTGTTTTGCAGGCGCTGCCAGAGCGTGAGCGGGAAGGCGCTGAAGTCGGCAATGCCGGGGGTGAAGGGTTGGACTTCGAGTTCGGTGGCGCAAAACTGGGTGGACAAGGCCACGCCACGTGCTGAGAGCTGCCCGCCCGCCGGGCGCTTGTGGGGTGCGCCGGGGCGTTGCTTGCCTTGGCCGGGCAAGGTGCGCGGCACGCTGTCGTTGACAAAGGTGCCACTGCCCACGCGGCTGGCGAGGTAGCCCTCGACACTGAGCTGGTTGATGGCGGCGACCACCGTGTTGCGCGAGAGGTGCAGGTCTTGCGCCAGGTCACGGCTGGAGGGCAGGCGGTCACCAGCGGCCAGTTTGCCTTCCAGCAGGGCACAGCGCAGCGCTTCGTAGAGCTGGCGGTGTAGCGGCAATGCGTCTTGCTGGCCCAGCCGGGCCATTTCATGAAGCAGGAATTCGGACAGCATGGGGGCTGGGGCAATGGGGCTGAATTGGCACTGTCAAGTAGTGCAAAATGGTGCTGATTGTGATCCAATTTCGTTCGCACAATGCGTCTTGCCGTCAAGAAAGCCTGTTCATGAATCCTTCGCCTTGTTTGGTTTGGCTGCCTGCCGACCACCGCCTGTTGGGTGACCACGGGCATCAGATGCCGTTTTTGCTGCTGGGCGACAAGTACGCCCGCGCTGTCCAGGTGGGCGCACAGGCCCAGCCCGTCATGTTTCCGCTGGCTGACCCGGCGCAGGTGGGTGACTTGTTGTCGTTGGTGGACGGGGTCATGCTCACAGGTTCGCCGTCCAATGTGCATCCGTCGCACTTTGACGAGCCGGTGGCCGACCCCAGCCTGCCGCTGGATACCGTGCGTGACAGCTTGACTTTGGCGCTGATTCGGGCCTGTGTGCGCGAAGGTGTGCCGCTGCTGGGCGTGTGCCGGGGTTTCCAAGAAATCAATGTGGCCCTGGGCGGCTCGCTGCACCAGCGGGTTCACCAAGTGCCAGGGCTGATGGACCACCGCGAGCCCAAGGCCGCCCCGTTTGATGAACAGTACGCGCCGCGCCACACCGTGCACTTCAAGCCCGGCAGCGTGTTTGAGGCTTGGGCCGGTGGCTTGCAGACCGAAGTCAATTCCCTGCACGGGCAGGGTGTGAACCGCCTGGCCGATGGCCTAGAAGCCCTGGCCCATGCGCCCGATGGTCTGATTGAGGCCTTTGGCGTGCGCGGTGCGCGTACTTTTGCCTATGCGGTGCAGTTCCACCCCGAATGGCGTTGCTGGGAAACCCCGTTTTACGCTGCCATTTTTGAAGCCTTTGGCCATGCCTGCCGCCAGCGCCGCAGCCAGCGCCTGCAAACCGCCGATCTCAACCGCAGCCGGGGCGTGGCTTGACCACAGCCTTGCCTTGCCCGACGACAACATCCCCAGGAAACCGCCCATGACCGAACGCCAACACATGACTTTCAACGACCTAGAAAACTGGCTCAACGAACACCGCGTGACCGAGGTGGAATGCTTGGTGCCCGACCTGACCGGTGTGGCGCGGGGCAAAATTTTGCCGCGTGGCAAGTTCACCGAAGACCGGGGCATGCGTCTGCCACAGGCCATTGTGGGCATGGGCGTGACGGGCGAATTCCCGGAAAGTGGGCCGTATTACGACGTGGTGGACCCGACCGACAAAGACATGCAGCTGCGGCCCGACCCGTCTACCGTGCGCATCGTGCCCTGGGCCACCGACCCGACCGCGCAAGTCATTCACGACTGCTTTGACCACACCGGCAAGCTGGTGCCGTTTGCGCCGCGCAGCGTGCTGCGCCGCATGTGCGACCTGTACGAAGCCGAAGGCTGGGCACCCGTGGTGGCCCCCGAGTTGGAGTTTTACCTGACCGCCCGCAACACCGACCCGAACACCCTGCTGAAACCGCCCATTGGCCGCAGTGGTCGGGCCGAAACCTCGCGCCAGGCCTACAGCATTGACGCGGTGAACGAGTTTGACCCGCTGTTTGAAGAGATTTACGACTACTGCGACAAGATGGAGCTGAACGTGGACACGCTGATCCACGAAGTGGGCGCGGGGCAGATGGAGATCAACTTCTTCCATGCCCACCCGCTGGCGCTGGCCGACGAGGTGTTTTTCTTCAAGCGCACCGTGCGCGAAGCCGCGCTGCGCCACGACATGTACGCCACCTTCATGGCCAAGCCCATCGCGGGCGAACCCGGCAGCGCCATGCATGTGCACCAAAGCATTGTGGACAAGGCCACGGGCAAGAACATTTTCAGCAACCCTGACGGCAGCGCGTCAGAAGCCTTCTACCACTACATCGGCGGCCTGCAACGCTACATCCCAGCGGCCATGGTGTTGGTGGCCCCGTATGTGAACAGCTACCGCCGCCTGAGCCGCCACACCGCCGCGCCCATCAACATTGAATGGGGCCACGACAACCGCACCGTGGGCATTCGCTCGCCCATTGCCAGCCCCGAAGCGCGCCGGGTAGAAAACCGCGTCATCGGGGCCGATGCCAACCCCTATGTGGCCATGGCCATGACGCTGGCCTGCGGCTACCTGGGCCTGAAAAACAAGATCAAGCCCAAGCCCGAGATGAAGGGCGATGCCTACCTGTCGCCCTATGCGCTGCCGCGCTCCCTGGGTGAGGCGCTGGACTGGCTGCGCCGCGAAACCGATTTGCACGATGTGCTGGGCAAGGAGTTCATCACCATTTACACCGAGATCAAAGAGCTGGAATTTGATGAATTCATGAAGGTGATCTCGCCCTGGGAACGTGAGCACCTGCTCCTCCATGTCTGAACACGCATTCAAGGATTGACACCATGAACACCGCCACCCTCATCGCCCCGCCCGCCTTGGTTCGCCGGGCCGAACAGCAAGACACCCGCGCCATTCAGGCGCAAGACAGCGCGCATTTTTTGCACCCCTTCACCGACCACGCGGGCTTGGCCACACGCGGGGCGCGGGTCATCACACGGGCCGACAACATTTATGTGTGGGACTCTGAGGACAAGAAAATTCTGGACGCGATGAGCGGCCTGTGGTGTGTGAACGCCGGCTATGGCCGTAAAGAGCTGGCCGATGCCGCTTACCAGCAGATGATGACGCTGCCCTTCTACAACAGCTTCTTCAACACCACCAACGTGCCCGCCGTGCAGCTGGCGGCCAAGCTGGCATCGTTAGCCCCCCAGGTGGGCGGGCGCAGCTTTGAGCATGTGTTCTTTTCCAGCAGTGGATCGGAAAGCAACGACACCAATGTGCGCATGGTGCGCCGCTATTGGGATTTGCTGGGCCAGCCGCAACGCAAGGTCATCATCAGCCGCCACAACGCCTACCACGGCAGCACCATGGCGGGGGCTTCGCTGGGCGGCATGAGCGGCATGCATGCGCAGGGCGATTTGCCCATTCCCAACATCACGCACATTGACCAGCCCTACTATTTTGAAAACGCCCTGCCCGGTGAAAGCCGCGACGACTTTGGCCGCCGTGCCGCTGGCTGGCTGGAAGCCAAAATTTTGGAAATTGGCGCGGACAAGGTGGCCGCCTTCATTGCCGAGCCGGTGCAGGGTGCGGGCGGGGTCATCATTCCGCCCGACACCTACTGGCCCGAAATCCAGCGCATCGTGGATCAATACGGCATCTTGCTGATTTCCGACGAAGTGATCTGCGCCTTTGGCCGCTTGGGCCACTGGTTTGCCTACGAAAAGTTTGGCTACCGGCCCGACCTCGTCACGTTTGCCAAGGGCGTGACCAGTGGCTACGTGCCTTTGGGCGGCGTGCTGGTGGGCGACCGCGTGGCCAAGGTGCTGATTGAGCAGGGCGGCGAGTTCAACCACGGCTACACCTACAGCGGGCACCCGGTAGCCTGTGCGGTGGCGCTGGCCAACATTGGCCTGATGGAGCGCGAAAACCTGATTGGCCGGGTGCGCGACGACATTGGCCCCTACTTGGCCGAGCGCTTTGCCGAGCTGAACCAGCACCCGCTGGTGGCCGAGGCGCAAACCTGCGGCTTGGTGGCCGGGCTGGTGCTGATGAAAGACAAGGCCAGTAACACGCCGTTCAACCCCGATTGGGCTGTGGGCATGGTCTGCCGGGGCCACTGCTTCAAGAACGGCCTCATCATGCGGGCGGTGGGCGACCGCATGATCATTGCGCCGCCGCTGGTCATGACCCGCGCCCAGGTTGACGAGATGATGGGTCTGATCCGCCAGTGTTTGGATGCCACCTTGGCCGATGTGCAGGCGGCGGGCTGGCTGGATGCGGTGTGATTTTTGATACAGTGACCGCGCCTCACCACCGTGGTGCGCTGTCGGGCCTGTTTGTTGCTTGAAGATCCAGGTGACAAGGGTTGCGGCACCGCGCCTGATTTTTTTCGGTCTTTCATTCTTTCTGGAGTGTTCCCCACCATGAAAAAGCACGTTCTCGCGCTGGCCATCACGGCTGTTCTGCTCGCTGCCTGCGGCAAAAAAGAAGAGCCAGCGGCTGCACCCGCCGCCCCCGCACCGGTGGCCGCTGCCCCGGCTGCGCCAGCAGGCCCGGTGCTGGATGATGAGAAAGTCCTCAACATCTACAACTGGCCCGACTATGTGCCCGAGGGCATGATTGCCGCCTTCGAGAAAGAGACCGGCATCAAGGTCAATTACGACACCTTTGAAACCAACGAAGCCCTGCAAGCCAAGCTGGTGGCGGGCAACACCGGCTACGACATCGTGGTGCCCGGCACCGTGTTTGCCAAAGGCCAAATTGAAGGCGGCTTGCTGCAACCGCTGAAGAAAGACCAAATCCCGAACCTGGCCAACATGGACCCGGCCATCATGCAGGTTCTGACCAAGGCCGACCCCGACAACAAACACCTGGTGCCCTGGGCCTGGGGTTTCACCACCGTGGGCATCAACAAGACCAAGGCCGAAAAAGCGCTGGGCGGCATGCCCATGCCCGAAAACGCCTGGGACTTGGTCTTCAAGCCCGAATACACCAGCAAGCTGAAAAGCTGCGGCATTGCCTACCTGGATTCGCCCACCGAAATCCTGCCCGTGGCCCTGCACTACATTGGCAAAGATGCCTATTCCAACAACCCGGAAGACTACAAGGCCGCCACCGCCATGCTGATGAAGGTGCGCAAAGACGTGCGCATTTTCAGCTCCACCATGATCGACGACATTGCGGGTGGCAAGGCTTGCGTGGCCATTGCTTGGTCGGGTGACGTGAACCAAGCCGCTGCCCGCGCCAAAGACAATGGCTCCAAAGACGTGATTGAAGCCCTGCTGCCCAGCACCGGCGCGCTGATCTTCTTTGACACCATGGCTGTGAGCAAAGATGCCAAGCACCCGAACAACGCCGCCGCCTTCATCAACTTCTACCTGCGCCCCGAAAACGCCGCTGCCATGGCCAACGACATGGGCTACCCCACCGGCAACAAGGCTGGCTTGGCGCAAGTGAAGCCTGAAATTGCCAACAACAAGACCATCTTTGTCGAATCCGACTACTTCGCCAAGATGATCCCACCCAGCAGCTTCAGCAACGAAGCCCGCGAGGCCATGTCCAACGCTTACAACAGCTTCAAAAAAGGCAAGTAAGCCACGCGCCTGATTCGCGCCTGCCAGGGCTGTTCTTACCCAGCGTATGAACAGCCCTTTTTCTTTTTCCCTTCCCCCACAACTCCCCCACACACAAGAGGTCGCCATGGCAGCAGCTGACGCACAACAGGGCTATCTGGTCACAGAAAAGCTGGTCAAACGCTTTGACGATGCCACCGCCGTTGACGAGGTGTCCCTCTCGATTGGCCAGGGCGAAATTTTTGCCCTGCTCGGCAGTTCGGGCTGTGGCAAGTCCACCCTGCTGCGCATGCTGGCAGGTTTTGAAACACCGACCAAAGGCCGCATCCTGCTCGGCGGGCAAGACGTGGCCAACATGCCGCCCTACGAGCGCCCGGTGAACATGATGTTCCAAAGCTACGCGCTGTTTCCGCACCTCAACATCTGGGACAACGTGGCCTTTGGCCTCAAGCGCGAAGGCTTGCCCAAAGCCGAAGTGCAGCAGCGCACCGACGAAATGTTGGCCCTGGTGCAGCTCACCCCCTATGCCCAGCGCAAGCCGCACCAACTCTCGGGCGGGCAACAACAGCGCGTGGCCTTAGCGCGCAGCTTGGCCAAAAAGCCCAAACTGCTGCTGCTGGACGAACCCCTGGGCGCGCTGGACAAAAAACTGCGCGAGCAAACCCAGTTCGAGCTGGTCAACATCATTGAAAAAGTGGGCGTGACCGTGGTCATGGTGACGCACGACCAAGAAGAAGCCATGACCATGGCCAGCCGCATCGCCGTCATGAGCAAAGGCCGGGTGCTGCAAGTGGGCACACCGAAAGAGATTTACGAATACCCGGCCAGCCGCTTCGTGGCCGACTTCATTGGCAATGTGAACCTGCTGGACGGCAAACTGACGGTGGACGAGCCCGACCGCTGCGCCGTGGGCACCGCCATTGGCGAGGTGCATGTGGGCCACGGCATCAGCGGCAGCTTGGACATGCCGGTGGCCGTGGCCGTGCGGCCTGAGAAGGTCAGCATCAGCAAACAACGCCCGGCGGGCATCAGCCACAACCTGTTTGCGGGCCGCGTGAAAGAAATTGGCTACTTCGGCTCGTACAACAACTACATCGTCGTCACGCCCCAGGGCACCAAGGTCAAGATCACCGAACCCAACGGATCGCGCCATGAAATGCTCGACATCACCTGGGAAGACGAGGTGTTCTTCTGGTGGGACGACCTGGACGCTGTCGTGCTGCGTGACTGAACCCGGCCTGCGCTGCAAAGGCTTTGTCGTTTTGAGAGGTTCCCGATGGCCACATCCCCACTCCCCCTGCCCGGCAAGCGCTTCGTCATTGGCGTGCCCTACGTCTGGCTGCTGCTGTTCTTCTTCCTGCCCTTTCTCATCCTGCTCTACATCAGCTTTGTCCATCAGGGCGAGAGCATCCACCCCTTCAAGCCGCTGTGGGATCCGCAGACCGGCATCCTCAGCCTGAAATACGAAAACTACTGGAGCATCTTCCGCGACGGCGAAGACGGCCAGTGGTTCAAAACACTGTACGTCGAGGCCTACCTGCGCTCTATTTGGTACGCCCTGCTCACCGCCTTGCTCTGCTTAGGCATTGGCTACCCGTTTGCCTATTTCATTGCCCGTTCATCGCCCGCCGTGCGCCCAGCCCTGCTGATGATGGTGATGCTGCCCTTCTGGACATCCTTTTTGCTGCGCGTTTATGCTTGGAAGGGCCTACTGGCCGACCAAGGGGTCATCAACCAGTTGCTCATGGCCGTGGGCCTGACCAGTGAGCCCGTTCACATGCTCTACACCGACATCTCCATGCTGGTGGGCATGACCTATGTCTATCTGCCCTTCATGATCTTGCCGCTGTACGCCAACTTGGTGAAGATGGACTTTCGCCTGTTAGAAGCTGCCTACGACCTGGGCACCACCCCGTTCAAAGCCTTCTGGCTCATCACCGTGCCGCTGTCCAAGGCGGGCATCGTGGCCGGGTTCATGCTGGTGTTCATTCCGGCCCTGGGCGAATTCGTCATCCCCTCGCTGCTGGGCGGGCCAGAGAACATCATGATCGGGCGCGTGGTGTGGGACGAAATGTTCACCAGCAACAACTGGCCCCGCGCCTCGGCCCTGGCCGTGGTCATGATTTTGCTCATCATCGTGCCGCTGGCCATTTACTACCACCAGACCGCTGAGGAAAAGCGATGAGCCCGCTGCGCCACCCCGTGTTGTGAAGGACTGACCATGAAACTGTTTCTGCAAAAGCACTTCGGCAAAGCTTGGCTGGCCTTGGTGTTCCTGTTCCTGTACCTGCCGCTGTTCTTCATGATCGTGTTCAGCTTCAACAGCACCCGGCAGGATGCCAACTTCACCGGCTTCTCGCTGCGCTGGTACGAAGCCCTGACCCGCGACACCAAAATCGTCGAAGGTTTTTGGCTCTCGGTGCAGGTGGCGGGCATCACCGGCCTGCTGTCCGCCGTGCTGGGCACCTTTGCCGCCTTTGTGCTGGTGCGCTACCGCCAGTTTTTGGGCCGCACCGTGTTCAGCGGCATGGTCAACGCCCCGCTGGTCATGCCCGAGGTGGTCATTGGCCTGTCGCTGCTGCTGCTCATGGTGGGCGCGCAAAATGTGTTCGGCTGGCCGCAGCGCGGCATGCTCACCATCATTTTGGGCCACACCCTGCTGGGTATGGCCTATGGCATGGTGGTCATTCAAAGCCGTTTGATGGAGGTGAACCGCAGCATTGAAGAAGCCGCCATGGACTTGGGCGCACGGCCCCACCAAGTGTTCTTCCTCATTACCCTGCCCAACATCTTCCAAGGCATTTTGGCGGCCTTCTTGCTGTCGTTCACCCTGTCGTTTGACGACGTGGTGATCTCCGAATTCCTCTCCGGCCCCGGTGTCAGCACGCTGCCACAAGTCATCTTCGGCTACGCCCGACGCGGCATCAACCCCACCATTTACGCCGCCGCCACCCTGCTCATCGTCACCGTGACCATCGTCATCATCAGCTACAGCGTGTGGGTAGCCCGCCAGACGCGCAAGCGCGAGCGGGAAATTGCGGCGGCGTTGCGGGGGTGAGTGGGTGGCTTTACCTGTGGTCAAACCACTCGGGTGCCCGGATACTTCTGCTGCAAAGCCCGCAACACGGCGGGATCGTCGCGAAACACGGTGGCCCAGATTGAGTAGCCATCGGTGGCTAAGGTCACGATGGCGGCACGGGTTTTTTCGCGGTCGTGCTCGGGAGCGCGAGTCAGCATGTCCAACGCAACCCTGGCCTTACCCCACTGCTCCAAGCGGTCTTTGTGGCGGTAGTCGGCTGCCGTTGCCTGTTCGGGCGGTAAGTCCAAGCCCACCAGCGACAGCAGGGCCTGGGCCTTGGCCTGTTGGTGTGAATCAAGGCTCGCCGCCACCTTGATGGCCCCGCTGGGCGCATAAGTGAAAGCGGCCAAGGTGTCGTCGGTGTCTGGCCACAGAAAGGCTGTCCGATCAACAGCTTGTCTGCCTTTGTGGCTGTTGCAATTGGCGCAGGCCAGCAAAAAATTGCCCCAGTCCTTTTTCAGTTCAGGCTTGTGGGATTTGGGTACCACATGCTCAACCGCCAGACTGGCGGGAATTTTCCGCTCGCAGTAGCTGCAAAAGCGCCCCAAGCGCTCGCCCAGATAGGGCGCGGCATCGCCATAGGTGGCAAACACCACCGGCTTGCCATCGGCATCCAATGGGTGTGCGCCTTTGTCAACGGGCCGCATGCTTACACCCCGGCTGCTGCGCGGTGCATTTCCAACCAAGCCGCATAGGCTGGGTCGTCGGTGTACGGGATGATCAGCGCGTCCAGCCGCGACTTGATGGCCTGCACCTCATCAGAATCTGCCGATTGTTTGGCCACTTCCAGCAAGCGGTAATACTCGGCAGCGGCGGCTTTCATGTCGTGCCAGCGCTGGCTGCGCTGCGGAAACGGATGCACGCCCATGACATGCTCGGCAATGTCTTCAATACTTTCATCCGGTGTCGTCACGGCTTGGCCCGTGCCCAAGTCAATGACAGCGCCTTGTGCAAACGCGGCTTGCAGCAAGAACGGCGAATGCGAGGTGGCAATGAACTGCAAGTTCGGGAACACCGAGAGCAAATCCTGAATGACCGTGCGCTGCCATTGCGGGTGCAGGTGCAAGTCAAGCTCGTCAATGGTCACTACGCCGGGGGTTTCTTCAATGGCCTTTTCGCCCAGGTGCGAATTGAGGGAGGCGCAGCGCATGGCCAGGTCGCAAAAAATGGCGGCAATGCGTTGCTGACCGTCGCTCAAGTCCGAGAACTTGCGCCAGCCGACATCGGCATGGCGAACCATGAGGGCGTTCTCGCGGATGATGAAGCTGATGTCTTCGGCATGGATGGCCGCCAGCACCGCCTTGCGGGCCAGCTTGAGCAGCAGCGGCGTTTCTTTTTCCTGAAGCCCGCGCAGTTCGTAATACTGAAACCAGCTTGTCAGTTGGGCTGATTGCACCTCGTCGGACTGCGCCAGTGTCCACACATCTTTGCGTTCGGAGAACGGTTTTTTCAGGCCACCGGTTTCTCCGGCGGGCTGGGGTTTGGTGGCACCGAAACGGGCCAGCAAGGGGATGGGTGTGGGGCGGTCGACTGGAAAATCAAGCAATGTGATGACCGTTGGGGCCTCAGTCTGGAAGGTAGCTTTGATCCTCCTGGCCAATACTTCCACCAACTGGTTGCCCAAAAATGTTGCCCCGCCTGTACCGTCAAGTGCAGTGCCGATACCAGGCAAAAGTACTTCATCCCAGGAAAAGGTACCCGCAGCCTGTAGTGGAAACAGGGCTGTCAGCCAAGATTCAGACGAGACATCCACCGAAGCCTGTCGGTGCACCTCGTTGAGCGTCGGCATTGAGCCGCCCGCACCGGCACTGAAAATCATGGGTTGCCACGAACGCCAAATGCCGTGCAGCACACTGGTTTTCCCGGTGCCGTTGACCCCCATCAGCAGGGTGAACCGGGGGTGAAAGTCCAGATGCAGCGTCTTGAATTTGCGGTAGTTCTGTAAATCCAGCGTGAGTTGTTTCATGGCATGCCCAGATTCAGAGGTGGTCAACATGGTAACGCCGCTGCGGTGTGGGCCAGCCCGCAGCGCGGGTCATGGCGTGCGCGGCACACCCAGTCGTCCAAATTTTCACTGGTTCAACAAACCGGGGGCAAATTGGTTGCCACAGGGGCTGTCCAAGCCGGGTAGCATGGAGCCAATTTTGACGAGGAACCGCCCATGACTCCATCTAGCCCAAATCCCACTTTTGATGGCCGCGCCTTCATCAACGGCCAGCGCGTGGCCGCGTTGGACGGCCAGACGTTTGACTGTTTTTCGCCGGTTGATGGCCGTTTGCTCACCGCCGTGGCCCGCTGCGGGCAGGCCGATGTGGAGGCCGCCGTGGCCGCTGCCCGCGCCAGCTTTGAGGCCGGTAGCTGGAGCCGCATGGCCCCAGCGGTGCGCAAGCGCATCATGATCAAGTTTGCCGAACAGGTGCTGGCCCATGCCGACGAGCTGGCCCTGACCGAAACGCTGGACATGGGCAAGCCCATTCAATACGCCAAGGGCGTGGATGTGAACAGCGCCGCCAACTGCATCCGCTGGTATGGCGAGGCGGTGGACAAGGTGTATGACGAGATTGCCCCCACAGCGCGCACCGGGTTGGCGCTCATCACCCGTGAGCCGGTGGGCGTGGTGGGGGTCATCGTGCCGTGGAACTACCCGCTCATCATGGCCGCTTGGAAGATTGCCCCGGCCCTGGCAGCGGGCAATTCGGTAGTGCTCAAACCCTCTGAAAAATCCCCACTGACGGCACTGCGCTTGGCCGAGTTGGCGCTGGCCGCTGGCATTCCGCCCGGCGTGTTCAACGTGGTGCCCGGCTACGGCCCCGAGGCGGGCAGCCCGCTGGCGCTGCACATGGATGTGGATTGCATCGCCTTCACCGGTAGCACGCGGGTGGGCAAGCAGATTCACGTCATGGCCGGGCAGAGCAACCTGAAACGCGCCTGGACCGAGCTGGGCGGCAAGTCGCCCAACATTGTGTTTGCCGACTGCCCCAACCTAGACCGCGCCGTGGATGCCGCCGTGGGCAGCATCTTCTTCAACCAGGGCGAGAGCTGCAACGCCCCGTCGCGCCTGTTTGTCGAGGCCAGCATCAAAGACGCTTTTTTAGAAAAAGCCCTGAAACTGGTGCCGCGCTACCAGCCCAGCAACCCGCTGGAAAAGTCCAGCGTCATGGGGGCCATCGTGGACCAGGTGCAGCTGGACAACGTGTTGCGCTACATCGGCCTGGGCCAGAGCGAGGGCGCGCAACTGCTGGCCGGTGGCGAGCGGGTGCACCCGGTGGCCGGTGGCTGCTATGTGCAGCCCACCATTTTTGACGGTGTGCGCCCCGACATGACGATTGCCCGCGAGGAAATCTTTGGCCCGGTGCTCAGCGTATTGAGCTTCACCGACGTGGCCGACGTGGTGCGGCAGGCCAACGCCAGCATTTATGGTTTGCAAGCCGGTGTCTGGACCCGCGACATCAACAAAGCCCACGGCGTGGCCCGCGCGCTGCGGGCGGGCACGGTGCATGTGAACCAGTACGACGAAGACGACATCACCGTGCCGTTTGGCGGCTTCAAGCAAAGCGGCGTGGGCCGCGACAAGTCGCTGCATGCCTTCGACAAGTACACCGAGATGAAGACGACGTGGATTCGGATTGATTCGCCGGTGTGATGCCAAAACGTTCATCTTTATGGACATTGCCACACAAAAAACCAAATAATGTCCATCATCATGGACAAAATCAAACTTCTCTCTGACCTGGGCACGGCCATGGCCCGCCACCGTGCCGAGCAGGGCTTGTCGGCGGTGGCGGTAGCGGCCAAGGCGGGGCGCAGCCGCACGGTGCTGCACAAGCTGGAGCACGGGCAGGATGTGACCGTGTCGTCCCTGCTGGCACTGCTGGCGGCCATGGGCCTGTGCATCACGCTGGAAAAAGCGGGCATGCCTACCCTGGCTGACATGCAGCGTCGCTTTGCCGAGGATGACTGGGACGGTGAAGACGACAGCGGTGACCATGCTGGCTGAGCGTATTCGCTTGCTGGACGTGGCCATCAACGGTCAGCCCAGTGGTCGGCTGGCCCATGCGTCCACTTACACCTTTGACTACGGGCGTGACGATGCGCGGCAGCCTGGCGTGTCGCTTTTGATGCCGCCGTCTGCGCTGCACTTCGATGGTGGTGGGGCGCTGTTTCCCGCCATGGACATGAACCTGCCCGAGGGCTATTTGTTCATGCAGATTCGGGCACTGTTTCCCAAGCAAGCCATCACGCCCATGCATTTGTTGGCGCTCATGGGCGACAACGGCATTGGCCGTTTGGGCTATCAATTGCCGGGTGGGGTGCCAGCGGCACCGTGTGGCGTGGTCAGCCGGACGGAATTGCTGTCGCATGGCAATGGGCCTGCGCTATTTCAGGCCCTGATGGGCGCTTACCTGTCCACCGGGGCGGGCATTTCGGGTGTGCAACCCAAAATCATGGTGCCCGACCGGGTGACGGTGCCCGTGCCCACGCTGATTGTGAAAATGGCAGCAGAGCGTTACCCCGGACTCTCGGCCAACGAATTTTTGTGCCTGAGCGCAGCCCGTGCCGCGCAGATTGAAGTGGCCCCGTTCGACCTGTCGCAAGACGGCTCGCTGCTGGTGATTGATCGCTTTGATGTAGCCCCCGACGGCACCCGCTTGGGCTTTGAAGATGCCGCTGCCCTGATGGGCTTGCGGGTGCGCGATGCCTTGTCTGAACGCAAATACCACGGCAGCTACGAGCGCATTGCCCAGTTGCTCCGGCTGATCAACCTACCTGCCCCAGAGCTGGCGCGGTTTTTTGAGCAGGTGGCCTTCATGGTCATGGCCCGCAATGGCGATGGCCATTTGAAGAATTTTGGTGTGCTCTACACCTCGGATACCGATGTGCGACTGGCCCCCATGTTCGATGTGGTCACCACCGCCATTTACAAATACCAGCGCTACGAAGGTGGCCCCGAATGGGAAGACCAGACCATGGCATTGAAGCTGTTTGCCCGGCCCAAAGCTACCCGAACCTACCCTTTGCCCGAGGAACTGCTGGACTTTGGCCGCCGTGTGTGCGGCGTGGCCGACCCAGCCCGTGTGCTGGAGCGCATTGCCGATGCCATGGTGCAAACCCTGGCCCAACACCGCAACGACCCACGCATACCCCCCCGTTTGCAGGCACAAATGGTGGATGCTTGGGCTTCTGGCTTGGCACTGGCCCGCTCAGCCACACGATCTCGGGGACGTGTCTGACAACCCCCGATCCACCCATGGATACTTTTTTCAACCCGCCGTCTGCCCCCCATGAACACCCCACCCACCGACCACCCCAGCCTGACCGAGCGCATGGCAGCCTTGCAAGCGCAGGGCGTGCATTCGGTGTTGACCACCTTCACCGACCTGCACGGCGCGCCCAAGGGCAAGCTGGTGCCGCTGGCGGCACTGCCCGATGCGGTGCAGACCGGCGCGGGCTTTGCAGGCCCCAGCATTTGGGGCACGGGCCTGCCGCGCATGGGGCCGCGCAGCGAATACTTTGGGCGGGTGCAGCCCGAGTCGCTGCGGGTGTTGCCTTGGATGCCGGGTGTGGCGCATGCGGTGTGCGACGGCTTTGCCGGGGGTGAGCCGCTGGACACTTGTTCGCGCCAGGTGCTCAAGCGCCAAGTGGCGCGGCTGGCCGAGCGCGGGCTCACGCTCTGGGTGGGCATTGAGCCCGAGTTTTTTCTGCTCAAACGCGGCCCCGGCGGCGCTTGGCAGGTGGCCGATGCTGACGACCAGCAGGCCAAGCCGTCTTACGACCTGGCGGCTATTCACCGCAACTTCGGGTTCTTGGACGACATGCGCCGCCACCTGAGTGCGCTGGGTTTTGATCTGCACCAAATGGACCATGAGGATGCCTGCGGCCAGTACGAAATCAACTACCGGTTTGACCATGCCCTGGCCGCTGCCGACCGCTACCAATTGTTCAAACTGACCGCGCAGACGGTGGCGCAGCAGCACGGCTGCGTGTTTTCCACCATGCCCAAGCCGCTGGCGCACGCGCCGGGCAGTGGTTTGCACTTTCATTTGAGCCTGACCGATGCCCAAGGCCACGCGGTGCTGGCCGACCCACAGGGCGTGCTGGGCCTGAGCACGCTGGGCCACCAGTTTGCGGCGGGCCTGCTGCACCATGCGGGTGCACTGGCCGCGCTGTGTGCACCCACCGTCAACAGCTACAAACGGCTGGCCAGCAGCGAGAGCGCATCGGGCACCACCTGGTCGCCGGTGTGGCGGGCCTGGGGCGACAACAACCGCACCTGTCTGGTGCGCACCGTAGCCAATCGGCTGGAATGGCGGCTGCCCGACCCGTCGTGCAATGTGTATGCCGCGCTGGCCGCCACGCTGGCCGCTGGCTTGTCGGGCATTGACCACGCGCTGGTGCCGCCCCCGCCTTGCGACGAAGACCTGTACCAGCGGCACGCCCGTGGCGAGCCCATGCCCGAGCGCCTACCGCGCGACCTGCACAGCGCGCTGGAGGCACTGCGCCAAGACAGCGCCCTGCGCGAGGTGGTGGGCACGGCCTTTTGCGATCAGTTTTTAAGCATCAAGCAAGCCGAATGGGATGCCTGGAGCCAGCATGTGAGTGGCTGGGAGCTGGCGCGTTATGCCGGTGCGGCATAGGGCAAACCCTTAGCGCCCCATTGGGGGGTTGCACCACGTCATCGTTATACAAGACACTTGATTAATTCGTGATCCTGTGAGGCGGCGTGGCAGTCTCCATTGAGGGGTGTTTGATGTTTTGTGTCTCTTGTGGTGCGGCTCTGCCGCCTGGTGCCCGGTTTTGCTCGGTTTGTGGGCAACAGCAGCCTGTGGCACAGCGGACGGTCGCCCGTGAAAGTGTCGCTGTCGCAGAGAACCGACAAGTCACCGCCTTGTATTGCGAAGTGCACGGTCCGTTGGTTCGGGTGTTGCCCCATGTGCTAGATGAGTTCATGCGGCGCATGAGTGATGTGTTGGTGCGCTACGGCGGCTCCATCGTGCGAACCCGCCCCAGCTCCGTGCTGGCTTATTTTGGCTATCCCACGGCACACGAAAACGACCCTGACCGCGCCGTACTGGCGGCACTGGACATTCGCGATGCCGCATGGCCTGCCGCGTTGGCACTGGCCGGGCCAGATGCCGATGGCGGCGCTTTTCGCATCCAGCTGGGGGTTCACACCGGTATGGCCGTGCTGGGTGGTGAAAAAGACCACGGTGGCCTGGAGCAGTTTGCACTGGGTGATGCGGCGGGCGTGGCCTCACGCCTGACCGCGTTGACCCTGCCCGATGGAATTCTGGTCACCGGTGCCACGGTGCGTCTCTTGAAACAGGCGTGCATCTGGACTGGGTGTACCGAGGTGGACTTGCGCGGTCTTGATGAACCCTTGGAAGTGCATGGTCTGCTCAAGGTACAACTGGGCGGTGCTGATGTGGCTCCCACAGTGGCCCTGCAAGGCCGCCACACGGAGCTGAACTGTCTGCACGGGGGCTGGGCACTGACGGCGGTGGGCCAGCCGGGCACGGCGGTGCTGCTGGTGGGCGAACCGGGCATGGGCAAATCGCTCTCGGTGGCCCACTTTACCCGTGACGTACGGGCACAAGCTGGTGTGGTGTACCGCATGGACTGCTCGGCCTACCAGTCGCACAGTCCGTGGTACCCCGTGCTGGTCTGGCTCAAGGCCCAGTTGCAGTGGCAACCGCAAGACGACGATGCCCAGAAATGGGCCAAACTGAAGGCTTGGCAGCCGCCGGATGTGATCTCTCACAGCGCAAGCGCACTGGGCCATTTGCTGGGGTTGCCGCTGCCAGCCAACGACCCGGTGCTGGGCTTGGCCCCCACGGTGCTGCGGGCGCTGGCTGAGCAGTTGGTGGGGCGGTGGTTGGTGCAGGCCCATGGACGGCACACCACGGTGGTGATGCTGGAAGATGTGCACTGGGCAGACCCGACCACGCTGGACTTCGTCCGGCAACTCATGGGGCTGTCCTTGTACGTGGTGCTGACGGCACGCCCCGAATTTGTCTTGCCTGCGGCATGGCAGGGCCTGCCAGTACAGCGCATGCAGCTCACGGCCCTGCCGCCAGCGGTGGGCCAGCAGGTGGTGACAGAGGCTGCTGGCGGCAAGCGCTTGCCCGCGTCGATTGTGGACGGCATTTTGCAAACGACCGACGGCAATCCGTTCTTCATGGTCGAGTACACCCGCGCGGTGATCGAGTCAGGCCGGTTGCTGGAACATGCCGACTGCTATGAGCTGGTGGGCGAGATCCCGGCAGGACTCATTCCAGACTCTTTGCGTACCCTGTTGACGGCCCGCCTAGACCGAACCGGCCCCGCCCGCAGCGTGGCCCGGCATGCGTCGGTGATGGGTCGTGTGTTCAGCCGCGCCTTGCTGGTGGCTGCCCACCCAGAAGGTGAGGCGGCAGTGGCCCCAGGGCTGGAGGTGCTGTTGCGCAGCGGCCTGGTGCGCCCGCTGGAAGGGGCGCACGAAACCACCTACGAGTTTCAGCATGCCCTGGTGCAAGTGACGGCCTACGAGTCGATGCTGCGGCGTGAGCGCGAGGGCATTCACACCCGGGTAGCCGCCTGCCTGGATCAGCAGTTCCCTGCCATGGCAGCCCAGCAACCCGAGCTGGTGGCACGCCACCTGACCGAATCTCGGCAGTGGGTGCCCGCCGCGCAACGCTGGGTGCAGGCGGCCATGCAAAGCCTGATGCGCTGTGCTTATGCCGAAGCGGTGGCGCTGGTGGGCGAAGGGCAGGCAGTGCTGCACCAGGTTCCGCCCGCCGAGGCACCCCTGCTGGAGTTGGGGCTGCTCTCGGTGCTGGGGTCCGCCCGTATTGCCACCACCGGCTTTGGCAGCGACGAGGTGGGCCAGATTTATGCCCGTTCCGAGGCCCTGTGCCGACAGGTGGGCGATCGGCCCGAAACCTTTGCCACCCTGTGGGGCAACTGGGTCTATCACATGATCAGGGGCCAGCTGGATGTATCCCTGTCGTACACAGAGCGCATGTGGGCCATGGGGCAGGCGTTTGGCGCATCGTCCATGCAGGTTGAAGCAGCTTGGACGCGGGGTAATTCCACCTTCTGGCAAGGCAGATTGACCGAGGCTGAATACTGGTTGCGTGAGGCCGTCCGCATTTATGACGTGGATGCCCATGCCGCGCAGGCCTATGTGTTCAACCAAGATGCGGGTGTGGCCGCCAACTGTTACCTTTCGCTGGTGCTGATCCACCAGGGTCGCATCACGGAAAGCCGCGAGGCGCTGAACGCGGCCCGTGCGCTGGCTGAGCGCTTGAATCACCCGTTTTCGACGGCCTGGGTACTGGCCTTTGACATGATGTATGGGCAGTATTGCGATGTGGCATACGCCCTGAGCGCCAGTCAGGCGACGCTGGACTACTGCTATACGCAGGGCACACCGTTTTGGACTGCATCGGCCCACGTCATTCATGGCTGGGCCAGTTTTCGCACCAGCACCGACCCAGCACAGCGCGAGGCTGGCCTGACGGAGCTGCGTTCGGGGCTGGAGATGTACCAAATGACCGGCTCTTTGCTGGTGCAACCCGACTGGTACGGCAAGCTGGCCGAATGCCTGATGGAGCTGGGGCAACTCGATGAGGCCCGCCAAGCACTGGACGAAGGCATGTGCCGTGCCCAACAGAACAACGAGCAGTTGTCAAAAATGTCGTTGCTGATCCTTCAGGGTCGGTGGGCTGTGGCGGCTGGAGACCCTGCCGCCGCCATGAACCGCCTGACCGAGGCCATGGAGCTTGCTGACGGCTGTGGCGCTGCTTGGCTGCGCTTGCGTGCAGCACGGCACTTGCAGCCGCTGCTGGATACCCAGGGCTTACAGCACAGCCGCTTGGCAACGGCCCTGCAACAGATTGAGGGTGGTGAACACCTGCCCGACCTGCGGGCTGTGCGCAGCCTGCTGGCGCGGGAATGAGCGGATTTTTCTGGCGTTTTCTGTGGTTCCATCCTTTTTAGGAGCTTTGCTGTGTCTGCTACCGATTCCCCCGTGGTTTCTCCACCCTATGTCGTGCGCAGCGGTGAGCAGGTTTACTGCCCGCCGTTTGCCGCCACCGGCACCCACCTGTTCGCGTTCGCGGTCAAGTCCGACATGGACGCACAGCGCACCCGCATCTGCGACCGCTACCTCAACCAGCCACTGGGCGTGACGGGCCGCTTTGTGCCGGTTTTGGACCAGGTGTTCATCGTCTTCAACAGCATTGAAGCCCTGCGCTGCACCGCGCCCGACTGGGCCGACAAAGGCTGGTTCACCGAGCAGGAGGCCGCCGTCTGGATGATGGTGGCCGACTTGGAAACCGACCGGCTGTTCTGGTTCCATCCCTACATGCTGGTGGACAACGCCTACGCGCTGTCCATGGGGCGCGAGATTTACGGCTTCCCCAAGGGCTTGGGCTGGTTTGTGCTGCCGCCTGGCCCCGAGGCACCCGAGCGTCTGGCGGTGGAAACCGTGGGCGTTAAAACCTGGGGGCCAGATAGCCAGGGCCTGCGCCAGCCCCTGTTTGAGGTGCGCCGCACCGGCCAGACCGCCTCACTGGCCCAGCTGGTGGACGATGTGACCGATGTGGCCCAGCTCATGACCGAGGTGCTGCGCCTGAGCGAGCTGGATGCGCCGTGGTTTGAAAAGCTGGGCCTTGCTGCCCACTTCATGGACGATTTGCTGCACCTGCGCCTGCCCATGGTGTTCCTCAAGCAATTTCGCGATGGCCTCAACCCCCGCGCCACCTGCTACCAAGTGGTGCAAGAGGTGAATGTGCAGCTCACCCGGTTTCAGGGCGCACGCATTTACGCCGAGGCGTTCGAGCTGCTCATCAACGACCTGGACAGCCACCCGGTGCGCGCCGACTTTGGGCTGGCCGATGGGCCGATTGCCCTCGAATACGGTTTTTGGACACTGTTTGATTTCACCATCGGCCCCTGCACCCAGGTTTGGCCCACACGGAGCACCGCATGAGCACGAAAAAGAAAATTGCCATTCTGGGCGGCGGCGTGGGGGCCATGGCCACCGCGTGGCGGCTCACCTCAGAGCCCAACTGGCAAGAGCGCTACGACATCACCCTCTACCAAATGGGCTGGCGTTTGGGTGGCAAGGGGGCCAGTGGCCGCCGCCCGCCCCACTGGCGCATTGAAGAGCACGGCCTGCACATCTGGCTGGGCTTCTACCACAACGCCTTTTCGGCCTTGCAGCAAGCCCACACCGAGCTCAACCCGCAGGCCGACCCAGCCCCCGTGGGCAACACCCCGCCCCGGCTGGCCCATGGCGTGTTTTTGCGCTGCGAAGATGCTTTTTTGCCGCACAACTTCGTCGGCGTGTACCAGCGGTTTCAGGGCGAGTCGGTGCCGTGGATGGTGGACATGCCCGCCAACACCCAAAAGCCCTGGGAAAACGACGGATCGCCCAGCCTGGATTGGTACTTGAAGGCCATGGTGGAGCTGATCGCTGACCAAGGTAAAGCCTTGCGCCGCAACCATCAGCCCGCGACCAGCCAGCCCGCAGCAGGCGGCGGTGTGCTGGACTGGCTCAAGCACACGGTCGGCGGTGTGGCAGACGATATCGAAGCCCTGACGGACGACATGCTGTGGGGCGCTTTGGTCTTGTTGCAACAGACGCTGGATACGTGGGTGGATGACAGCGACAGCTTGGCCCTGCCCGTCTTGCACCGCGTTTTGGCACAGGTGCAGCGCTGGCTGGTGGCGCGCCTAGAAGACTTGGCCGAGGACGATCTGCAAAGCCTGCGCAGCCTGCTGCTGATGGACTTGTTCGCTGCCGTGGTGCGTGGCTTGCTGCAAGCACAGATTCGGCACGGCAGCCAACTCGGGCAATTGGACGGCGAATTCATCGACTGGTTGCGGCAAAACGGCGCACTGCCCATCACCTGCAACCTTGACACCAACCCGCTGCTCAAGGGCGTGTACGACTTCGTGTTTGCCTTCAACGATGGCGACTCCTCACGTCCCGCCGAGACGGCCAACTTTGCCACCGCGCCCGCGCTGCGCACCATTTTGCGCATGTGCTTCACCTACGACGGCAGCATTTTCTGGAAGATGCGCGCGGGCATGGGCGACACCATCTTCACGCCCCTGTACAAGGCGCTGGCCCAGCGCGGTGTGCAGTTCCGCTTCTTCCACAAGGTGCAGGCGCTGCACCTGGATGCCAGCAAAACCCAGATTGACCGCATCGACATGGTGCGTCAGGTGGACATGAAGCAGGGCGACTACCAGCCGCTGGTCAACGTGCAAGGGCTGGACTGCTGGCCTGCGCTGGCGCAGTACGACCAGATTGTGCAAGGCGAACAGCTTGCACAGGCCGAGCAGGCCCAGGGCCTGAACCTGGAGTCGCTGTGGTTCCAGTGGGACAACGCCGCCAGCCTCAGCCTGCAACAGGGCGTGGACTTTGACGAGGTGGTGTTTGGCATTTCGCTGGGCAGCGTGCCCTTGCTGTGCGCCGAGCTGTGCCAAGCATTTCCGGCGTGGCAGCGCATGGTGGACACGGTCAAAACCGTGTGCACCACCGGGGTGCAGTACTGGCTCAGGCCCGATCTGGCCGGTTTGGGCTGGAACCAGCCATCGCCCGTCATGGACGCTTACGACGAACCCCTAGACACCTGGGCCGACATGAGCCACCTGCTGCCCATGGAAACCTGGCCTGCGGGCAGTGGCCCGGCCAACGTGGCGTATTTCTGTGGTGCCCTGCCCGAGGGGCCGCTGAACCCGTCCGATGCCAGCACACCACACCGGGCGCTGGCCGCTGTCCGTGAGGCATCTGACACTTGGTTGGACACCCGGCTGGCCGACCTCTGGCCTGCCATTGCCAACGGCGAAGGGGGCATCGACCGCCAGCAGCTGATGGACACCTACCTGCGCGCCAATGTGGATCCGTCCGAGCGCTACGTCATGTCCGTGGCGGGCAGTGCCTCGGCGCGGCTCAAGGCCAATGCTTCGGGGGTGAGCAACCTGTTTTTGGCGGGCGACTGGATCGACAACGGCTTCAACGCCGGTTGCGTAGAGGCTTCGTTCATGAGCGGCATGCAGGCGGGCAACGCCATGCTGGGCCGCCCCTTGAACGAGGGCATTCAGGGCCGCGAACTGTGTGGTGACTGAGGCGGGTGTGTTCAAGCCCACTGGCTGATGGGTATGGGCCGCCCGTACAGGTAGCCCTGCAAGTAGCGGCAGCCAGCGGCAATCAAAAACTCTTCTTGCTCCAGCGTTTCTACCCCTTCGGCCACCACCGACAGTTCCATGGTGTAAGCCAGCGCCAGAATGGTTTTGACAATGGCGGCGCTGTTGGGGTCTTTGTGGATGTCGCGCACAAAAGACTGGTCGATCTTGAGCTGCTGCAAAGGCAGGCGCTTGAGGTAACTCAGCGACGAGTAGCCGGTGCCAAAGTCGTCCAGCGAGAACTTGATGCCTTGCGCCTGCAAGACGGACATTTTGGCAATCGCCTCCTCCACCTGCTGCATCATCACGCTCTCGGTCACCTCCAGCTTGAGCCGCCTTGGGTTGATGCCGGTTTCCCGCAGGATGCGCTGCACCTCGTCCACAAAGTTGTCTTGCAGGAATTGTTTGGAACTGACGTTGACCGCCACCGTCCAGGCTGCTTTGTACGGCACCCGCGCCCATTCGATCAGTTGTTGACAGGCGGCTCGCAACACCCACCAACCCATGGGAATGATGAGCCCGCTGGCTTCGGCCATGTCCATGAAGTGGAAGGGCGAGAGCAGCCCGCGGCGCGGATGCTGCCAGCGCACCAGCGCCTCGGCCCCCACGGGGCTGCCATGCATGTTGACCACCGGCTGAAAGAACAACCGCAGTTCGTCACGGGCCAGGGCATCACGAAATTCAGCTTCCAGCCCGGCGGGTGCAGAGGTGTCCGTGCTGCTGGGCGGGCGTTGCGGTGGCGTGGGTAGGGGCAGACGCGGCGGTGCAGGGCCGTCTTGTGCTGCTGAGGTGGTGATGCTGCCGTACCAACCGTCAGCGGGTGGCTTGTGGCGGCTGCCGCACAGCACCAAGTTCAGGGCGGGCATGCCGGGCGGTGTCCACACCCCCCAGAGGTTGCGCAGGGTTTGCGCTTGTGGCAGGCAGGCTTGCAACCCGTCTGCTTGAGCTTGCCCCCAAGCAACATGGGGCTGTTCCCACAAGGCCAGCCTGGTTTGCAAGGGTGGCGGGTTGGCGGCGGGCGCATCATGGGCTGCCGCGCAATGGGTGATGATGCCTTGCGCGTTGGCAGACCAGAGCCAGTCAACCCACGGCGTAGCAGTGGCTGCATCCCCTTGGGGCGGGGGTGGGCTGACTGGCGTTTCGGAAATGCTCGACGGCATGGATCGGCGTGTGTGCGTGAAATCCGGGTACATGTTCACGGCGGCTGTGTCCGTGGTGGTGACCCTGTATGGCTCCCTTGCGGGGAGCCATTATCACGCGCCGCCCTTTCATGGGCCCTTGCGTGCGCACCGCCGTCCTGTCGCTCAGCAGCGCTCCAAGTCCACACACACCAGGGCAGGGTGGCGGTGCCAGCGGAAGGTGATGACGTAGGGCCGCTGGCGTACCCGGGCGGTAATGCCTTGTGCGCCGCGCAGCCGCGTGGGCACCGAAATGTCCAGCGCTGGGCCAAACACCTTGCGGGCGTTGCCCGCCAGGGTGTTGGCCACTTCGCCGACCGCATCGAGCAGGTTGTTTTCGCTGATGTCGCGTTCGTGCTGCATGATGAGCAGCTCGCGCAACATGGCCGGTGGCATGGACACCAACAACTGACCGCTGTAGCCGCCCATGAAGCTCACCACGCCGTTGTACTCGTGCCCGGTCACGTTGGCATCGCCCAGAAAGGCGGAGGTGATTTCGGGTTCTTGCCCCGTGGTGGCTTTCAGGTAGTGTTTGATGGCATCTACAAACAGCCGCAGGTCGTCTTCAGTCAGGGAGGTGGCCATGGCGGTGCGTTCAGTAGGGTTTGCAGACATCCAGCAGCGCTAGGCACAGCTCGTCGTCGGTGAAGGGTTTGTTGATGAAACCGCGTGCGCCCAGGCGCAGCGCGGTGATGGCGGTGGACTTGTCGTTCAGCGCACTGACCACCAAGATGTTGGGTGGCTGCGGCAAGCGCATCAGCTCGCGGATGGTGGACACCCCGTCCATTTCGGGCATGGTCAAGTCCATGGTGACCACATCGGGCTGTGTCTCGCGGGCAATGCGTAGCGCCTCTAGGCCGTTGCGGGCCAGGCCCACAATGGCCACGCCCTTCATTTGGGTGCGTTCCACCACGCTGGCAATGCGGGTGCGGATCAGGTTCGAGTCGTCAACAATCAGCAATTTCATGATCGGCTCCCGTCAGGCCAGCACGAGGCCGAATTCACTGCCTTGTCCGGGGGTGGATTGCAAGCGCAGCTGCGCGCCCAGACGGTTAGCCGCCTGCTGCACCGCATCGAGTCCCACACCGCGCCCGGCATGCACCCCGCCGGGCTCGGCAGTAGAAAAACCGGGTTTGAAGATGTGGGCCATGATCTGGCGATCCGTGAATTGCGCCAGTTGTTCGGGCTGGTACCAGCCCAAATCGAGCAGGCGCTGGCGGATGGTGGCCATTTGCAGACCCCGGCCATCGTCGCGCAGGCGCAGCTCCAGCCCCTCGTCGCCACGCCGACTCAGGGTGAGCGTGATCTGGCCGGTCTCTGGCTTGCCAGCGGCACTGCGTTCGGTGGGCGTTTCAATACCGTGGGCGACTGCGTTGCGGGCCAGTTGAATGGCTGCCGAGACCAACTCCTCGTCGTTCGCCTTGGGATGCTGCTGGGCACCGTTTTCCAGCACCAAGCGGGTATTGACCTGTTTGCCCAGGTCTTGCGCAGCGCGTTCGGCCAGTTCAAGCGCCCGTTGCAAGCCCAGTGCGGGTTGCGGTACGGCATCGGCAGGGGCTGCTTCGGTGCGCTGGGACTGTGCGACTTGCTTGAAGGCCCCCACCTTGTCCAGCAAACCTTCCAGGGCCAGCGGCAGGTGGACGAGGGCCTCGGCACTGAGTTTTTCTAGGTTGCGCAGGCGCTGCAATTCGTCTTCAAACTGGTGCGCCATGCCCGAGAGCAGTTCCATGTGAAGCGCAGCAGCCTCGCCTTTGAAGGTATGAATCAGCCGGAAAATTTTGTCCAGGGTTTTGCGTGTGTCGGGGCTGCCCTGTGGGTCAGAGAGCGAACGCAGCAGGTCGTTGACTTGCAGCAACTGGCCTTCGGCCCGCTCCACAAAACTGCGCAGGGTGCCCGCATCGGTTTGCAGGGCCTGCACCAAAGCGGTGAATTCTTGCCGTGCCCGCGAGCGTTCGGCCTCCAGTTGCTGTTCCAGGGCGATGCGGGGCGTGATGTCCTGCATGGTGACGAGCAGGTGCCGCACCTGACCGCCTTGCACGACCCGGCTGAACGAGAAGGACAAGAATTTGCGCTCTTCCAGGCCCAGGGCATTCACTGCCCGCACTTCGACGCTGGTCAGCGGGTTGATGCCCTGCACCAGGTTTTCGCGCACATGGGGCGAGAACAGCAGCTCCATGTAGTCGCGGGCATCTTTCAAGTCTTTCTCGAAAAGCAGCGTGCCCAGCAGATCCAGCAGGCGCTCGCCAGGACGCGGTGCCTTGCCCAGCAAGTTGCCCACCGAGCTTGAAATCTGGGTGCCCAGGGTGAAATCGGGTTGCAGCAGGAACAAGCCCTCGCGCACGGTGCCCAAAATTTCCCGGTTTTCTTCGTTCACCGCCAAAATGGCCTCGTCGGCGCGGCGCAGACTGCTGAGGAATTTGTACAGGATGTAGGCAAAGTTCATCAGGGCCAACAAAATGCCCGCCGCCTGCACCAGCCGCAAGAAGTTGGCCCGGTCGGTGGCGTTTTTCTCCAGCGCGGTGGTCAGGTCGTTCATCAGACCCAGCAGCTTGACGTTGTTGGCCCGTGCATAGGCCACAGCGGCGGCCAGCTCTTCGGGGGTTTCCCGTCCTTCTAGGATGGGGGTCAATTGCTGGCGGTACGGCTGCCACAGGGTCAGCGCAGCGGTCACGGCTTGGCGGGCTGCATCACCCGCGGCAGCGGGCAGGTACACCGGCTTGCCATCGCCACCGGGCACGGTGTCACCCGATTCAAAGCCGTGCAGGGTTTTTTCAAACAAACCCACAGCCAGCTTCACCTCGTCGCGGGCGGTGGTGGTGCTGCGCCCGTCGCGCTGCTCAATGTCCAGCGTCAGCAGGGCCTTGGTCATGCGCTGCGAGAGCATGCGCTGACGGCCCGAGAGGTTCACGCCCACCGCGTCTTCACTGATCTTGAACGAGGTGTAGAAGTTGAGCACCAGCACGCCAAGGTCAATGACGATGAACAGCGTGACGGCAATGATGATGACGCGATAACGCTGCCAGAAACTGCGGGTGCTGGCGGCATCGGTCAAGGGGCTGGTGGCGGGGGGTATGGCTGTCATGCAAGACTCCTAGCGGCATCCCGACGTTTGGGATGGCCTGCATGCAGCAAAAAGCATTAACCATGCCACAGCGACCCCCAGGCCAGCAGGGGGAAGCCGTCGCAAAAAACCCGCTGCCGGGCAAGGCGGCGAGCGGGGCAGGGCGCTACCGGGTTGCGAGCGCTTGCTTTTTGGTCACTGCTTGACCGCGCAGGTGCTGAAGCCCAGCAGCTTGTAAGGCGGGCACCAGCCCATGAGGCCGGTGAGCAAGGGCACCACGCCCACATAGCCCCACAGGCCCACATAGCCGGTGGCGGCAGCAGCAATCAGGGCAAGGCCTACGAGGATGCGCAGGATGCGGTCAATACCGCCAACGTTTTGAGTCATGAGAGGGCTCCAGGAAGTTGAGAAGCAAGCGTGCAATAGGACAAGCCGCCCAGGGCAGCCAGACAGCCACGCAACCGCCGTTTGTCCGTGGATGCACCGATTGAACGGGTTTTTTAAGCATCGGGTCGTGATTTTTGTCAATCCGTGGACGGATCAGCAACGAAAGACCAACGGGAGAGGAATGGCAGACCCAAGTTCATTCTAAATTTGTGAACGCAGACTTCAAGCCGTTTCATCCTGCCCGTGGGCTGCCCTGCCTACACTGCCCGCATGTCTTCTTCATCTGTTTCCCCCACCCTCACCGCCACCCGCTACCACCCGGTAGCGGTGGTGTTGCACTGGCTGCTGGGCATTGCCCTCGTTGCCATTTTTGCGCTCGGCCTCTACATGGCCGATCTGCCGTTTTCGCCGCAGCGTTTGCAGTATTACAGCTGGCACAAATGGGCCGGTGTCACGGTGCTGCTGCTGTCGTTTGTGCGCCTGTTCTGGCGGCTGACCCACCGCCCACCCGCCCTGCCCGCTGCCATTGAGCAAGCCATGCCCGCTTGGCAGCGCAGCGCCCACCATGCCACCCACCTGGGTTTGTATGGACTGTTTTTTGCGGTGCCCTTGCTGGGCTGGGCTTACAGCTCGGCGGCGGGTTTTCCGGTGGTGTGGTTTGGCGTACTGCCGCTGCCTGACTTTGTGCCGGTCAGCGAAACGCTGGCCGATGTGCTCAAGCCGCTGCACAAATTCTCTGCTTTGGGCATGGCGGCCTTGGTGCTGCTGCATGTGGCCGGTGCGCTGAAACACCAGCTGCTGGACCGAGATGGTTTGTTGCAGCGCATGGCCTTGGGCCGCCCTTGATGGTTTGATTGAAGGATCTTTTCATGAACACGCTTTCTTCTTCGTTAGCCCTTGCGTCCTTGCTGTCGCTGCTGCCGCTGGCCGCGCAGGCCCAGCAAGCGCTGCTGCCCGCCCAAAGCGAAATTGCCTTTGTCAGCCGCCAAATGGGCGTGCCGGTCGAGGGCCGTTTCAAGCGCTTCAGCGCCCAAGTGGCGTTTGACCCAGCCAAGCTGGCCAGCAGCAGCGTGGCCTTCACGGTGGACACCGGCAGTGCCGACATCAGCCGCGAAGCGAACGCCGAACTGCCCAAGGCCACTTGGTTCAATGTGGCGGCTTTCCCGCAGGCCAGCTTCCAGTCCAGCAGCATCAAGCGCATCAGCCCCAGCCAGTTTGAAGTGAGCGGCAAGCTCAGCATCAAGGGCCTGAGCAGTGCGGTGGTGGTGCCGGTCACGCTGGCGCAAAGCGGCAACCTGACCACCGCCACCGGCAGCTTTGCCATCAAACGCCTGGCCTTCCGCATTGGCGAACAAGAATGGGCGGACACGTCCATGGTGGCCGACGAGGTGCAGGTCAAGTTCAAGATCGCCCTCTCTGGCATGCCCAAGCTCTGATAGTTTTTTATTGCTCTGTTTTCCACCCACCCTTTATCCAACCAAGGATTGATCCATGCGCAAAACCCTGACCCTGCTGGCCACCGCAGCCGCCCTGTCCACCACCGCTTTCAGCAGCGCTTCTGCCGCTGAATACGCGATTGACCCCACCCACACCTTCGCCACGTTCGAGATTGGCCACTTTGGTGCCAGCGTGAACCGGGCCCGTTTTGACAAGAAAGACGGCAAGATCATGTTCGACCGTGCAGCCAAAACTGGCTCGGTGGACATCAGCTTCGACGTGGCCTCGGTCAACAGCGGCACCGCCGCGTTCGACAAGCACCTGCAAAGCCCGGACATTTTGGATGCCGCCAAATACCCCAAGGCCCGCTTCGAATCCACCAAGTTTGTGTTTGATGGCGACAAGGTTAGCGCGGTAGAAGGCCAGTTGACCCTGCTGGGCAAAACCCAGCCTGTGACCCTGAAGGCCAACCAGTTCAACTGCTACCAAAGCCCCATGCTCAAGCGCGAAGTTTGCGGTGGCGACTTTGAAACCACCATTGACCGCACGGCATTCGGCGTGAACTACGGTGTGGACTGGGGCTTCCCGAAAGCTGTGCGCTTGGTGTTGCAGGTTGAAGCCGTCAAGCAGTAAACCACGCGCAGTGACACAAAGCGGTTTCGTGCGGTCACACGCACCACCGCTGTTTCACGTGAAACAAAGCCCGCTTCAGCGGGCTTTTTTGTGGGTGTTTCAATCTTGAAACCGGCGTGCTGCCCAGAGTACCTGATCAACCACCCCGCGCAGCACCTTGCGCTGGGGTTCGTGCGCCAAGTAGCCGCTGCGGTCAAACGCCTCGTGGGCCTTGTAGAGTGCAAACTGTCGGGGGGACACCCAGCATTGCAGGTTCATCAACACGGGGGCCAGCTGACTCAGACCACGCAGACCACCCAGTGCGCCAGGCGATGCACTGAGCAAGCCCACCACTTTGCCCGCAAACGGTTTGTTGCCCAGACCCCAGTTGGGGTCGCCTTTGATGGGGCTGGACACCCAGTCGATGGTGTTCTTCAGCAGCGCCGTTATGCTGCCGTTGTATTCGGGTGAAGCGATGAAGAAAGCCTGATGAGCGAAAAAAATCTCTTTCAAACGCACGACATCGCGTGGGGTGCCGCGTGCTTCCAAGTCACCGTTGTACAGGGGCACATCAAAATCAGACAACTCCAGCAGCGTTACCGTGGCACCGTCTGCCCGTGCCATCTCGGCGGCGGTGGCAGCCAGCTGGCGGTTGAACGAATGAACACGGGTGCTGCCCGCAAAAGCAAGAACAGAAATGGGTTTACTCATGGCGCGATTGTCCCTGAACCCATTCGGTCCAGCGACGATGTCCTGTAAAAACGCCATGTTGGGGCATTGTTTCTGTCTGTCACACCGTGGTGCGACTGACCCCTGTGTGACAAAGGTGGGAAAATCGCCACCTGCCCGGTGCTGGCCGGTGCTGTTTCACGTGAAACATGGTTGTTGGACGCGCCTTGCGTCCTGGAGTTTTTGTCATGTTGTATCCCCAAGAATTTGATGTGATCGTGGTTGGTGGTGGCCACGCGGGCACCGAAGCGGCCCTGGCCGCTGCGCGCATGGGTTGCCAGACGCTGCTGCTGAGCCACAACATTGAAACGCTGGGCCAGATGAGCTGCAACCCCAGCATTGGTGGCATTGGCAAGGGCCATTTGGTGAAAGAGGTGGATGCCCTAGGCGGTGCCATGGCGCTGGCCACCGACGAGGCGGGCATTCAGTTCCGCATGCTCAACAGCAGCAAAGGCCCTGCCGTGCGCGCCACCCGTGCTCAGGCCGACCGCATTTTGTACAAAGCCGCCATCCGCCGCCTGCTGGAAAACCAGCCGAACCTGTGGCTGTTTCAGCAGGCGGTGGACGATTTGATGGTGGAGAGCGACGGCACCACCGACCGCGTGGTGGGCGCGGTCACGCAGGTGGGCATTCGCTTTCGCAGCCGCACCGTGGTGCTGACGGCAGGCACGTTTTTGGACGGCAAAATCCACGTCGGCCTGAACAACTACGCCGCTGGCCGCGCCGGTGACCCGCCCGCCGTGTCTTTGTCGGCCCGATTGAAAGAGCTGAAACTGCCGCAAGGCCGCTTGAAAACCGGCACCCCGCCGCGCATTGATGGCCGTAGCATCGACTACAGCCGCTGCACCGAACAGCCCGGCGACGGCGTGCCCGGTGGCCTGAACCCCGACAAGCCGGTGCCGGTGTTCAGCTTCAGGGGCAGCACGGCCCTGCACCCGCGCCAAGTGCCGTGCTGGATCACCCACACCAACACGCGCACGCACGACATCATCCGCAGCGGTTTTGACCGCAGCCCCATGTTCACCGGCAAGATCGAGGGCGTGGGGCCGCGCTACTGCCCCAGCGTGGAAGACAAAATCAACCGCTTTGCCGACAAAGACAGCCACCAGATTTTTCTGGAGCCCGAGGGCCTGACCACCCACGAGGTTTACCCCAACGGCATTTCCACCAGCCTGCCGTTTGACATTCAGTACGCGCTGGTGCGCAGCATGCCGGGCCTAGAAAACGCGCACATCCTGCGCCCTGGTTATGCCATTGAATACGACTACTTCGACCCGCGCTCGCTCAAAAGCAGCTTCGAGACCCGCCAGATCAGAGGCCTGTTCTTCGCTGGCCAAATCAACGGCACCACCGGCTATGAAGAAGCTGCCGCACAGGGCCTGTTTGCTGGGCTCAATGCCGCGCTGCAATGCCGGGGCGAAGCGCCCTGGCTGCCCAAACGCGACGAGGCTTACCTGGGCGTGCTGGTGGACGACTTGGTGACGCAGGGCGTGACCGAGCCCTACCGCATGTTCACCAGCCGGGCCGAATTCAGGCTGCAACTGCGCGAAGACAACGCCGACATGCGCCTGACCGAAGCCGGTCGCCGCATGGGTTTGGTGGGCGATGCGCAGTGGGATGCCTTCTGCCGCAAGCGCGATGCGGTGGCCCGTGAAACCGAGCGCCTGAAAACCACCTGGGTCAACCCGCGCAACCTGCCCGCCGCTGAGAGCGAGCGGGTGCTGGGCAAAGCCATTGAGCACGAACACAATCTGTTTGATTTGCTGCGCCGCCCCGGCGTGGGCTATGCCGACCTGATGAGCCTAGACGGTGGCAAACACCAAAGCCCCGACGTTTCACGTGAAACACTGGCCGGTCTGCTGGAGCCCGTGGTGGAACAGGTGGAAATTGCGGCCAAGTATTCGGGCTACATTGACCGCCAAAAAACCGAGGTACAGCGTGCCGCGCATTTTGAAGACCTGAAACTGCCCGCCGATCTGGACTACATGCAAGTGGCCGCCCTGTCGTTTGAAGCCCGCCAAAAGCTGAACAAACACCGGCCCGAAACCCTGGGCCAGGCTTCGCGCATTTCCGGCATCACACCGGCCAGCATTTCGCTGCTGCTCATTCACCTGAAAAAAGGCGGCTTCCGGGGTTTTGCCACCGTGCCCACCGACGCGGGCGTAACGGCCCAGAGCGTGTCGGCATGAGCCGCGCCGTGCTGCTGTCTGGCCTGCAAACGCTGGGCCTGTCACTCACCGAGGCGCAAGTGGCCCAGCTGCTGGACTATTTGGCCCTGCTGCAAAAATGGAACCGGGTGTACAACCTGACCGCTGTGCGCGACCCCGCCGAGATGATGACGCACCACCTGCTCGACAGTCTCTCAGTCATCCCGCCGCTGCTGCGCCACACCGGCGGGCAAGCCATCCAGTTGCTCGATGTGGGCTCGGGCGGCGGTCTGCCCGGCGTGGTGATTGCTATCACCTGCCCGCAGATTCAAGTGAGCTGCGTGGACACGGTCGGCAAAAAAGCCGCCTTCATCCAACAAGCAGCGGCCAGCTTGGGGCTACCGAATCTGTGCGGCCTGCATGCCAGGGTGGAAAGCCTGACGGCAGAAGAGGGCGGTGGTTTTGACGTGATCGCCTCCCGCGCCTTTGCATCCTTGGTGGACTTTGTGAACTGGTCGCGCCCCGCCCTGAAACCCGGCGCGGTGTGGATGGCCATGAAAGGCAAACACCCCGCCGACGAGTTGCTGGCCCTGAAAACCGCCGCCTCTTGGGCCGAGGTGTTTCACGTAGAGCCTTTGCAGGTGCCGGGGCTGGCGGCTGAGCGCTGTGTGGTTTGGCTGCGGCCAGCCAATGGCAACTAACAAAGGATTCCTCATGAACGAAATCCCTTCCTTGGGCGTGCGGGTCAAAAGCATTCATGCCAGACAGCTGTTTGGCATGTACAACCATGACATCGTGCTGAAGCCTGAGCGAACCACCATTGTGTTTGGGCGCAATGGCGTGGGCAAAACCGTGATGTTCAAGCTCACGCATGCGCTCCTCAGTGGCGAGACCGTCGCCATGCTGGATTTGCTGCGCTACCCATACCGTGAGTTCAACGTGGTGTTGAGCGATGGCAGCGAGGTTGGGGCTGTTCGCATGGAAGAGCACGGCATTGCGCAGGCACAGTTACGTTATTGGCCTGGTACAGGCGGTGATGCGACAACTTTCACGATCAACGAGAAGGTTTTTACGAAAATTGCCTTGCGCTTAGAGCGGCATTTGCCTTTCCACCAGGTGGGGCCAGACCGTTGGCGTGATGACGAGACGGGGGAGGTGATGAACGCCTTGGATATTGTTGCTCGTTGGGGTGATGAGGATGTACCCAAAGATCTGATCGATTGGGGAAAATTGGTCGGTAGCCACATGCCGCAAACCTTGCTGATACAGGCACAGCGCTTGATTCGAGTAGGACGGCCATCGGCGAGGAATTACTTGCGACAAGAAGGTACGGCTATTCGCGACACCGTATTGGCCTATTCCGCTGACCTCAAAAACCGCATTGATCAGACACTGGCTGAATACGGACGCGAAGCACAGCGGCTTGACCAAACCTATCCCCAGCGTCTGTTGCAGCAAGCATCTGGCCCGTTGGGCGATGGTTTGATGACGCAGGAGGACATCATCCAGTCCCTGCACACCCTCAAACGCCAACAGACCGATTACCAAAGCTTGGGCATTTTGGATGAGCAAACCCCAGGCATGGCATTGAACGAAGACCAGTTACTCACCGACGTGTACCGCGCGGCCATGTCGGTGTATGTGCGTGACACCCAGGCTAAACTGAAAATCGTCGGCAACTTGGCCCAACGGGTTCGCTTGATGCTCGATCTGATGGGTGAAAAATTCAGCAACAAGGCGTTGAAGATTGACCCTAAAACGCACGATCTGGTGGTGGAGTCTATCCACGGCAAAGCCCAACGCTTGTCGGTCAATGCCCTGTCATCGGGCGAACAGCACCAACTGGTGCTGGCCTACGACCTGCTGTTTCGTACCCAGCCCAACACGCTGGTGCTGTTAGATGAGCCCGAGCTGTCGCTGCATGTGGACTGGCAGGAGCGCTTCCTGAAAGATTTAAAGGCGGTCATTGATTTGGTGGGCTTTGATGCTTTGCTGGCCACCCATTCGCCCTACATCATCCACGGCCATAACGAGCTGACGGTGGGCCTGTCGGTACAAGTCAACAGCGACTGAGCGGTGACGCGTATGCTCCAGTCCATTCCGAAAACACCCGCGGCGCTGGCATCCGAGATTCATATCAAGGCGCTGGACACCCCTGCACACTTTCTGCTGCTGGAAGGCGATTTTGACTTGCGCTTTTGGGAAACACGGCTCAACCAGAGGGCATTGCGCCCGGTGGAGTGTGGAGGTAAATCCACGGTGCTGCATACCTTGCAGTTGCTGCAAGGCCAGGTTTTGGCACCGCGTGTGCTGGGTTTGGTGGATGCAGACTTTGACCGCCTGCTGGGCCATGCACCGCCACCCCGTGTGGTGCTCACCGATGAGACGGATTTGGAAACCAGCTTGCTGTTGCTTCAGTGCTCACAGCCCACGCAAATGAGCATGGAGCGCTTGCTGGCAGCCACGGTAGATGCAGGCAAAAGAACCGCTTTTGAGCGACAGCAGGGCTGCACGGTGGTTGAGCAGGTGCGGCACATAGCCTCACAGTTTGGCGTGCTGCGTTTGCTGAACGAACAGCAAGGGTGGTGTATTTCTTTCGAAAAAATGTCTGTGTTGAACCCGCAGTGGTTTGACCGAGCCAGCCTGACACTGCGCATACCCGACTTGCATCAAGCGTTTCTGTCCAAACTGCGAGAGGCGGGGCATGACATGGATCAGCATCAGTTGGCGACCCTGATTCAGGCGTGTGCGCAGCACGGATGGTTGTCTGGCTGGCAACTGGTTCAAGGGCATGATTTGATGGCCGTGTTGGTCACTGCCATGAATTCAGAGTCGTTGCGTCGTGCCAAAGGACACCAGCAAGTCAGCGAAACCAGCCTACAACGAGATTTGCTGCTCTTGCACTGGCAAGATGTTCAGCACAGTTCAATGATTCAACACATCCAATCGGCCATGCCCAAGGGCAGGCCGTGTTTCAACACTTAAGGAAACCCATGTTCGGTATCGCAGACTACGGCGCGTTCGTTGCCGCCATCATCTTGTTCCTCGCCATTCCCGGCCCTGGCAATCTGGCGCTCATCACGTCCACCAGCAAGGGCGGCATTCGGGGTGGGCTGGCGGCGACCTTGGGGGTGATGGCGGGGGATCAGGTGTTGATGTGGCTGGCGGTGGCCGGGGTGGCGGCTTTGTTGATGGCGTATCCGGCGGCCTTCTACGCGGTGCAGTGGCTGGGCGCGGCGTATTTGGCTTGGCTGGGCTGGAAGATGCTGCTGGCCAAGCCCGGCGACAAACCGGTGCTCAACATTCGGCCCCGGCAGTATTTTCAGCAAGCCTTCACCATCACCCTGCTCAACCCCAAGGCCATTGTGTTTTACATGGCCTTCTTCCCGCTGTTTGTGGACCCGGCCCAACACCAGGGCCTGTTCACTTTTGGGGCCATGGCCGTGACCGTGGCGGTGCTGACGTTTTTGTATGGCTTGGTGGCGGTGCTGCTGGCCCATTTTCTGGCTGAGCGTTTGCGCGCCAACCCGGTCATTGCGCGCACGCTGGAAAAGCTGGCGGGCGTGTGCCTGATTGGTTTTGGCATCAAGCTGGCCCTGTCCAAATAATTCACCGGTATCCCTTATGGCCCATATTTTTTGCATTGCCAACCAAAAAGGTGGGGTCGGCAAGACCACCACCACCGTCAACCTGGCCGCTGGTTTGGCCCAAATCGGGCAACGTGTGTTGATGGTGGACTTGGACCCGCAGGGCAATGCCACCATGGGTTCTGGCATTGACAAGCGCAGCATGGCCTTGTCGGTGTACGACGTGTTGCTGGGTTCGGCCTCGGTGGCGCAGGCCGTGGTGCGTGCGCAGGCTTGCGGCTATGACGTGCTGGGGGCCAACCGCGAACTGGCCGGGGCCGAGGTGGAGCTGGTGAGTCTGCCCCAGCGTGACCAGCGCCTGAAAACCGCGCTGGCTACCGTGGACCCAGCCTACGACTTTGTGCTGATCGACTGCCCGCCCTCGCTGAGCCTGCTCACCCTCAACGGCCTGTGTGCCGCGCATGGCGTGGTGGTGCCCATGCAGTGCGAATACTTTGCCCTCGAAGGCGTGGCCGACTTGACCCACACCATCCGGCAGGTGCATGCCAACCTGAACAAAGACCTGAAGATCATTGGCTTGTTGCGGGTCATGTTCGACCCGCGCATCACCTTGCAGCAGCAGGTGAGTGACGAGCTGAAAAACAAGTTCGCCGACAAGGTGTTTGACACCGTGATTCCGCGCAATGTGCGTCTGGCCGAAGCGCCCAGCTACGGTCTGCCCGGTGTGGTGTTTGACCCTGCGGCCAAGGGTAGCCAAGCGTTTGTCGCGTTTGCCCAAGAAATTGTTCAGCGCGTGGCGCAGTGCTGAGCCCGCCTGTTTCACGTGAAACACAGTGCATGAAACCTGAACATGTCTTGATCCTGCCCGGTTGGCAGAACAGCGGGCCAGACCACTGGCAAAGCCACTGGGAACGCCAGCACGGCTACCAGCGGGTGCAGCAGCACGACTGGATGCAACCGCGCCGGGGCGACTGGATCGCCCGCCTAGAAGACGTGGTGCTGAGTACCGACGGCCCGCTGGTGCTGGTGGCGCACAGCCTGGGCTGCATCTTGGTGGCTGCTTGGGCATCGCTTTCAAGCAGCACCCACCGAATACGCGGCGCGCTGCTGGTGGCACCGGGCGATACCGAGCGGCCCGAGCTGCGCGACCCCTTGCCCAGCTGGGCACCCATTGTGCGCCAGCCGCTGCCGTTTGCCAGTGTGCTGGTGGGCAGCCGCAACGACCCGTATTGCCGTTTTGAACGTGCCCAAGGTTTGGCCCACGACTGGGGTTCGCGCTTCGTTGACCTCGGTGCGTGCGGCCACATCAACGCCGACTCAGGTTTGGCTGACTGGGCGCAGGGCCACGCGCTGCTGCTAGACTGGATCGAACCCCCGTTTCGACACAACCCCAACCCGCTTGATTCATGGTGACCAAAAAACCCAAAGGCTTAGGCCGAGGACTTGAAGCCCTGCTAGGCCCCCAGGTGGCCGATGCCGATACGGCCAACACGGCAGCCACCGCCGCAGGCAGTCCACGTTTGCTGCCTCTGAGCGATCTGGTGCCCGGTGCCTACCAGCCCCGCACCCGCATGGACGAAGGCGCGCTGTACGAACTGGCCGAGAGCATTCGCTCGCAAGGCATCATGCAGCCGATTCTGGTGCGGCCCCTGAGCGAGGGTGCGCAGGCCGGAAAGTTTGAAATCATTGCTGGCGAGCGCCGCTTCCGCGCCGCCCAACTGGCCGGACTCGACAGCGTGCCGGCGCTGGTGCGCGATGTGCCCAACGAGTCTGCCGCCGTCATGGCGCTGATTGAGAACATCCAGCGCGAAGACCTTAACCCCCTAGAAGAGGCCCAAGGTTTGCAGCGGCTGATTCAGGAATTTGGCCACACCCACGAGCAAGCCGCGCAGGCGGTGGGGCGTTCGCGCAGTGCCGCCAGCAACCTGCTGCGCCTGCTGCAACTGGCCAGCCCGGTGCAAACCATGCTGATGGCAGGCGACTTGGACATGGGCCATGCCCGCGCCCTGCTGGCGCTGGACAAGGCCAGTCAGATCACCGCGGGCAACCAAATTGCGGCCCGCAAAATGACGGTGCGTGAAGCCGAGGCGCTGGTGAAAAAACTCGCCGCCGAAGCCACCCAGAACGGCACCCCCACGACCCCCAGTACCGACAGCGCCCGCAAGGCCGCTCAAGCCACCCCCGAAGCCTCGCGCGATGTGCTGCGGGTGCAAGAAGAGCTGGCCGACTTGCTGATGGCGGATGTGCAGGTGCGGTTGAAAAAACGCAGCAAGCGCCATGGCCGTTGGGAAGACATGGGCGAACTCGCGATTCAGTTTGCCTCGCTCGACGAACTCAATGGTTTGATTGAACGTTTGCGCAGCGGGCGTTGACCTGTGTCAGACCGTGGCAATACGTCGCTTCGATAATGGTCTTGAACAGGCCGGGTTTTTGCTGGGCTGTTCGTTGCACCACGCCCATTCCTCTTTTTGACTGGCAGGCAATCCATGAAAACACGATTCCGTTTCTTTGCTGCGCTGATGGTCTGCCTGCTGGCGGCCTGTGGCGACTCCACCCCCAAAGCGGTCGTCAGCACGGGTGACATTTTGGCCAAGGAAGCGCCCGCACAGGTGGCGCAAGCCCGTGTGGCGCTCATCATGAAAACCTTGACCAACCCGTTTTTCATTGAAATGGAAAAAGGCGCACGTCAGGCTCAAAAGGAATACAGAGTCGATCTGCGGGTACGCACGGCCACGCAGGAAACCTCGATCGAACAGCAAATCCAGCTGGTTGAACAGGAGATTGAGGCCAAGACCCAGGCCATCGTCATCGCACCGGGTGACTCCATGCGCTTGGTGCCGGTGCTGAAAAAAGCCCAGGACGCAGGTATCCACATCGTCAACATCGACAACCGGCTCAACCCCGAGGCGATGGCGGCCAGCGGCATGAAGCCCGTGCCTTTCATCAGCGTCAACAACGAGCAGGGGGCCTACGAGGTCGCTCAGTTCATGGCCAGCAAGGTCAGCGCACCGGCTCAGGCGGTGGTGCTGGAGGGTATCCGCACGGCAGACAACGCCGAACAACGCAAGCGCGGGGCATTGCGAGCTTTCAAAGAAAACCCACACATCCACGTGGTCGCCAGCGAGTCGGCCAACTGGAAAATTGACGAGGCCTACCAACTGACCAAAACCCTGTTCAAAGCCCACCCCAAGGTGTCGTTGGTGTTCTGTGCCAACGACATGATGGCCATTGGGGTCATCAAATACGTACAAGAAACGGGTAACCGCACGGTGCAGATTGTGGGTTTTGACGCGCTGGAAGAGGCCAAAACCGCCATCAAAGCGGGGCAACTGCTCGCCACCGTCAACCAGCAGGCCGACCGCCAGGGCTATCAGGGGGTTATCACCGCGCTGGAACTGCTCAAAGGTGGCACACCCCCCATGGAAATCATGGTGCCCACCCAGGTGGTGACGGCGGCTAACGTGAACTGAAACCTCCGCGTCAGGACAACGTGACATCACCCACCCAACCCGCCGGGTAAGCCAGACCAGTATGTCGAAATGGCAGCCTTTTCGGCACAGCTTTGTGCTGCAATTCACGGCCATTCTGTTGCTGATTGGCTTGCTGCCGTTGCTCACGCAATTCGTCCTGACGCAGACCATCACCCAACAGACGCTGATGCGCCATGCTTACGAGCACAGCATGCAAATGCTGCGCTCGCAGCAGGACTACATCGGCCTGCACATTGAGCAGGTGGAGGCCCTGGCTGCCAACTTGGCGCAGGTGGAAGAGATCACCACCGCGCTGGGCAACCCAGGGCAAGACGCAGACGCGCTCAGCAGTGGCTCTTACGACAAACTGGCCACCAAGGCCCGCATCGGCTACCTGCTGAGCAACTACCGCAATTTGCGTGGCCTGGTCTCGATTGACCTGTTTTCGCTCAATGGCGAGCATTACCACGTGGGCGATTCGCTCAGTGAAGACGGTATCCGGCCCGGCATGCGCGATGCCCTGCTGGAGCGCACCCTCCAGTCAGAGGCTTCCGTGGTCTGGCACGGTGTCGAGGAGAACATCCAGATGTTCTCCCACGAGAACAAGGTGGTCGTGGCCACCAAGTTGCTGATGCGGCCTCATGCCACCTGGCTCAAACCCGAGCCCGTGGGCATGCTGGTGATCAACTTTTCGACCACCGAGCTGCACCAGCATTTCAGCCAGTTGAACCTGGCCGAGGGTGCTTCGCTGCTGCTGCTCGATGCACGGCACCGACTCATCTACACCCCCAACACCGACAGAATTGGCGATGCCGTCCCGCAGGCGTTCACACAACTGCTGGTGGGGGCTTCGGGCTCCAGCCTGCAAACCGTCAACGGCCAGCCCACGCTGTTGAGCTACCAGCACATGCCCGCTCAAGACTGGTACATCGTCAGCTTGGTGCCGCAGAGCTCGCTGCTGGCTTCCATGCAGGGCATCCGCAACACGGGCTGGTTGCTGCTGTTCCTGAGCGTGCTGATGACGCTGCTGCTGACACAAGTATTCGCTGCCCGCGTGGTCAGACCCATTGGGGCCATTGCCGAGGGCTTCAAACGCTTTCAGCAAGGGGTGCTTGATGACGCTTGGCGCATGCAGCTGCCCCGCTCGCTGCCCCAGGTGCAGGAGCTGGTGGGCTGGTTCAACACCTTTTTGGACAGCATGGCTCGCCGCCGCGAGGCCGATACCCGCTTGCGCATTGCTGCCACCGCCTTCGAGGCGCAAGAGGCCATGCTGGTCACCGACACCCAGCGCACGATTCTGCAAGTCAACGCCGCCTTTACCGAACTCACCGGCTACAGCGCGCAGGAAGCCATTGGGCAAACACCCCGGCTGCTCAACGCTGGGCGGCACGACGAAGCTTTCTATGCCAGCATGAATGCACAGTTGAATACCGAGGGGCACTGGCAAGGCGAGATCTGGAACCGCCGCAAAGACGGGTCGGTCTATCTGGAGTGGCTCACCATCACGGGCGTGAAAGACGAGCACGGGCGCACCACCCACTACGTGTCCACCATGACGGACATCACTCAGCGCAAGGCGGCTGAAGAAGAAATCCGGCATCTGGCGTTCTACGATGTCCTCACACAATTGCCCAACCGCCGCTTGCTCAACGAGCGGCTGCGCCGTTCACTCATCAGCATGAGCCGCCAGCCGCACTGTTTGGCCCTGATGCTGCTGGACTTGGACAAATTCAAACTCATCAACGATACCCTGGGCCACGATGTGGGCGACTTGCTGCTGTGCAACGTGGCGCAGCGCCTGCGAGACTGCGTGCGTGAAGGTGACACGGTGGCCCGCTTGGGTGGTGACGAATTTGTGGTGCTGCTGGAAGCCTTGAGCCCGCAGCCCGACGAAGCCGCCAACCAGGCCAAACAGGTGGGCAACAAAATGCTGCAAGCCCTTGCGCTGCCGCACGATTTGCGGGGAACCCTCTTCGAGGGTTCGGCCAGTTTTGGCGTGACCATCGTGGACAACCCAGCCAGCACCACCGATGAGCTGCTCAAGCAGGCCGACATTGCCATGTACCAGGCCAAAGATGCCGGGCGCAACACCTTGCGCTTTTTTGATCCAGTGATGCAGCAGGCCGTGCTCGACCGCGCAGCCCTGGAAACCGATATGCGCCAGGGTTTGGTGCTCAACCAGTTCGCCATCTATCTGCAACCCGTGCTGCACCGACAGGCCGTGCGCGGAGCCGAGCTGCTGATCCGCTGGCAGCATCCGAAACGCGGGCAGGTATCCCCGGCAACGTTCATTGGGCTGGCTGAAGAAACCGGGGTCATTGTGCCCCTGGGGCTGTGGATTTTGCAGACCGCTTGCGAGCTGCTGGTGCAATGGGCCAGCGAGCCAGACAAGGCGCACTGGGTGCTGTCGGTCAATGTCAGCCCCCGGCAGTTCCGCCAGCCCGACTTTGTGTCCCAGGTGCTGCAAGTGCTGGCCGCCACGGGAGCCGACCCGGCCCGCCTGAAAATCGAAATCACCGAAAGCCTGCTCATCAGCAACATGGACGATGCGATTGAGAAAATGCACGCCCTCAAAGCCCACGGCCTGCAATTTTCACTGGACGACTTTGGCACCGGCTACTCGTCGCTGGCCTACCTCAAGCGCATGCCGCTGTCCGAAATCAAGATTGACCAGTCCTTTGTGCGCGATGTACTGAAAGACCCCAGCGATGCCATTACCGTACGCACCATCTTGGCCTTGGGTCACAGCATGGGGATGGCGGTGGTGGCTGAGGGGGTGGAGACGCAGGGGCAAATGGCGTTCCTGCTGGCCCACGGTTGCGAGCTGTTCCAGGGCTACCTGTTTAGCCGTCCCATGCCCGCAGCCGACTTGGACACTTGGCTGCGCGCCAGGGGGCATGCGGCAGCAGCGGCTTGATGCACGCCTCAGCCCATGCTGAAAATCTTGCCCGGATTCAGGATGTTGTCCGGGTCTAGGGCTTGTTTGATGACCCGCATCATGTCCACCGCGCCGCTGCCTGCCTCGGTCAGCAAAAAGTCCATTTTGTGCAGGCCCACGCCGTGCTCGCCGGTGCAGGTACCGCCCAAACGCAGGGCGCGTGCCACCAGTTGCCGGTTCAGCGCCTCGGCCACTTCACGCTCTTCGGGCTTGGCGGGGTCAATCAGGTAGCCGAAGTGGAAATTGCCATCGCCCACATGGCCCACCAAAAAATAGGGCAGGCCGCTGGCATCGGCCTCGGCCACCGAGTCCAGCAGGCAATCCGCCAAGCGGCTGATGGGCACACAGGTGTCGGTGGTCACGGCCCGGCAGCCGGGGCGGCTTTGCACGGCGGCAAAGTAGGCGTTGTGCCGTGCCGTCCACAGCCGGGTGCGCTCCTCGGGCGTGGTGGCCCATTCAAACGCTTGGCCGCCAAATTCTTGGGCCAGCGCTTGCACCGTTTCGGCCTGCTCTTGCACGCTGGCCGGTGAGCCATGAAACTCCATCAGCAGCAGCGGCTCTTCGCGCAGGTTCAGCTTGCTGTGGGCATTCACCGCCCGCACCGATGCCGCGTCAATCAGCTCGCAGCGGGCAATGGGAATGCCCATTTGGATGATGGCAATGGTGGTGCGCACGGCGGCCTCAATGCTCGGGAAGGAGCACACCGCGGCAGACACCGCCTCGGGCAGCGGGTAGAGCTTGAGGGTGATTTCGGTCATGATGCCCAGCGTGCCCTCACTGCCCACCAAGAGGCGCGTCAGGTCATAGCCCGCGCTGCTTTTCTTGGCGCGGGTGCCGGTGCGGATCACTTCGCCGCTAGCAGTGACGACCTCTAGGGCCAGCACGTTTTCGCGCATGGTGCCGTAGCGCACGGCATTGGTGCCGCTGGCACGGGTGGCCGCCATGCCGCCAATGCTGGCATCGGCCCCAGGGTCAATCGGGAAGAACAGGCCCTCGCTCTTCACCGCCTCGTTCACCGCCTTGCGCGTCACGCCGGGCTGCACCGTCACCGTCAGGTCTTCGGCATGCACCGCCAGCACCGCGTTCATGCGGCTCAGGTCAATGCTGATGCCGCCCTGCACCGCCAGCAAATGCCCTTCTAAGGACGAGCCCACGCCAAACGGAATCACCGGCACCCGGTGTTGGGCGGCTAGGCGCACCGCATCGGCCACGTCTTGCGTGCTGTGGGCAAACACCACGGCGGCGGGTGGGGGCACATCAAACACCGATTCATCGCGCCCGTGCTGCTCGCGCACCGCCAGCGCGGTGGAGCATTGCGCGCCAAAACGCGCTTGCAAGGCGGTTAACAAACCGGGTGGCACCGGGCGCGGTGCCAGGGTGGGCAGCAGGTGTTGGGCAGGGGTGGCGGCATTCATGGCAGGGCGCTCCAAAGAAACGGCAAGCGTTTCAGTTTACGCCGCAGCCCCGTGGCACGGCGGCTTTTCCTCGCACAATCTCAGGCTTACCGCCCTACGAGCCGCACCGTTTCTGATCGCCATGAAATTCATCCACACCGCCGATTTGCACCTTGACAGCCCCCTGCGGGGCTTGTCGGCCTACCCCGACGCACCGGCACAGCGCCTGCGCACCGCCACCCGCGATGCCTTTGCCCAGCTGGTGCAACAGGCGCTGGATGAAGTGGTGGATTTCATGGTCATTGCGGGCGACATTTACGACGGCAACTGGAAAGACTTCAACACCGGCCTGTTTTTCGTGCGGCAAATGGGGCTGTTGCGCCAAGCAGGCATTCCGGTGTTTTTGCTCTATGGCAACCACGATGCGCAAAGCGAAATGACGCGCAGCCTGATGCTGCCGGACAACGTGCGGGTGTTTTCCAGCCGCAAGGCCGAAACCTTTCAGCTGCCCGCGCTGCAAGTGGCCTTGCACGGGCGCAGCTTCCAGCACGCGGCCACCACCGACAACCTGGTGCCCAGCTACCCGCCGCCGGTGCCGGGCTGGCTCAATATTGGCGTGCTGCACACCGCCCTGGAAGGGCACAGCGAACATGCCCGCTACGCGCCCTGTGCCCAGGCCGAGCTGGAGGCCAAGGGTTACCAGTACTGGGCGCTGGGCCATGTGCACGAGTCTGCGGTGTGGCAACGCGGGGCCGTCACCCTGGCCTACCCCGGCAACTTGCAGGGCCGCCACATTCGCGAGCCCGGCGCACGCGGGGCGCTCTTGGTCACGGCAGAGGCGGACGAGATTCGCCGCGTGGAGCCCCTGTCGGTGGATGTGTTGCGCTGGCAGTTGCTGCGCATCGATACCGCCAGCTGCCGCGACGAGCCCGATGTGCTGCGGCAAGTGGGCCGGGGCTTGCAACAGCTGCTGGACGACACCCCAGGCCAGCGCCCGCTGGCGGTGCGGGTGGTGTTTCAGGGGCCATCGGCCCAGAGTGGGCGTTGGGCCGGGCAAGAGGGCCAGCTGCGCCAAGAGGTGATTGCACAAGCGCTGGCCTTGTCGGCAGACCGCATCTGGATTGAGAAGGTGCGCTGGGACAGCCCGCCGCAGGCCGCCGCGCCGCGTGCCGTGTCTGACGAAGACAGCAGCGCCCTGGCCGAGCTGGCGCACATGGCCCAATCCGCCCCCGATGACCCCGACTTCATGCGCAGCCTGCAAGCCGACTGGCAAGATGTGCTGACCCGCCTGCCGCACGAGGTCTTGCAAGCCTCGCCCGAACTGCTGGCCTGGAACCAAGCCCCCGAAGCCGCCATGATGGAGGGCCTTCAGCAAGCCACGCCGCTGCTGCTGGCACGGCTGGCACAAGACAGCGCCCCCAGCAGCACCCGCCCAGCGGCCTAAGGCGCAGGGCCAGCCAACGTTTTTTTCTGGATTTTTCGGGAGCCTGCGGCATGCGCATTCATGAACTCAAACTGATTCGCTACGGCAAATTTACCGACCGCAGCCTGTCGCTGCCGTGGCGTGCGCGGGATATTCACCTCATCGTCGGCCCCAACGAAGCGGGCAAGTCCACCGTACGCAACGCCATCAGCGACTGGCTGTTTGGCATGGGCATGCGCACGCCCTGGGCCTTTCTGCACCCCATGCCCGAGCTGCGCTTGGGTGGCGTGCTGCAACGCGGCACACCGGGCAGCGAACCCACCGAAAGCCTGGCCTTTGACCGCACCAAAGGCAACAAAAACACCCTGCGCACCCCCAGCGACCAAGTCCTGCCCGACACCGCCTTGCAAAGCTGGCTAGGCCCGTGGCAGGCCAGCGCCTTCACCCGGCTGCATGCGCTGGACCATGACACGCTGGTCAAAGGCGGTGCGGGCATCTTGGCCGCGTCAGACGACATGGGGCGGCTGCTGTTCCAGTCGGCAGCGGGTCTGCAACACCTGGGCGAGCAGCTGCAAGCCCTGCGCGACGAGGCCGATGCCCTGTGGGGCAAACGCCGTTCGCAGTCGCGCCAGTACCACCAAGCGCTGGATGCGCTAGAAGCCGCCAAGGCCGACTTCAAACAGGCCACGCTGCGCAGTGCCGACTGGGTGGAGCAGCACAAAGCCCTGGCCGACACCGAGGCCGCGCTGCACAGCGCCCGCCAGCGCGATGCGCAGATCCGCCAGCACATCAGCCGCCTGGAGCGGCTGCGCCGGGTACGCCCGCTGTTGCAAGCCCTGGATGCCGCCCGCGCCCGCCACCAATCCCTAGGCGGCCAGCCACCCCGGCTGCCGCCCGATGCCACCGAACGGCTGGCCAGCGCCCGGCAAAGCCTGGCCCTGCTGGCCGCAGACCAAGCCCGGTTGCAAGACAGCTTGCAGCAGACACAGACAGCGCTGGAGGGCCTGTCACTGACACCCGCCCTGCTGCTGCGCGCACCCGACATCACCCACCTCAACGAGCGCCGCTTGCAGTTCCGCGCCCACCGCAGCGACCTCATCAAACGCCAAGACGAGCTGCGCCACGACTGGCAACAGGCCCAGCAACTGGCCCAGCAACTTGGCTGGCCTGCCGACCTTGAAGACAGCGTGCGCCAGCGTCTGCCCGCCGCCCCCTTGCGCAAACGGCTGCAACGCCTGCTCCAGCAGCGTCTGCAAAACCTGCAAGACCTGCAAGCCGCACAAAACCAAATGGCCGAGCGCGAGCAAGAGGTGCAGCAGATGGCGCAAGCCCTCAGCCGCTTGCCCACCGGCACGCCAGCCACCGCCTTGCTGGCCGCCGTGGAACAAGCGCAAGCCCTGGGCGACACCGCCACCGCCGACGCAGAGGCCCGGCAAACGCTGGCCCGGCTGGCCCGCCGCATCAGCAGTGCCTGCACCGCCCTGAGCCTGCCGGGCATGGTCACCCCCCAGCCCGCCGCGCTGCGCGCCCTGCTGCCGCCCGAACTGGGCTGGGTGCAAAACCTGCTGGAGCAGCAGCGCAGCGACACGGCCCAGGCCCAATCGCTGCGCCAGACCCTGAGCCAGCACCAGCAAAGCCTGCAAAACCTGACGCTGGCCCTAGACCAACTGGTGCGCCACTTTCAGCCGGTGTCGCTGCAACAGGTGCAAGCCGCACGGCACAGCCGCAACCAAACCTGGCAGCAGATTCAAACCCAGCCGCACGAACTGCCCACCCAGGCCGCCCGGTTCACCGAGCAACTGCACGAAGCCGACCAGCTGGCCGATGCCCGGCTAGACCGCGCCGAACACGAAGCCGAGCGCCAAGCCAAAACCCGCCAGCACGAACAACAGACCCTGGCGCTGCAACAGTGCGCCAGCGAACTGGAAGCCCTAGAGCGCCGCATGGCCCAGCGCCTGAGCGACTGGCAGGCCATCACCCAGCGCAGCGGCCTGCCCGACTTGCCGCTGGCCCTGGCCCCGGCTTGGCTGCAACAGCATCAGCAACTGCAAGCCGCGCTGGACGAGCAAGCCCAACTGGAACAGCAGCAAAGCCTGCGCAGCGAGCGCGTGGCCCAGCTGCAACAGCAAATTTGGCAGCAACTGCAAGCCGCCAGAGCCGACAGCGGCCCGCCCGCTGAAGCCCAGCCCGCCCCCGAACTGGCCGAATGCCTGCGCCGTGCCCGCGCCCACATCAGCCAAACCGAACAGGCCCAAGGCCAACGCCAGAGCCTGAGCCAGCAAGCCCAAGCCGCGCAAGACAACCTGCACCGCCTGCGCCTGCGCCACCAAGCCGCCCAGCAAGAGCAGGCGACTTGGCTGCACGCTTGGCAAGACGCGCTGCAAGCGGCAGGCTACCCCGCATCGGCACACCCGGATCAGGTGGAATTTGAGCTCGATAGCCTGAGCCAGCTGGACGCGCTGCTGGGCCGTATCCACAGCATCCGCAGCGAACGCATTGAACCCATGCAGGCCGATTTGGACAGCCTCAGCGCCCAGGCCCAGCGCTTGGCCACCGAACTCGCCAGCGTGCTGCACACCGGCCTGAACCCGCAGCAGGCCCCAGAAGACACCGCCCTGGCCCTGGCACAGGCCCTGGCGCAAGCCGAACAGGCCCAGCGCAGCGCCACCACCCTGCGCCAGCAGTTGCAAGCCACCCAGGCCGAACAGGCGGCCAACCAGCAGCAGCAAACCGCCTTGCACGCCAGACTAGCCGACCTGTTCAGCGCCGCCGGTCTTGAAGCCCCCGCCCTGCCCGTTGGCAAACCCGCCCGCAGCGACGATGCCCAGCACCTTGAAGCACTGGCCGCCGCCGTGGCCCAGTCTGACCAGCAGCGCCTAGCCGAAGCCGCCTTGGCACAGGCCGAACGCGCCCTGAGCCAAGCAGCCGACGGCCTGTCTGCCGATGCCCTGCGGCAAGACATGGCCGACACCAGTCCCGACGACCTGGAGGCCGAACTCGCCCAGCTCACCCGCCAGTCTGGCGAGGTGGTGGAAGCCATTGCCCTGCACAGCAGCCGCCACGGCACCCAGAAAACCGCGCTCGATGCCCAGAACGGCAGCGACACCGCCGCCCAGGCCGAAGCCCGTCGGCAAGAAGCCTTGGCCAGCATGATCGATGCCACCGAGCGCTACCTGAAACTGCACACCGCCGCCCGGCTGCTGCAATGGTCGATGGAAAAATTCCGCCAAACCCAGCAAGGCCCCATGCTGGCCCAGGCATCGGCCCTGTTCAGCCGCCTCACCTGCGGCTCGTTTGCACGCCTGCTGGTCGATTCGGAGGGCAACACACCGCGCCTGCTGGGCGTGCGGGCCAGCGGGCCAACGGTGGATGTCAGCGGCATGAGCGAAGGCAGCCGCGACCAGCTCTACCTCGCCCTGCGCCTGGCCGCCTTGTCGCTGCAAACCGACCACGGGCCGCGCCTGCCCCTGATCGCCGACGACCTGTTCATCAACTTTGACGACGAACGCACCGCCGCCGGTTTGCAGGTGCTGGGCGATCTCTCTGGCCAGATGCAGGTGCTGTTCTTGACCCACCACGAACACCTCGTCCCCCTGGCCCAGCAGGTGCTGGGGCCAGACTTGAATGTGGTGTATTTGTAAGCTGTCTGCTGTCTATCAAGGCCGAACCATGAACCCAGCCCCCCCCCAGCCCCGCAAACGCCTGCCCATTGGCCGACAAACCCTCTCGCTGCTGTTGCAAGAGGGCTGCTACTACGCCGATAAAACCGGCTACGCAGTGGACTTGGCCCAAACCGGCAACTATTACTTTTTAAGCCGCCCGCGCCGCTTTGGCAAAAGCCTGCTGCTCGACACGTTCAAAGAGCTGTTTCAAGGCAATGCCGCGCTGTTCAAAGGGCTGGCCGCTGAAACGCGCTGGGATTGGAGCCAACAGCACCCGGTTATTCGCATCAGCTTTAGCGACGGCGTGCTGCAAAGCCGCGCCGGGCTGGATGCCGCCATTCGCGACCTGCTGCGCATCAACCGCATGGCCCTGCAACTGCCCGAACCCGCCGACCTAGCGCCTGACTATTTGGCGGGCAACTTGCGCGAACTGATTGTCCAAGCCCATCAGATGAGCGGCCAACGGGTGGTGGTGCTGATTGACGAATACGACAAGCCCATTCTGGACAACATCACCCACCGGGAGCGCGCCACCGACATGCGCGAGGGCCTGAAAAACCTGTATTCGGTCTTGAAGGGAGCCGACGAGCATTTGCGGTTTGTGTTCATCACCGGTGTGTCCAAATTCAGCAAAGTCAGTTTGTTTTCGGGCTTGAACAATTTAGAAGACATCACCATCAGCCCGCGTTACAGCGCGCTGTGTGGCTACACCGAC
>JBEENR010000001.1:0-287942 GCA_041192045.1 Pseudomonadota bacterium | reverse complement strand
GCCGGCACAAACGCCCCTTCACTGGTGCCCGGTCAGATCCTGGCGCGTCAGGCCTGCGCTTGAGGGGTGTTTGCCCCTGTGGGGGGCTGAATAGTTACAACGGCGGGTTGGCCACGATGGCATCGAACGCGGGCTTTTTGGCCGGGTTCAGCTCGCGCAACATGCCCCAGTCGTTGGTCAGCGTGTCGCCGTGGAAAATCTCAAACTCCGTGTCCTTCACCCCGTGCAGCAGCATGTTCATGCGGGCCAGGTTGTAGGTGGTGATGTTTTTCTCTTGCCCGTAAATTTTGCCAATGCCGTGTGCGCCCATGCGCTTGCGCACGTTCAGCAGCAGCGAGCCCGAGCCGCAGGCAAAGTCCATCACGCGCTCCAGCCGCTGCTTGGCACCCGTGACGGGGTCTTGGCTGTCCAGCGTGACGATGGTTGAGAGGATGTCTGATATCTGTTGCGGCGTGTAAAACTCGCCCGCCTTCTTGCCCGAGCCTGCGGCAAACTGGCCAATCAGGTACTCGTAGGCATCGCCCAGCGCATCCATTTCCCGCGAGAAGTCGGCCAACCCCTCGGCAATTTTCTGGATGATGGCGCACAGCTTGGCATTGCGCTCGGTGTAGGTTTTGCCCAGCTTGGGCGAACCCAGATCAATTTCCGAAAACAAGCCCTGGAAGGTGCTTTGGAACGACTCGGTTTCGATGTACTTGAACCCCGCTTGCAGCGTGGCCAACAAACCCAGGTCTTGTGTGCGCGCCATGTGGGCAATGCTGCTCCACAGGTGCTGCGGCTCAATCACGTAGTGCACCTTGCGGCGCAACTGCCGTTCAAACTCGGGCACGTCGCTCTGGTTGCCCGCGTACCACACGGCCAGCGGCACCCGGCGGTCTTCGGCCTCCAGTTGCGGGTAGTCTGGCCCCAGTTCCTTTTTGGCCGCTGCCTCGTAGTTGTCAGACAGGTAGCGCAAAAACAGGAACGACAGCATGTAGTCGCGGAAATCGTCCGCGTCCATCGCGCCGCGCAGTTGGTCGGCAATGGCCCAGAGGGTTTTGCCCAGTTGTTTTTGATTTTGTTCAGTCATGTGGGTGGGTGGGGTGTACGGTTTTCATGGCGTGGGTGCCGTTGTGGAAACTTGGGCAGCCAAGCCAATCGTGACCACCACCTCTTCGCTTTCTGTGTCGTTGACCCAAGCAATTGCATGCCAAGCTTTGAGCGCCCGAACAATACCGCTGCCAACACCCCGAAAATTCAGAAGATCGGGCGCAAACGAGGCCAGAAGAACATTGCGGCTGCGCCGAACACCTCTTCGAATCTGATCGACGGTGAGGCTGTTCGGGAGTTTTCCTGGGCTGCGTATTTCAATGCGGTCATCAAAGATGAAAAGCTTGATCGAGTCCTTGATGAAGTAGTCCCGGTGAATCAGTGCATTCACCAGCAGTTCTTCAAACACGGTTTCCGGTATTTCGGCATGGCCACGCTGGTTGAACGAGCCCTCCCCTTGAATGCGTGAATTCCATCGTTTCAGGAAACCCATGCCTTCATCGTATTGTTCGGAAAGTGTTCCTTCGATTCTTCGCTGGTCGTGCCATTCGGAAGATGCCCGTTCCTTACCTTTGAACCAAATGGCATCGATCTTCATTTCAGGCAGCAGGACAGGCAAACGTCTGCGATCACCAAACAGCAGCAAGCCCGCAACCGTTACCCGCCCTGAATCCACCAGTTCCAAGTTTTCAAGTGTGCGTTGGTAGGCTTCACCTTCTTCGCTTCGGCTGGGTGGCGTTTCAGCATATTTCGCTTCATAGAACCGTGCAAAACGCCCGTGGTCGAAATCCTCCAATGTCGAAGCTGCCACCACCTGGCGCTCAGCGTAGAGCTTCCCGCCCGATTGGAAAAGCCGGGCCAGCTCTTCGGGGCTTTGCACCCGGCGTTTGTCCGGGCCATTCTTGACCCAATAGATCCCCTTGTTGTCGCAATAAGGTTTCGATGCGCCATCGGCCACCTCAATCACAACCACAATGCCATCCCCCGTCGGAATGGATTTCGAGAGAATCGAAAACGGTGGGCGAATGCTGTCCCATGCAATCGTCGCCATGTCCTCGCCCACTTTTTCGGCTTCTTTGCCGGTTAGTCCTGAAATCGTGCCGTCTTTCTCAACACCCACGAATATGCGGCCCCCGCCACTGTTGGCGAAGGCAACAATCTCTCCCGCCATCTTGGCATCCGCCGATGGCTCGCGCTTGAATTGCCGCGTGCTGTCTTCTCCTAAGAGAATCTGATTTCTCAGTTCGAACTCTTCCATAGCTGATAAATTTCCTTTCTGCGCCGGAATGCATCTTCACCACCTTCCATCACGGTCACGATGCGCTGTTGAATATCTTGGTCGTCAATGCTGCCGTGGTCGAACGAGAAGTTCTCCCCTTCCTTGCGGCACACAATGGCCTGCTCTGCGTCACCTAACACGGGGATATTGGGGTTGTGGGTAGCGAACACAAACTGCGTCAGTTCCTTGCGCTCCAGCAGTTGGCGAATAAAGTGGCTGTAAAGCGTTTCGTTGTCCAAATCATCCTCCGGCTGGTCAATCAGAATGACCGGGTGCCGTTGCAAATGCATGAGGATGTGCAAAATCACCGTGGCCCGCTGCCCCAAAGAATAGTCTCCCAGGGGCTTTTGATGGAACAGGATGACGGTTTCATCGGGTGTGCGAAAACTTAGGAAATCTGCCAGATGCTCCAGCAAGGTGGATCGCACCTTCAGCGCAGCGTTTTCGCTCAGCCCCGCCTCCAACTCCAACATGGTGCGGGCTTGGTACAGCTCGCGGCCATCGACAAACGCTGCTTCCATCGCTTCGTAGGATGCTACCTGCAAACCGCTCCCTCGGAATTTGGAGCGCAGGAATTCGCCAAATGCCCGGCGCTTGCCTTTGAAAACCGTCTGAATGCGGATGTCCGCCGGAAGATCCAATTCAAGGCGGCGCACTTCGGCGGCGCGTTCCTTGAACCTTTCTCGCCAGAAATCGTGCAGGTTGTTAACGGCGGCACCCAGCAAGTCACGCGCCGTTTGCTCGGTTCTGGCGCGTTGGGCACCTGCGGCCAGCAGCTTGGTCAACTGATCTAACCGTGCCTTTTTTTTGCGAAACAGACCCAAATCCAGCTGGGGCTCGTTCAGCGTTTTTTGAAGTTCGGCCACCTCCTGCTTCATCTCATCTTGTACCGGGGCCAGCTTCTGAAGGGCCTCGCCCACCGCCGTGAATGCCACGCGCAAGGTTTGCAGCGCGGCCTGGGCGGTCGCCTTGGCCTCGTCGGACTTGGCTTTTGCCGCTGCAAGGTCAGCGGCAACAGGTTCGCTGCGCTTGGATTTGAGCATGGGGAATGCCGCATCCGCATCATGCCAGTCCGCTGACTCTTTGAAGTTCGTGCCCAGCTCCTTCAGGGCCTGTTGCCACGTCACCACCGCCTGCCGGTCGCCATCAAACAGGGTCATGTCGGCCAGCCGCTGGTCCACGCCCTTGTCTGTGAACACCTGAAGCTGTGCTTCCAGTTCGTTCTTTTCCTTTTGCAGTGCGGCGATTTTTTCGGTGGCTTCCAGTGTTTCTTTTAGTTGCCGGGCCGCTTGGCGCACGCCTTCCATGAGCGCGGCTTCTTCCTGTGGTCTCGGGTCAATCCGGTCTGCCAGCAATTTGTCGAGAAAGCCCTCGTCGAAGGACTCTGAGCGGGTCGAAAGGTCTTTTTGCCCGAAATAGAGAATGTCTTTCAGGATCGAGCCAGGGGCAATGTCGCGATAGACCCCATCCAGATACACCGATGGCTGGCCGGTGCGTTCGCGCTCTACCCGGACTTCGCGCCCGAATTCATCCACCGCCTCCACCACAACCTTGCCCGCTGGCGACAACATCCGCTCCACCAAGCCGGACTTGTATCGCTCATCCGACCCTTCACGGAAACCCAGGGCATGGCGCAGGCATTCAATCACCGCCGACTTGCCATTGCCTCGCGGGCCGATCAGGCAATTGAGCGACGGGGAAAAGGGCACGATCAACCCATCCAATGCCCCGCCACTGAAACGCACTTGGCGCAACAGCACCGCCTGCCGGGGGGCGGGCAGTTCCGGGCGAACCCGGTGCGCGTGATCGAACAAGGCGAACTTGACGGCCTCGAACGACAGCGCCCCGAGTTTGAGGTAACAGGCCTTTCCACGCCCGATCTCTTCGGTCTTTTTCGGGTCGCTGCCTTCGACTTCGGCGGGATACCAATCGCCCAGTGCATTCTTTGCTTTCAGTTGGCAAGGTTTGTCTGCCTCATGGGGTTTGTAGTGAGAGCGTACTTTCTGAAAACCCAATGTTCTTTTGCGCAATACGTCGTAGCGGCTTTCACCCCAGGCAGAAAGCTTGCCGATGCCCAGCTCCTTCCAAAGCCCTTTAGGTTCTTCCACATGGGCAAAAATCAGGAAATAGTCGCGAGATAAACCATCTAGCGCCTCAACCATTTGCAGCAGCGTCTTTTCGCTGCATCCGTTTTCATGTTCATACTCATCCTTGGTTTTCCCAGGGAACATGCCTGAGATAAACGGATTGATGTAATCCTTACCAGAGCTGATCCAGTCGTCGCTGAAAACAATCAAGACATGGATGCCAGCACGTCCATCGCTCACCGCAAGCTCTACCCCCGGCAGCAAGCCGATTTGTTTTTTTCGGGCCGTGTTGCGTAGGGATTTGAACTCTTCGAAATCAAACTTGTTGTGGTTGGTGATGATGCCCAGCCGAATACCGGCCTTTTCTAGCGCATTCACATAAGTTTTGTTGTATTCGTTTTCTTCCCCGCTGTATGTGAATTCTTTGTCTGCTTTGGTGTGCAGATGGAAGTCTGCGCGAACCCATTCTGCCCCTCGGAGAAATGGTTTTTTGTTTGAGGAAGTCATGGCGTTCATGGGGGTTCCATCTGTGAGGGTTGTGGTCATGCCTCCACCGCCTCTACCGAAGGGAAAAGCTGCTGCATCAGGCCCTTCTTGTGGGTTTTGAGGGTTTCGAGTTCTTGGGTGGCGGCGGTGATGAGGTTGTCGAGGGAGGTTAGGCAGTCTGCGATACGTTGTTGCTCCAGATCGGATGGAAAAGCTATGCAGAATTCTCTGATTTGTTTCGCACTAATATGAGGAATTCCAGAGCTTGTGTTGATCTTGTCTACATAGCGATGAAATTTCGAAGAGTTGATTTGTTGAAAAATGAATCTAATTAAATCAATGCTCTTTGCTCTCAAACGAGCAACGCGCTGAATTAGAATTGCTCCAGCATCAATGGACGTGATTAAAGCAGAGTTTTTTCCCACTTTCGATCCATCCATTCCGATCACTAAATCATTTAATTGCAGCATATATTTTTCTAATGAGTCTACTGACCCCGTAAAGTATCTGTCTATTTCAGGGTTATGACGCACTCGTCCTTCAGTGACGTTGATTCCTCGAAGCAACGGCACACCAGAGCAGTCCTGTGAGATATCTGGCCCATCAAACGGATAGCCAGAAAGTAACTCGACCTTGTCACCAATTGGCTCTATCACCCAATCTCCGGAATTTTGAAACTCAGGAAACCGCAAACGCGGCTGGGTTTCGCCTTCGCGGGGGAAAAGCTGCTGCATCAGTCCTTTTTTGTGGGTTTTGAGGATTTGGATTTTTTTGGCTTGGGCGGCGATCAGTTCATCCAGTGAACTCAGGCAATCGGCGATTTTTTCTTGTTCAGGTATGTCAGGTACGGCAGTCTGAATTTTTTCAATAATCGTTTTAGACAAGCTTGGCACGCCGCCAGCTTCGTTGTGTTTCAACCATTCAATTTTTTGAAAAATAGCATAAATGAATTTTGGTAAACACTGTTGAAATGAATGCGTATAGAAAAGCGTGTCAACAGTCCAAAATTTCCCGGTGACAAACATCGGGTTGTTGATGGTTCCTTTCCTACCGATACAAACACTCTCACCATCATACAAAAAATCATCCACCGAGAGCATGTAGCCGCCGGAGCCATAAACAGGAAAACTACCCTTTGATAGATGCTTGTAATCTCGACCACTGCCAATCGTAAATAACTTTTGAAATGGCTTAATCTGCCAATCCGCAGATGTCTTAAACTCCGGAAACCGCAGCTTGGGCACCAGTTTGGTTTTCTCGCCGCTCATTGCGCCAGCCTTTTCATGTGGTGATCCGCCAGAAAGCTGCACATTTGCGAAATGGTAATTTCATTGCACCCAGCTTGATTTTTAATTGCGGCGAAATTGCCACAATTAAAAGCGGGGCTATTGCGCAGGTGGTCAAAAGCAGGTTCATTTCAACAAGGCCCTTCCTTGTTCTGTCAGGCGGTATTGCTGCAATCGGCTGTTGGGTTTGTCGGGGATGGTGGGTTCGATCAGACCCGCGTGCAGCAGCTTGGTCATGGCTGCCTTGTAGTTACCTGTAGGCTGGCTGTAGCCGAGGGCGCTCAGCAAGGGGCTACGTCCCAGTGGTTTGACAGTTAGTGCGGTCAGAATTTTCTGATCGGTGTCCGTCAATGCGACTGGGGCCTCGACTGGGGCCTCGACTGGGGCCTCGACTTGCTCGGTTGCTTCTTCCTCATACACCGGCCCACTGGCGGCAAAGGTGATGCGCAAAAAATTTTCGGTGAAACGAAAACACTCCGGCCCATAAAACTCGGTGATACGGGGCAGGCCCGAGCCCAGGTGCTCCACCAGTTCCAGGTCGCGAAAGACGCGCATCAGCTCTTTGTTGCGGGGGATGGAGTAGCCCTCAAAAAACTCGGCGGGGGTCAAGCCCTCGGGCAATGCGCAGGTGGAGGTGATCTCAATCCGGTCGGCAAAGATTTCAAACTTGGGCGGCGCTTCGCGGCTGTAGTCGTTGTGGACGATGGCGTTGATGACGGCTTCGCGCAGGGCCACAGCGTTCCACAGGCGGCGGTCAATGCGTTCTTTGGCGGTGATGGTGCTGGCGGTTTTGTTTTCTATTTCCAGCTTGTCGAGCACGGCTTTGGTGGCTTTGATGAGCGAGCAGTGGCCGTATTCGTTGTTCTCGATCAGGTGCACACGACTCTGGCCCCGGTATTTGGCCACTTTGATGGAGGTGTTGTTTTCGTCGGCCAGCAGGTAGGCGGCGTAGTTGAGAGCGCCATTTTCGGTGGTGAGTTCCAGATTGGTCTTGAACTGCCGGCCCAGGGGTTTGCGCTTTTCTTCATAGTAGATGCGCAGTTGCTCAAAGCTCAGCGCTTGGCGGTGGGCTTTGATTTTGCCAATCGAGTTGCGGGTGCGGTTGGCAAACAGCCGCTCGATCATGGCGGTGGGCATGGGCTCGGCGGCGGTGCCTACGCGCATAAAGCAGCCTTTTTCGCTCAGGCCGTATTTCTTTTTGGCATAGGGTTTTTCGCTGCCGCTGGCGACGATGATCTTGATGCAGTACACGCCCGGCGGGCCTTCCATGTCGAGCACATCAAACAAGCCCATGGCCGAGGGGCTGATGTTGTTTTTGATGCGGTCTTTGATTTTGAGCATGTCGCCGTCGAGATCGCTCACGCCCACGCGCTGGCCGGCTTTGTCGATACCGATGTAGATGAAGCCGCCTTCGGGGCTGTTGAGGAAGGCGACAACTTCTTTTTCCAGATCAAGATCGGGCGTGAGTTCGCGCTTGAATTCGACGCGGTGGCTCTCTTGTGTGGTGTGTGGGGTGGTTTTATTCATACGCACTCAACCCCGAAATTTCGCGCCCCTGCGCACGTTTGCCCAGCAGCGGCAGCAGCTCTTTCATCAACGCCGTTTCTGCCTGGGCGCGGGCTTTCCAGCCGAGTTGGCGCGGAGCCATCAGGTCGCTGAGCGCATCGCCGTCAAAAATCATGCGCTCCAAGATGCCGTCCACAAAGGTTTGCAGGGCGGCGGCGGTCAGTTGGTGGCGGGTGGCGATGTCGGCCAGTTCGGCGCTGTCTTTGTCGCGCTTGAATTGTGTGTAGCCCTCGCGAATGGTGGCTTCGCTCAGGCCTTCACCGGCTTTCAGGGTGTGGATGTAGGCGGCAATGTCGTCGCGCTCGTTGATGAACTTGGCATCGGCTTGGATGAGGCCGATGAGCTGTTCGCGGCTCATGTTCAGCTTGCCCGGCCCCTGCTGTGAGTAGCGGGACATGAGGCCCATGATGTAGTCGTAGTCGATGACAGCGCTGGCAAACAGCACAAATTCAAAGTCGAGCTGATCCACGTTGTTCTGGCCGAGGTTTTGGCCGTCTTTACCGCCTTTGCCCTGCTGTGCTTTGAGGCGCTGGGCGGTTTCTAGGTAGGCACCGCGAAAGGCTTGCAGGTTTTCTGCGGGCAAGATGTGTTCAATGGCGGTGGCATTGTCTGCGGTCAGGTCGGTGTACTGGTCGAGCTGGGTTTTGAGGCGCTGCACTTCTTTGAAGTGGGTGATGAAGGCGGCACGGGCATCGTCGCCCTTGAGGCTGTGTACGGCTTCGGGCGTGCAGGCCAAGCCCTGACTTTGCATGAAGTCGGCCAGCTTTTGCACGGCGGCATCCAGCTTTTGGATGACGACCGGGGCTTTGTCCACCAGCCAGATTTCGCGGGCTTGTGCGCCGGTTTTTTCGCCGGAGAACAGGGCAATGGCGGCATCCACATGGGCTTGCTGCTGGCGAAAGTCAAGGATGTTGCCGTAGGGCTTGGTGCCGTTGAGCACGCGGTTGGTGCGCGAAAACGCCTGTATCAGGCCGTGGTGCTTGAGGTTTTTGTCCACGTACAGGGTGTTGAGGTACTTGCTGTCAAAGCCCGTGAGCAGCATGTCCACCACGACGGTGATGTCGATTTTTTGGGCCGCTGGAAAGTCGGCAGAGGGCCACTGCTGGTCTTTGATGCGCTTTTGCACGTCCTGGTAGTACAGGTCGAACTCGTTGATGGTGTGGTTGGTGCCGTAGCGGGTGTTGTAGCGGGCTAGGATGCTTTTGAGGGCGGCTTTTTTGCCTTCGGGGTCTTGCTGGTTGTCCAGCTTTTCTTGGGGCAGGTCTTCTTGGATTTGCCGCACATCGGCATCGCCCTCGGCAGGGGGCGAAAACACGCAGGCGATGTTGAGCGGCACAAAGCCGGGGTCTGCCGCCAGCCGCGCCTGTTGCAGCTCGTCAAACAGGCGGTGGTATTCAATGGCATCGGGGATAGAGGCGGTGGCCAGCAAGGCGTTGAAACGGCGGCTGGCGGTGGCGGTGTCGTGCTTGCTCAGGATGGCTTCGATCACGGCACGTTTGGCCAGGGCCTCGCCGGGTTTGGGTGGGTTTTTACCTTCGGGTTTGAAGTAGTCCACATGGAAGCGCAGCACGTTGGCATCTTCAATGGCGTGGGTGATGGTGTAGGCGTGCAGCTGTTTTTGGAACAGGTCTTCCGTGGTTCTCATGGATGCCTGTTCGTCCTCAATCTGGGTGCGGCTGGCGTTGGCTTCAAAAATGGGCGTGCCGGTAAAGCCGAAGAGTTGAGCCTTGGGGAAGAAGGCTTTGATGGCATCGTGGTTGGCACCAAATTGCGAGCGGTGGCATTCGTCAAAGATGAAGACCATGCGTTTGTCGCGCAGCGGGGCCAGCTGTTCTTTGAAGCTGGCTGCGCCGGTTTTTTTGCCGTTGGGGCTGCTGGCGGTGTAGGGGCGCTTGCTGTTTTCGCCCAGAGCCAGGCCCAGTTTTTGGATGGTGGTGACGATGACTTTGTCGGCGTGGTCGGTTGACAGCAGGCGACGCACCAGGGTGGCGGTGTGGGTGTTTGCTTCTACACAGCCTTCTTGAAAGCGGTTGAATTCTTCGCGGGTTTGGCGGTCCAGGTCTTTGCGATCGACCACAAACAGGCATTTCTCCACGTCGGGGTTGTCTTTGAGCAGGGTGGAGGCTTTGAAGGAGGTGAGCGTTTTGCCGCTGCCGGTGGTGTGCCAGATGTAGCCGTTGCCGCAGTTTTGGTGGATGCAGTCCACGATGGCTTTGACGGCATACACCTGGTAGGGCCGCATCATCAGCAGTTTTTGTTCGCTGGCCACCAGCACCATGTAGCGGCTGATGGTTTCGCCCAGGGTGCATTTGGCCAAGAACCGTTGAGCAAATGCGTCGAGCTGGGTGATCTTGGCATTGGCCTCATCGGCCATCTGGTAGATGGGCAAAAACCGCTCATCGGCATTGAACGAGAAATGCCGGGCATTGTTGTTGGCAAAGTACCAGGTGCTGGTGCGGTTGCTGACGATGAAGAGCTGCAAAAAACAGAGCAATGTTTTTTTGTAGCCGTTGCCGGGGTCGCTTTTGTAGTCAACGATCTGCTCCATCGCACGGCGGGGGTGAATGCCCAGCGTTTTCAGCTCAATCTGCACGCAGGGCACGCCGTTGATGAGGATGAGCACGTCGTAGCGGTGGTGGCTGTAGTCGGTGTTGATGCGCAGCTGGTTGACCACCTCAAAGGTGTTTTTGCACCAGTCTTTGATGTTGACCAGGGTGTAGTTGAGCGGTGTGCCGTCTTCGCGGGTGAAGGCGTTGATGCTGCGCAGGGTGCGGGCGGCGGTGAACACATCGGGGGTCACGATGTCGTCCAGCAGTCGAACAAACTCGCTGTCTGACAGGTGCACGCGGTTCAGGGCCTCAAATTTCTCGCGGAAGTTGCGCTCCAGCGCGGCGCGGTCGCGGATGTCGGGCCGGTAGGTGTATTTGAGGTTTTGCAGTGTGCCGATGAAGCCGTATTCGATCTGCTCTTCCTTGACGGCGGTCTGGTGTGCACTGGCGGTGTGGGTGTACGTGGTGGACATGGGGGCAGGCATGGGCTGGCCGTGGGCGTGTGAACAGGCCGAAGACTACCGCATGCAGCGGTGAATTCGTCAGCCCGACACGCGACTGGCCGCCTACCAGCAAGCCGTGGCAACACCCCGGCAACAAAACACCGCCAACAAAACGCCGCTTCAGTCAGCCCAAGTGATCCAGCCGAAATGGGCTGTCACCAGAATCAGGATGCCAAAGGCAATGCGGTAGTACGCAAAGCCCACAAAGCTGTGGCTGGCGATGTAACGCAGCAGCCAACGGATGCACAGCCAAGCGCTGATGAAGGCAAACAACAGACCCACACCAAACATGGGCGCGTCGGCCCAGCTCAGCAGCGCACGTTCTTTGTAAAGGCTGTAGGCACCGGCACCGATCAGGGTGGGGATGGCGAGATAGAAAGAAAAATCGGTGGCGGCTTTGCGCGACAGGCCCATGAGCATGCCGCCGATGATGGTGGCCCCGCTGCGGCTGGTGCCCGGAATCATGGCAAAGCACTGCACCAGGCCCACTTTCAGTGCGTCTGTCCAGGTCATGTCGTCAGCACTCAAAATGCGCGGCGCGGTTTCGGCCCTGGCCTGACGGGCTTCGGCCCACAGAATAATGAAGCCGCCGATGATGAAGGTACTGGCGACCACCGTGGGGGTGAACAGGTAGGCCTTGATGGCTTTGCCAAACACCAAGCCCAGCACCACGGCGGGCGTGAAGGCAATGACCACGTTCAGCGCAAACAGCTGCGCCTGGCGCTGGCTGGGCAGGGCGACCACGGTGGTCTTGATTTTTTGCCAGTACACCAAAATCACGGCAAAAATCGCCCCGGTCTGGATGGCGATGTCAAACACCTTGGCCTTGGCATCGTCAAAACCCAGCAGGCTGCCCGCGAGGATGAGGTGGCCGGTGCTGGAGATGGGCAAAAACTCGGTCAGCCCCTCCACGATGCCCATGATGGCGGCTTTGATCAGCAATGTGATGTCCACGGTAAGTCCTGTCTTGAAGAAAGTAAGCCTTGCGCTGCTTGGGCGGCAAGCACAGTCAATGCCAGCTCAGCACATCGGCAGCACAGGTGTAATGGTAGTGGGTAGCGCATGGTGGCTTAGGGGGTAGCCCGGCAGCATGTCGGGGCAGGCGGCTGGCCGACTGTCATCACAGCGTCACACGAAAACGAAAACATCCGCCGGTCTTCACTTTCATCAGCGAGTTCATCCATGTCTCACCTCCCTGCAAGCACCACCCCAGCCAGCACCTACGACGACAACGAGATTGTCAATTTCTCGGTCAACCCCCACATGGACGCGCTGTTGTCTGCACGCCTGAGCCGCCGCAGCGCCCTCAAAGGCGGTGTCAGTGTCACCGCCGGTGTGTTGCTCGGTGGCATCAGCCTGAGCGCCTGCGGTGGCGGCAGTGATTCCGTCGTCCCTCTGGCACTGGGTTTCACGCCGGTGGCTAAAAACAAAAACGACCTGGTCACGGTGCCCGAGGGCTACCAAGTCAGCATCTTGCACGCGCTGGGCGATCCGCTGCACTACGGCGATGAGTCCTGGAAAGACAACGGCAGCGAAACCGCCGACTCCTACAACCGCCGCGTGGGCGACGGCCACGACGGCATGTACTTCTTCGGTCTGTCGGAAACCGGCAGCTTCCAGTCGGACCGCTCCGACCGTGGCCTGCTGTGTGTCAACCACGAATACGTGGTGCAACCCTTTGGCCTGCACCCCGCTGGCCGCACAGCCGGTGCGGCACGCGTGGCCGCCGAGGTTGAAAAAGAAATCTACGCCCACGGCGTGAGCGTGGTTGAAGTCAAGCGCGGCACCAGCAACGACATGACCATGGTGCGCGGCTCCAAGTACAACCGCCGCATCACCTCGGCCACCGAAATGGTGTTTGGTGGCCCGGTCAAGGGCAGCGATTTGGTCAAGACCAAGTTTTCTGCTGACGGCAGCAAAACCCGTGGCACCAACAACAACTGTGCCAACGGCTACACCCCTTGGGGCACCTACCTGACCTGCGAAGAAAACTGGCTCAACGTGGTCTCGCGCACCGCTGGTGACGATGCCCTGCGCAGCGCCAAAGAAGTGGTCGCCCTGAAACGCTACGGCCTGCCCGAAAACCGCAAGAGCCCCTACCTCTGGGAAACCGCCGGTAGCGACGACCTGTTTGTGCGCTGGAATTCCGCCGCCACCGGCGCTACCGCTGCTGATGACTACCGCAACACCGCCAACACCTTCGGCTGGGTGGTCGAAATCGATCCGTTCAACCCCGCCTCGGTGCCTGTCAAGCGCTCTGCCCTCGGGCGTTTCAACCACGAAGGTGCATGGCCCGCCCCCGCTGTGGCTGGCCAGCCCATTGTGATCTACCAGGGTGACGATGCCCGCAACGAGTACATCTACAAATTCGTGTCCAAAGCCCTGTGGGATGCCAAAGATGTGAACGGTGGCTTGGCCGCCGGTGCCAAATACCTAGACGAAGGCACGCTGTACGTGGCCCGCTTCAATGCCGACGGCAGCGGCGAATGGCTGGAACTGACCTACGGCAAAAACGGGCTGGACAGCACCAACACCGCCTACCCGTTTGCCGACCAGGCCGACGTGGTGACCCACGCCCGCCTGGCCGCTGACAAACTGGGGGCCACCAAGATGGACCGCCCGGAGTGGGGCGGTGTCAACCCGCTCAACGGCGAGGCCTACATGACCCTCACCAACAACAGCAACCGGGTCGCCACCACAGCCACGCCCACCGGCAGCCAGCTCAAGCCCGATGCCGCCAACCCGCGCTACTACGAAGACACCTACACCAACAACGACGGCAGCACCAAAACCAACAAAGGCAACCCCAACGGCCACATCATCCGCTGGCGCGAAAACGGCGGCAGCGTAGCCGCCACCACCTTTGCCTGGGACATCTACCTGTTTGGCGCACAGGCCGACGCAGCGGCTGATGTCAACCTGTCGGGCCTGACGGCGGTCAACGATTTCTCCAGCCCCGATGGTCTGTACTTCGACCCCCGTGGCCTGCTGTGGATTCAGACCGACGATGGTGCCTACACCGACGTGACCAACTGCATGATGCTGGCCGCCGTGCCCGGCAAGGTCGGCGACGGCGGAGCGGCCACCGCAGCGGGCGGCACAGCTACCATCAAAGGCAAAAACGCCACCGCCGACACCGTGCGCCGCTTCTTGGTCGGGCCGAAAGACTGCGAAATCACCGGCATTGCCGTCACGCCCGATGGCAAGACCCTGTTCTTCAACGTGCAGCACCCCGGCGAAGAAGGCACCCTGACCACCATGACCAGCCACTGGCCCGACAGCCAGACGGTGAGCGGATCGACCAAGCGCCCACGGTCGGCCACTGTGGTGGTGACGCGCAAAGACGGCGGCCCTGTCGGCATCTGAAGGCTCTGCAAAAGCCCCTGAAAACCGACTGACACAAAAAACCCCCAGGGGCGTGTGCTCCTGGGGGTTTTTTGACGTGTGTGCGTTGCTTACGGACGGCTGATCGTGAGGGGCTTGGCCCAAATTGCTGCCGTCTCAAAGTGCTCTTAAAAATTCGACTTTTTATGAATATCAGTCATGAATTGTCTGATTTTTAAAGTGGTTTTTAAGCCCCATCTTAGAGGCCTGTGCAGACTTGGTGTCACAGTCGCTCAAGCAACACCGTTGAACCCCAAGCTGCCTGTTGTGACCCTTGGCAGGGTCTCTTTTGTCCACTTGAAAGCACGACCATGAGAACTTACCCCACCAACAGCCCCGAAGCTGCCGCCCGCCTGCTGGCCATGGCACTGATTGCCGATGGCTACTATTCGATGACCGAAATCCGGGCACTGGACCGGCTGGACGTGCCCAACCAGCTGGGCCTGTCTGCTCAAGCGCTGAAGGGAGTGATTGACGATTTCTGCCAAGACATCTTGTCGGCCAGCACCGGCGAGTGGAGTGGTTCGTCACAGCTTGATGAGGACACCCGACAGGCCCTGATCGACGAGGTGCAAGACCCGGCACTGCGCCTGAAGGTACTGGCGCTGTGCGAGAGCTTGGCGCTGGCCGATGGACACTTGGCCGAGGGCGAGGCACTGATGCTGGATGCCTTGGTAAAGGCTTGGCGCATGCAAGCCGTGACCGAAAACTGACCAGGGCAAACCATGTTGAAAACTTTGTTGTGGCTGTTTGTGGCTTTGCTGGCGGGTGTGTGGACGGGCTTGGTGGCGTTGACTGCGCAACTCACCGACTGGCTGCTGGCCGCCATGGGTTCTGGGCAGGTGACGGATTTGGCGCAAACCGCCCTGCAATGGCCGGCACCGGCTTGGCTGGGCATTTGGGTTGATACCGCTTGGTTGCAAGACATGCAAACCACTTGGGTGGGCGTGGTGCAGTGGCTCGGTCAGGTGCTGCCGTCCTTCGAGGCCTTGACCGGCTGGATCACGCCGCTGCTGTGGGTCGTTTGGGGCTTGGTGATGCTGCTGGTGCTCGTCAGCGCGGTGGCGGGTCACTGGTTGCTCGGGCGGGTGGGCTCTGCTGTGGCCCGCTAATACCATCCCCAACCCTCAGCACCAACCCCAGCCCTGCCCCATCACAAGCCACTGCATTCGTAATACCCGTTTTGCTGCTGGCTGGTGGGGCACCACTTGGCCATGTTCACCAAGTAAGAAGAGGCACGCACCGCCTGCGCCCGGCCCAGTGCGTCTTCGGCCTCGGCACGGCTGTTGATCACCTTGACGCTGCGAAACGAGCCGGATCGGCGGAACACAGCAGCATCTTGCAGGCCCATTTTTTTGGCGGTCACGGTGATTTCTTGGGTGGCTGCGGCCAGCGTGGTGTCACCGCCAAAAACCAGACCCCAAGTCGTGTCGGCCACCGGCGGTGGGCTGGGTGCTGCCGCCTGGGTCGGCACGGGCAGGGCTTCGCGCTCAATCAGGCTTTGCTCGGCCTGTGCCGACAGCGGCACGCCCGAGAACTTGTTGATCACGTCCACCGCCCATTTGCGCAGACTCTTGGACTCCGGCGACTGGTTCGGCCCCGGCTCCTTTGAGAGGATAGAGGTGGACAGCTCCACGAACTTCGCCTCGATGTCGCGCTGCTTGTTGGACTGCGACAAATCGTTGGCCCCTTTGGCCAGTGCCAGCGGAATCAACAAGGCAGCAGCGACCTTGCTGAGGACTTCGAGTTTTTGCCAGTGATCCATGGGGCGTGTCCTGCGGGTTGTCGGTTCGATGGTGGGTTTCGGTATGGTGAGCACAAACCCTAAGCCTACCTGTCACCTAAGGCAACCGCTTGCGGGAAACCCCCATGGGCAAGGCTTTGCTTAGCCGTCTAAGCTGTTTGCCAAGGGTTGCCAACCCCCATTCAATACAAGGAGACATGCGTGGCATTGCTGCAACTGCTCATCAGCGGTGTGGCCCAGGGCTGTATTTACGGACTCATTGCCCTGGGTTTCGTGCTGATTTACAAGGCCACCGAAACGGTGAGCTTTGCCCAGGGCGACCTGATGATGGTGGGCGCGTTTGGGGGTCTGGCGGCCATGACGCTGCTGGGTTTTCCGTTCTGGCTCTCGGTGCCGGCGGCCATTGTGGGCATGGGCCTGTTTGGCATGGCCCTAGAGCGGCTGGTGATCCGGCCCATTCTGGGGCAGCCCGCGTTTTCGATTGTGATGCTGACCATTGGCGTGGGCTATGTGCTGCGCGGCCTCATCACCATGATTCCGGGCATGGGCACCGACACCCACACCCTGCCCGTGCCTTATGCGGGTGCGGTGCTGCGCTTGGGTACGCTGGTGGTGTCTGCCGAGCAGATGGTGGTGATTGCAGCCACCACGCTGCTGTGCGGCCTGCTGTTTGCCTTGTTTCGCTACACCAAGCTGGGTATTGCCATGCAGGCGGCATCGCAAAACCAGCTGGCGGCGTATTACATGGGCATTCCGGTGCAGCGGCTCAATGGGCTGGTTTGGGGGCTGGCGGCAGGGGTGGCGGCCATTGCCGGGCTGTTGCTGGCACCCATTACCTTCATCCACGCCAACATGGGCCTGATTGGCTTGAAGGCGTTTCCGGCCGCGGTGGTGGGTGGCTTTGGCAGCTTGCCCGGTGCCATGGTGGGCGGGCTCATCATTGGCGTGGTGGAGGCGCTGGCAGGCTTCTACATGGCCGAGGGCTTTAAGGACATTGCGCCCTACATCGTGGTGCTGGTGATGCTGGTGCTCAAGCCCAACGGTTTGTTTGGCGAGAAGCTGCGCAAGAAGGTCTGACATGCGATTCCTCTTCAAGACCGACTACAACCAAGACATTGTGCTGGCCCGGCACAACGGCCACCGCGTCTGGTACGGGCTGCTGTGTTTGCTGCTGCTGACCGCGCCTTGGCTGGTGCAGGAGTACTGGCTGGCGCAGCTCACCTTTGTGTTGATTTACGCCATTGTGGGCTTGGGGCTGATGCTGCTGGCGGGCTTTACCGGGCTGTTTTCGCTGGGGCATGCGGCATTTTTGGGGGTGGGGGCTTACACGCAGGCCATCATGGTGAATGCGGGCTGGCCGTTTCCGCTGGCCTTGGCCTGTGCGGGCCTGCTGTCGGCAGCGGTGGGCATGGTGGTGGGCCTGCCCGCCTTGCGGGTGAAGGGCATTTACTTGGGCATGGCCACGCTGTCCTTTGGCTTCATTGTGGAAGAGGGGCTGACCCGCTGGGAAAGCGTGACCGGTGGCAACTCGGGCCTGATGGTGGCCGCACCCCAAGTGCTGGGCCTGGAGCTGGGTTCGTCCACCGCGTTTTATTTTCTGTGCCTGTTCATCACGGTGGCGGCCACGCTGGGCATGGTCAACCTGCTGCGCTCCAGCACCGGGCGGGCGTTTGTGGCCATTCGGGATTCTGAAATCTCGGCCCAAAGCATGGGCATTCATCTGGCCCGCTACAAGACGCTGAGCTTTGCCCTGTCTGCCGGGCTGGCCGGGTTGGGCGGGGCTTTGTATGCGCACAAGATTCAGTTCCTGTCGCCCGACCAGTTCAGCCTGCTGCAATCGGTGGACTTGCTGCTGATGGTGGTCATTGGCGGGCTGGGCTCGGTGCACGGCGCGTTTTTGGGCGCGATGTTCATCATCGTCATGCCGCAGCTCATTGCGGTGGGCAAAGACTTTTTGCCCACCGCCATTGGCGAGGCCACGGGCATGAAGTCGGTGGTGTATGGCCTGGTGCTGATTGCCGTGGTGCTGTTTGAACCCATGGGCCTGTATGGGCGCTGGCTGAAGGTGCGCACCTATTTCCAGCTGTTCCCGTTCTACCGCCGGGGCATGTTCAAGCGGCAGAAGAGCTTTCAAAAATCGGATAGGTTGAAGTGACACCATGACCGACGACATCCTGCTTTCGGCCCAAAACCTCAGCGTGCGCTTTGGCGGTGTGCTGGCGGTGAACCAGGTCAGTTTTGATGTGAAGCGCGGCGAAGTCTTCACCCTGATTGGCCCCAACGGCGCGGGCAAGACCACGGTGTTCAACCTCATCAGCCGCATTTACACGCCCACCAGCGGCAGCATTCGCTACGCGACAGCCGGTGGCGACATCGACCTGACCGCGCAAGCCCCGCACGCCATCGCCGGGCTGGGCATTGCGCGCACGTTTCAGAACATCGAACTGTTTGAACACGCCACGGTGCTGCAAAACCTGCTGATTGGCCGCCACACCCACCGCAAAACCGGCTTCTGGAGCGAGCTGTTCTTCACCGCCCGCACACGGGCTGCCGAAATCGAGTCCCGCGAACGGGTGGAACACGTCATTGAACTGCTGGACTTGCAGCACCACCGCGAATCCATGGTGGCCGGTCTGCCCTATGGCGTGCGCAAGGTGGTGGAACTGGCCCGCGCCCTGTGTACCGAGCCGCGTTTGCTGCTGCTGGACGAGCCGTCTTCGGGCCTGAATGTGGAAGAAACCGAAGACATGGCGTTCTGGATCAGCGACATCCAGAACGAATTGGGCATCACGGTGCTGATGGTGGAACACGACATGAGCTTGGTGTCCAAGGTGTCTGACCGGGTGCTGGCCATGAGCATGGGGGCCGAGCTGGCCACCGGCACACCCGCCGAGGTGCAGCGCCACCCCGGCGTGATTGAGGCTTACTTGGGCACGGTGGACGATGTGTCCAGCCTGCGCCGGGAACAACCGCCAAAGGGGCTTGCATGACACTGCCCATGACCGACCAAGCTGTGCTGAAGCTGCTGAACGTGGAGAGCGCCTACGGCCCCATCAAAGCCATTCGTGGGGTCAGCCTGCAAGTGCGCCGGGGCGAAATTGCCACCGTGCTGGGCAGCAACGGCGCGGGCAAAACGACGATTTTGAAAACCATCAGCGGCATCATCGACCCGCGCAAGGGCAGCATCGAATTCAAGGGCAACCCCATCACCGCGCAAGACCCGGCGCACATCGTGCAACAGGGGCTGGTGCATGTGCCCGAGGGGCGCGAGGTGTTTCCGCTGCTGTCGGTGCGCGACAACCTGCTCATGGGGGCCTACACCCGCAGCGACCGCGACGGCGTGGCCCGCGACATGGAGCAGGTGTTTGCCTACTTCCCCATCCTGCGCGAACGCGCCGCGCAAGACGCGGGCCTGCTCTCCGGCGGGCAGCAGCAAATGCTGGCCATCAGCCGCGCCCTGATGGCCAACCCCGATTTGATTTTGCTCGATGAGCCCAGCCTGGGCCTGAGCCCGAAGCTAACCAAAGAGATTTTCGAGATCGTGGTGCGCATCAACCGCGAACGCGGCACCACCATCTTGCTGGTGGAGCAAAACGCCAACATGGCGCTGAATGCCTCGGACTATGGCTATGTGCTGGAAAACGGTCGCATCGTGATGGAAGACACCTGCGCCCGGCTGCGCGAGAAGGACGACATCAAGGAGTTTTATCTGGGCATGAAGGAAGCCGGTGTGCGGGCGGATCGGCGTTGGAAGAAGAAGAAAAATTGGCGGTAGGCCATGCATCGCAAACCAACACACCGGTTCAACGCCGTGCCTTCACTCCCTCCCCCGCTGGGGGAGGGCTGGGGTGGGGGCTCTCGGCGCACCTGCCCCCATCCCAACCTTCCCCCAGCGGGGGAAGGAGCAATGCACCCTCACACTGTTCTTGGACATCAAGCATGAGCAACCTCTGGGACATCTCGACCATGGAGCCGCAGCACGACAGCGTGTTGCCCGGCGATACGCTGACCGCGCTGTTTTGGAACGCGGTGCAGGTGCGTGGGCCGCAGGTGTGGCTGCGGCAAAAAGAATGGGGCATTTGGCACAGCTGGACCTGGGCGCAGACGGGCGAGGCGGTGCGCGAGGTGGCCAACGGCCTGCTGGCGCTGGGTTTTGCGGCGGGCGAGACGGCTTCCATTTTGTCCAACACCTGCCGGGAATGGGTGCTGGCCGACTTGGCGGTGCTCAGTGCGGGCGGCGTGTGCAGCGGCATTTACCCCACCGATGCCGCCGAGCAGGTGCAGTACCTGTGCGCAGACTCGCGCACCACCGTGCTGTTGGTGGAGGACGACGAGCAACTGGACAAAGCCCTGGCGGTGCGCGACCGCTTGCCGCTGCTGCGCAACATCGTGGTGTTTGACATGGACGGCCTGCGCGACCTGCACGACCCGCAGGTCATCAGCCTAGATGCCTTGCGCACCCTGGGCCGCGAACATGGGCAGGCTTTCCCCCACGACTTGCAGGCCCGCATCAGCGCCTGCCAGCCGCAAGACTTGGCGATTCTGGTTTACACATCCGGCACCACCGGCAAACCCAAAGGGGCCATGCACAGCCACCACGGGCTGGTGTACACCGTGCGCGGCTACAACACCTTGATTGCCCGCCACGACCAAGACGAATGCATGTGCTTTTTGCCGCTGTGCCACATTGCCGAGCGGGTGGGCGGCGAATACTTTTCGCTCTACACCGGGGCCAAACTCAACTTCGTGGAAAACCCGGAAACCGTGCCTGAGAACGTGCGCGAAATTGCGCCCACCGTGTTCACCGCCGTGCCCCGCGTGTGGGAAAAGTTTTATTCCGGCGTGATGATTGCCCTGAAAGAAGCGGGCCGCTTGCAACAAGCCGCCTATGCCTGGGCCATTGGCGTGGGCCAGCGGGTGGCCGACCGGGTGATGGCGCAGCAGCCCGTACCGGCCAGCCTGAAACTGCAATTCCGGCTGGCGCGGCTGCTGGTGCTGGACAACGTGCGCAAGCTCATTGGCATCCACCGCGCCCGCTTTTTGGTCACGGGGGCAGCACCCATTTCGCCCGACTTGGTGCGCTGGTACATGGCACTCGGCGTGCCCATGCTGGAGGTGTGGGGCATGACCGAAACCTGCGGCGCGTCCACCGGCGTGCCCGCACAGCGCATCAAACCCGGCAGCATTGGCCCGGCGGCCAGCTACAACGAGGTGCGCCTAGACCCTGCCACGGGCGAAATTTTGGTGCGCGGCCCCAACGTGTTTCTGTGCTACCTGAACCTGCCCGACAAGACGGCAGAAACCCTGGACGCGGACGGCTGGCTGCACACCGGTGATGTGGGCGTGGTGGATGAGGAAGGGTTTTTCCGCATCACCGACCGCATGAAAGACATCATCATCACCGCCGGGGGTAAGAACATCACCCCCAGCGAAATTGAAAACGAGCTGAAGTTTTCGCCCTACATCACCGATGCCGTGGTGATTGGCGACCGGCGGCCCTACCTCACCGTCATCGTCATGATTGACCAGGACAACGTCGAGAAATACGCCCAAGACCATGATGTGCCGTTTTCCAACTACGCCAGCCTGACCCGTGCGCCCGAGGTGCAAGAACTGATCCAAAAAGAAATTGACCGGGTGAACCACAAGCTGGCACGTGTGGAGCAGATCAAGAAATTTTTCCTGCTCGACACCCAGCTCAGCGCCGAAGACGAAGAACTCACCCCCACCATGAAGCTCAAACGCAAGCTGGTGGAAAAGAAATACAGCCCGCAGATTGAGGCCATGTACCGCTGACCCCCAGCGCCCCCGATTCACGCTTCCCCACCCACAACACAGGAGACCCGGAACATGAAAACCCCCCTCACCCTCATCGTCGCCAGTCTGGCCTTGGCCAGCGGCGCAGCCCTGGCGCAAAGCCAGGGTGTGAGCAAAAACGAGATCGTCATCGGCTCCATTCAAGACCTCTCCGGCCCCATTGCCGGGTTTGGCAAGCAAATCCGCTCCGGCATGATGCTGCGGGTGGACGAGGCCAACGAGCAAGGCGGCGTGAATGGCCGCAAGCTCAAACTGCTGGTGGAAGACTCGGGCTACGAGCCACGCCGGGCCGTGCTGGCAGCACAAAAACTCGTCAACCAAGACAAGATTTTTGCCATGGTGGGCCACATTGGCACCGCGCAAAACATGGCCGCCATGCCGGTGCAGTTTGAAAAGAACGTCATCAACTTCTTCCCCGTCACGGCAGCGCGGCAGATGTATGAGCCCTTTCACCGGCTGAAATACTCGTTTGCCGCCACCTACTACGACCAAATGAAAGTGGTGGTGCCCAAGCTGGTGAAAGAGAAAAACGCCAAAAAAGTCTGCGCCATGTACCAGGACGATGAATTCGGCCTGGAGGTGTTCCGGGGTGCCGAAGACGGCCTGAAAGCCATGGGCTTGGCCATGACGGACCAGACCACCTTCAAACGCGGGGCTACCGACTTTGCCTCGCAAATGCAAAAGCTGTCGGCTTCGCAGTGCGATTTGGTGGTGCTGGGCACCCTCATCCGCGAAACCATAGGCGGCATTGCCACCGCCCGCCGCTTGGGCTTCAACCCCACCTTTGTCGGCTCCAGCGGGGCCTATACCGACCTGATCCACAAACTCGGCGGCCCAGCCATGAACGGGCTGTATGCCGCCATGTCGGTGCAACACCCGTATCTGGACGAAGCCTCGCAGCCGCTGCGTTTCTGGGCCAACAAATACAAAACCCAGTTCAATGAAGACCCCACCGTGTTCTCCGTGTACGGCTATTCGGTGGTCGATGCCTTCATTCGCGCCGCCAGCAAAGCCGGGCCTAACCTGAGCACCGACAGCTTCATCAAGGCCATGGACACCATGGTGATTCCGCCGGACATTTTCGGCAGCGCCCCAATGACCTTCAGCCCCACCAAACGCCTAGGCAGCAATGCCACCCGGCTGTCACAGCTGCAAGAGGGGCGCTGGAAAGTGATGTCCGACTACATGAACACCAACTGAAGCCGGGATCAAGAGCGGGCGGCAGCACGACTGACTTGGATCCAGCGCCAGACGACTTCTGGCGCGGCAGCGCCCACAGAGGCATCGAAGGGGCAGCGCATGATCAAGTCACCGCATGCTTCTGGTTGAACGCAGGGCGCTGCCACTCCCTGCTCTCCAGCACCTGCCGCAGCTGCTCCACCGCGTGCCAGACATCTTCAAACCCGATGTAGAGCGGCGTAAAGCCAAAGCGAAGAATGTCCAAGTGCCGCCCACCGTCACCCGCACGGAAGTCGCCCACCACACCGCGTGCAATCAGCGCCTGCACGATGGCGTAAGCCCCTTCTGGCCGCGTCAGGCACACCTGCGATCCGCGTTGCGCATGCTCACGCGGGGTCGCCAAGCCCAGGCCGTGGCCCGCGCAGCGCACTTCGACCAGTTGAATGAAGCAGTCGGTCAGCGCCAGCGACTTGGCACGCAGCGCCGCCATGCCCCCCAGCGGCTCGGCGGCCAGCAGCGTATCCACACCACAGTCCAGCGCGGCCAGGCTGATCATGGGCTGCGTGCCGCACTGGTAGCGGGTGATGCCGGGGGCGGGCTGGTAATCGGGGGTGAAGGCAAACGGCGCAGCATGGCTCCACCAACCGGCCAAGGGTTGCCAAAAACGGTCGGCATGCAAGGGGTTGACCCACACAAACGCTGGCGCACCAGGCCCGCCGTTCAAGTATTTGTAGCCACAGCCCACCGCAAAGTCGGCCTTGGCCGCGCGCAAATCCACCGGCACCGCACCCGCGCTGTGCGCCAAGTCCCACACCGTCAAAATGCCTTCGGCATGCGCCGCAGCAGTCACGGCGGCCATGTCGTGCATGGCACCGGTGCGGTAGTTGACATGCGTAAGCATCAAAACCGCCACCTGGGCGGTGAGGGACGCAGCAATGTCTTCGGGCTCCACCAACACCAGCTCCAGGCCATGCTGCTGGCACAGCGCCTGCGCGATATAGAGATCCGTCGGGAAGTTGCTGCGCTCGCTCACGAGGCGCTTGCGCTGGGGCGCATCCGCCTGGGCCATTTGAATGGCCGCGCTCAACACCTTGAACAGGTTGATGGACGTGCTGTCAACGGCCACCACCTCGCCCGCCCCGGCACCAATCAGCCGCGCAATCTTGTTGCCCACCGCCTGCGGCAGGGCAAACCAGCCCGCCTTGTTCCAGCTTTGAATCAAGTCGGTGCCCCATTCGCGCACCACCACATCGGCCACACGGGCGGGCGTGGTGCGTGGCATCACGCCCAGCGAATTGCCATCCAAATAAATGGTGCCCGCGGGCAAAGCAAACAGGTCGCGCAGCGCACGCAGGGGGTCTTGGGCATCAAGGGCTTGGCAGTCTTGCAATGTGGTCATGGTCGGTTTCTAGGGACAAGGGTTAGGTTGGGGTTGGGGTTTGGGCAGTCGCGCAACACAGGGAATTGAGCAGGGGTTCGCTGGTGTAGGGTATGCATGATTCAATAATCGTTTTTTTGATGCGTGGCAGACTTTGTGCCAGCCGCATTTTTTTAACGCAAGGAGACACACATGGGCCAACTGATTGCTTTCCAACGCCCCGATGGGCAAACCCTGCACGGCTATTTGGCCGAGGCTGCCAAGCCTGTGGGGGCGGTGGTGGTCATTCAAGAGTGGTGGGGACTCAACAGCCAAATCAAAGGCGTGGCAGACCGCGCGGCTGCCGCAGGTTTCACGGCGCTGGTGCCTGACCTGTACCGAGGCCAAGCCACCGTCGAAGCCGAAGAGGCGCATCACCTCATGGACGGCTTGAACTTTGGCGAGGCTGCCAGTCAAGACATTCGAGGCGCGGTGCAGTACCTCAAGTCCTTGCAGCTTGGCAGTGGCAAGGTGGGCGTGACAGGCTTTTGCATGGGCGGCGCGCTCACGCTGTTGGCATCGACCATGACACCCGAAGCCGATGCCGCTGTGGTGTGGTACGGCATGCCGCCGCTGGAGTATGTGGATGCCACCCACATCAAGGCACCGCTGATGGCGCACTGGGCCACACAAGACCAGTTCTTTCCCATTGCGAATGTGGATGCGCTCGATGCCAAACTGGCCCAAGCGGGTGTGCGCTATGAACCGTACCGTTACCTCGCCCACCACGCCTTTGCCAACGAAACCGCGCAAGGCCCCTCTCGCTTGCCCGCCACGCAATACGACGCAGCCTGGGCGCAGTTGGCTTGGGACCGCACGTTGCGGTTTTTGGGTCAACACCTGGGCTGACTTGGGCTGACCTCAGTTGAACAGCCGCCATGTCGGGTCTGCCATGTATCTACCCCGCCTCATTCCGTTGCCAACAAGCCTTGCGCGGGCGCTGATCCTTGCTGGTCTGGCCCTGCTGACGGGCTGCGCACAACCCCCTGCTGCCGTACTGCCCACGGCCACGGCGCAAGCCTTCTTACCGCCCGAGCCACCCTCGGGCTACACGCCCAAAGCCATCGCCTTTGCCCAGACCGACATGGTGAGTGCCGCCAACCCGCTGGCGGTGCAGGCCGGGGTGGATGTGTTGGCACGCGGCGGTAGCGCGGTGGATGCCGCCATTGCGGTGCAGATGGTGCTCAACGTGGTGGAGCCACAGTCGTCGGGCATCGGCGGCGGGGCCTTTATGCTGCACCTGGATGCCGCCAGCCGCCGCCTACTGGCCTACGATGGCCGCGAAACCGCTCCCGCCGCTGCCACGCCCGACCAGTTTTTGTTGCCCGATGGCAAACCCATGCCCTTCCTGGCTGCGGTGGACGGCGGCCTGTCGGTCGGCACGCCGGGCGTATTGCGCATGCTGGAGCAGGCGCACCAAGCCCATGGCCAGCTGCCTTGGGCCGACTTGTTTGCGCCCGCCATTCGGCTGGCGGCGCAGGGCTTTGCCATCTCGCCCCGGCTGAGTGCATCCATCGCGGGCAGTGCCGAGCGCATCCGGGCGCAGGGCGAGCCGGTGAGCGGGTATTTCCTGAATGCCGATGGCAGCGCCAAGGCCGCAGGCACGCGGCTGGCCAACCCCGCGCTGGCCGCCACGCTGCAAGCCATTGCCAGCGGCGGGGCGCAAGCGTTTTACACCGGCGAGGTGGCGCGCGACATCGTGGCCAAGGTGCGCAGCCACCCCGTGCGCCCAGGCCGCCTCACACTGGACGACCTGGCCCGCTACACGCCGCAGGTGCGCGAGCCGGTGTGCGCCACCTACCGCGTGCAGTACCGGGTGTGCGGCATGCCCCCGCCCAGCTCGGGCGGCCTGACCACGCTGCAAACCCTGGGCATGCTGGAACGCTTTGATCTGGCGGCCCTGCCACCCAACAGCACGGACGCGGTGCATCTGGTGTCCGAGGCTTACCGCCTGGCCTATGCCGACCGCGCCAAGTACATAGCCGATGCCGACTTGGTGCCCGTGCCCGTGGCCGGTCTGCTGGAGCCCGCCTACCTGGCGCAGCGCTCCAGCCTTATCAACCCCGCCCGCTCGCTGGGCGTGCCCGCAGCGGGCCGGCCCGGCGGTGCGCCGCAGGCCAGCGGCACCGATGCCTCGGCCCCGCTGCCCTCCACCAGCCATGTGTCCATCGTGGACCGCCAGGGCAACGCCGTCAGCATGACCACCACCATCGAAAACGGGTTCGGCAGTTTGCAGATGGTGCGCGGCTTTCTGCTCAACAACCAGCTGACCGACTTTTCTCTGGTGCCCGCCGATGCCAGCGGCCCCGTGGCCAACCGGGTGCAGCCGGGCAAACGCCCGCGCAGCTCCATGGCCCCGACGATGGTGTTCAACGCCCGCAGCGGTGCGCTGGAAGCGGTGCTGGGCTCGCCCGGCGGCAGCGCCATCATTCCCTACGTCACCAAAACGCTGATCGGCCTGATCGACTGGCGGCTGGACATCCAGCAGGCCATCAACCTGCCCAACTTCGGTGCCCAGACCAGCGCCGTCACGGCCATTGAACAGGGCTCGCTGCTCGACACCCCCGCGCTGCGCGACGCGCTGGCCGCCCGTGGCCACACCGTGCAGGCCACGCCGCAGTTCACCAGCGGTCTGCATGGCGTGGTGTTCAACGGCCTGCGCTCCGACGGCCAGCCCGGCCTGCTGGCCCACCACCCCGGCCAAGGCCAGTGGGCAGGCGGTGCCGACCCCCGGCGCGAAGGCGTGGCAGCGGGCAACAGCCGCTGACCCTTCAAAAATGTATAGTTTGGCGGCTGTGGCAGGCACCGTCGTCAGCCCGCAATCACGGAGAAATGTCATGGGTCTTGTTCAAGCGGTGGTGGGTTCGGTCGGCGGTACGCTGGCCGACCAGTGGAAAGACTTCTACACCGTACCAGCTGGTTTGCCAGCCACGGCGGCGCTGTTCGCTGCCGTGCCGCAAGGCAGCAACGCCGGTCGGGGCTCTAACACCAGGGGTTCCTCGAACATCATCACCAACGGCTCGAAAATTGTGGTGCCCGAGGGCTACGGGCTGTTGCTCATGCAGGCGGGTGCGGTCACAGGCTTCGTGGCCGAACCGGGTGGGTACGAATGGCGATCGGACGACCTGAACGCCCACTCGGTTTTTGCGGGCGATGGTCTGGTGGACTCGCTGGTTTGGCAAAGTTGGGAGCGCTTCAAGTTCGGTGGCCAGCCGGGTTCGCAGCAGGCCGCGTTTTTTGTGTCGCTGAAAGAGTTGCCGAACAACCGCTTTGGCACGCAATCCGAAATTTATTGGGACGACGGCTTCTTGAACACGCAGGTGGGTGCGGTGACGCGGGGTTCGTACACCTTGAAAATCGTCGATCCGATCCTGTTTGTGAAGAACTTTGTGCCCGCCGCCTACCTGCAACCGGGTCAGGTGTTCGACTTCACCGACTTCGACAACGCCGCTGCCAGTCAGCTTTTCAACGAAGTGATCAGCTCGCTGGCACCGGCTTTCAGCCTGTACACGAACGACCCGGACAAACGCAACCGCATCACCCGCTTGCAGCAGGATTCGGTGGGCTTTGCCCAGAGCCTGTCGCGTGCGGTGGAAAGCGCTTACCAGTGGCGGGCCGATCGCGGCCTGGCCATCGTCAAAACCGCCCTTGTTTCCATTGAATACGACGCGAACACGCGCCAACTGCTCACCCAAGTGCAGCGGGCCGATGCGCTGGCGGGCGCGCGCGGCAATTCGAACCTACAGGCCAGCGTGGCTGCGGGCATTCAGTCGGCAGGAGAAACCGGCGGCGCGACGGGTGTGATGGGCCTGGGCATGGCCACCGGCATGCTGGGTGGCCTGGGTAGCTTGCAACAACCCGTGGCACCCACCGCGCCCCCTGCACCAGTTACTACACCGCTTGCACCTGCCGCCGAAGACCCGCTGGCTCCCTTGAAAAAGGCCAAAGCGGCGCTCGATCTGGGTCTGATCACGCAGGCTGATTACGACGCGGTCAAAGCCAAGGTGTTGGGTTTCTGATGCCCGATCTGGTGAGCCTCGATACCGCGTCCAGCGCGCTGAAAGATGGTCTGAACCGCTGCCCCAAATGCGGTGCCACAGACATCCGGCACAAGCCCGGCACCGATCTGCTGGTCTGCCTGTACTGCCGCCACCAATGGCCGGGCGAGCGGGTCGAAGAAGCTTTCGGGCTCGGCGAGGGCATTAACCAGCTCCAGGGCACGGTGATTGCGTCCGGCGCGCAGAACATTGCCGCCGATACCGCCAGCCTGATGAGCTTTCGGTGCGCGGGCTGCGGGGCCGAGGTCACGGTCAACACCGAAAGCACGATGACCGTGCGTTGCCACTGGTGTCGGCACGTGTTTGGTGTCAACGAACAGGTGGCCAACGGTGCGGTGCCCGATGCCATCTTGCCCTTCCGTATCCAAAAAGACGAGGCAGTGGCACGCATTCGTCAGTTCGTGGACAAGCGCCGCCTGTTCGCGCTCAAGGCCTTCAAGGACGAATTCACGCCCGACAACGTCACGTGCGTCTATCTGCCCTACATGATCGTGGATGTCAACGCGAGCGCTGAGGTAGCCGGCAAGGCCGAGATTGAAACGCGCCGCTACACGCGCGGCAACGGCAAAGACAAAAAGACCTATTACGACGCCGACGTGTACCAAGTGCAGCGGCGTGTGGACTTCACCGTGGACGACTTGCCCCTGGAGTCCGCCTCTGGCCGCCGCAACCTGGACCCGCGCACCAACACCAACAACATCATCAACACCATCTTGCCTTTCGACACCAAGAACGCGGTGAAGTGGAACGCGTCCTACTTGGTCGGTGTCACGTCAGAAAAGCGCAACCTGGATGTGGCGCACCTACAGCCGCATTTGGAAGACCAGGTGCTGTCCATTGCCCGCGCCCAAGTGGAGGCATCGGTGAGCCGCTACAACCGTGGCGTGCGCTGGGAACAGGAGCAGCTCAGCGTACACGGCACACGCTGGGTGTCGATGTACCTGCCCGTGTGGCTGTATTCGTACCACCAGCCGGGCCAAAACGGCGGCTTGTTGCACTACATCGCCGTCAACGGCCGCACCGGAGAAACCATGGGCAGCGTGCCGGTGCAGCAGTGGAAGCTGCTGACAGCGGCCCTCGCCGCCGGTACGGTTCTGGAGGCCATTGCCCTCTGGATCATTCGGAGTTCGGCATGAACGACGACAGTGGACTGTGGCTGCTGCTGTTGTTGGGGCCAGCCGGTGCCACCGCCTTGTATTGGGCCTTGTACCGGTACTACCGCAACACCGACAAATCGCATGCCTTCGAACACGAAACCACGATCAAGGCGCAACCTGTGACCGGTTCAGACCGCAAGGTCGGCGAGGTCAGGGGCACGCAACAGCCGCGCATGGCTGGCGACAACGTGCGCGACTACCGCAAGCGCGTGCGGCGCATGTAAAGCGGGGGTAAGACACGCTGATTTTTCACTTGCCCAAGATTTCAACATGTCCGAAGTCACCCTGCACAAATGGGTCAGCAATGAACAGCGTAACAATGAACAGCGTAAAGATGCTCTCCAAGTTCATCGGAACTGCAGAGCAAGTTCTCGTTCAATGGAAGACAGCAGCCGCTGCCTAGCAATCGGAATTTCCTTGAACACAGGGTGATCCTGAGCAACCGGCTTGAAGCCCGCCGTGTCAAAGTTGTAACCCATCACCGCCTCAACCAGCTCGACCTGCAGATCGAGCAACCGCTTTTGCATACCCTTATCTTGGAATCTTTCGATCTCAACCTCCAGCTCCTCAAAGGCGGCGCGAATTTTCCAGGGCTCGACATTTGCGGAACAGCTCCAGTACTCGATTCCATATTGAGACACCTCGCGAGCCAGCACTTTGCACCGATCGGCCGCTGATCGCGCTTCCTTACGCGTTTCACGCTGGTTGTTTTGCCTGTTGACAACCCACCATCCCAGCAAGGTGACTATTGGTGGCAGCCAAGGCAGCAGATCCCCCTTGAAGTTGATGGTCAGTATCCAATCCCACGCTTGCCTGAGAAATTCCGTCATCTCAGGCTAACTTGTTGCGCAGTGCCTCATCGTGGATGTAACGCCAGATCCGGACTTCGTCTGTCTTGCGTGGCGACTGTACTTTCAACTTCTTGCGTAACAGGGATTCGGTCATCTTGCCAATACGAACCAGCCCCCCAAAAGCTTCCTCCAAGAATGACGATCCAGCCATCTCGGTGCCATCCATGTCAACGATGACCAAGTCGTGTTGCTCAATGGCGGGCCGCAACAGTTGGTCACGGAATGCTGCGCCAGGGTAGGGGCCATCCTCCGGAAAGCGCCCTGCCGGACATGGCGAAAAGTCCGCTGCCAGTCGGATGGTGTGGGTGCTCATGCAGGTTACTCCTTAACTTTTAGTGGCAAATTCCAAAGTAGTAATGTGCCGGGAAATTTTTCATCAAACCCTTGCACTTGTCCATGAGGTTTGCCGCCGTGCATCGAGTACTGTGCCTGACCAGAGACGATGTGTAAGCGTCCACCATCAGTAGATGCTGCAAATTCTCTCATTTCTGGAAGTCCTTTTCCTCGGTGTGCTTGTCGTGTTTGCGTACGCTGGTTCTCGATGGCGGTTCTCAACAACTGCTGATCCAGCAATGTGCCTTCACCCAAGCCAGCTAGCTCCGTGACCTTGTCGAGTGCATTCATCATCATTTCGCCAGCTCCCAGTTTGGACTTCAAGGTGCTGGGAATGCCGACACCCATGTCGTAGATAGCGATGAAGATGGAGCCTGCCCGAACCGCGTTCAATGAAGCATGACACCGGTTCGATACACCCAAAGTACCCCGAAGCAGGGTCGGTCACACCCAGCAAAAAGCCCCAGACCGTTTCGCGCCTGGGGCTTGTCGATGGACAGATCAGGTTCAGCGTGATAGCAGCCTAGAGAGAAAACCGGGCTTCTCATCCTTGCGTCTGGGGGACTCTGGCGGTGGGCAGTCTGTCAGCGAAACTTGGGTAGCCACACAGCTGTAATGCCGCAGCACTGCCTGGCCAAAGCCTGGGGTGGGTGTGCCCTGCCCGTCCTGGGTTAACTGGTATTGCTCGCCCTTTGGGTAAATTTTGGTGGGTGGTGACCACGCCCAAGCCAAATAAGACAAGCCCGCCGCATGAAACTTGGGCAACCAGTGTGTGACGAAAGGGGCCTGGTCGTTCTGTTCGCCAAACTCGGTGATCACCACGGGGTAACCGGCGGCCACGATCTCTTGGGCTTTTTCGATGGAGCCATTGTTGTTGAGTGTGAGGTATTTGCTATCGCCCGGTGAGGTTCCCCATTTGGGGTACACATGCCACGAAGCTGCAAGCTGCGGTGTCCAGTTGCCCCTGAAGCCTTTGGGTGGCTTGCGGTCATCGGGCACCTGCTGCAACCAGCGGGTGTTGTCGCCCGAATAAACCAAGCTGCCCACCAGCACCACATTGCCCGCCCCGGCAGACCGCACAGCGGCAATCAGGTCGTTCCAGCCCGCCGTCTGATAGACGTGCGGAATTTTCTGGAGCTTGCCTGCACGGTCGGTGCCAAAGGCCTCATCCAGCCGGTGCGAGACGCGCAAATCCAAGTCCTTGGCACCCATGTCGTGCGGCTCGTTGAGCAGGTCGAAAGCCACATGGGGCGCGTTTTTGAAGGTTTCAGCCACCGATGCCCAGAAGCGGATTGAGTTGTCCATGTTCGCCATGCGGTCACCGGATGGGCAAAAATCGGAGGGTGCGGCATTGTGCAGGTCGAGCACGACAAAAAAGCCTGCCTTGGCCGCTGCGTCCACCGCCTGCGTCACATCGGCGCGGTACCGCCCTAGGCGATCTGGGTTGACCACCTCACCGGGCTTGCCCTTGCGCCCGAACACATCGCGGCAGCGCCCGTTAGGGCCGTTGGCATTCCAAGAAGCCTCGTACAGCGGAATGCGCACAGCATTGGCATGCCAGCGCGCCAGCGCATTGAAATCGGGGAAACCATCGGCAGTGTCGAGCTGGTTGCCCCAGTTGGTTTGCTTGGCGGCATCGGCAATCGCCACGTACTGCATGCCCGAAAGATTCATGCCCATGAGCCGCAACCGCTGCCCCGCCCCGTCGATGAAATGGCCCGCGTGTGGCGAATCCGGCGGAGCCACAGCCAGGCGCAGGGCAACCCCCTGGCGGGTGGCCACCTCGGCACGCGGGTCAGGCGTAGCCGCTTTGGGGGGATCGGGAGCTGCCAGCGCCACACCGGCAGCCAGCAGCCACCCGACCAAGCCCGCCATCAGAGCACCACGCCCCCGAACACCCGCCCGATATCCACGCTTGCCGCAACACACCGTCATGGTTTGCCCTTTCACACACAAAAGAAAATTCAACCGCATGAAGGCAAGTATTGCACGGGCTTCTGTCCGACCCATGTGGCTGATCGGTGTGGTCGCGACGGGCTGCACAATCGTGCGGAACTTGACAATGCGGCACGACAAGTCATGGCGACATCTGCCTAAAAGCATGCCACCACGCCAACGAGACAAATCAGCAGCCTACGCCCCAGGCCGCAACTGATCCGCTGCGCCTAGATGGCTGCGACGCTCCTGGAGCCACACCGCCAGAGCCCGCTCGGACATCGGACGCGCGATCAGGTAGCCTTGAATTTGCGTCACACCCAAAGACAGCAATTGCGCCAACTCTTCGGGCTGCTCCACGCCCTCGGCCACCACCTGCATGTTCAGCGCCTTGGCCAAGTCCACCACGGTGCGCACCATGATTTGGTCTCCCCGCTGCAACGGGATCACAAAGCTGCGGTCAATTTTGATGGTGTGAAACGGCAACGCCTGCAACCGGTGCAGCGACGATTGGCCGGTGCCAAAGTCATCCAGCATGAACCGGAAGCCCCGCCCACTCAGGTCGCGCATCACCGCGTCAATCACATGCTCGGCATTGGCCACCAGGCTTTCGGTGATCTCTAGGCGGATGGCCGTGGCGGGCAGGCCGTGCGCGGCCACGGTGCGCACCACATCGTCAATGAGGTCGGGCTCAGAAAACTGCCGCATCGACAGGTTGACGCTGCACGTCAGGTCGTGCCCCTGCGCCCGTAGCCGCGCCAGCAGGGCGCAGCTTTTGTCCAGCACCTGCCGACCCAGCGACGTGATCAGGCCGGTTTCTTCGGCAATGGGGATGAACTCACTCGGGGGAATGGCCTCGCCGTCCAGCGACCAGCGCATCAGGGCCTCCATGCTGGTCACCCTGTCCGCCACCACATCGACCACGGGCTGAAACACCACCTGCACCGTGTTGTCTTCCACCGCGCGGCGCAGCGCCTGCGAGAGCCGGGAGTAACGCTGGGCATCGGCCTGCAAGGCTTCGTCAAACGCATACCAGCCATTGCCGCCTTTTTGTTTGGCCTGGTACATGGCCAGGTCGGCATTGCGCAGCCAGTCTTTGGCGTTGTCGGCCTGTCCCATGCGTGCAATGCCGATGGAGGCCGTCACGGCCACCTGCACATCCCCGTGGATCAAGGGCAGGCCGACACGCTCCAGCACCTGGCTGGCCAGGGCCGTGAAATGCGCAGGCTGCGTACCGTGCAAGACCAGCGCAAACTCATCGCTGCCCACGCGGGCCACTTGGTCGCCAGACAACACGGATGCCCGCAACTGCCCGGCCACATGGCACAGCAGCGCATCGCCCACGTCGTGCCCGAAGCCATCGTTGATGCTTTTGAAGCCGTCCAAATCCAGCAGCACCAAACAGAGCAGCGGGGGGGCCGATGCACCATCGGTGTCCGTGTCTGCGTCGGTAGCCGCAGCGGTACGGGCATGCAGCGCCTCGTCAAGCAGCGCCATCAGCCCGCGCCGGTTGAACAGCCCGGTGAGCGGGTCGTGCAACGAAGCGTATTGGGCCTGCTGCCTGACCTGGGCCACCAGTTCGTTCAGCGACTGGCCCAGGCGGTCAATCTCGTCTTGCCCTTTGTGCGGCCAGTCCACCGCCAGATCGGGCTGGGTGCGAAAGCGGTCGGCCAGCAGGGCCGCTGTCCGCAAACGCCGCACCACCTTGCGCTGCACCAGCACATACAGGGCACCTACCGCCATCAAGGTGGCCAGCAGCAGGGCCAGTGATGTGAACCAAAAAATCGGCATCAGCTGCTGCGATAGCCGGGGTTGGTGCACCACCTGCAAAGTGGCTGCAAACGGGCTCAGTGGCTTGTGTGCCAGCCAAGGCGCGGTATTGAGCAGGCTGTGTTGCTGCGCGGGCACATCCCCCTGTCGCAACAGGCTGGCCTGCACACCCGTGAAGGGTTGGAGCGAGCTGAAGTAATCCGCATCCATCAGGCGGGCGAACACCAAGCACCCCGTGGGTTTTGCGCTGCCTGCCGTGTTGTTGATGGGCGCTTGCGCCACCATCAGGGCCACGGTGGGCAGCCACACCATGCCTTCACGGACGGTTTGGCACTGCGCCAGCACGGATGGCCCGCTCAGGGCCTGCGCCCATTCGGGCTCCAGCGCGGTGTTGAGTACGCCTTGGTCAAGCTGGCGGGCTGCCAGCAGTTGACCACCGTCGTCCAGCATCACCACCACCTGAAAGCGCAGGTTGCGCATGGAGGCCGGGGTGATGTTGTCGTCCATGAACGCCGGGTATTCGCCCCGCACAGCCCGGTAGGTGTCGTCCCAGCGCGCGTAATCGTCAACCATTTCAGCCAGCGTTTGGCTGTCTCTGAGCAACACCGCCTCGACACGCCCCAGTTCTGTCCGGGCTGCCTCGTGTTCAAAGCGGTCAAACAAGACCGACAGCAGCACAAAACACAGCAACAAAATGCACACGCTGGCTGCCGCCATGACCAACAGCAGCCGCACAATCAGCCAACGGCTCAAGCTGGATGGGGGCGTTGCCCCTTGGGCGTGCGATTCGGAATCAGGTAACACGTCTGGCTTCATGTCGGCTGGCGGATAAGAAGTTCGACCGCCTTGAGGTGAAGTATGACAGCGGTTTGGGGTGGCAAATCGGTGCATCTGTCATGCGGAATCGGCTACGCGCTTTCAAAGCTCACCATCTCAGAGGCCAAGCACCAGTTGCGCCCAAACGCCGTTGAAGCACTTGCAATTGTGTAATCCATAGACTACATTCCAGCCATGTTCCAAATCCTCCGTACAGCCGATTTCGATACATGGCTGACTGCATTGCGAGACAAAGTCGGGCAAAAACAGGTGTTGGCCAAGCTGAGCCGCTTGTCGTTGGGGCACTGGGGCGACTGCAAGCCGGTTGGCGGCGATGTTGTCGAGCTTCGCGTTCACAGTGGGCCGGGCTATCGCGTCTATTGCTGGAAAGACGGCCTCACCGTCGTGGTGGCTCTAGGCGGTGGCGACAAGTCCAGCCAAGAGCGCGATATTGCCAAGGCTCAGCACATGGTCACACTTTTGAAGGAGTAATTGAATGAACCCCACCGCCGCCGTAAAACTAGGCATCAAACCCTTTGAAGCCGCCGACTACCTGCAGTCCGACGAAGACTGCGCCCAGTACCTACAAGCCTGCATAAACGAAGCCCCAGAAGACGCCGCCCTGTTCACCAAAGCCGTGGGCGACATTGCACGGGCGCGCGGCATGATGCAGCTGGCCCGCGACACCGGCATCACCCGCGAAGGGCTTTACAAGGCGCTGGGTGAACAAGGCAACCCCAGCTTTGCGACCGTGGTCAAAGTCATGCACGCGCTGGGATTGCAGTTCAACGTCGGGGCACGGCCAGCACAGGGTTGAGCGTCACATTGGGCTTCTTTCATCGAAACCCTCTCGAAACTCCAGCGGCCCCTACTCAGTCCCGTCCGGGGTACTCACCCGCAACTCTGCAAACTTGGCCGCCATCGTCGGGTTGCCCTGTGTGAGCTTTTTGATCGTCAAGTCTTCGGCCTTGTCGTTGGCCAGGCACCAATTGTTGGCCGACTTGTGCAGCGCTTCCTTGGTTTTTCCACCTTGGCCTCGGCCAAGGCAATCGCGCCCTGCTTTTCCCTCTCGGCCAGCTACAGCCGCTCGTGCAAAGCTTGCTCGAATTCACCATCGCGCACCTGCTTGAGGATTTCAGCCTACCCCGCCTCGTCGATCTTGAAGGCTTTGCAGCAGTGGGGCAATGTTCAACGCCCCCCACCCTGCCCCTGCACCAGCAAATCAAACACAATCCGCGCAAAGTTGGCGGCTTTGCTGGGGTCGGCCAGTAGTTGCATCATTTGGTTTTGGTGCGCTTCGCTGCTGTCCATGATGGCGTTGTCAATCGCCTTTGAGAAGTCGCCCAACAGGGCCTGTTCGGGCGAGTTGTTCTCGATCTGCTTCATCACCTTGGCGTTCTCGCCCACCTTGTCGCGGATGGTGTAGGCGTAGTTCACCATGTCTTTGTCGGTGAGCTGGTCGGTGACAAACACCTCGTTCAGGCGGTGGATGATTTGCGACAAAAACGCTTCTTGTTTGTCCTGCGGCTTGGCGCTGCCCAGGCCTTCGCCGGGCTCCAGTTTGTCATCAGGGGTATTGGCTTTGAGCACCAGATCCTGCTGGCGGATTTTGGCCACGCGGTAGTGGCTCAGCACCACATTGCCCAGGTCAATGTCGTCATCACCCGACAAGCTTTCGCGCAGCATGGGGCGCAGGTTGCGGGCGTACAGGCTGAGCTTTTCCAAATCGGTGTCGTCGTAATCCACGATTTGCGACATGAACTCGTAAAAGCGCACAAAGGTGCCCAGGTCTTTCTTGAAGATGTCCAGCGCGTCTTTTTCCTTCTGGCATTCCTTCAGGCTTTTCTCGGCGTTGGCTATCAGCACCGCATCGTCCGTTTTTTGGGTGCGCTCAAACATCTCTTTGGCCATTTTGAAAGCCTCTGCCGCTGATTTGTAGCGCAGCTGCCAGCGTTGCACCGCCGGTTTGCAGATGTTGGCAATGGCCGCGTTGCTCTTGTTCTTCACGTAAAACGCGGCGCAAAACTGCTCCACCTCGGCCCAATTAAAAATACCAGCGGCCCGCAGCTTGTCTTGCAGCGTAAAGATCAGGTTCGGGTCGGACACATCCAGCAGCTCCGCCGTTTGGTAGTAGGGCTGAAACGCTTGCAGGATGTCGTCGGGCTCGTTGAAGAAGTCCAGCACAAAGGTGCCGGTCTCGGCCTTGTTGGGGTAGGTGCGGTTCAGGCGCGACAGCGTTTGCACGCACTCCACCCCGGCCAGCTTTTTGTCCACATACATGGCGCACAGCTTGGGCTGGTCAAAGCCGGTCTGGAACTTGTTGGCAACGATCATCACTTGGTAGTCGTCCGAATCAAACGCCTTGCGCATGTCGCGGCCCTTGAGGTTCGGGTTCATGTTGCCCTCAGTAAATTTCTCGCCGACCGTGCCGATCAGGCCCGCCGTGGTCTGGCCCAGCATCGCCGGGTCTTGGTCGGTGAACGCCACCTCCCCCGAAAACGCCACCATGGCGTGAATCTTCTGGTAGCCCTTGTCGGCGATGTACTGGTCAAAACACTGCTTGTAGCGCACCGCCTCTTTGCGCGAGCTGGTCACCACCATCGCCTTGGCCTGCCCGCCCAGCAAGCCCATCACGTGCGTTTTGAAGTGCTCCACGATCACCATCACCTTTTGGGCAATGTTGTGGTCGTGCAGGCGCACCCATTGGTTCAGCTTCACCTTGGCCCGCTTGCTTTCCACCTCCTGGTCGGCAGCCTGCACCTTCAGGGCCAGCTTGTAGGCTACCTTGTAGTTGGTGTAGTTCTTCAGCACATCGAGGATGAAGCCCTCCTCAATCGCTTGGCGCATGCTGTACACATGAAACGCGGCGGGCTTGTTGGTGCTGGACGGCTTCTCGTCCGGGCGCGGCACGCGGCCAAACAGCTCCAGCGTCTTGGGCTTGGGCGTGGCGGTAAAGGCAAAGTAGCTCAGGTTGCCCGATGCGCGGCGCGCCGCCACCGTGGCGGCAATGATGTCGTCGCTGTCCAGCGCCTCGGGCTCGTCCCCTTCCATCGCTTCCTTCATCAGCACCGCTTTGAGCTGCCGCGCCGTCGATCCGCTTTGCGACGAATGCGCCTCGTCGGCCATGATGGCGTAGCAACGATCCTTCAAACTCAGGCTGTTTTCAATCGCCTTCAAGACATGGGGAAAGGTCTGGATGGTGACGATGATGATGGGCTGGGCCGACTCCAATGCGCCCGCCAGCTTCTCGGACTTGGAGCCGTCGCCCTCTTTGTTGTTGATGCGCCCCACCACGCCATCGGTGTGTTCAAACTGGTAAATGGTGTCTTGCAACTGCGCGTCCAGCACGGTGCGGTCGGTCACCACAATCACCGAATCAAACTGTTTTTTGCCGTCTGGCTTGTACAGCGACGAGAGCTGATGCGCCACCCAGGCAATCGAATTCGACTTGCCCGAACCCGCGCTGTGCTGAATCAGGTACTTTTGCCCCGGCCCCTCGCTGCGCGCCGCCGCCAGCAGTTTGCCCACCACGTCCCACTGGTGGTAGCGCGGAAAAATCATGCTTTCTCGTCTGTACTTGCGGCCTTCCCAGTCTTCTTTGTCCTCAATTTGCAGGTGTACAAAACGGGCCAAGATGTTGAGCAGGTTGTCCGGCAGCAGCACCTCGTTCCACAGGTAATCGGTGGCGTAGCGGTTCACGTCTTGCGGCACATCGTTGCCCGCGCCGCCATCCACCGTGCCTTTGTTAAAGGGCAAAAAGGTGGTTTTTTCACCTTCTAAGCGCGTCGCCATGTGTACCTCGTACTGGCTCACCGCAAAGTGAACCAGCGCACCGCGCTTGAAGGTCAGCAGCGGCTCGGGCTTTTTGGCCACCGGGTCAACGGCTAAGCGCGTGGTTTTGTACTGCAGAACAGCCCGGTCCACCGACTGTTTGAATTCGCTCTTCAGCTCCAGCGTCGCCACCGGCAGGCCATTGACGAACAGCACCAAATCAATGCGCCAGGCCTTGGCCTTTTTTGCGTCGCTGTTGCCGGTCTCCAGCAGATGCGCCTCGGTCGCCCACGGGCTGTACACCAGCTCGGGCACCACGCGCAGGCGATTTTTGGCGTAGCGGGCCAGCGTGTCCGGGTTCAGGCCGTGCTCGGGCTTGAACTGGCACAGCGACAAACGCGCATTGCGGTCGCGCAGCTCGTGGCGCAGCACGCCCAGCGTGCCAAAGCTGCGGCTGTCTTTGTGCGTGGCGTTGGGGTCGGCCTTGCCCAGCTGCGCGGCCACCAGTTGCAAAAACTTTTGCTCGGCATCTTTGGGGTGGTTGGCGCAAAACTTTTGCCACTGCGCGTCTTGCGTCTCTTGCACAAAACCCAGCGCATCCTCGGGGTACAGCGCCAGTTCGCGGTGGTATTTGTCCGACGAGCCGAGCAGCCAGCCATTGGCCAGCAGCTGACGAATGATGTCGTCTTGAAAGATGCGTTCGGTGGCTGGGTCGCTCATGCTTGTCCTTGTCGTTAGCTTTGCATTTTGGTTTTGTACCAACTGGCCATGCTTTCGTCCTCCAGCGCATAGTCCCCATAGGCGGCACGCCAGACCAATCCTTTCTCACGCAGCGCATCCAAAGCCGCCTGAACCGATGTCACGGACACCTTTTCCTGCTGCATCAAGTGGGCATAGGCTCGCATCGATGCCTCGGAAAATGGAACGAAATTCCGGCCCTGCGCGATGATCGTCTCCAGCACCGCCCGCTGAATATCGGGCAAACCGGCGAACTCGCTCTCCATCACCCCCCACATCCGTTCCCGGATTTCTTCAGCCCCGTCTTTCAGCGCATCGCCAAGATGCTGTGCGCCCGCATTCAGGGCAATGTCACCCACGATGCTGCGCAGCAATTCAGGGCGGTGCCCCACCAGCTTGAAGGCTTCAAACACCTCCTCTTGGGTAAATTGGTTGTCATCCGCCAGCAAGGGGTTCAAAAAATCGGTGTAGGCATCGGTGAAGTCTTTGGTCAACAGCGGGAATCGCGTCACCTGGGAACCGAAGAAAGGCTGGGTACGCTTCAACACCAAATGGGCCAGCTTGTCGCGGTTGGAACCGGTCAAAACGATGAACAGCCCTTGCTGCTGACCCCCTTGGTTCAAGTGATCACGCGCCGCCTTGAGCGCAAACATGGCATCCACGCCGGCCTGGGTTGAGAGTGCATGCTGTGCTTCGTCAATCACGATGGCAACTGGGGCCTTACCCGCTTGAACCAATGCCTCCAGCGCATCAGCCAGCGTCAGTCCGGTTGGCAGTTCCAGCGAATCGAGGTTCAGACTCAAGGCACCAAACACATTCACTTTTTCCAGCCCGCTCGCCTTGGCCAACTTGGCAATGACACCGGCGAAACGGCCCATCTTCGCTTTGACGGCGCTGGTGATCAGCAAAGCCGGGTCTTTGGATTTGTCTGCCCACAAGTCCACGTAAATCGTGGTCCAGCCCCGCTTTTGCATGGCGGGCAGCAGGTCTTCACGCAGGAAAGTGCTTTTTCCCGTGCGTCTGGGTGCAGCCAGAAACAAGCCGGAGCGACTGTCCACCAAGCCCAGGCCCTGAAGGCTGTCGCAATAACTCTCCGCCAGACTGGGGCGGTGGAAGGTAAACGGCTTGATCGCACGCATCTTGGACTCCAACTTATAGCCACTTATGTTTGAAATTGTAACTTACAGTTTTCAACATAAGTTTGTATAAGTGGGCTCAGCATGCGATGCCGACCGCCTCTTGGACAGCGGCGGCTTGCCAGTCGCGCACGTCGATCTTGCCGGTGACGGCGGCGGAGATCAGGGCGGTGCGGCGTTCTTGTAACAAAACTATTTGCTGCGCTGCTGTGCGAAGAATGTCATCAAATTTAGTGAGACGGTTTTTTATTTCATTAGCCAAAAGCTCTGCTTCTTTTGCGGGGGGAATTAAGACCTTTAACTCTTTGATAACCGACTGACTGATGTTTTGCATAGAGTCACTGGCACCGGATGTACCGAGCTCTATCTGCTGTCGGACAGATGGTATAGAGAGATAGAACGAAATTAGATAAGGATTGATATTGAAAGAAAACCTAAGTCGGTACAGCTTGTCGCAAAGAATCAACTTATCAAAGCTATCTTCAACAACTGCTGCACTACCTACTAAATCTCGTGTGTTTGCTCGTGAGATAAGAAAATCACCTTTTTTCAAAATGTACTGAGTCTGGGGAAGCAAATCAGAAGGAAGCGCTTTGTTTTCTTCAGGATTAAATACTCCTCCATTCACACAGCCGACTTTTAAGACACCAAATTCTTCACCCTCTGCAGGCCGTGAATCGCACTGCGGGCTCCAACCTTGCTCAAAAACTTGAATCGAGTATTTAATCCGCTTAACTTCCCAATGCGCAGGCACTTCGCCCAGCCACTCCACACCGGAATCTTTCATCGGGGCGTTGGGGTTGAGGCCCTTGGTGACGGCGTGGCTGATGACGGCTTGGCGCTTTTCCTTGAGCAACTCAATCAGCCGCTGCTGCTTCTCGATCAAGGCATCGATTTTGGCGGTTTCGTGGTCGAGGAAGGCGGCGATTTTCTTTTGTTCGTCGTCTGGAACGCAGGGTAAATGGACTTGTGAGAAATTCTCAAATCTAAGCGCCTGGCCATCACGAACCAAATTAGATGTACTTTGCAACGCTTGAATGTATGGCGAGCATTTAAATAGGTATTTGAAAAAATCAGGGCGTACATGCTTTATCGGAATTAATCCAACGTAAGCAGAACTGACACAACCAGGATAGCTGCACAGCTCTAACCCGCCCTGAAAGCTACGCATGCTGATTACGAAATCATTTTTCTCAACATGCTTTAGGATGTCCGCACCAGTAAAAACTTGAACAACGCTTTGTCCTTCAAGCTCCATAAAGAGCTTTTGGTAGATAACGCCGTATTTTTGAGATGCAGTTAGTTGTTCATCGCCGTGTCGCGCTCTTTCTTTGCGCTGAGCAAAAAGGCGACGGCTCTGTACAAGCTCCCAATGTGTAGGAATGTGACCTAACCATTGAAGCCCCGAATCCCGATACGCCGGATAAGCCTTGTACCGACTCATTCGGCCTCCCCCTCGCCCATATTCGCCACATAGAACTCATGCAGTTTGGCTTGCAGCAGTTTTTTGTCGGGCAACTGGGTCTGGCATCTGCCCTTGAACAAGCTGGCCGCATCGGGGTGACTTTGTCGCACCAGTGGCGAGATTTTTGGAAATTCTCTCAGCAGTGGTGAGAGTTTTGGCAATAGTGTCAGCAGTGCTGTCACAAATTGCGGGGCGGGATAAGCCAAGTTGCTCATGAATGCACCTCGCGCAGCAGGGCCATGATTTCGGCGCTCACAGCGTCCAAATCGGCATCAATGGCTTCCAGTGGCCGTGGCGGCTGGTATTGGTAAAAGTGGCGGTTGAACGGGATTTCATAGCCGACGATGCCGATCTGCTCATCTTTGGCATCGCGCTTGGTGGCATCGATCCACGCATCGGGCACATGCGGCTGCACTTCGGCCATGAAGTAGGCCTCCACGCTTGCTTTGACCGTGCGGCGGGGGTCCAGCGCCACGTTTTCAAAATCGCGCAGTTCGCCATCGGCTTGGTATTCGACGGTGTTCTCGTTCACCTGAAAAAAGCCGTACTGGGGAACGGGTTTGCTTTTGTGAACCTTCTTGATCAGCTTGTCGGCGGCGGGGTTCTTCCAGCTCACGGCATCGGCGATTTGTTTTTTCTCTTTCGCGTCGAGCGTGATGCCTGCGCGCTTGCTGGCGGCTTTGATGGCTTCGTCATAGCCATTGAAATCGTCAAATTGGGCGGTGCCGATTTCGCCTTGCAATGCGCGGGCTTTGCGCAGCACAACCATTTGCGCCCGCCAAGTGTCGGCACTCAGCAGGTCTTTGATCTGCTTTTCTTTCAGGTCGGCAAAGTGGCTTTTAAGGTAAGCGCGGATTTCGACGGCGTTATCGTCCAACTGGCCGTAGTGCGGGCAATCTGCGTCGTCTTTCCAATCAGCGCCGTATTCGGCATACATCCACTGCATAGCACTGCCCAGCGCGCCGGATTCAAAACGCAGGCTGGCAATGCGTTCAGCGCTGAACTGCCACGACAGCCGCAATGGCCGTTCGATGGTGATGCGGCGGTAGCCGAATTCGTGCGTGGCAAAAATTTTGCTGGCAAAGGTTTTAGCGGCTTCGGGCTTGGGGTTGGCGGCTTGGCGGCCCCTGTGGCTTTTGATTTCAGCCGGTTTATCGAGTGCCTGCGCTTGCACCACCTCAAACTGGCCAAAGCAGCGGGTGATGGTGGCGATGTCGTCATCCAGCATCACATGGCGTTTGCTGCCCAGCGATTTACGCATCTTGCTGCACAGGTTGGCACCGTTGATGAGCTGCACCCGGCCTTTGCGCTCGGCGGGCTTTTTGTTGGACAGCACCCACACATAAGTGGCAATGCCGGTGTTGTAGAACATGTCGGTGGGCAGGGCGACGATGGCTTCTAACAGATCGCTCTCCAAAATATGGCGGCGGATTTCGGATTCGCCCGAGCCTGCACCGCCGGTGAACAGCGGCGAGCCATTCAGGATGATGCCAATGCGTGAGCCGCCATCTTTCACATCGCGCAGCTTGCTGATGAGGTGCAGCAAAAACAGCAACGAGCCGTCGGACACACGCGGCAGGCCGGGGCCAAAGCGGCCATCAAAGCCTTTGACGGTGTGTTCATTGGTAATGTCGCCTTCGATCTTTTTCCAGTCCACGCCAAAGGGCGGGTTGGAGAGCATGTAGTCGAATTGGCTGGCGTAAAGGTGGTCATGAGAGAGCGTGTTGCCCAGCTTGATCTGGCTGACATCCTGCCCTTTGATGAGCATGTCGGCCTTGCAAATGGCGTAGCTTTCGGGGTTCAGCTCTTGGCCAAAGGCGCGCATGACGGCTTGGGGGTTCAGTTCGTGCACATATTCCATGCCCGCCGACAGAAAACCGCCCGTGCCCGCTGTCGGGTCGTAAATGGTGCGGATGATGCCGGGCTTGGTCAGGGCTTCGTCGTCTTCCATGAACACCAGCGAGGTGGTCAGGCGCACGATGTCGCGCGGGGTGAAGTGTTCGCCCGCCGTGTCGTTCGAGCTTTCGGCAAATTTGCGGATCAGCTCTTCAAACACCAAGCCCATCTCGTAGTTGGAAACGGCTTTGGGGTGCAGGTCCATGGTGCGGACTTTTTGCACCACCTTGTAGAGCAGGTTGGCATCGTTCAGCAGGCCGATGAATTCGGCGAACTTGAAGTGGTCAAAAATCTCGCGGGCATCTTTGGAAAAGCACTGGATGTAGCGCTCCAGATTGGCCTTGATGCCCGACTCGCCCAAGGTGCTCAAGTTCATGGGCGAGGTGTTGAAAAAGCTGAGGCCCCCGGTGGCGCGCAGGATCAGTTTTTCTTTGGCCTCTTCGGCAATCGGCATTTTCTCCACCTTGGCGACGTCTGCCAGCACGGCGGGCTTGCTGCTTGCCAGCACACATTCCAGACGGCGCAGCAGGGCAAAAGGCAGGATGACGCGGCCATATTGGCTCTGCTTGAAGTCGCCGCGCAGCAAGTCGGCCAGCGCCCACAGGTCGGCAGCGAGGTTGTTGGTTTCTTGGGTCATGTGTTACGAACGAGGGCTTGGCGTTTTTCAACCGAATGAGACCAAGTATTGCACGGGCTTGAGAGGACGGAACGGGCCAAACCCTGCGCAGGTTTGCATAGAAAAAAGCCCGAACCGTTGCTGGTTTGGGCTTTGTCGGTGGCCATCTTCTTGCCGCTGGGCGTGCGGGCCACGGCTTGAATACGGGCATTTGCGGGGCAGATAATCGGATTGAAACTCAACCCAGGCGGGATCATCATGTTGCAGCGTTTGTATATCCACAACTTCAAGACCTTCCAAAACTTCGAACTCAAGCCTGAAGGTAAGCACTCTGCGTTGCTGCTAGGCAAGAACGGTGCGGGTAAGTCGTCGGTAGCCAGGGCCTTGCAAGTGCTGCAAAGCGTTGGACGCGGCGTGAACCGCGTCGGCCAACTGGTGACCCCCCGCGATTTCTTTCTCCAGCGGACCGATATGCCCATGCGGCTAGCGCTGGATGTTTTGCTGGCGGGCCAGCAGTTCCACTACAGCTTGGCCATGGAGTTGCCCACGAAGTTCAAGGAACTGCGCGTACTGGAGGAGCGACTGGCCTGCGACGGGCAGACGGTGTATGCCCGAGAACAAGCACAGGTCTCGCTTCGCAAGATCTCCGACACCGGAAACGATGCGCGATTTTTGGTGGACTGGCACGTCGTGGCGCTGCCCTTGATACAGGTTCAATCCGAAAGCGATCCGGTGCATATATTCAAAACGTGGCTTGCACAGATGGTGGTCATCGCGCCTGTGCCGCAACTGATGACCGGCGAGTCGGAGGATGGCTCCATTTGGCCCGTCGCGACTGCCAGCAACACCGTGGACTGGCTGGCGGGTTTGCTCGGGCAGTATCACGCAGCCTACACCGACATCTATACCTACTTGAAAGACGTGATGCCCGATTTGGTGGACTTCAAAAGCGAGAAGTCCAAGCGCTTGGTTCTCCAATTCAGGACGGAATCGGGCGTGTTCTCATTGAACTTTGACGAACTATCCGATGGTGAAAAGTGCTTTTTTCTTAGCGCCATCATCGTGGCAGCCAACAAGCACTACGGCCCGATTTTTTGCTTCTGGGACGAACCGGACAACTACCTATCGCTGGCGGAAGTAGGACATTTCATCCTGGCCCTGCGCAGAGCGTTTGAGGCCCAGGGTCAAATCATCATGACCACCCACAACGAAGAGGCCATTCGCAAGTTTTCCAATGAAAACACCTGGGTGCTGGGGCGCAAAAGTCACTTGGAGCCGACGCAGCTCCGTTTGCTAGGTGAGTTGGATGTCGGCCCAAACGTGGTGCGGTCTTTGATGTTGGGAGGGCTGGAGTTGTGAGCGTCAATATCCACAAACCCCATGTGATCGTGTTGCCAGAAGATGATGCGAATCGACAGATCGCCAACGGCTTTCTCCTCGACCCGTCCATCAAGCTCAGAAACATCCAGGTACTGAATCCCGCTGGCGGATGGGGGAAGGTGCTCGACAGTTTTCTAGAGGATCACGTCGCCGACCTGCGGAAATGGCCCCAACGCCATCTGGTTCTACTGATCGACTTTGACGATCTTGTCGATTCGCGAACCGAACAGTTCGTCAGTCAATTTCCCCCAGATGTTCGAGACCGCATTTTTCTGCTGGGCACACAGGGCGAACCAGAGCCGCTCCGCAAGCAATGTGGCGATTCATTAGAAAACATCGGCAAAGCGCTGGCAGCCGAGTGCTACCGAAATGAAAGCCACCTTTGGAATCACGAACTGCTGGCGCACAACGAATCGGAACGTTTGCGCTTGAATGCTAAGGTGAAGTCCATTCTGTTTTGATCTCATCAGCGTCAAGGCTTGAATCCGCCGACCGAGCGCGACGGGGTACATGGTCCGGCGGGACTTGACAGACCTGCTGCTCCGTCAGATTCTCAAGCAGATGACCAACTTAACGAAATTGACGAAACTTCCGAAGTTAACTAAGATGAGTCTCATCAATCCAAGCAAGTACGTGGCGCACGTCTTTGGCTTGCAACGGGCCATCACACTGAGCATCAGTGAACACACATGAACACTTTGACTTTCCCCCTCTCTGTTGCCTTTGAAACCCCAACCCGCCGTGCCGCTCCAGCCGACCCCTACGCCAGCGAAGCGCAAACCACCGCGCTGCTTCGCTCGGGCGCAACCTACCGGCGCGAGCGCATGCAGGCCGCCGACATGATCACCACCGACGAAGCTGCCGAACTGGCGGACACCTCGCGCGTGACCATCAACGCCTGGATCAAGGCTGGCCGCTGCATCGGTGTTTCGCACCTGCGGCGCGGCTTCAAGCTGCCACGCTGGCAGTTCGAGCCGTTTGTGTTCCCACATCTTCAGGCGCTGTCGCAAGCGCTGGGCGCTACCGATGGCTGGCAGTTGCTTGCCTTCCTAGAAAGCCCACATCCAGCGCTGGACGGTCAGACACCTCGCGTGGCGCTGGAGCAAGGTGTGGACACACAGCGTGTGCTGGGCTTGGCAACCGCAGAGGGACATTAACGCCCTTGCCCATGAACCTCAAAGAACTCAAACCTCCGCTCATCGAACTGCCCGCAGGGCAGGTTTTTTTTCGGGTGCAACCGCTGCGCGCACGGATCGACAGTGTCAAAGCCCACGGCTTGCTGCTGCCGCCAGCGGGGGTGTTGTCAGGACGCTTTTGTCTTCCTGATCAGCCCACAGCCTATCTGGCCGACAGTGCCGACACCGCACTTTTCGAGTCGCAGTTTCGTCGTGATGCGAAAAGCCGAAGCCTGAGTGACTTGCGTAAACGTGCGTTGCTTCAATTCATAACCACCGCACCGTTGCGGCTGGTGGACCGCAGCCCCTAGCGGCTGAGCACAGGTTAGGTGACTTTGAGTGCGGTGAGCCAGCGCTGGATGAGTGGCTGAAACGCCGAGCGCTGAACAACCAACTCAGCAGGGCCAGCAGAACCTTTGTGGTCATTGACGATGAACAGCGGGTGCGCGGCTTGTATGCCCTGGCCGCTGGAGCGGTGGCCCACACAACAGCAACCAGCCCGGTGCGACGCAACATGCCTAACCCAATTCCCGTCATGGTGCTGGGCAGGCTGGCGGTGGATCGACGGCGCGACGGACTACATGGTCGGGCGGGACTTGACACCTTGTTCAAAGCGGAACGAACTACACTTGGACAACTTTAAGTACAAGTTAGAAATGGCAATTATGAAAATCGTGACCTATTCCGAAGCACGCAGCGCTTTGAAGATGGTGCTTGACCGCGTACACGAAGACGCTGACGTGACGGTGATCAGTCGGCGCGACGGGGCGGACGCTGTGGTGATGTCGCTTGACCACTACGAAAGCATCATGGAAACCATGCACCTGCTTTCCACCCCGGCGAATGCTGCACACCTGGCCAAATCCATCGCGCAGCACAAGGCAGGCAAGGCCAGACGGCGCGAACTGGTCAAGGACTGAGCGGCGTGGCACGCTCCATTCGATTCACCCCGGCGGCATGGGACGATTACACCTATTGGCAAGGGCAAGACAAGAAGACCTTGAAGCGCATCAACACACTGATCGAAGCGGCGGCGCGTGATCCGTTCGCCGGGATCGGCAAGCCCGAGCCTTTGATGGGCAACATGACTGGGTACTGGTCAAGGCGCATTGATAACGTGCATCGACTAGTGTATGCAGTGGATGATGCAGACCTTGACGTGATCGCGTGCCGGGGCCACTACGACGATTGACGGTTCGGCTTCGGGCACGCCCTGTTGCTGAGACACCATGCAAAGCCCGAACGGTTGCCCGTTCGGGCTTTGTCTTACAGCCTGGAGGCGTGGGATTACTTCCGCGCAGGCGGCACATCCGTGCAGCTGCCATGCGCCACCTCAGCCGCCATCCCAATGCTCTCGCCCAGCGTGGGGTGGGGGTGGATGGTTTTGCCGATGTCCACGGCATCCGCACCCATCTCAATCGCCAGCGCAATCGCGACAGCGCGGGGTTTATGGCTTGGGGTTTTTGCCTTGTGCCAGCGCCAGCGTCACGCCCAGCAGCAAAAACACCCACAGCCCCGCCGGGCCAAAAAAGCTGAGGAAGGCCACCAACAGCACCAAGGCCAAGGTGCCTGCAAGCAGGGTTTTGATAATGACAAACAGCATGGACGGGACTGTAAGGCTTGGCCGAATGGGGGCGCAAGTAGCGCGGGTTTACTGAAGGGAGTTGAGATATGCAAAGAGGGAAAGGCGCGATAAACCGGGTTTTTCCGGGATGTGCTGGGACGTATCAAGATGAAGATTTGTAAAAGCGTTGCGCCACAAGAAAATGTAGTGTGCAGGATGGATAAGCAGGTATGTTGCGCTTGTTTGGGATAGCAAGCGTTTTTCAGAAATCCGCCGTCAGAAAATCTTGCAGCGCATCCAGCACCAGGCGCTGTTCGTCGGGGTACAGCGTGCCGTCGGGGCGCACCGGCAAAAAGGGCCGCGCCGGTATGTTCACTTTGCGGCCCCGCCCCGCTGGCCCGCCAAACTGTTGTATGGCCGCATACACCGGCGTGCTCACCACCGTGAGGGTGTTGCCCGACACGCTGGGCACAATTTGGCGGCGCAAGTCCCCGCTCTCGCCCACCAGCGGGCGCTTGTTGCCCAGGGCTCGCTGGCCAGCGGCGTTCAGCGTGCCGTCTTTCTTGCGCTTGCTCTTTTGCCCGCCTATGCGGGCCGCCAGCATGGCCAGCGTGGCCGCGCTGTTGGGCTTCCAGGGCGTGCCGTCTGGCGCGGTGCTGGTTTCAAAGCGGCGCTTGGTGCGCTCGGTGATGTCGCTGCCAATGGCTTGCAGCACCGGGCGCAAGTTGCCCAGGCGCTGGCTCAGCTGGGCCAGTGCGTCCAGCACCTGCTGGTCTTTGATTTCAATGGTGAAGCTGGTCATAATGCGTTACCATGGCTATAAGCTCATGCGGCAAAATCTCGCCGCGATATGCCGCCCCGACGGTCAATACGGCGGGGTGACCTACACCCGGATAGGTCGGAGTGAAATCGACTGAGATGCGAGCCAGTCGCGCATGAGACGCGGGGGTTTTCGGGTGCCCCCCATTTATTCATCATCGCCATGCAACTGCCTGCCCCGAGCTGACAGCCTTGTCCAGCTCTTTCTGGCTTGATCGGCGCATCGACACCAGATACAGCTCCCCTCTGTCAGCCGTCGTCTTCACCACGGCCACAGCAATGTCGGCACCGGTTTGGTAGTAAACCAGCTTCAGATCGCCACTGTGTTCGACATACAAGGCCCGTTCCAGCACGGCCTCAAGCCTGGCGTATCCACCCAGCGGCAATTCCTGACCTGTGCGGTGCAGCGCCTGCTTGATGGCGGTGTCATCAGAAAGCCAGACAGTTTGTGTCACATGGCCCGAGGCCGATTTCACATCCTGCGCTACTCGCAGCGCCCGCAGGCTCTGGGCATCCATCACCGCCACCGCCACACGCTCGCCTGTCGATAGGCTCTTGCGGATAGCCGTCGAAACATCCTGCGCCTTTTTCCCGGCGTACTCTGGCCGGGCCAGCTCTTCCTTGACACGGGTTTCGGTATGCGTCACCCAGCGCTCCAGCACCCCATCCTTCAGATTGGCCGCCACCACCCCACGCGCCAGCTCATAAGGGTACTTGTCCAGATCCGGGTGCCAGGTTGCCCCCGGCGCATAGGCAAAGCCCTTGTCAATGCCCACGGGTGCGCCGGTCTTGGGGTCTAGCGTGTCCCAGCCCTCGGGCGGCTCGCCCAGCCCAGCGCGGGCGCTGGCTTCGCCTTCGCGGCGCGACACGCTGGCAATGCGGCAGCCGCAGCCCCAGCCGTTGGGGGCAAAGTGGGTTTTCGCCCTGCCCGTCCGACTGGCCTGCGCAAGCCAAGTCTGGTCATGCTCGGCCATGGTTTGGTAGAGCAGCGTGCGTTCGAGTTGACGCAGGTTGTAGAAAAACACAAAGCCCGAACCGTTGCCGGTTCGGGCTTTGTCAGGGTAACTTGAAGGCTGGTTTACTTCCGCGCAGGCGGCACATCCGTACAGCTGCCATGCGCCACCTCAGCCGCCATGCCAATGCTCTCGCCCAGCGTGGGGTGGGGGTGGATGGTCTTGCCGATGTCCACTGCGTCTGCACCCATTTCAATGGCCAGCGCAATCTCGCCGATCATGTCGCCCGCGTGGGTGCCGACCATGCCACCGCCCAGAATCTTGCCGTGGCCGTGGGCTTCGGGACTGTCGTCAAACAGCAGTTTGGTGACACCTTCGTCTCTTCCGTTGGCAATGGCGCGACCACTGGCTGTCCAAGGGAACAGGCCTTTTTTGACCTTGATGCCTTGGGCCTTGGCTTGATCTTCCGTCAGGCCCACCCAGGCGACTTCTGGGTCGGTGTAGGCCACGCTGGGGATCACGCGGGCGTTGAACGCGGCGGCGGCCAGCTCTTTGTTGCCTTGCAGTTCACCGGCAATGACTTCGGCGGCCACATGTGCTTCGTGCACCGCCTTGTGCGCCAGCATGGGCTGGCCCACGATGTCGCCGATGGCGAAGATGTGCGGCACGTTGGTGCGCATTTGAATATCGACGTTGATGAAGCCACGGTCGGTCACGGCCACACTAGAGCGGCAGCCACGAAGTGCATGGAGACGGTGTGTTTGTCGGGGTGCTGGTTTATCAGATGACCCGGATTGCGAGCCGTGAAAGCGGCCTGGGTTAGTCTTCCTCGTCCGGGATGGCTATCCCAAAGACGGCATCCCCGAAAGCGAAGAAGTCCGGGGCAAACGAGAGCTTGTCCACCGATACACCCGGGGGCAAGCCGTCCAGCAGGCTGACAACGGGCCGCAGCTTTGCGGCGATATCCCGAGCGATCCGCATCTGCGCCGAGGTTTCGGTGACATAGAACAGCCGGTAGAGGTCATACGGCACACCGCTGTCCAGGGCATGCCGTGCCTCGCCTATCGACAGAAAGATGGTTCCGCTGAATCCCCCTGAGGTGCTTTTGGCATCGACATGCCGCTCGCTGCCGTCCGTCAGCTTCAACTGGAAATCAAAGGGAGAAATGGCGTTTTCCTGGGCCACCCAGACATGGGATGCCAGCGTATCGGCAAGCTCCCCAGCTTGATGGATCAGGAAATGGTCGAGGAGCACCTCACCTTGCAGGCCGATGCGTTCGGCTGCTTCCTTGGATGCCTTCAGTTCGGTCTGGCTAAGGCCGCGTTTGGGGCGCTGGCGGTTGATGCGCTCCAAGACTTGACCATTGCCGTCGCCGATCTGCTCCATCTCGATCTCGACCAGCCATTCACGGATGGGATGGTCGGCGGGTGGTGCCGCTGCTGCCAGGATGGCTTCCAGCTGGAGTTCAGACACCTCACACATCGAGGCGTTGCGGCCCGGAAGGAGGTTTTCCAGTTCCCGGTGCAGTCCTTGATCCGGCACTTCGGCGGCGGCGGCCAGGACGACTTTCACGGCCACGGGCAGCGGATCACCGAAGAACTCAAAGAGCGCGAAGTCGCCGGGTTGCAGGTTCAAATAGCGGTCGGGCGTTTCCAGCGGCGCTTCCACCAGCTCGCCGTTGAGCCGCAGGTTCTTGGCATCGATCTTGATCTTTCGGGCCAGGACATGCATGTCAGCTTTCCCTGGCCCAGAAATCGTCAAGTCCACATGGGCCGCCTGCTTGTGCAGAGGAGCCAGCCGGGCCTTAAGGGACGGGTAGAAGGTGGCGCTTTCCATTACCTTCACGTCCAGGTTGAAGCCTTTTTGCTTGGATGGGCTTTGATGTTGACGGAAGTAGGGTGCGAAGAAGGACAGGTCAGACGACTTCAGCTTCTTGACGGCGAGTTTTCTCAATTTTTTCTCCCTTGAGCATGTTGAACATGGAGGTGGCGAGCGCCTTGGCCAGCAGGGCAGGAACCGCGTTGCCGATTTGTTTGAAGGCGGGGTTCATGGAGCCGCTGAGGACAAACCCGTCGGGGAAGGACTGTAGGCGGGCGGCCTCCCGCACGGAAATGGTTCTGGCTTGGCTGCTGTCGTAGTGGATGTGCGAATAGCCATCCTTGCCCAGGTGGGCCATCAACGTCCGCACCGGAGCCTGAGCATCGATCTTTCGCCACTTGTTGGGAAACTTGCTGGCGTCGTAGGGCGGCACCGTGCTGTCCCAAAGGGCCTTGTATTCCGCCGACCCCGGCCCGAACGTCCGGCGCTTGCGGGTACCCAGATCCAGCAGCCGCTCATGGAACAGCCGGACAGCGTGCTCGTAGGCTTGGGGGTACTGGTCGCCTGGGTTCATGCGCTGGAAGATCGCGTAGTCCCTGGGCAGGTAGCGGATCACATGATCCTTGATGCCGACCTCGTTCTCGAAGCCGGGCCATGTCCGCATCAATTGGGCATAGCGGTTCAGAGAGAGCTTGGGATAAGGGTGCAGCGTGTCGAAGCGACGAGCTCCCTTTTTGACCTTGCCCTCCAGGTGCTCGGTGATCCGGGGCAGGTCGCCCAGGGCTTCTTCAGCGGTGACGGCTGGCAGGCATTCCTCCCTCAGGGCGGACGGGGTCGGCATGAAGAAGGAGGGCTCGTCGAAAAGCCCCCGCTTCACGGTCCGCAGCGCGACCTGTCGCGTGCCTTCGTAGCCTCGGGGCATTTCGATCCAGTGCGTCGGGCGTGGAAACTCGATCTGGCCGACCAGCTGTTCGGCGATGGCGATCAGGAACATGCGTTCCCGCATCTGCGGGACACCATAGTGGACGGAGTTGAGCAGGGTATAGCCGCAGCGGTAGCCCATGCCCTTCAGGATTTCGCAGGTCTCTTCTGCCACGTTATGGCCACCGTAATTGAGCACGTCAGGTACGTTCTCCATCAGCAGCGCAATGGGCTTGAGCGCATTGACGTAGTACAGGTAGCGCAGGTAGAGGTTGCCGCGCGGGTCTTGCAGGAAGGCTTCCGGATGGTCGGCGACTTCGCGCAGCTTGGCTCGGCCTACCCGGGCAAAGGCTTGGCAGGGTGGGCCGCCGACGATGACATCGACCTGTTCCTGTACGCTGCCCTGCAGGCTCAGCGACTCCAGCAGCTGTCCGGGTTCGATTCGGGTGATGTCCTTGGCACGTGCATGGCGCTCGAACAGGTCGTGCGGCAGGTTGGCCATGAAATTCACCGCATGCGAGCGGGCGGCATCCTCGTCAAACTCGACGGCTCCGATGCTGCGGAACCCCGCCGCGTCAAACCCCAAGGACAGGCCGCCGCACCCGGCGAAGAGATCAAGGGTACGCGGCGCGCTGCCTGCCAGAATCCGCTGATGTTTCAGGCGGACGAGTTCCGGGGGCAGCTTCGAGAAGTTGCTGGTATTCATGGGACAGGCTCTAAAGTGTGCTTGTCCGCCCGATTTTCTCTTGAAAAGACCTATGAAGCCGGTACGGTAAGTATTTTTCAGCCTCCCCCTCGGGACAAGGAACGTGGCCAGCATTGATACCGTTGTACCCGCTGTCCGACGCACGATGATGCAGGCCATCAAGGACACCGGCCCTGAAAAAACCGTCCGCTCCATTGCCCACCGGGTCGGGCTGCGCTTACGGTGCCACATCAAGAATCAGCCCGGCAGGCCCGATCTGGTGTTTCCCCGCTACAGGACGGTGTTCTGCGTCCACGACTGTTTATGGCACTGGCATAGCTGCAACTGGGCTACCACGCCCAAGACCCGCCCGGAGTTCTGGGCGGAGAAGTTCGTAGGAACGAGGCCCGCGATACGATCCATCAGCACCACCCACAGCATGTGAGCTGGGCGTTTGTACTGCATTCGCTGGGGTTGACGCGGGTTGTAGAAAACCACAAAGCCCGACCGGCTCACGCCAGTCGGGCTTTTTATCACTCAGCGCGCAGCGGTTTACTTCTTCGCAGGTGGTACATCCGTACAGCTGCCATGCGCCACCTCAGCCGCCATGCCGATGCTTTCGCCCAGCGTGGGGTGGGGGTGAATCGTCTTGCCGATGTCCACCGCGTCCGCGCCCATCTCAATAGCCAGCGCCACTTCACCGATCATGTCGCCCGCGTGGGTGCCAACCATGCCGCCGCCCAGAATACGACCATGACCATGCGCTTCCGGTGAATCGTCAAACAGCAGCTTGGTCACACCTTCGTCTCTTCCGTTGGCAATGGCGCGGCCTGATGCTGTCCAAGGGAACAGGCCCTTCTTGACCTTGATGCCTTGGGCTTTGGCTTGGTCTTCGGTCAGGCCCACCCAGGCGACTTCGGGGTCGGTGTAGGCCACGCTCGGGATGACTCTTGCGTTGAACGCGGCGGCGGCCAGCTCTTTGTTGCCTTGCAGTTCACCAGCAATCACTTCCGCCGCCACATGCGCTTCGTGCACCGCTTTGTGCGCCAGCATGGGCTGGCCCACGATGTCGCCGATGGCGAAGATGTGCGGCACGTTGGTGCGCATTTGAATATCGACGTTGATGAAGCCCCGATCGGTGACGGCCACACCGGCTTTGTCGGCGGCAATTTTTTTGCCATTGGGCGTGCGGCCCACGGCTTGCAGCACCAAGTCGTACACCTGCGGTGCGGGGGCCGTGCCACCGGGTTCAGCGCTTTCAAACGTGACTTCAATGCCTTCGGGCAAGGCGCGGGCACCCACCGTTTTGGTTTTGAGCATGATGTTGTCGAAGCGCTTGGCGTTCATCTTTTGCCAGATTTTGACCAAGTCGCGGTCAGCGCCTTGCATCAGGCCGTCCATCATTTCCACCACGTCCAGGCGGGCACCCAGCGTGCTGTACACCGTGCCCATTTCTAGGCCGATGATGCCGCCGCCCAAAATGAGCATGCGCTTGGGCACTTCTTTCAGCGCCAGTGCGCCGGTGCTGTCCACCACACGCGGGTCGTTGGGCATGAAGGGCAGGCGCACGGCTTGGCTGCCGGCGGCGATGATGGCGCGTTTGAAGGCCACCACTTTTTTGCTGCCCGTCTTGTCTTGGCCGGTGCCGGTGGTTTCTTCAACCTCGACATGGTTCGGGCCGACAAACGCGCCATAGCCGCGCACCGTCGTCACTTTGCGCATTTTGGCCATGGCACCCAAGCCACCCGTCAGTTTGCTGATGACTTTTTCTTTGTGGCCGCGCAGTTTGTCGATGTTGACCACGGGCGCGCCAAAGTCCACACCCAAGTCGGCCATGTGGCTGACTTCGTCCATGACGGCGGCCACGTGCAGCAGGGCTTTGCTGGGGATGCAACCCACGTTCAGGCACACGCCGCCCAGGGTGGCGTAGCGCTCGACGATGACGACTTTCAGCCCCAGGTCGGCGGCGCGGAAGGCGGCGCTGTAGCCACCGGGGCCACCGCCCAAGACCAGCAGGTCGCAGTCCAGGTCGGCTGAGCCTGCAAAGCTGGCGGCTGTGGGTGGGGGGGCGGCCCCCACCCTGCCCTCCCCCAGAGGGGGAGGGTTCAAAGGCACGGCTGGCGCAGGTGTTTGGCTTCCTGCCACGCTGGGGGCGGGCTGGGGTGGGGGTGCCGCAGCGCCTGCCACATCCAGCACCAGCACCACACTGCCTTCGCTGACCTTGTCGCCCAGTTTCACCTTCAGCTCTTGGACCACACCGGCGTGGCTGGATGGGATTTCCATGGAGGCTTTGTCAGACTCCACGGTGATGAGGCTTTGTTCGGCCTTGACCGTGTCGCCGGGTTTCACCAGCAGCTCGATGACGGCCACTTCGTCGAAGTCGCCAATGTCGGGAACCTTGATGTCAATGTTTGCCATGTTCAGGTTCCTTTACAGCAGCACGCGGCGGAAGTCGGCCAGGATCTGACCCAGGTACACGTTGAAGCGGGCGGCGGCAGCGCCGTCGATCACGCGGTGGTCCCAGGTGAGGGAGAGCGGCAGCATCAGGCGCGGCACGAATTGTTTGCCGTCCCACACCGGTTCCATCTGGCTTTTGCACACGCCCAGAATGGCCACTTCGGGCGCGTTGATGATGGGCGTGAAGTAGCGCCCGCCAATACCGCCCAGGCTGGAGATGGTGAAGCTGGCACCGCTCATGTCGGCAGGGCCGAGTTTGCCGTCACGGGCTTTTTTGGCCAGATCAGACATTTCTTGGCTGATTTGGAAGATGCCTTTTTTGTCGGCATCTTTGATGACCGGCACCACCAAACCGTTGGGCGTGTCAGCGGCAAAACCGATGTGGTAGTACTGCTTGTACACCAGCGCGTCACCGTCCAAGCTGCTGTTGAATTCGGGGAATTTCTTCAGCGCGGCCACGCAGGCTTTGATGAGGAAGGCCAGCATGGTGACTTTGATGCCGCTCTTCTCGTGCTCTTTGTTGGTCAGCACGCGGAAGGCTTCCAGGTCGGTGATGTCGGCATCGTCATGGTTGGTGACGGCGGGAATCATGACCGCGTTGCGCAACAGGTTGGCACCGCTGATCTTTTTGATGCGGCCCAGCTCTTTGCGCTCGACGGGGCCGAACTTGGCAAAGTCCACCTTGGGCCAGGGGATGAGGCCCAGCTCGGAGCCGCCACCGCTGGCCGCCACCGGGGCGGGTGCTTTGGCTTTTTGGGCGGCTGTTTGCACCGCACCGGCCATGACGGACTGGGTGAAGCTTTGTACGTCAGCCAGGGTGATGCGGCCTTTGGGGCCTTTGCCTTGCACTTCGGCCAGGGGCACGCCGAGTTCACGGGCGAACTTGCGCACCGAGGGCGAGGCGTGCGGCAGACCCCGTGCCGGGGTGGCGGTGGGGTTGTGGGCGGGGGCTTCGCTCCCTCTCCCGCTGGCGGGAGAGGGTTGGGGTGAGGGCTGGGATGGCGAGGCACCCTCACCCCGGCCCTCTCCCGCTGGGGCGGGAGAGGGAGAGGAAACTGCTGCACCTGCTGCACCTTCCAAAATAGCCAGCAGGTCGCCGATGTTGACGGTATCGCCCAGCTTGACCTTGAGTTCCTTCAGTACGCCCGCGTGGCTGGATGGAATCTCCATCGAAGCCTTGTCGCTTTCCACGGTGATGAGGCTTTGCTCTTGTTTGATGCTGTCGCCGGGTTTGACGAAGATTTCAATGACGGCCACGTCTTTGAAGTCGCCAATGTCGGGCACGCGCACTTCCACCGGGCCAGCGACGGCAGGGACTGCGGCGGGGGCCACAGCGGGTGCAGCCACCGGTGCCGCAACCGGTGCAGCAGCCACCGGCGCTGGCGCGGCAGCAGCGGGGGCGGCCACAGGGGCGGCGGGCGCACCGGCGACTTCCAGCAGCAATACCACCGAGCCTTCGCTGACCTTGTCGCCCAGCTTGACCTTGAGTTCCTTCACCACGCCAGCGGTGGAACAGGGAATTTCCATCGAGGCTTTGTCGGATTCGACGGTGATGAGCGACTGTTCCGCCCGCACCGTGTCGCCCACTTTGACCATCAGCTCGATGACCGCTACTTCATCAAAGTCGCCGATGTCCGGGACTTTCACTTCTACCAATGCCATGTGTGTCTCCAATCCAATGTTCGGGCTCAGGCGTACAGCGGGTTGAGCTTGTTGGGGTTGATGCCGTACTGCACGATGGCTTGTGCCACCTTGGTAGCGGGCACGCTGCCTTCGTCGCTGAGGGCTTTGAGGGCGGCAACCACGATGTAGTGGCGGTTGACCTCGAAGTGTTCGCGCAGTTTGCTGCGGAAGTCGCTGCGGCCAAAACCGTCGGTGCCCAGCACTTTGTAGATGCGGCCCTGCGGGATGAAGGGGCGAATCTGCTCGGCGTAGCTCTTCATGTAGTCGGTGCAAGCCACCACCGGGCCGGGCAGCGTTTGCAGCTGCTGGGTGACAAAGGGCACGCGCTGCGTTTCGGTGGGGTGCAGCAGGTTGTAGCGCTCGGCATCTTGGCCGTCGCGGGTCAGTTCGTTGAAGCTCGGGCAGCTCCACACGTCGGCCTGCACACCCCAATCGGTGGCCAGCAGCACCTGGGCGGCCAGCGATTCGCGCAGGATGGAGCCACTGCCCAACAACTGCACCCGCGTGCCACCCACCGCGCCAGGCTTGCACAGGTACATGCCTTTGATGATTTGCTCTTCGGTGCCGGGCGTGAGGCCGGGCATGGCGTAGTTTTCGTTCAGCAGCGTGAGGTAATAGAACACGTTGTCTTGGCGCTCCACCATGCGCTTCAAGCCGTGGTGCAAGATGACACCGACTTCGTGCGCAAACGTGGGGTCGTAGCTGATGCAGTTCGGAATGGTGCCCGCCAAGATGTGGCTGTGGCCGTCTTCGTGCTGCAAGCCTTCGCCGTTGAGCGTGGTGCGCCCCGATGTGCCGCCCAGCAAGAAGCCACGGGCCTGCATGTCGCCAGCGGCCCAGGCCAAGTCGCCAATGCGCTGGAAGCCGAACATGGAGTAGTACACATAGAACGGCACCATGATGCGGTTGCTTGTTGAATAGCTGGTGGCGGCGGCAATCCAGCTGCTCATGCCACCGGCTTCGTTGATGCCCTCTTGCAGAATTTGCCCGGCTTTGTCTTCCTTGTAGTACATCACCTGGTCTTTATCGACTGGGGTGTACTGCTGGCCTGCGGGGTTGTAAATGCCAATTTGGCGGAACAAGCCTTCCATGCCAAAGGTGCGGGCCTCGTCCACCAGAATGGGCACCACACGCGGGCCTAGGGCTTGGTCGCGCAGCAGTTGCGTCAAAAAGCGCACATAAGCCTGCGTGGTGGAGATTTCGCGGCCTTCGGCGGTGGGCTCGATCACGCTCTTGAAGGTTTCCAGCGCGGGCACGGTGAAGCTCTCGTCAGACCGGGTGCGGCGCTTGGGCAAATAGCCACCCAGGGCCTTGCGCCGGGCGTGCAGGTACTGCATTTCGGGCGTGTCGTCGGCGGGCTTGTAAAACGGCAGTTTGGGCAGCTCGCTGTCGGGAATGGGCAGGTTGAAGCGGTCGCGGAAGGCTTTGATGTCTTCGTCGGTCAGCTTCTTGGTCTGGTGAACGTTGTTTTTGCCCTCGCCCGATTTGCCCATGCCGTAGCCCTTGACGGTCTTGATGAGCAGCACGGTGGGCTGGCCTTTGTGGTTCACTGCCTTGTGGTACGCGGCATAGACCTTTTGCGGGTCGTGGCCACCCCGGCGCAGCGCCCAGATGTCGTCGTCACTCATGTGCGACACCATCTCCAGCACCTTGGGGTCGCGGCCAAAGAAGTGCTTGCGCACATAGGCACCGTCGTTGGCCTTGAAGGACTGGTAGTCGCCGTCGAGCACGTCCATCATCAGCTTGCGCAGCGCGCCGTCTTTGTCGCGAGCCAGCAGCGGATCCCAGCTGCTGCCCCACAGCAGCTTGATGACGTTCCAGCCCGCACCGCGGAATTCGCCTTCCAGTTCCTGAATGATCTTGCCGTTGCCGCGCACCGGGCCGTCTAGGCGTTGCAGGTTGCAGTTGATGACGAAGATCAGGTTGTCCAGGTTCTCGCGCGCGGCCAGACCAATGGCCCCCAGGCTTTCCACCTCGTCCATCTCGCCGTCGCCGCAGAACACCCAGACCTTGCGGTTTTCGGTGTTGGCAATGCCACGGGCATGCAGGTATTTCAAGAAACGGGCTTGGTAAATCGCCATCAGCGGCCCCAGCCCCATGGACACGGTGGGGAACTGCCAGAACTCGGGCATCAGCTTGGGGTGGGGGTAGCTGGAGAGACCTTTGCCGTCCACCTCTTGCCGGAAGTGCAGCAGCTGCTCTTCGGTCAGGCGGCCTTCTAGGTAAGCGCGGGCATACACGCCGGGGGCCACGTGGCCTTGGATGTAGAGGCAGTCGCCGCCGTGGTTCTCAGATTCGGCATGCCAGAAATGGTTGAAACCGGCCCCAAACATGTGGGCCAGCGAGGCAAACGAACCAATGTGACCACCCAAGTCGCCGCCGTCGGCGGGGTTGTGGCGGTTGGCCTTGACCACCATGGCCATGGCGTTCCAGCGCATGTAGGCGCGCAGGCGCTCTTCAATTTCAATGTTGCCGGGGCAGCGGGCTTCTTCGTTGGGCTCAAGGGTGTTGACATAAGCCGTGTTGGCCGAGAACGGCAGGTCGATGCTGTTCTGGCGGGCTTCTTCGAGCAATTTTTCCAGCAGGAAGTGGGCACGGTCGGGGCCTTCCTTCTCGATGACGGCGGCCAGCGCCTCCATCCATTCGCGGGTTTCCTGGGCATCGATATCCCCGGCACCTGGGCCATTGAGGGCATTGGTCGCTGACATGCGGCTGTCTCCTATGAATTGATACAAGTGGAATGCAAGGGGAACGGCAGACCCGCCGTTCTGGTTGCGGATTGTTTCACAAGGCGTTCCAAATTTCAATATGTGCTTGCATATTCTGTATGGTGAAATTTTTTACCGCATTCAACGTGAAAACAGACCGGCTGTTGGCGGCTTTGCCGACACCGGGCTCACTTAGACTTGCGGGGTCATGCTGCCGCCACCGAGCCCCCCTCCCAAGCCCATCCCCCTAGCCACGCCAGCGGTTCACCATTGGTGGGATCGCTGGTGGCGCAAGCTGCCACCTGCCCGGCAAGACCGTTTTGCCATGCTGGCCCCGCTGCTGTCGGTGCTGCTGTTTCTGTCGGCCATCGTGGTGGCGATTGCGTTTTTGCGCTTAGAGGAGATGAACCGCGAGCAGGAAGCGGTCACCCGCGATGTGGAATACGCCCAGCAGCGCCTGCGCCTGCGCCTGCTGGAGCGGCAAGAACAGCTGATGCGGCTGGCGCGTGAAATTGACAACCGCGTCATCACGCCGCACGAGTTCGAGTTTCAGGTCGAGTCGCTGGTCAGCCAGTTCCCCGAATTTCTGGCCATCAGCTGGCTGGATGCACGGCGCACGGTGCTGGGCAGTTATGTGTCGGCCAGTGCGCCACCGCACCTGATCCGGCTACCGGGCAACACCCTGCTGACGCAAGAAACCGATGGTTCGTTTGAACTGACACGCGATTTACGACAGCCGATTTATTCGCGCCCCTTCAACGATGTGGCCGGTCATGCGCGGCTGATGCTGCAAGTGCCCTTGTTCGAGCAAGGGCGCTTCAGCGGCACGGTGATGGGTGAGTATTCGATTGACGGGCTGATCCGCTTTGGCATTCCGCCGGAGGTGATTGCGCGCTACGCCGTGGCCTTGCTCAACGACCAGGGGCAGGTGCTGGCGGGCAGTTTGCAGTCGGGCAACACGGTGTTGCGCTGGCTGCCGTGGTCAGACCATCCGCTAGAGCACGAGGTGGCGGTGTCGCCCGTGGGCAATGGGTTGATCCTGAAAGCACAGGGCTACCGCACCTCGCAAGATGTGGTGGGCAGCGGCTTTTTCTGGGTGATTGGTGCCTTGAGTGCCCTGACCGTGTGGATGCTGCTGGGGACTTGGCGGCACACCCGCCGCCGGGTGCAGGCGCAACAGGCCTTGGTGGCCGAGACGAACTTTCGCCGTGCCATGGAAAACTCCATGCTCACCGGCATGCGGGCGCTGGACATGCAGGGACGCATTACCTACGTGAACCCGGCGTTTTGCTCCATGACGGGCTGGACGGAGAGCGATCTGGTGGGGCGCACCGCCCCGTTTCCGTACTGGCCCAAAGACGACCATGATTTGCTGATGGCCCGTCTGGAGGATGAACTCGGCGGGCGCTCCATACCCGGCGGCTTTGAGGTGCGGGTACAGCGCCGCGATGGCAGCATTTTTGATGCCCGCATGTACGTCTCGCCGCTGATTGACCCGCACGGCCAGCAAACGGGCTGGATGACCTCGATGACCGACATCACCGAGCCCAAGCGCATCCGCGAGGAGCTATCGGCCTCTTACGAACGCTTCACCACCGTGCTGGAGAGTCTGGATGCCGCCGTCTCGGTGGCCCCGCTGGGCAGCGATGAAATGCTGTTTGCCAACAAGATGTACCGCCTGTGGTTTGGCACCAAGGGCAAAGGCCACCGGCATCTGGTGGAGCTGGCCAGCACCCTGCCCACCCCCACACCCACCGCGAGCACCGAACACGATGACACGGTGGACGCTTTCGCGGGCCTGCCCACCGAAGGATTGACCGCCGCAGGCACCGAAAACGCCGAGCTGTTTGTCGAGGAACTCGACCGCTGGCTGGAAGTGCGCACGCGCTACCTGACGTGGGTGGACGGTCGCCTCGCGCAGATGGTGATTGCCAGCGACATCACACCCCGGCGCAAGGCCGAAGAACAAGCGGCACGCCAAGCCGAACGGGCGCAGACCGCCAGCCGCCTCATCACCATGGGCGAAATGGCCTCCAGCGTGGCGCACGAGCTGAACCAGCCACTGACGGCCATCAGCGTGTACTGCAACGGCATGATGTCGCGGGTGCAAGAAGACCGCATCACGCAGGCCGAGCTGCTGGTGGCCCTGGAGAAAACCGCCCGCCAAGCCCAGCGAGCGGGGCAGATCATCCAGCGCATCCGCGCTTTTGTGAAACGCAGCGAACCCAACCCGACGCAGTCTGATGTGTCGCTGATGGTGAGCAACGCCCTAGAGCTGGCCGAGATTGAACTGCGCCGCCAGCAGGTGCGCCTGACCCCCTATGTGGCGGCACGTCTGCCCAGTCTGCTGGTGGACCCCATCCTGATCGAACAGGTGCTCATCAACCTGCTGAAAAATGCCGGCGAGTCCATCGTGCAGGCTGCACGCCCCACCGGCATGCGGCAGGTGGAGCTGCGCGTCGGCCCCAAACGCGAAGGCAACCAGGAGGTGGTGGAGTTTTCGGTGCGCGACAACGGAGGCGGCGTGCCTGACGAATTCATTGAACGCATCTACGAAGCCTTCTACAGCACCAAGAGCGAGGGCATGGGCATTGGCCTCAAACTGTGCCGCAGCATCGTCGAATCGCACCAAGGCCGGATGCAAGTACGGAACATCTACAATGGCAGCGAGGTGGCGGGCTGCTGCTTCAGCTTCTGGATTCCCGTGGTATCACGGCTTCGCCCAGAGGGTCTGGGCCAAGACCAACAGCCGCCAGCGTGAACCAATACAGAAAGAACGGAATGAGTTTGACCTCCAAAAAAGGCACGGTGTATGTGGTGGATGACGACGAGGCCGTGCGCGATTCGCTGCAATGGTTGCTAGAAGGCAAAGACTACCGGGTGCGCTGCTTTGAGTCGGCTGAAGCTTTCCTGAACCGCTACGACCCCCGCGAAGTGGCCTGCCTGATTGCCGACATCCGCATGGGCGGCATGACAGGCATGGAGTTGCAAGACCGGCTGCTGGAGCGCCACTCACCCCTGCCCATCGTCTTCATCACCGGTCATGGTGACGTGCCCATGGCGGTCGAGTCGATGAAAAAAGGCGCACTCGACTTCGTTCAAAAACCCTTCAAAGAAGACCAGCTGGTGCTGCTGGTCGAACGCATGCTGGAGCATGCCCGCGATACCTTCTCCACCCACCAACAGGCGGCCAGCCGCGATGCCCTGCTGTCCAAACTGACCAGCCGCGAGGCGCAGGTGCTAGAGCGCATCGTTGCCGGTCGGCTGAACAAGCAGATTGCCGACGATCTGGGCATCAGCATCAAAACCGTAGAGGCACACCGCGCCAACATCATGGAAAAGCTCGGGGCCAACACGGTCGCCGACCTGCTGAAAATCGCCCTCGGCCAAAGCCCTGCCAAAGCCTGAAACCGTCTGCCCAAGCCTGCAACGGCCTCAAAAAGCCTGCCACGCACAGCCCGCCTGTGCTGTTCTTCGCCAGCCCACACCCGCCACCATGACCGCCCAACTGATCGACGGCAACGCCCTCTCTCGCCAACTCCGTGCTGATGTCAGCGCCCGCGTCAGCGCCCTCAAAGCCAGGGGCATCACGCCGGGGCTGGCGGTGGTGCTGGTGGGTGACAACCCGGCTTCTCAGGTGTATGTGCGCAACAAGGTCAAGGCCTGCGAAGACACCGGCATGCATTCGGTGCTCGAACGCTACGAGGCCAGCATGACCGAAGCCGATCTGCTGGCGCGCGTGCATGCACTCAACAACGACCCCAGCATCCACGGCATCTTGGTGCAGCTGCCCCTGCCCGCGCACATGGACGCACACCGGGTGATCGAGACCATCTCGCCCGCCAAAGATGTGGACGGCTTTCATGTGGCCAGCGCGGGTGCGCTGATGGTGGGCCAGCCCGGTTTCTGGCCTTGCACGCCCTACGGTTGCATGAAGATGCTGGAGAGCATCGGCTACAACTTGCGCGGCAAACATGCGGTGGTCATCGGGCGCAGCAACATCGTGGGCAAGCCCATGGCCCTGATGCTGCTGCAACAAAACGCCACCGTCACCATCTGCCACAGCGCCACACCCGACCTCAAGGCCATGACCTTGCAGGCCGATGTGATCGTGGCCGCCGTGGGCAAGCGCAATGTGCTGACCGCCGACATGGTCAAACCCGGCGCGGTGGTGCTGGATGTGGGCATGAACCGCAACGACGAAGGCAAGCTGTGCGGGGATGTGGACTTTGCCGGGGTGCGCGAAGTGGCCAGCCACATCACCCCGGTGCCCGGTGGGGTGGGGCCGATGACCATCACCATGCTGATGGTCAACACCCTGGAATCGGCGGAGCGCAGCGCCTGAAGGGCGGGCTCAAGGGTCGGGCTCAAAACCCGCTGCGCGGCGGCCCGCTCAAACGCCAGAGGACTGCGCCAGCGCAAACCCACTGCGCCAGCACCATGACGGAGCCGATGCTGTGCCACAGGCGCAGATTGCCGCCACTGGCGCGCGCCGTGACGATCTGGTGCGCCACACCCAACTCCTGCACCACGGCCACCAACATGGCTGCCAGCACCAGACCGAGGGTGGTCATGGTGTGCGCATCGGGCCTGCTGCGCGGCTGACGCAACAACAGCAGCAAACCCAAGCCCAACACCAGCCCGGCCCAACACTGCACAGCAAACAACTGGGCCGCCACCGGCCCTGCCAGCGCCGGGTTGCCCAGACTGGCAAACAGCATGGGCACGGCCACGAAACTCAAGCCCGTCAAGCCACCCCACCACAGGGCCGCCAGCAACACCGCCCAGCGCTGCATGGCGGTTTCAGGCGTAACGAACGGCCACAATCTCGTAGCGGCGAACGCCACCAGGGGCCTGCACTTCTGCGGTTTCGCCCTCTTCCTTGCCAATCAGGGCGCGGGCAATGGGGCTGCTGATGTTGATGAGGCCCAGCTTCAGGTCGGCTTCATCCTCGCCCACGATCTGGTAGGTGACGGCTGCACCGCTGTCTTCGTCTTCTAGGTCCACGGTGGCACCAAACACCACACGGCCCCCAGCGTTGAGCGACTGCGGGTCAATCACTTGAGCGGCAGAGAGCTTGCTCTCAATTTCGGCAATCCGGCCTTCAATAAAGCCTTGCCGGTCTTTGGCGGCATCGTATTCGGCGTTTTCGCTCAGGTCGCCCTGGGCACGGGCTTCGGCAATGGCGCTGATGACGCTGGGACGGTCAACGGTTTTCAGGCGGTGCAATTCGGCTTTGAGTTTTTCGGCACCGCGCAGGGTAATGGGAATGGTGGGCATGTTCGGGGTTCTCCAAAAGCAAACCGCCGGGCGTTGCGGCTCGGCGGTGGACGGCAAGATTATGCCGGGAAAGCGGCACGGAAACCGCTTGTCTGGGGGTGCGGTGCGCGTTCAGGCGCTGGGCAATCCAAGCAACTGGGCGTGCATGTCCTGCACCGAAATCACATCCAGGCTGTGCATGTACTTCATGCCTTCCACGGCGGCTTCGGCACCCGCAATGGTGGTGAAGGTGGTGACCCGCGCTTGCAGCGAAGAGGTGCGGATCTGGCGTGAATCGGCAATCGCGTTGCGGCGTTCTTCCACGGTGTTGATGACCAAGGCAATGGAGCCGTTCTTGATGACATCGACCACATGCGGGCGGCCTTCTGTCACCTTGTTCACGGTTTTTACAGGCACGCCAGCGGCTGCAATGGCCGTGGCCGTGCCACGGGTAGCCACCAAGTCAAAACCCATGCGCACCAGCTCGCGGGCCACGGCCACGGCACGCGGTTTATCGGCGTTTTTGACGGTCAGGAACACCGTGCCGCTGCTGGGCAGCTTGGTGCCCGCACCGAGCTGGCTTTTCACGAAGGCTTCGCCAAAGGTTTTGCCCACGCCCATCACCTCGCCGGTGGACTTCATCTCGGGGCCGAGAATGGTGTCCACACCGGGGAACTTGACGAAGGGGAACACGGCTTCTTTCACGCTGAAATAAGGCGGCGTGATCTCGGCCCCAATACCCTGCTCGTCCAACGACTGGCCCGCCATGCAGCGTGCCGCCACCTTGGCCAGCTGGATGCCGGTGGCTTTGGAGACGAAGGGCACGGTGCGCGAGGCGCGGGGATTCACCTCCAGCACAAAAATCACATCCTGCTTCTCGCCGCTGGCATTGGTTTCTTGGATGGCGAACTGCACGTTCATCAGGCCCACCACGTTCAGCCCTTGGGCCATGGCCGCTGTTTGGCGCTTGAGCTCGTCCACCGTGGCCTTGCTCAGGTAGTAAGGCGGCAGCGAACAAGCCGAATCGCCACTGTGAACGCCCGCTTGTTCAATGTGCTCCATCACGCCACCAATGAACACGCGCCCGGTGTGGTCGCGGATGGCATCCACATCGCACTCAATGGCATCATTCAAAAACCGGTCTAGCAGCACTGGCGAGTCGTTGCTCACCTTCACCGCTTCGCGCATGTAGCGCTCCAAGTCGCGCTGTTCGTGCACGATTTCCATGGCCCGGCCCCCCAGCACATAGCTGGGGCGCACCACCAGCGGATAACCCAGGGCGGCGGCTTTTTCCAGCGCCTCGGGCTCGGTGCGGGCAGTGGCATTCGGCGGCTGGCGCAGGCCCAGCTCGTGCAGCAGTTTTTGGAAGCGCTCGCGGTCTTCGGCGGCATCAATCATGTCGGGCGTGGTGCCAATGATGGGCACGCCGTTGGCCTCTAACCCCAAGGCCAGCTTCAAAGGCGTTTGACCACCGTACTGCACGATCACGCCCAGCGGTTTTTCCTTGTCCACAATCTCCAGCACGTCTTCCAGCGTCAGCGGCTCGAAGTACAGGCGGTCCGAGGTGTCGTAGTCGGTGGACACGGTTTCGGGGTTGCAGTTGACCATGATGGTCTCATAGCCGTCTTCGCGCATGGCCAGTGCGGCATGCACGCAGCAGTAATCAAACTCAATGCCCTGACCAATGCGGTTGGGGCCGCCGCCCAAGACCATGATCTTCTTCTTGGCTGTCGGCTCGGCTTCACATTCGCTGTCACCGTGGCCTTCGTAGGTGGAATACAGGTAGGCGGTGTCGGTGGCAAATTCAGCCGCGCAGGTGTCCACCCGCTTGTAAACGGGGCGCACGTTCAGCGCCCGGCGTTGCTGGCGCACAGCGGTTTCGGTGGTAGCCAACAGCTTGGCGAGGCGGCGGTCAGAAAAGCCCTTTTTCTTCAGGCCGCGCAGCGTGTCGGCATCCAGGCTGCTGAGCGCACCCTCGCCCTTCTCGACCACCAGCGCGTCCATCGCCATTTCAAGCTGGATGATTTCTTGAATCTGGATCAAGAACCACTTGTCAATCTGGGTGAACTGGTGCACCTCGTCCAGCGACCAGCCCGCCGCAAAGGCATCGCCCACGTACCAAATGCGCTCGGGGCCAGGCTCACCCAGCTCGCGCTCCAGCGTCTCGCGGTCTTGGGTTTTCTCGTTCATGCCGTCCACACCCACTTCCAGGCCGCGCAGGGCTTTTTGGAAGGACTCTTGGAAGGTGCGGCCCATGGCCATGACCTCGCCGACCGACTTCATCTGCGTGGTCAGGCGGCTGTCGGCGGTGGGGAATTTCTCAAAGGCGAAACGCGGGATTTTGGTGACCACGTAGTCGATGCTGGGCTCGAAGCTCGCGGGGGTAGCACCGCCCGTGATGTCGTTGCGCAGCTCGTCCAGCGTGTAGCCCACGGCCAGCTTGGCGGCCACCTTGGCAATCGGAAAGCCAGTGGCCTTGGAAGCCAGCGCCGACGAGCGCGAGACACGCGGGTTCATCTCGATGACGACCATGCGGCCATCTTTCGGGTTGATGGAGAACTGCACGTTGGAGCCGCCCGTGTCCACCCCAATCTCGCGCAGCACCGCCAGAGAGGCGTTGCGCAGGATTTGGTATTCCTTGTCGGTCAGCGTCTGGGCAGGGGCCACGGTGATGGAGTCGCCCGTGTGTACGCCCATGGGGTCCAGGTTTTCGATGGAGCAGACGATGATGCAGTTGTCCGCCTTGTCGCGCACCACCTCCATCTCGTACTCTTTCCAGCCCAGCAGCGACTCTTCAATCAACAGTTCGTTGGTGGGCGAGGCTTCTAGCCCGCGCTTGCAAATGGTCTCAAATTCTTCTGGGTTGTAGGCAATGCCGCCACCGGTGCCGCCCAAGGTGAAGCTGGGGCGGATCACGGTGGGAAAGCCCACGCGCCGCTGTACATCCCAAGCCTCTTCCATGCTGTGCGCAATGCCCGAACGCGCCGAGCCCAAGCCGATCTTGGTCATCGCATCTTTGAACTTCAGGCGGTCTTCGGCCTTGTCAATGGCCTCTGGCGTGGCCCCGATCAGCTCGACACCGTACTTGGCCAGCACACCGTGCCGCCAGAGGTCCAAGGCACAGTTGAGCGCCGTCTGGCCGCCCATGGTGGGCAAAATGGCAAAGCCGCCCGGCGAGTTGGGGCGTTCTTTGGCGATGATTTTTTCGACCGTTTTCCAGGTAATCGGCTCGATGTAGGTCACATCGGCGGTGGCCGGGTCGGTCATGATGGTGGCCGGGTTGCTGTTGATCAGCACCACCTTGTAGCCCTCTTCGCGCAACGCTTTGCAAGCCTGCACGCCAGAGTAGTCAAACTCGCAGGCCTGGCCAATGATGATGGGGCCAGCGCCAATGATGAGGACGGTTTGGATGTCGGTTCTTTTGGGCATGGGTTTGCAAAACGCCTTGTATCGCGCCAGTGCCGCTTAGGCTTGGCGCTGGGTTGTCAGTCGGGTCAGCAGCGCCGCAATGCGCTGGGCTGGCACGTTTTTCTGCATCAGTTGCAGCAGGCCGTCGCCTTCAATGATCGGGCGCAGCACCTCGACTTCAGCGGGGTAGAACGTCACGTTCCAGTCACGCAGGGCTTCATCAAAGGTGGCATCGTCCCAAGTTTTGCCCTTGGCCAGCATCGTCACCAGCGGCATCGCCTTGTTGTCGAGGAAGGCCTTGCGGTAGGGTTTTTGCGCCCAGCGCTGGGCAAACCATTCTTTGTGGTCGGGCTCCAGCGTGAGCATGCGCTTGGCAATCGCTTTTTCGATGGCGAAAACCGGAAAGCTGAACAGTTTCATGACACAGCTCCGGAATTCAGGCGCTGGCACGCGCCTGCATCAGGGCGATGAAACGGTCAAACAGGTAGGCAATGTCGTGCGGGCCGGGCGAGGCTTCCGGGTGACCCTGGAAGCAAAACGCGGGTTTGTCGGTACGGGCCAAGCCCTGCAAGGTGCCGTCAAACAGGCTGACATGGGTGGCCCGCAGCGTGGGGGGCAGGGTTTTTTCATCCACCGCAAAACCGTGGTTCTGGCTGGTGATGCTGACGCGGCCCGTGTCCAGGTCTTTCACGGGATGGTTGGCACCGTGGTGACCAAACTTCATCTTGAAGGTCTTGGCTCCCGAGGCCAGCGCCATGATCTGGTGACCCAAGCAGATGCCAAAGGTGGGCAGACCGCTGTCGATGATCTCGCGGGCGGCAACAATCGCGTAGTTGCAAGGCTCCGGGTCGCCGGGGCCGTTGGACAGGAACACGCCACTGGGCTGAAGCTTGAACACCTCGGCAGCAGGTGTGGTGGCGGGCACCACCGTGATCTGACAACCCCGCTCAGCCAGCATGCGCAGGATGTTGCGCTTGACTCCAAAGTCGTAAGCCACCACATGAAAGCGTGGGGCAGTCTGTTCGCCGTAGCCACGGCCCAGCTGCCATTCGGTCTGCGTCCAGGGGTAGGGCTCGGCGGTGGTGACGACTTGGGCCAAGTCCAAGCCCGTCATGGCGGGGGCGGTGCGGGCAGCGGCCAGCGCCTGTTCGTGGTGTGCTTCGGTGATGGTTTCACCGGGTGCCAGCGCCAAGATACAGCCGTTTTGGGCACCGTGGGTGCGCAAGCGTCGAGTCAGGGCACGGGTATCCAGTTCGGCCATGGCAACCGTGCCTTCGCGCACCAGGTACTGCGACAAGGTTTCTACGCTGCGGAAGTTGGAGGCCAACAGGGGCAGGTCTTTGATGATCAGGCCAGCGGCGTGGATGCGCGAAGCTTCCACGTCTTCGGGATTGATGCCGGTGTTGCCAATGTGCGGATAAGTCAGGGTGACGATCTGGCGGCAATAGCTGGGGTCGGTGAGGATTTCCTGGTAACCCGTGAGCGAGGTGTTGAACACCACTTCGCCCGTGGTTTGGCCAGTGGCACCGATGGAAATGCCTGTCAAGACCGTGCCGTCGGCGAGCGCGAGCAGGGCTTTCGGATGGACGGGAAGCACGGTTTTCTCCAAGTGGTTTGTGAGGTTCAGAAATGCACCCGATGGCGCGCAACCGAGAGGAATCGTGCCGTTTCAAAGCGTTGGAGGCAGGCCCAAAACCTTGATCGGGGCGTTGAACCGGGGCAGTAAGCCCTGGCTGGCGCAGCGTTGCGCCGTTTGCGGGTAAACCGCGGGATTATAGCCGTCCAACCCAAGGAAGCCGGTGCCTCCAAGGCCAGTGCGCCGTCTCAAGCCCTGTTTTGGTGCCCTCGCTCAAGCTGGGTATGGTTCAATCTTTGGCCGTTTCAGCCGTGCAGGGGGTACGGCAAAATTCCGCCACCGCTTTACTCTCGGGTATTCACCATGAGCCATCGACCGCAGGTTTTCGTGATCGGCAACCATGTACAGGCCTGCTGCTGGCATGTACCGCGACTACCCAGACCGGGTGAAACCTTTCAGGCCACCGCCTTGAGCGTTGAGCCCGGCGGCAAAGGTTTGAACGTGGCCATCGGCCTACACCGGCTGGGACTGGCGGTGTCGGTTCTGCTGGCCTGCGGCCAAGATGCTGCCGGTGATGCCTTGCTGGACTGTTTGCAGCGCGAGGGGCTGGACAGTTCGCTGGTACAGCGCTTGGCGTGCGCCTCTGGCTGGGGCGCAGGGTTGATTGGTGCCGACGGACAGAACGCGATTGCTGTCTATCCGGGAGCCAACCTGTTGCTCAAGGCACAGCATGTACAAGCCCATCAAAACCGGATTGCGCAAGCGGATCTGGTTTATGGTCAGTTTGAAACCGCGCTGGAGGCGGTGGTCGAGGCCTTTGCGATTGCCCAGCGCTACGGCATCCCCACCGTGCTCAACCCCTCGCCCTGGCACCAACCGCCAGCATCCCTACTTGAAAGCACCAACGTCCTGTTGGTTAATGAAACAGAGGCTGCGGCCCTGTTGAATTTGCCCGTCCCCCAAGCGGGTTGGGCTGGGCTGGCGACCTGGGCCGATGCCCGCGATTGGCTGCAACCCGGTGTCTCGTCGGTATGGATGCACTGGCCTGCTCTGCGCTGTTTGGTGGTGACTTTGGGTGCCTTGGGGGCCAGCGTTTGGTTGCGGCCTGCTGATGGCAGCGCACTTGGAGAGGCCGCGGTTTTGTTCATGCCAGCCGCGTGTGTGACAGCCTGCGATCCGGTTGGCGCGGGCGACGCTTTCGCCTGCGGCTTCGTGTCGCAGTGGCTGCATCAAAGCCGAGACACATCCGCTCGGCGTTGGGACGATCCCGAGGTGCTGGAGTCGTGCCTGCGCACGGCCCAATGCCTGGGTGCCCACATGGCCGCTACGCACGGCGTGCTGGCTGGCTTGCCTGACCAGCACGCCAGCCAACATTTGCAAGCGCGCATACACCCAGGGCAGGCCCAATGGCACGGTCAAACCGACAACGGCATCTGATACACATACACATCACCCCGGAACAGACCTTCCACGTATTCCACCAGCGCATCCTGGCCACCGTCTTGGGTCAGTGCCCGTGTTCTGCGCTTGAACAACAGGCAAGGCAACACATCGCTAAGACCAAATTGCCGTGCTTCCTCCTCTGTGCTCAGTACCGCTTCTACCGTCTGCTGAGCGCCTGTGAGCTGAAGACCGCAACGTCCACGCAACAAGTCGTAGGCTGAACCTTGCCCATCCCAGTCCGCCAGCGCGGGAGCGAGCGTCAGGTCGTACCACGCGTTTTCGCGCGTCATGGGCACATCGTCACCACAGCGCAAACGCACCAAATGCAGAAACGGTGCATTCGACGGACGGCCAAATACCGAGGCAATCGTCCTCTCGCGAACCACCTTCAGACCCAAGATGCGCGTGCTCGGGGTTTTGCCCAACTCACGCATTTCTTCGGTGAACCCCTTGAGTCGCCCTAAAGACCCTTGTACGCGGGTGGTTGGATGCTGCACGGTGCTGCCGCCACGACCCGACCCACGGCTGAGCCAGCCTTGATGCCGAAGTTCGTCGTAACAGCGTTTGACGGTGATGCGGCTGACTTTGAGCTGCTGTGCCAGATCGCGCTCCGATGGCAGCGCCTGGCCAGCCTGCCAATGGCCCGCTTGCAACAGCTGCACCAGCCGGGCATGCAGTTGCTGCCACAGCGCGTCTGCTGAGCCCACATCGGGCATCCAGAGGACATCCGCCGAGCAATCGGACGGCTCTGATGACGAAGTATCGGATTTTATGGACATGTCCAAATTTTCAGTGATGTCTTGGCTCGTGTTGGGGCAGCTCTTCAGCATAACACCTCCCCGAAAACCCCCAAAGTACCGACTAGGCGCTGTTCAGCAAGCAACTGGATAAGAATGAATCGCAACATACCACCTCAAAACCAAGGGTTTACCCTTATTCATTTTTTATGGATATAACCATTAAATACCCTTCATCGTCCACCCAACAACACCCGCAAAGGCCAGAACTGACATGTTCAATCACCACCTGTCCCGTCACCAGCCCATGAACCCTGGAACCCGCGTCAATGGCGCCTCTAAGCCTCCACCACTCACGCAACACACCCGAGCCAAACTCGTACGCGTGGTCATTGCACTGGGGCTTGGTGGCTTTCAACTGTCTGCCGTGGCGGCAGCCACAACCTATGCCTACACCGACAGCATCACACCAGGTTGGCAGAACTGGAGCTGGGGAACCAGCTATACCGACGACACAACGATCAAAAAAACGGGTACCGCTTCTGCCAAAGTCACCATCAAAGATGCTTGGGCTGGTTTCAGCCTGAGTCAAAGCCCTACAAGCACACCGCTGAATACCCTCTCGGCTATTTCATTCGACATCCATCCGGGTACAGCCGCCAATTTGGCAAAAATTTCCAGCCTTCGCGTGTCTTTGCAAAATGGTTCAGCCCAGGGCAGTTCCGTTCCTATCGCTGGCTATGCATCGCCTGCACTCAGTGCCAACACCTGGTCCACCGTCACCATTCCCGTCAGTCTTTTATCTGGATTTGCAGGCTCTCTGACCGCTTTCAACCGTTTGAACTTTCAGGACGGTCAGGGTCAAGGAAATGTTATCTTCAACCTAGACAATATTGGCCTGATTCCTCTCCAGCTCACAAACGATTGCAGTTCTTTGACTGTTGACTCTGGAACAACCGGAACCGGTGCCAATATCAATGGCTTTTTGAACGACCAATACAAATGGTATGACAGCAACTGCCGCCTGCGAACCGCAGCCCTGGCCCGCAACGACACCAGCAAAGGTGGTAACGCCAAACAGTTCACCTACATGCCCGCCAGCGGAACCACGCGGGTGGTCAATCCCGGTGCCTCTGCGGGCGGATTTGGCTATGTGGTCGCTCACCTGAGCAACCCATCTTTTGCAAAAGCCTACGGTGCATCCGATTCACCGCTTGGCTCCGGCAACACAGCAACCAGCAGCAAACTCTTCGTAGGCAGCCACCATGCCATTCATGAATACACCCTGAATTATGTGCGCTACGGCCTGACACAAGCCGCCCTCAACAGTGGCTTTGCACCCTGGACGCAAATCAACAGCACCACCAAAACCAACGTACAGGCTTACAACATGCCGGTGCGCATTCAATGGCTGTTTGCCACCGGGCGCAATTACCCCATTTGGACGGTCACATTTGATTTGTCTGCCGCACCCGACCGGGCGATTGACTCCGACTTTCGCGCACCCTATGGCGACATGAAAATTGAAGGGGGTGACGGCTCTGCGCTCGTCGGTGGCGTAGGCTGGGGGGACAAATACCGGTTCATTTCCATGGGCAGCCCTTTCACCATGAACAACGACTGGGATTATTCGCAGCTCAACCCCGGTGCCCCCTACAGCTATCTTTGGACGGCTGGCGTAGATGCCGAAATGGGCTTGGCAGGCACCCAATTAACCGCCCAACAAAACGCGGGAGGCTACAACAATTACCAAGCCCCGGTATGGCGGGGGAAAACCAGCGCCAACATGGGAGCGCTTTGCATGAACGATGGCGGCGCAGGCCCCGCCTACAACCACAAAACCCCTTGCACCAGCCATTGGGCCTATCAGCTGATGCAATATTCGTTGACCAACGCCACCCAAACCACCAGCAACAAACGCTTGGCCTGGGGCGCAGACTGGGGATCGTTGGGCAACAGCGCGTTCACAAGTTCCAATGGCTACACGGTCAAGGGTTATCCCAAGGTGAGTTACAGCGTCCACATTGTGTTAGACCCCCACACAGGCAACCCAACCCAAGCCACGGCTTTGCAAGCCAAAACCGCCAACCTAACCCGCGTCACCGCCTCGGTGGGCAGTGTAAGAACCAGCGGGATTGCGGGCATTGGCCGCACCGACACGGTTGCCTACAACCCAGCAGGCTTTAACCCCATTTTCGGCACTTGGGAAGTGGATGCAGCAGCCACCACCAACAACCTGTCATTGGTGTTTGCGGTACCCAGCACCGCCCCTTCCACCTTGAACAACCCCATGATTGTGGTGAATAACTACACCCGCACCACTGCCCCCAGCCAGGTTTTGCTCAATGGCACAGCCTTGGTGGCCAATCGTGATTATTTTGCGAGCCTGCGCCCCGGCCAGTCTCAACTCTGGATCACATTGAATAAAAATTTGGCGGGAACCAACAACTTCAGCCTGGTGAATTGAAGCGTATGCGCTGAACAGTTACGCGGAATCAGCCTGTGCGCCAAACACCAGTTTCATCACCACGATGGCGCTGGTCAGCACCACCATGGCGGCATTGGCCACAATCAGGGGCAGATCGCCAATCATGATGCCGTAGGCCAACCACATGGCCAGTCCGACCGTCAGAATCAAAAACGTGGGCAAGGAAATGCCGCTCACGTCGCGGGTTTTCCAGGTTCGCCAGACCTGCGGCACGAAGGAGGATGTGGTCATGCAGGTGGCTGCCAAGCCAAAGAGTTCAATACCAGTCATAGCCGTCAGGGGTTGAAGGTGAAGGGATCGCCAACGGCATGCGGTTCTGTGCCAGTGGCGTGCGGTGGCGGGTGCCAAGCGGGTTGATGATAGGGGGCGATGACGGGTCTGTCTTGGGTATTGGCACCCTACCATGTCAAGCCCGGTGCGCCACCGCACTGGCATGCAGACAAATAGCAGCCGCAGCGGCCACGTTGAGCGACTCTTCACCGCCGGGCTGGGCAATGCGTACCCACTGGCTGGCCTGTGCGGCCAACTCAGACCCCACGCCCTGCCCTTCGTGCCCCAGCAACCAAGCGCAGGGCCAAGGCAGACGGGCTTGGTGCAACCAGTCCCCTTGGTGTGAACTGGTGCCCAGCAGGGGAACGGCCAAAGCGCTCAGGTCACTCACCGACAAACCCTCGACCAAATGCAGTGCAAAGTGTGCGCCCATGCCCGCGCGCAACACCTTGGGCGACCACAGGGCCGCGGTGCCCTTGAGCGCCAGCACTTGGAGAAACCCAAGAGCCGCCGCACTGCGCAGGATGGAGCCCACGTTGCCCGCGTCTTGCAGGCGGTCCAATACCACGGTGGGTACATCTGGCAACACCGACGGCGGCGGCGGCATGGGCCACAAAAAGCCCACGCCTGCGGGTGACTCTAGGCCGCTGATGCTGGCCATCAAAGCGCTGGGCACAGTGATGATTTTGTCTGCCGCATCGCGCAAGTCGTGCGGGGCCTGCGGCCAGAAAGCCTCGGTGAACACTGCGCAGGCAGGCTGCTGGCGACGCGCCAGCAAAGCGCGGCAGAGGTGGTCGCCTTCGAGCCAGACCTGGCCCTGCTTGCGGTAGGCGGTGCTGTCTTGCGCCAGCAGTCGCAACTGCCGCAACAGCGGGTTGTCGCGCGAGGTGATGTGCAGCGGTGCGTTCATGAATCGGCAGTCTGTGAGGAAATGCAGTCACTCAGGTTGACGTATCACCCAGGCCTGACGCACCGGTGCAAACGAGCGGCGGTGCTCGGGCAGTGGCCCCAGTCGCTGCAAAGCATCCAGATGCAAGGCGGTGCCGTAGCCTTTGTGGCGGTCAAAACCGTAGTCGGGGTGGCGCTGGTGCAGGTCGAGCAACAGGCGGTCGCGGGTGACTTTGGCAAGGATGGAAGCGGCGGAAATGGCAGGCACCAAGGCATCGCCCGAGACCACGGCCTCGGACAACACGTCGAGTGCGGGCAGGCGGTTGCCATCCACCAGCACCTTGTGGGGTTTCAGGCGCAGGCCCTGCACCGCACGCTGCATGGCCAGCATGGTGGCCTGCAAAATGTTGAGGCGGTCGATTTCTTCGACCGAGGCCTGCGCGACACTGCAACACAGCGCCCTGGCGCGGATCTGGTGGTAGAGCTGTTCGCGCCGCGCTGCCGTGAGCTGTTTGGAGTCGGCCAGCCCCGCAATGGGGGCCAAGTCGTCCAGAATGACCGCCGCAGCCACCACAGGCCCTGCCAACGGCCCGCGTCCGGCTTCGTCCACACCCGCCAGCAGACCGGGACTGTCCCAGGCCAACGGTTTTTGTTCAGGCCTGCAAGAGCTTCTCGATCGCATCGGTCGCCCGCTGAGCGGTGTTCTGGCGCAAGCTGTGGTGCAAGGCGATGAAGCGCTGCTGCAGGGCGCGTGTCTGGTCGGGTGCGTCCAGCCAGTGCAGCACCGCCTGACTCAGCGCCTGCGGTGTGGCGGCATCTTGCAGGTATTCGGGCACACAGAAGTCGTTGCACAAAATATTGGGCAAACCCACCCAGGGCTGCAACTGCTTGCGCCGCATGATCTGCCAACTCAACCAGTTCATGTTGTAGGCAATCACCATCGGGCGCTTGAACAGGGCGGCCTCCAAGGTGGCGGTGCCGCTGGCAATCAGCGTCACATCGCAAGCGGCCAGCACGGTGTGCGACTGCCCACGCACCACGCGCAGCGCAGCGCCCAGACCGGCGGCGCGGGCAGCCTCTTCTAAGGCGGATTGCAGCGCGGGCACAGCAGGTACCACAAAGCGCAAATTGGGCCGCTGCCGCTGCATGCGGGCGGCAGTAGCAAAAAACAGCGGGGCCAGGTACTGCACTTCCGAGGCACGGCTACCCGGCAGAATCGCCACCACCGTCTCGTCGTCGTGCAGGCCCAACGCCACACGGGCAGCGGCACGGTCAGGTTCCAGCGGGATGACATCGGCCAGCGGATGGCCTACATAGGTGGCCGCAATGCCGTGCCGGGCCAGCAACTCGGGCTCAAACGGAAAGATGCACAGCACATGGTCGGCACTGCGGCGGATTTTTTCGACGCGCTCGGGCCGCCAAGCCCAGATGGACGGACAGACAAAATGCACCGTGCGAATGCCTTGCGCCTTGAGATCAGCTTCCAGATCGAGGTTGAAGTCGGGCGCGTCCACCCCCACGAACAGGTCTGGGCGGTCTGCACCCAGCAGGCGCTGCCTGAGCTGATCGCGGATGCGCACAATGGCGCGGTAGTGCCGCAGCACCTCGACATAGCCCCGCACGGCCAACTTGTCGCTGGGCCACCAAGCCTGAAAACCCTGCTCAAGCATGCGCGGGCCACCAATGCCCACCGCTTGAAAAGCAGGCCAGCGGGTGCGCAGGCCTTGCAGCATCAGACCGGCCAGCAAGTCGCCCGAAGTCTCGCCAGCCACCAAGGCCAGACGGCGCATGTGCTCCATCGGGTTCAGCGAACGATGCCGCGCTGAGGCGAGACCTGGGCCAAGAAGTCGAGCATCATGGCAACATCAGGCGCGGCTTCGGGTGTGGTGGTCGCCAGGGCCTGAATCCGGTCGCCAGCCTGTGCCAGTGGCAGGTCGGCGCGGTAGAGCGCTTTGTGCATGGCCTTGACAGCAGCGATGCGATCCGCCGAAAAACCCCGGCGGCGCAAACCTTCAAAGTTCATGGATCGCGCCTGTGCGGGCTGGCCCTGGCACATCACGAACGGGGGCAAATCGGCAAACAGCAGCGAACACATGGCCGTCATGGCGTGCGCGCCAATGCGCACGAACTGGTGCACCACCGTGAAGCCGCCCAGAATGACCCAGTCCCCCACGACCACATGCCCGGCGAGTTGCGAGTTGTTGGCAAAAATGGTTTTGTTGCCCACCACGCAGTCGTGTGCCAAGTGCACATAGGCCATGATCCAGTTGTCATCGCCCACCACCGTTTTACCCAGATCACCAGGTGAGCCGATGTTGAAGGTGCAAAACTCGCGGATGGTGTTGCGGTCACCAATGACCAGCTCGCAGGGCTCGCCCGCGTATTTCTTGTCCTGCGGAATGGCCCCCAGCGAGTTGAACTGGAAGATGCGGTTGTCACGGCCAATCGTGGTGTGGCCCTCAATCACGCAGTGGGCACCAATGGTGGTACCGGCACCCACCTTCACGTGGGGGCCGATCACGGTGTAAGGCCCCACTTGAACGGATGCGTCCAGTTCGGCAGCGGGGTTCACCAAGGCTGTGGGGTGAATGTTGGCCATGGGTGCGTCCTGCAAGGTCTGGAGAATCAGGCGATGGTGCGCATGGTGCACATCAACTCGGCCTCACACACCACGTCAGAACCCACGCGGGTCACGCCTTTGAACTTGAAGATACCCGCCTTCATACGCTCTAGGCTGACATCCATCACCAGCTGGTCGCCGGGTTCTACGGGTCGCTTGAAACGCGCACCGTCAATGCCAGCAAAGTAATAAACCGTCTTGTCGTCGGGGGTCACGCCCACCGTGTCAAAGGCCAACAGGGCGGCGGCCTGGGCCATGGCTTCGAGCATCAGGACACCGGGCATGACGGGGCGGTGCGGAAAGTGGCCCACGAAGAACGGCTCGTTGATCGTGACGTTCTTCAGGGCCTTGATGGCCTTGCCGGGTTCGAGTTCGAGCACGCGATCCACCAGAATGAACGGGTAACGGTGTGGCAGCTGTTTGAGAATCTGGTGAATATCCATCATGGTGCAGGTGAACGGTCAGGGTAAAGGGTCAGCAGAAGGAAGCGGTGAGGGGACGTTTGAATGTACCAAGGCTTTTGAGAGCGCTTGTTCAACCGCCTTGAGGCGTTCGCGCAGGCGGTTGAGTTGTTTGAGCGAGGCGGCGTTTTTTTCCCAAGTGGCGTTGTCATCAATCGGGAACATACCGGTGTACTGGCCCGGCTGGTGCAGCGAGCGCGTCACGACCGAGGCTGCCGAGACGTGTACCCCATCAGCCAAGGTCAGGTGACCCAACACAATCGCACCACCACCCACGGTGCAGTGCGCCCCAATGCGGGCACTGCCCGCCACCCCGGCATTGCCCGCCATGGCGGTGTGGGCACCAATGTGGACGTTGTGACCGATCTGGATGAGGTTGTCGAGCTTCACGCCATCTTCGAGCACGGTGTCATCCAGAGCACCCCGGTCAATGCAGGTATTGGCCCCGATTTCCACATCGTTCCCAATGCGTACCGCACCGAGTTGCTCAATTTTGATCCACTGGCCTTGGTCTGGAGCAAAGCCGAAACCATCGGCACCAATGACCACGCCCGCATGGAGGATGCAGCGCTCGCCCACTGTGCAGCGTTCACCCACCGTGACATGGGGGTAGAGGCGGGTATGGGCACCAATGGCGGCACCCTCAGCCAACACGCAGTGGGCGGCAATGTGGGCACCACGGCCAATGCGCACGCCAGCACCCACCACCACAAAAGGGCCAATGCTGACCCCCTCGGCCAGTTCGGCGCTGGGGTGGATGCGGGCAGATTCATCGACCGTGGCAAGCCCCTGCGCCTCGTGCTCGCGCCGCCACCACTGGGTCAGGCGGGCAAAGTACAGGTAGGGGTTGTCGGTCACGATGCAGGCACCGCGCCGCGCCGCTGCGTCTTGCAGGGCGGGTGGCACGATCAATGCGCCGGCTTGAGTGGTATGGATTTGACTGGCATAGCGCGCCTGCGCCACAAACGCCAGCTCGTCAGCCCGTGCGCTGGTCAGTGGGGCTAAGCGGTTGACCGTGGCATCACGCTCGCCGCACAACTGCCCACCCAGGGCATCGACCATGGCACCCAGTGTTCTTGACACACGCAATCCTCGCAATGCCTCAGGGCTGGGTTCAGGGTTTATTTGGCGAGATTCAAGGTGCTGAGAACCTTGTCGGTGATGTCATGGCGGGGGTGGATGTACACCGCCTCCTGAATAACCAAATCGTATTTTTCGGCTTCGGCCACTTGCTTGATGGTGCGGTTGGCGCGTTCCAGCACGGCCTGTAGCTCTTCGTTCTTGCGCAGGTTCAGGTCTTCTTGAAATTCACGTTGCTTGCGCTGCAAGTCGCGGTCTTGATCGACCAATTGACGCTGGCGCAGCACGCGCTGAGATTCCGCCAGGGTGGGGGCATCGCGCTCGAACTTTTCAGAAGCGGTCTTGAGTTGTGCCGCCAGGTTTTGCAATTCTTTTTCGCGGCGGGAAAATTCTTGTTCCAGCTTGGTTTGTGCCGCCTTGGCCATGTTGGCCTCACGAAAAATGCGGTCAGTGTTGACGAAACCAACACGAAACTCTTGGGCTGCGACGATCCATGTTGACAGTCCCAGAGCGAGGGCGACCACAAAGCGGCGGTCAATCATGCGAAAAAAGGTCTTCATTAAAAGGCGGTTCCGATTTGAAACTGGAAAGTTTGGATTTTATCGCTGGCTTGTTTGCGCACCGGTCGGGCAAAAGCGAAACGCAAGGGGCCAATGGGCGAGATCCAGCTCAAGCCCACACCCACCGAAGCGCGCAGGGCATCAGCCGTCACCGATTCACCGGGGCCATACACATTGCCTACATCCATAAAGCCAAACATGCGCAAGGTGCGGTCATTGCCTGCGCCCGGAAACGGCGTGATGAATTCGGCGTTGAACACCACATTGCGGTTGCCCCCGATGTTGACTTTCTGGTCAGTGGTCGAGCCAATGATGGCCGATGTTGGCCCCAGCGTGCCTTGCTGAAAGCCGCGCACCGAACCCAGACCGCCACCATAGAAGTTTTTGAACACGGGGTAGGTGCGTCCTTTGAGCCCCTGGCCATAGCCAAGGTCGGCATTGAGCGCCAGGGTGTACTGGTTGGTCAGTGGCAGGTATTGCTGGAACTGGTAACTGGTTTTGACGTAACGGGTGTCTCCTGCCACACCCAACTCGGTGTTGAAGCGCTGCAAGCGACCCTGCGTCGGCACCAAAGCACTGTCACGCCCATCACGCGCCCAGCCCACCGTCAGGGGCACCGAGCTGCTGTTGCTGCCAAACAGGTCTGAGTGATCTTGGTACGCCTTGGGCAGACCGTTGCCGGGTTCAATGCGTGTCTGCTCGGTGCCCAGCCCGAAAAAGACGGTGTCGGTTTCGGTGAACGGCACACCAAAACGCACACTCACACCAGGCGTAACAAGCCTGTAATCACCGCCCTGACCGGTGTAAGGCGTGGTGGTTTTGTAGTACAGGTCAAAGGTGCGCGACACACCCTCGGGCGTGAAATACGGGTTGGTGGTGCTCAGCACGAACTGGCGGTTGTACTTGCTGGTGTTGAGGTCGAGCCCCAGGTAGTTACCACTGCCAAACACGTTTTCCTGTTTGATACCTGCCACCAGCGAGAGCTTGTCGGCCTGCGAATAGCCCGCTCCCAGGGTCAGGTTGCCGGTCGGTTTTTCGACCACGGAGAAAGTCAGGTCTACCTGGTCCGGCACACCGGGCACCTGCTGGGTGTCCACGCTGACCTCAGTGAAAAAGCCCAGACGATCCACCCGGTCGCGCGAGAGGCGAATGCGGTCGCTGTCGTACCAAGCCGCTTCGAGCTGGCGGAATTCGCGCCGGATCACTTCGTCGCGGGTACGGCCATTGCCCTCAATGTTGATGCGGCGTACATACACCCGCCGGGCGGGTTGGGCTCGCAGCACAAAATCCACGCGGTTGTTGGCACGGTCCATCTGCGGCACGGCCTCGACTTGGGCAAAGGCATAACCGAAAGCACCAAACAGGTCCGTAAAGGCCTTGACCGTGGCCGTCACATCCTCTGCGTTGTAGGCCTCGCCGGCTCGCACGGCAATCAGCGACTGAAACTCAGCTTCCTTGCCCAAATAGTCACCCTCCAGCTTGACGGATGACACCACATAGCGCTGACCCTCGGTGAGGTTGAGGGTGATGGACATCTCATCCTTGCCCGGTGCAATGGCCACTTGGGTGGAGTCGATGCGGAACTCCAGATACCCCCGGCCCAAGTAGTAGGAGCGCAGTTTTTCCAGATCGGCATTGAGCTTGGCGCGTGAATAACGGTCTGACTTGGTGTACCAGCTCAGCCAGCCGCCGGTATCAAGGTCGAACAACTTGCGCAGGGTGGCTTCGGAAAAGGCTTGGTTGCCCACAATCCGGATGTCCCGGATTTTGGCCACATCGCCCTCTACCACATTGAAGTTGAGCTGCACGCGGTTGCGCTCGCCGGGTGTCACGGTGGTGATGACCTGCGCGGCATACATGCTGCGGTTGATGTACTGGCGCTTGAGTTCTTGCTCTGCCTTGTCCACCAGCGCTTTGTCGTAGGGCCTGCCTTCGGTCAGACCGACATCGCGCAGGGCTTTTTTCAGGGCTTCGGCATCAAACTCTTTGATGCCGGTGAAGCTCAGCTCCGCGACGGTAGGCCGCTCCTCGACGAGAACGACCAGCACATCCTTGTCCACCTGCAAGCGCACATCACTGAACAGCCCCAGCCCGAACAAGGCCCGGATGGCACTGGCCCCTTTTTCATCGGTATAGGTGTCACCGAGGCGAAACGGCAAGGAGGCAAACACGGTGCCCGACTCGACACGCTGCAAGCCTTCGACACGGATGTCGCGCAAAGTGAAAGGATTGACAGCCCAGGCAGGCAGAGCGCCCAAGAGCAAGGCTGCGAGCGCAGGCGATGCCCAGCTGCGCAGACTCAAAGAATGTTTTTTCATGAAAAGAAGCGTTCAGCCAGCCAAGCGGGCCACATCGTTGAACAAGGCAACAGCCATCATGGCCATCAAGATTGCCACCCCCCCGCGCTGGAGCCGCTCCATCCAGACATCGGAAACGCGGCGACCGGTGACACCCTCCCAAAGATAATACATCAGGTGCCCCCCATCGAGGACGGGCAGCGGCAGCAGGTTCAGCACCCCCAGACTGACACTGATGAGCGCCAAAAACAGCAGGTAAGACGTGATGCCCAGACTGGCCGATTTGCCCGCATAGTCGGCAATCGTGAGCGGGCCACTGAGGTTCTTGATGGAAGCCTCCCCCGTGAGCATGCGGCCCATCATCTTCAGGGTGAGCCACGACACCTCGGCAGTGCGCTCCACCCCTTGCACCAAACCATCCCACAGCCCCCAGCGCACCGTGGTCATGGCGGGTGGCGTACCAATGTAGGCCCCTACCCGCCCGATCCAGATGCCCGCTTGCTGCTGCGGTGTGGGTGTCACCGTCAGGGACAACAGCCGCCCGTCTCGCTCCAGCGTCCAAGTCTGCGACAGGGGCTGTCCGGCGGGGCCAACAGCCTGGCGAATGGCGGCGCGCAACTGCTGACCATCGCGCACGGGCTGCTCATTCACGGTCCGCACCACGTCGCCTGCACGCAAACCGGCGGCAGCGGCGGCACCGCCATCCATCACATCGCCCACCACCGGTGCCGTCCAAGGCCCAATGATGCCAATGCGCTGAAACAGGCTGGCATCAGCCTCTCGCACATCCAGCTCATGCAGCGCCAGCGTCACTGGGCGGGTGTTGCCGCCTTCCTGACTGGCCACCCACAAGGTCATGTCCTGGCCCGACAGCGCGGCTTGCGTGAGCTGCCACCGCAAATCTTCAAACGAACGCAGAACACGCGGCTCGTCATCGGCTTGCGCGACTTCAGCCACCCACTCACCCCCGGTCAAACCGGCGCGTTCGGCCAGCGATGCAGCGACGGGGCTGGCCAGAATGGGTTTCGGTTCCTGCACACCGCTCCAGTTGACCAGAGCGTACAAGGCCACCGCCAGCAGCAGGTTGGCCAGCGGCCCAGCGGCCACAATGGCCGCGCGCTTGCGCAGCGGCTGGGTGTTGAAGGCCAAATGGCGCTCGCTGGCATCCACGGGGCCTTCGCGCTCGTCGAGCATGCGCACATAGCCCCCCAGCGGCAACGCACACAGCACGAATTCGGTGGGCTTGCCAGACAAGCGCCAGCGCAGCAGCGGCTTGCCAAACCCAACCGAAAAACGCAGCACCTTCACCCCACAAACCACCGCCACCCGGTAGTGGCCGTATTCATGTACTGCAACCAACAGGCCCAGGGCCAGTGCAAAGGCAATCAATGTCAGCATAAATCCTCGGTGATCGGGTCAGGCAGGGCAGGCACAAACCACCCCAAGCACGGATGCCAGCACGGGGCAACGGGTTCAGGTGGCCTGTCGCTGGACTTGCGCCTGTGCCTGGGCACGGGCTTGCGCATCAATGGCCAGCAAGTCGTCCAGCGATCTGGGCTTGGAGGGTTGCACATGGTGCAAAGTTGCTTGGTTGACCGCATGAATCTGGTCAAAGCGCAGAAGACCGTCTAGAAAAGCGGCTACCGCCACCTCGTTGGCTGCGTTGAGCACGGCCGTGGTACCCGCTGGCCCAGCCAATGCCGCCCAAGCCAGCGACAAGCCCGGAAAGCGCTGCGGATCAGGGCGCTCGAACGTGAGCGAGGACAACTGGGCAAAGTCCAGCGCCGCCGCACCCGAAGCCATGCGCTCGGGCCAAGAAAGCCCATACGCGATGGGCACCCGCATGTCGGGCGTGCCCAGTTGAGCCACCACCGAGGTATCGTGAAACTGCACCATGGAGTGAATCACGCTCTGCGGGTGAATCACCACCTCGATCTGCTCGGGCTGCACGCCAAACAAATAGCGCGCCTCGATCACTTCCAGCGCCTTGTTCATCATGGTGGCTGAATCGACGGAGATTTTGCGCCCCATGACCCAGTTCGGATGGGCGCAGGCCTGCTCGGGCGTGACGCTGAAGAGCGTGGCCGGATCACGGGTGCGAAACGGACCGCCGGAAGCGGTCAGGACAATTTTCTGTACCCGCCGCGCCCAAGTCTGCGGGTCTTCGGGCAGGGACTGGAAAATGGCCGAGTGCTCGCTGTCAATCGGCAGCAAGGTGGCTCCGCCTGTACGCACGGCATCCATGAACAGCTCGCCACCGACCACCAGCGCTTCCTTGTTGGCCAGCAACAGCCGCTTGCCCGCATGGGCTGCCGCCAAGCAAGGTGCCAGACCAGCCGCTCCCACAATGGCCCCCATGACCACATCGACCTCGGGCGCAGTACTGACATCGCACAAGGCCTGCGCCCCGGCCAGTACCTCAACGGGCAGCCGCAACTCGCGAATGCGCGCTTGCAGTTGTGCGGCATGTGGCGGGCTGCTCATCACCGCAAAACGGGGCCGGAAACGCTGACACTGCTGCAAGATCAGCTCGACTTGGGTCGCTGCCGTCAAGGCAAAGACCTGAAACTGATCGGGATGACGGGCCAGTACATCCAGCGTGTTGGTACCAATGGAGCCGGTTGCACCCAGCACAGTGACCGATTGAAGAGGTTTCATGGTGTCAGAGCGTGGCCAGCATCATGGCCAGCGGCAGTACAGGTAGCAGGGCATCCACACGGTCCAGCACGCCGCCATGTCCGGGCAGCAGCTGGCTGGAATCTTTCACACCGGCGCTGCGTTTCACCAGCGACTCGATCAAATCCCCCACCACGCTCATGCCGACCAAAAACAGCACTGCCAGCACCGCCAGCAGTGGCCCCTTGGCCCAAAGCTGGGCGTACAAGCTGGTGTGCGAACCCCAGCCCTGGGCATCGGCCCACAACCAGCCCAGCGCGAGCACGATAACCCCCAGCATGCCGCTGAAAGCGCCTTCCCAGCTTTTACCAGGGCTGATGGTAGGGGCGAGCTTGCGTCGGCCCAGTGCGCGCCCGCCAAAATAGGCCGCAATGTCGGCCATCCAGACCAGCAGCAGCACCGAAAACAGGAACTCCAGCCCCATCAAGCGGGCCTGCACCAAGGCCAGCCAAGCGCAGGCGATCAAAAACAAGCCACCCCACAACCGCCAGACCACCGACCAGCGCGCCCAACCAGACACGCCACGGCGCAGCATGAACCCCGCCAACAGCACCCAGCTACCCCCCACCAGCCACCACAGCACCGACCAAGACAGCGCCAGCCCGCCAGCCCACCAAAACAAGGCCACCACCCCGCCCAGGCCAGCCCCCAGGACTTTGGCCGCCAGCGGTGAACAGGCATTGAGCCGTGCCCATTCCCAGCCACCGGCTGCAATCAAGAGCAGGCTCAGCAAGGCGAAGGGTTCAATGGAGGGGTAAAACAGCGCAGGCAACAGCACCGCCAGCAACAGCAGCGCCGTGATGACACGCTGCTTAAGCATGCTGCGACTCCGAGGTGGGCGCTTGGGTTTGCTCGGCAGTCAGGCCAAAGCGGCGCTGCCGCCGCGCAAAGTCTGCCAGCGCCTTGTCCAGCTCAGCCGCACCAAAGTCTGGCCACAGGCAGTCGGTAAAAAAGAGTTCGGTATAGGCCGCCTGCCAGAGCAGGAAGTTGCTGATACGGTATTCGCCACCGGTGCGAATCAGCAAGTCTGGATCACCCACGTGCGACAAGGCCATGGCCTGCGACAGGTTGTGTTCGTTGATCTCGCGTCCGCTCTGCACCAGCTGACGAGCGGCCTGCACCACATCCCAGCGCCCGCCGTAGTTGAAGCAGACATTGAGCGCCATGCCTTGGTTGTGCGCAGTGTCGCGTTCGGCGGCCTCAATGCCGCGCACGATGCGCTCGGCCAGCTGGCTGCGATCCCCTGGGATGTAGAGGCGCACGCCTTTTTTTTCCAGCTCAGGCACCTCGCGGGCCAAGGCCAGCAGCAACAGCTCCATGAGACCCGACACTTCATCGTTCGGTCGCTTCCAATTTTCGGAAGAAAACGCAAACACCGTCAGGGCCGAAATACCGCGGTCAGAACACAGTTCCACCACCTTGCGCAAAGCATCTACCCCCCGCTTGTGACCGGCCACACGCGGCAGCCAGCGCTTTTGCGCCCAGCGGCCATTGCCGTCCATCACAATGGCCACATGCCGTGGCAGGCCAGGGGGCGGAGGGTTCAGAGGCAAAAAGGGTTCAGCCATGAAGCAGGGGACTCCGTGTTCTGGGATGGGGGCGGATCAACAATCGGCAGGCCAGCGCTCAAGGCTCAGACTTCCAGAATATCTTGCTCTTTGGCCGCCACCAAGCGGTCCACTTCGTGAATCATGCGGTCGGTGAGTTTCTGGATGTCATCTTGCGAACGGCGCTCATCGTCCTCAGAGGCCAGTTTGTCTTTGACGAGCTTTTTCACCGACTCGTTGGCCTCGCGGCGCAGGTTGCGAATGGCCACCTTGGCAGCTTCACCGTCACCGCGCACCACCTTGGTCAGTTCCTTGCGCCGCTCTTCCGTCATGGGGGGCATGGGCACACGGATCACGTCGCCGTGGCTGGAGGGATTGAGGCCCAGATCAGATTCACGAATGGCCTTCTCAATCTTGGAAGCCATGTTCTTTTCCCAGGGAGCCACGCCAATGGTGCGGGCATCCAGCAAAGACAGGTTGGCCACCTGCGACAAGGGCAGCATGGAGCCGTAGTAGTCCACATGCACGACATCGAGCAACTGCGGGTTCGGTCGCCCGGTGCGAACGCGGGACAGGCTGTTTTTCAAAGCTTCCAAGGACTGCTGCATCTTGTGTTCAGCGGTCTGGCGAATCGCGGCGGTGGTCATGAGCACTCCTCTTGAATGTTGTCAGTCAAGCGATCGCGGGGTACGTCAAACGTGAACCAGGGTGCCTTCGTCTGCACCGAGAACCACATTGCGCAGTGCGCCCGCCTTGAAGATCGAGAAAACCTTGATGGGCAGGTTTTGGTCGCGACACAGCGCAAAAGCGGTGGCATCCATCACCTGCAAATTCTTGGCCATGGCCTCGTCAAACGTGAGCGTGGTGTAGCGGGTGGCCTGGGGGTCTTTCTTCGGGTCTGCGGTGTACACACCATCCACCTTGGTGGCTTTGAGCACGATTTCGGCACCGATCTCAGCGCCACGCAATGCGGCAGCGGTGTCGGTGGTGAAAAACGGGTTACCAGTCCCAGCGGCGAAGACCACAACCTTGCCCTCTTCGAGGTACTGCAAGGCTTTGGGACGGACATAAGGCTCGACCACTTGGTCAATCGAAATGGCCGACATGACACGGGCCACCAATCCCACCTTGTTCATGGCATCGGCCAGCGCCAGCGAGTTCATCACGGTGGCCAGCATGCCCATGTAGTCGGCAGTGGCGCGGTCCATGCCCACAGCCCCGCCAGCGACACCCCGGAAGATGTTGCCACCACCAATGACGACCGCTACCTGAACGCCCAGCCGTGTGACATCGGCCACCTCTTCCACCATGCGTCGGATGGTGGCGGGGTTGATGCCGAATGCATCATCACCCATCAGGGCTTCACCGGAGAGTTTCAACAAGATTCGTTTGTAAGCAGGCATGGGACAACTTTCTTTCATCTAGCAACACGGGCTGTGAGTGTAGCGAAGCCGTACCCAGCCCCTATAAGCTGAACCCTCGTACAACGCGCGTACTACCCACAAAACAATGGGCCTTGCGGCCCATGGTTTGATCAAAGACACAGGTGTTCAATCAAACACCTGCCATCAAGCTCACGCGCCTTTGGCAGCAGCCACTTGGGCGGCCACTTCGGCAGCAAAGTCATCCACCTTCTTCTCAATGCCTTCGCCGACCACATACAGGGTGAAGCCCTGAATGCTGGTGGCAGCAGCCTTGAGCATCTGTTCCACGGTTTGCTTGTCGTTTTTGACGAAAGGCTGGTTGAACAAGGAGACTTCTTTGAGGTACTTCTGCACAGCACCTTCAATGCGCTTGGCGGTGATTTCAGCGCTTTGGGCAGCCTTGCCCGCAGCCAACAGTTCTTTGTTGGCTTCATCGGCCTTGGCCACGGCAACCGAACGCTCACGTTCGATCAGCTCAGCGGGCACGTCGGCGCTCGTCAGGGCCACGGGCTTCATGGCGGCAATGTGCATGGCCGTGTCTTTGGCAGCGACTTCGTCGCCTTCAAAAGCCACCAGCACGCCAATGCGCGTGCCGTGCAAATAGCCCGCCAGTTTGCCCGCACCGCTGTAACGCTTGAAGCGGCGGAAGCTCATGTTCTCGCCAATCTTGCCAATCAGACCTTTGCGCACATCTTCCAGGGTGGGGCCAAAGCTGTCTTGGCTGTAGGGCAGTGCGCCCAGGGCAGCCACGTCAGCGGGGTTGTGCTCAGCCACCAAACGGGCTGCTGCGTTGGCCATGACCAAGAAGCTGTCGTTTTTGGTGACAAAGTCGGTTTCGCAGTTCACTTCGAGCAGCGCACCGGTGCTGCCGTCGGTAAAGCTGGTGACCACGCCCTCGGCGGTGATGCGGCTGGCGGCCTTACCGGCCTTGGTGCCGAGCTTGACGCGCAGCAACTCTTCGGCTTTGGCCATGTCGCCACCGGCTTCGGTCAGCGCTTTTTTGCATTCCATCATGGGGGCATCGGTCTTGGCGCGCAGTTCGGCGACCATGCTTGCAGTAATTGCCATTGTGTTTTCTCCGTGATTGACGCGATGCGTGCCACCTAAGCGGCAGCACACACCGTTATTGAATCGATAAATTGTGAAAAAGGGGCTACAGGAGCCCCTTTTTGCCGTTCGCCAAAGGGTTAGGCAGCAGCGTCGTCTTCTTGAACTTCGACAAACTCGTCTTCGGTTTCCGGGGCAACCGACTTCACCAAATCGCTCAGGGCGTTGTTGCGGCCTTCGATGATGGCATCAGCAATGCCACGGGCGTAGAGCGCCACGGCACGGGCCGAGTCGTCGTTACCGGGGATCACGTAGTTGATGCCGACAGGCGAGTGGTTGGTATCGACCACGCCAACCAGCGGAATACCCAGCTTCTGGGCTTCGAGCACGGCAATTTTGTGAAAGCCCACGTCGATCAAGAAAATGGCATCGGGCAGGGCGGTCATGTCCTGAATACCACCGATGTCTTTTTCCAGCTTTTCAATTTCGCGGTTGAAGGTGAGCTGTTCTTTTTTGGACATGTTGTCCAGACCAGCTTCTTTCTGGGCCTGCATTTCTTTCAGGCGTTTGATGGAGGTTTTGACCGTCTTGAAGTTGGTCAGCATACCGCCGAGCCAGCGCTGATCCACATAGGGCACGCCGGCACGGCGGGCTTCTTGTGCCAAGATTTCGCGGGACTGGCGCTTGGTACCCACCATCAGCACCGTGCCACGGTTGGCGGTCAGCTGGCGCACGAACTTGGCCGCGTCCTCGAACATCGGCAAGGTTTTTTCGAGGTTGATGATGTGGATCTTGTTGCGGTGGCCGAAGATGTACGGAGCCATCTTGGGGTTCCAGAAACGGGTCTGGTGACCGAAGTGGACACCAGCTTCCAGCATTTCGCGCATGGAGACGGACATGAGATAACTTTCCAAAGGTTGTGACTGAAAGCCAGCCCTGATTGCCAGACTGTGGCCGCCTGCAACAGCAGGGCACCGCCTTGATGCAACACCTAGGTGAGCTGGTTTGCGATTGACTTTGCCGTTTTGTCGCGTTTTGACTGGACTTTGAATGCCGCCAAACGCTGTCAAGCACCACTGAATGTGGCTGAATGCCCGTATCAGGGCCGTCAACAGCAAAGCCTGTCGAGTATAGCACCCGCGCCGCTCAGCGCCCCAGCAAGAACACCGCCGGCGCATCCAGTGGGAGCTGAGCGCGCCGTGCGGGCTGATGCTGCCATTCACTCACCCGCGCACTGTGGACTCGCTGCTGAGGCAGACTCAATGCGCAAGCAACTGCCAGACGGGTTGAAGCCTGAAGGGTCTGCAACAAGGCTTGCAACAAAGCGGCGTTGCGGTACGGGGTTTCAATCAGGATCTGGGTTTGCCCCGTCTTGAGTGCCAGCGCTTCCAGCTCGCGCAACCGTTTGCTGCGTTCAGTGGCTTCTTGTGGCACATAACCCACGAAGGCAAAGTTTTGCCCATTCAGGCCACTGGCTGCCAGCGCCAGCATCAGCGAAATCGGCCCCGTCAGAGGCACCACGGGCAAGCCCAGCACATGAGCGGCGCGCACCACAGCACTGCCAGGGTCGGCAATCGCAGGCATGCCCGCCTCGCTGATGAGCCCTATGTCGTGCCCTGCCAGCGCCGGGGCTAGCCATGCACGCGCCTGGGCTTCTTGCTCCGCATCCGGTGCATGATCGCCCTTTTTATGCACAGATCGAGGCAGTTCTCGGATGTTGTGTGCCTGCACGGGTGCCGCTAAGCCATGGCTGGCCTCGACCCGCTTGAGGAAGGCACGCGTGGTTTTGGCATTTTCCGCAATCCAGTGCGTCAGGCGGGCCGCTACAGCCAGGGTCTGCTCAGGCAAAACCGCCGTCAATCGACATGCTGAGTCTGGTTGCAATCCAAAATCGAGCGGGGTGGGTACCAAGTACAGCGTACCTGGGGCAAGGGCATGGGGTTGTAGCGATGCCACCATCACAGCACCGCGATCCCAGCGGCACGCAGCAGGCGGCAGGTACGGATCAGCGGTAACCCCACCAGTGCGGTCGGGTCGTCACTGTCAATGCGCTCCAGCAAGGCAATGCCCAGACCTTCGCTCTTGGCACTGCCCGCGCAGTCATAGGGTTGTTCTCGTTGCAGATAGGTCTCGATCTCGGCATCGCTCAGATCGCGAAACACCACACGCACCGCAGCCAGTTCAGAGGCCACAAAACCCGTTGCCACGCACACCACGGCCAGCGCTGTTTGAAACACCACGGTCTGCCCACGCATGCGCTGCAACTGCGCCACCGCCCGCGCATGGTTGCCCGGTTTGCCCAGGGCCTGCCCTGCCCAGTCAGCCACTTGATCACTGCCAATCACCACCGCTTGCGGATAGCGCTGCGCCACCGCCTGCGCCTTGCACAGCGCCAGCCGCATGGCCAGATCGGCGGGTGCCTCACCGGGCTGAGGGGTTTCATCGACATCGGGTGCCGCCACCTCAAAGGCGATACCCAGTCGGCTGAGCAGTTCGCGCCGGTACCGGGAGGTGGAGCCCAACACCAGCGGGCGCGCCGGGGCTGGAGATGAAAAAAGTGACGAAGCAGGGTTTTGAGACGGAGAAGACATGGGCGTATTTTCTGCGCATTCTTTTACACTCCCGCCATGAATCCGAACCCCAACATGCAGTGGAACCCCGAGCGGCTGGATGTCCGTGCCTTTGCACAAACGGGAGCCCGTCTGGAAGCGCGAGAGGCACTGAGCCGCTTCGAACGTCTGCAAGACGAAGTGGCACCCGAACACGCCACCCAGATGCCCAACATCGATGTTGCGTGGCAAGCACACGGTGAAATACGTCCCGGTGCCGATGGTCGCCAAGCCGACATCTGGCTGCATCTGGTCGCCCACACTGAACTGCCGCTGACTTGCCAACGCTGCCTGATGCCGTGCAACACCCCACTGACGGTGGATCGCTGGCTCCGGTTTGTCGCCGATGAAGCCGCCGCCGAGGCTGAAGATGAAGCGTGCGAAGAAGATGTGCTGGCCCTGGAGCCCAAACCCAGTCTGCGTTTGCTGATCGAAGATGAGCTGCTGATGAGCCTGCCGCTGATTCCCATGCACGACACCTGCCCCAGCCCGTCGGTGCTGCCCGCAGCAGAGGCCCAAGGTGCAGTCGCTGAGCCGCCCAAACACCCGTTTGCGGTGCTGGCTCATCTCAAAAAATGAGCTTCCGGAAATCACCGCGAGAAACACTGCTACAATCCGAAGCTTCAAACGGTTTGTAGGCGCGTAGCTCAGCTGGTTAGAGCACCACCTTGACATGGTGGGGGTCGTTGGTTCGAGTCCAATCGCGCCTACCAAAATGCCCTTGTAATTCATGGAGTTACAAGGGCATTTTGTTTTGGAAACTGAATCGAAACAGGTAGGCTAGACACCTGCATCCGGTGCCAGACCGGCCCTCTGCAAGCTGCGCTGACAGCCTTGAGATTTCCCCCTGAGACTGCTTTCTCTCACTGCCCTTTGACCGGGACTGCCTCAGTCCCGCTTTGAAAGACTTGTCGTGCAAAAAAACAAATCCGAAACCGGATCCCCCGCGCCCTGCGCAGTGCGGGTCATCAAAAAGTACCCCAACCGCCGTCTGTACGACACGGACACCTCTTCGTACATCACCCTGGCCGAGGTGAAATCGTTGGTGATGGGCAGTCAAACGTTTGTGGTGCGCGATGCCAAAACCAACGAAGACCTGACGCGCAGCATCCTGCTGCAAATCATTCTGGAAGAAGAAACCGCAGGGGTGCCCATTTTTACCGAGCAGGTGCTGGCCAATATCATCCGGTTCTACGGCCATGCCATGCAGGATTTCATGGGGGCTTACCTGGAAAAAAACGTACAAATCTTCATGGATTTGCAGCACAGAATGGCTGAACAAACCAGCGGCCTGAACCCCGATGCTTGGAAGCAGTTCATGAACCTGCAATCCCCCATGATGCAGGGCATGATGGGCACCTACATGGATCAATCACGCTCGGCCTTCACGCAGATGCAAGAACAGATGCAAAAGAACAGTGAGCAGATGATGGCCGCACTGGGCCTCAAGCGTTGAAGCACCGCCGACCATGAACGAAAACACCCTTGCCTCCTCGCCTGCCTCAGGCAACGCCGCGCCCAAAGTCGGCTTTGTCAGTTTGGGCTGCCCCAAGGCCTTGACCGACTCCGAACTGATTCTGACCCAGCTCAGCGCCGAGGGTTACCAAACCTCGAAAACCTTTGCTGGTGCCGATCTGGTCATCGTCAACACCTGCGGTTTCATTGACGATGCGGTGCGCGAAAGCCTCGACACCATCGGCGAAGCACTGGCCGAAAACGGCAAGGTCATCGTTACCGGCTGTCTGGGCGCACGCACCGAAGCCGATGGCAACAACCTGGTGCGCAAAATGCACCCCAGCGTACTGGCCGTGACAGGCCCGCACGCCACACACGAAGTGATGTCGGCAGTCCACACCCACTTGCCCAAGCCCCACGACCCGTTTGTCGATTTGGTACCGGCCCAAGGCATCAAGCTCACGCCGCGCCATTACGCTTACCTGAAGATCAGCGAAGGCTGCAACCACCGCTGCACGTTTTGCATCATCCCGTCCATGCGTGGCGATCTGGTCAGTCGGCCCATTGGCGATGTGTTGACCGAGGCCCGCAAGCTGTTTGAAGCGGGCGTGAAAGAACTGCTGGTCGTCAGCCAAGACACCTCGGCCTATGGGGTGGATGTGCAATACCGCACTGGTTTTTGGGACGGCAAACCGGTCAAGACACGCTTGTTCGACTTGGTGCGTGCGCTGGGTGAACTGGCACGCGCACACGGTGCCTGGGTGCGCCTGCACTATGTGTACCCCTACCCGCATGTGGATGACATCATTCCGCTGATGGCCGAAGGCCTGTGCCTGCCCTACCTAGATGTGCCGCTGCAACACAGCCACCCCGATGTGCTCAAACGCATGAAACGTCCGGCCAGCGGCGAAAAACACCTAGAACGCTTGGCACGCTGGCGCGAAATCTGCCCGCAGATTGTGATTCGCAGCACCTTCATTGCCGGTTTTCCGAGCGAAACCGAGAGCGAATTCCAGCACCTGCTCGACTTTGTGCAGGAAGCCCAGATTGACCGCGCAGGCTGCTTTGCCTATTCGCCAGTGCAAGGTGCCGCAGCAAACGCGCTGGACAACCCGGTTCCCGATGCCGAGCGCGAGGCACGGCGAGCCCGCTTCATGGCGGTGGCCGAATCGGTGTCCAGTGCCCGACTGCAACGTCGTGTCGGTGCCACCCTGCAAGTGCTGGTGGATGCAGCGCCCAGCCTGGGGAAGAAGGGCGGCTTGGGCCGCAGCTACGCCGATGCGCCAGAGATTGACGGTCTGGTGCGGCTGCTGCCGCCGCAGAAAATCAGCAAAACCTTGAAGGTGGGCGAATTCACACAAGCCCGTGTGGTTGCCGCTCAAGGGCACGACCTGATCGCGCAACCGTTTTGATGTGTCCATCGGCCTGTCTGGCTTCTGAGGGCTCGCCCTGGGGACAACAGCGCCGATTGACCACATTGGCAGGCCAGATCAACAGCCAGACAAACAAAAAGCCTGCTGAAATTCATCAGCAGGCTTTAATCAAGATGGTGCCCAGGAGAGGACTCGAACCTCCACGCCTCTCAGCGCTAGTACCTGAAACTAGTGCGTCTACCAATTCCGCCACCTGGGCATTTCAGGAAAGCTCGGATTTTATACGCGAATTTCGGCGTTTTTTGAAAAGCCAACAAAAAAGCTTGCAAACCACACGCATTGCGCACGTTTTGCAAGCCTTTATGATGGTGCCCAGGAGAGGACTCGAACCTCCACGCCTCTCAGCGCTAGTACCTGAAACTAGTGCGTCTACCAATTCCGCCACCTGGGCATTTCAGGAAGCGCGCATTGTAACATCCCTTATTTAGCAAAAGAACAATGGACGAAAAGAACAACTCAAAAAACAGCCTGCTGGCTGAGTTTGAAGGCCAAGTGGCAGGACACCGCGACGGGCACGGCTTCGTGATCCGTGACGATGGGCAGCCTGACATCTACCTGCCCCCCAACGAAATGCGGGCTGTGCTGCACAAAGACCGGGTCAAGGCACGCATCGTGCGGCTGGATCGCAAAGGCCGCCCCGAAGGCCGTGTGACCGAAATTGTTGAACGGGCGAAAACGCCCATCATTGGTCGCTTGCTGCAAGAAGGGGGCGTTTGGCTGGTCGCGCCTGAAGACAAGCGCTACGGCCAAGATGTTCTGATCCCCAAGGGAGCCATCGGCACGGCCAAAGCTGGGCAGGTGGTGGTGGTTGAACTGACTGAGCCCCCTGCCCTCTATGGTCAACCCGTGGGGCGGGTGAAAGAAGTGCTCGGTGAGATGGACGACCCCGGCATGGAGATTGAGATTGCGGTGCGCAAGTACGGTGTGCCGCACCAGTTTTCTGATGCTGCACTGGCGCAGGCCCGCAGCTTGCCGGATCGGGTGCGCCCTATCGACCATGTGCAGCGCATCGACTTGCGCGACGTGCCGCTGGTCACCATTGACGGCGAAGATGCGCGGGACTTTGACGATGCGGTGTACTGCGAACCTGCCAAGGTCGGGCGCAGCAAAGGCTGGCGGCTGCTGGTGGCCATTGCCGATGTGAGCCACTATGTACAAAACGGCTCCGCCATTGATGTCGATGCTTACGACCGGGCCACCTCGGTGTATTTTCCGCGCCGGGTCATTCCCATGCTGCCGGAAAAACTCTCCAACGGCCTGTGCTCGCTCAACCCCGACGTGGAACGCTTGTGCATGGTGTGCGACATGCTCATCAACGCCAAGGGTGAACTGCATGCCTACCAGTTCTACCCAGCGGTGATGTTCAGCCATGCACGCTTCACTTACACCGAAGTCGCGGCCATCCTGCAAAACACCCGTGGCCCAGAGGCTGCACAACGCCAAGCCTTGGTGCCCCATCTGCTGCACCTGCACGATGTGTACCGCGCCCTGCTGCAAGCGCGCCAGCAGCGCGGTGCGGTGGACTTTGAAACCGTCGAGACCCAGATTGTTTGTGACGAGTCGGGACGGATTGAAAAAATCGTGCCACGCACCCGCAACGATGCCCACAAACTGATTGAAGAAGCCATGCTGTCGGCCAACGTCTGCGCCGCCGACTTCATCAGTCGCAGCAAACACACGGGGCTCTACCGCGTGCACGAAGGCCCCCCACCCGACAAGCAGGAAACCTTGCGCAACTACCTCAAAACCATGGGTGTTGCGCAAACCATCAGCGACCAGCCGCACCCTTCCGAATTCCAACACATCGCACAAGCCACCAAAGACCGGCCCGATGCGCAGCAAATCCACACCATGCTGCTGCGCTCCATGCAACAGGCCATTTACACGCCGGTGAACGAAGGGCACTTTGGGCTGGCGTTTGATGCCTACACCCATTTCACCAGCCCGATCCGGCGCTACCCCGACCTGTTGGTACACCGGGTCATCAAGGCCATTCTGGTGGGCCAGCGTTATGCCCTGCCCGCCCTGCCCCTACCCGGCGAAGCCCATGCCAAGCTGAGCAAGCGGCTGGCCAGCCGGGTCAAACCGCCCGTGGCAGGCAAAACCGTCAAGAAAACCAGTGCGGATACCTTGTCTTGGCAAGCGGCTGGCCTGCATTGCAGCGCCAACGAGCGCCGTGCCGACGAAGCCAGCCGCGATGTAGAGGCTTGGCTCAAATGCAAATACATGCGCGATCACCTCGGTGAGGTGTTCAGCGGCATGGTCAGTGCAGTCACGAGTTTTGGCCTGTTTGTCACACTGGAGAGCCTGTACGTCGAAGGACTGGTGCACATCACCGAACTCGGCGGTGAGTATTTCCGCTTTGATGAGGCCCGACAGGAACTGCGTGGCGAACGCACGGGCATTCGCTACACCCTGGGTAGCCGCGTGCAGGTGCAGGTGAGCCGGGTCGATTTGGATGGACGGCGCATTGACTTCCGCCTGATGACAGCGGATGACGACCTGACCGCACGTGCCCTGCGCGACAAAACAGGCGGCGGTGACGCGGCGGAAACCCAAGCGGCAAGCCCCAAAACCCGGCGTACCCGCAAGCAGACAGGCGAGGCTGCCCATGCAACGGCTAAGTCCGCCAAACCGGCTAAAGCCGCAAAATCCACGCGAACAGCCAGAACAAGCAAAGCCAGTCGGGCCAGTAAGTCGGGGCAGTCAGGCAAGCCTGCTGCTGGCAAACGCTGAACATCCTCAGCAATCCCCCAGGAGTCATTGCATGCCCATTGTCATTTTTCTGCTGGATACGGTTTTTTTCTTTCTGGTCGCTGCCGCCCTGCTGCGCGCTTGGTTAAACCAGCAACGCATCCCGCTGACGATGCAGCCTGGCCCCTTCGTGATGGCACTGACCGACTGGATCGTCCTGCCCGTGCGGCGCATACTGCCCAGCGCCCTGAGCCGCAACCGGATCGACTGGGCCAGCCTGATGTCGGCCCTGCTGCTGTCGCTGGCCTACGGTGGCATCTGGTTAACGCTGGCCACCCGGCTCTCCGTGGCCGATGCCTCGCCACTGGTGTCGCTGCTGGCGATCTTGACTGTGGCCCTCAAGCTGTTGCTGCGCACCGTGTTGCAAGGCCTGATGATGCTGTTGCTGGCCTATGCCTTGTTGTCGTGGGTGCAACCACACGCGCCGCTGTTGGCCCTGCTGGATCGGCTGTGCGCCCCGGTGTTGCGCCCGGTACGGCGCTGGATACCGCTGGTGGGCGGGGTGGACTTGTCGGTGCTGGTGCTGATCATCGTGTTGCAGGTGGGGCTGATGCTGGTGAGCTGATCGCCAAGCCCAAGCATCAACGCCGTCAGCTCAGGCACGCAAAGACGGTAGCGCATCCGCCAGACGACTGGCACTGAGGCTGTGCCCCGAGCCCGCCGCCAACCAGTCATCCGCCACGCGACCGTGTTCGAAGACGGCCCGCAACACGCCCTCGTCGCACTGTTCGTGGCTCAGGTCTGCCGGGGCCAGCACGCTGCCGAGCATGCCTGCCAGCACATCGCCACTGCCCGCAGTGGCCAGCCCGGCATTGCCCGTGGGGTTGATGCGCGGCAGTCTGCCCGGCGCACTGACCACCGTGCCCGAACCTTTGAGCACACACACCACACCCCAGCGGTCGCTGATCGCCTGCGCGGCCTGCAAGCGCTGGGCCATCACATCGGCGGTGCTGCAAGCCAGCAGGCGAGCCGCTTCCAGGGGGTGCGGTGTGAGTACCGTGAAGGCGACTCGCTCACGGCGTTGTGCCAGCAGCGCCTGCAACGGGGCGCTGGCTGCCACCGCGTTCAAGGCATCGGCATCCAACACCAGCCGGGTTGAGGTGGTCAGCACCTTAGGCAGAACGGCAGCCACCGACTCACCGCCCCCGCAACCACACACCACCGCCGCCGTGCGCAGCGCTGTGCTGTCGAGCAGGCTGGCCGTGCTGCGGAACATCAGCCCAGGACTCACAGGGTCCCAGCGAAGGGACTGCGTGCCCAACAAACCCACCCATACCCGCCCAGCACCCGTATGCAGGGCTGCACGAGCGGCCAAAATCGCAGCCCCCGTCATGCCCGCGCCGTTAACGCTCACGTCCTGCCCACCCAGCACCACCACATCGCCGTAAGAACCTTTGTGGCTGGCATGGGGCTGCCCCCCTACCGTGGCGGATGCGGGTCTGCCGTGCAAGTAAGCCGTGGGCAACAGAGCGGCATCGGGTGGGGTTTGCAGGGTATCCAGCCAGACTTGGCCCGCCGCGTCACGGCCTGCTGCGGTGAACAAACCGGGCTTGAGGGTGAGCAAAGACAAGGTAAAACGAGCCCCCGCCAGGGCCATGGGTTCACTGGGCCATGCAGACATGGCCCCCGTATCCGCTTGGAGACCGCTGGGCACGTCCACACACAACACCGGGCTGGGCGTGGCGCGCAGCTGGCGCATCCAGGCGGCCTCTGCGCCCTGCGGCACACGGCTGTAGCCAATGCCAAAAACGGCATCAATGGCCAAATCAAACGCCGCTGGCGCTTCAGTCGCCCATTCCACACCAGCAGCCCGCGCCTGCTGCCAAGCCCACTGCGCATCGGCGGGCAGGGCACTGTGCCCGCTGTGCGTGACCACCACCCGCGTCAGCCCGCCCTGCTGCTGCGCCCAGCGGTGCAAATGCGTGGCCGCCACCAAACCGTCCCCACCGTTGTTACCCGGCCCACACGCCACCCAGATGCAGCGCGCATGCGGTACCAGCGCACGCGCCAGACGAGCCACGGCAGCACCGGCCAGCGCCATCAGTTGGTGGGGTGGACACTGCGCGGCGCTTTGCTGCTCCCAGGCTCGGGTAGCGGCCACGTTGTAGAGCGGTTCAACCCGATCGGTACGAATAAGTCTCATGGCTTGCTGATATCTGAGGTTTTGCGTGCGACTGCACACCCACAGGGGAAAAAAAATGGCCCCGGAAGGGGCCATTTTGTCGTGGATTCAGCCTTGCGCTCAGCGCGGGCCACGGCGGTTCATGGGTCGTGCGGCACCGGGCTCGGCACGCCGCCCCCCCGCATCACCACGGGGTGCGCGGTCGCTGAAACGGTCGCCCGAACGGTGCTCAAAACGGCTGTCTGCGCGATCGGCATGACCAAACCCGGCGGGTGCCAAGCCACTGCGGGCAGGTGCACGGTCGGCAAAACCGCGGGCAGGACGGTGGTCGGCGCGGGGCTCAAAACGGCTGTCGCTGCGCGCTGGGGCGGCTTCACGGTCGAAGCGTTGGCCTTCAAAACGCGGGGCTTCGTGGCGGGCTTCGACGCGCGGCCCACGGGGTGCGGGGGCACTGCGACGTTCGGCAAACCGGTCGTTGCTGCGTTCAGCTGGGCGCTCGCTGAAACGGTCACTGAAACGGTCGTTGCCACGGCGGTTGGGCCGTGCGCTGCCAGCACCCCGGCCCACCGGTTCCGGGCTGGGAATGCGCAGGCGCGGCTCCATGCCTGGCACAGCTTCCACGGCAATGCGCTGACGGGTGAACGACTCAATGTCAAACACGCGGCGGCGATCCCGCATTTCGGCAAACGTAATCGCCTGACCATCACGGCCAGCACGACCCGTGCGGCCGATGCGGTGGGTGTAGTCCTCAGCCTTCATGGGCAGGCCAAAGTTGAAAACGTGGGTGATGGTGGGCACGTCAATCCCGCGTGCAGCCACATCGGTGGCCACCAAAATTTGCACCTGGCCGTCGCGCAGCGCCGTGAGTCGGCGGTTGCGCAGCCCCTGACTGAGGGCACCGTGCAGGGCCACGGCGGCAAAGCCTGCCTGCTGCAAGTCGGTAGCCAAGCCATCGCATTCGATTTGCGTGCTGCAAAACACAATCGCTTGGTTGATGGCGGTATCGCGCAGCCAGTGATCCAACAAGGCACGCTTGTGCTCGGCGTTGTCGGCCCAGAACAGCTTTTGTTGAATGTTGACGTGCTGCACCTGCGGGCTGCTGATCTGTACCTTTTGCACATGCTTGCCGCCTTCATGCATCACCCGCATGGCCAGCTGCTGGATGCGGGGCGCAAAGGTCGCCGAGAACATCATGGTCTGGCGACGCTGGCTGGTCAGGTCGTTGATTTCGGCCAGGTCGTCCGAGAAGCCCAAATCCAGCATGCGGTCGGCTTCGTCCACCACCAAAAACTGCACCTGTTCGAGCTTGATCTGTTGCGAACGCTGCAAGTCCAGCAGACGGCCTGGCGTGGCCACCACCAGATTGGCGTTTTGCAGGCGGGCAATCTGCACCGGGTAGGGAATGCCACCCACCACGTTGGCAATGCGCAGACCACGGCAGTGACGCACCAAATCAATCGCATCTTGGGCCACCTGCTGGGCCAGTTCACGGGTCGGGCACAAAATCAGCGCGCCGGGCACGGCGGGCTTGAAGTTGCGGGTGTTGGTGGGGTCTTTGCGCTTAGGCCGCTTGGGCGCTGCTTCACCACGGGCCAGGGCTTCGGCCACCGAACGCTCAAAATCTTCACGCTCTTGGGCTTGGGCTTGGGCTTGCTGCATCAGCAAGGTGTGCAACACGGGCAACAGGAAAGCCGCCGTCTTGCCGCTGCCGGTCTGGCTGGAGACCATCAGGTCAGCGTAGCGGGTTTCGCCATCGGCCAGCAGCGCCTTGGGTACCACCTGTTGCTGCACCAGCGTGGGGTTGACAAAACCCAGTTCGACGCAAGCCTGAACCAGTTCAGGGGCTAGGCCCAAGAGCGCAAACCCGTTAGGTTCGGCCACGGTGGTCACGTCAGCATCAGCCACCAAGTCGGCGGCGTTGTCAGAGAAAGTTACAAAGTCGTTCATGTTCCATCATCCTGTGCGCAAAGGAGTTGGCGCGCACGTGATCGAACAAAGCAGGGTATGGCGGGCAGCCGGTGAACAGCACACCGTTACCGCAGGATCAAACCGCTTCGTTCGTGGTTGGCAAAAACATCAACCATCAAACGAAGCGCGCCACGTCTCCAAAAACCTGGGTGTGGGTGGCGCAAAGTCCTTGTCAATCGGCGTTCCGGACACAACACCACCGGGGGTGGATGTCAGTCGTGCTGTCGGAAGCGGCTGTTGCTTGAATGCCCGTTGGTTCCCTGCACAAAAGGCGCGGGGCTGGGCAACAGAATCAGGACTTAGAAGTGTGAGGCAGATGCACAATAAAGCGCAGTTGTCTGCGCAGACCGCGATTATGTCACGTCTAGGGAAAACCCTCAAGCTGTTTCAGCGGTGTGCAAGCCTCAGCGCAGCAAGTGCTGCCGGTAGTGCTCCAACTCATCAATCGACTCGTGCACATCGGCCAGTGCCGTGTGTTTTTGGTGCTTCTTGAAGGCGCTGTAAACCGCCGGGTTCCAGCGCTTGGCCAGCTCTTTGAGCGTGCTCACGTCCAAACAGCGGTAGTGAAAGAAGGCTTCGAGCTGTGGCATGTACTTGACCAAGAAACGGCGATCCTGGCTGATGGTGTTGCCGCACATGGGCGAACTGCCTTTGGGCACGTACCGGCTGATGAAGGCCAGCAACTCGGCCTGTGCCTGTGCTTCGGTCACGGTGCTGGCGCGTACCTTGTCAATCAGGCCGCTGCGTCCGTGCGTGCCTTTGTTCCAGTTGTCCATGGCATCAAGCACGGCATCGCTCTGGTGGATCACCAGCACAGGCCCTTCGACGCGCGGGCTCAGCTGCGGGCCGGTGATGATGATGGCAATTTCCAGCAGACGGTCGGTTTCAGGTTCCAGACCGCTCATTTCGCAGTCCAACCAGATCAGGTTCTGATCGCTCTTGGTCAGGGTGGGGGCAGGCTGCGAAGCCGCAGGGGTGATGTCGGGTGTTGAGGTAGAAGTCATGCGCAGATTTTCCCCGATCTGCCAAGGCCCATGGCCCTCAGAGCCCCTCACCCAGCCCAGGGACTACGACAGCCAGCGCACCGGTGCGGCACCCATCTTCGCTAGACTCCGGCCCATGGACGAAGCCGCTCTCACTTTCACCGCCGTTTTTTGCACCTTGCTGGTGCTCAGTTTGGTTACACGCACCGTACTCGCCAGCCGACAAGTACGCCATGTGGCCCGCCACCGGAGCAGCGTGCCGCAAGCCTTTCGCGACACCATTTCGCTGGCGGCACACCAGAAAGCTGCCGACTACACCCTGAGCAAACTGCGGCTGGGCTTGCTGGAGCTGGGGCTGGATGCGGCACTGCTGGTGGCTTGGACGCTGCTGGGTGGGCTGGACTGGTTGAATCAAACGCTGCTGAACCTGCTGGGCGGTGGCATGGTGCAGCAGTTGGCGTTGTTGGCCTCGTTTGCGCTGCTGGGTGGGCTGGTCAGTCTGCCGCTGAGCTGGTGGAGCACCTTTCGCCTGGAGGCACGCTTTGGCTTTAACCACATGACGCTGTCGCTGTGGCTGACCGATTTGCTCAAGGGCACCGTGCTGGGCCTGCTGGTGGGCCTGCCCATTGCGGCGGTGGTGCTGTGGCTCATGGGTGCGGCAGGCAGCAGCTGGTGGCTCTGGGCCTGGGGGGTGTGGATGGGCTTTAACCTGCTGGCCTTGGTGATTTACCCCACCCTGATCGCCCCGTGGTTCAACCAGTTCAAACCGCTGGAAGACGAGGGCATCAAGACCCGCGTGCAGGCCCTGATGCAGCGCTGTGGCTTTTCAGCGCAGGGGCTGTTTGTCATGGACGGCAGCAAGCGCAGCGCCCATGCGAACGCCTATTTCACTGGCTTTGGTGCAGCCAAACGGGTAGTGTTTTTCGACACCTTGCTCCAACAGCTCAGCCCCGCAGAAATTGATGCCGTGCTGGCGCACGAGCTGGGGCATTACAAACACCGCCACATCGTGCAGCGCATGGCTTGGCTGTTTGGCCTGAGTTTGGTGGGTTTTGCCGCTCTGGGCTGGCTGGCCAGTCAGGCTTGGTTTTACACCGGTCTGGGTGTACTGCCCTCGCTCGACGCACCCAACGACGCACTGGCCCTGTTGCTGTTCCTGATGGTGTCACCACTGCTGAGCTTCTTCCTGTCGCCGCTCATGGCCCACCAGTCACGCCAGCACGAGTTTGAAGCCGATGCCTACGCCAAAACCCAGACCAGCGGCAACGACCTGGCCAGCGCCCTGCTCAAGCTCTACCAAGACAACGCCAGCACCCTGACACCAGACCCGGTGTATGCCCGCTTCTACTACTCGCACCCACCGGCCAGCGAACGGCTGGCCCGCCTTGTGAGCCCTTGAGCTTGAGCCCTTGAGCCCTGCCCTTTCAAACCCACGGCACCCGCCACCCCAAACCATGCCCGTACCTAGCCGCCGTGCGCTCTCGGCCACCGAAATCGTCACCCAACTGACCCAGCTCAACGGCGATGCCGCGCAGGGCTGGAAACTGTTGGACGGCGCGCTGGAAAAAACCTTCCGCTTCGCCCACTTCCATGACACCATGGCTTTCGTCAATGCCGTGGCCTGGGTTGCGCACCGCCAAGACCACCACCCCGACCTGGCCGTGAGTTACGCCCACTGCACCGTGCGTCTGTGTACGCACGATGTCAACGGTCTGTCGGTCAGCGACTTTGCGGCAGCGGCAGCGGTTGATGGCCTGCTGGCGGCGCATTCCTCGCGGCAGGTGGTATGAACGAGGGTTTGGTCGTCGCTGCGTTTGGGCGGCATTGTTTGGTCGAAGATGCCCAAGGCGAGCGGCGCATTTGCCACCCGCGAGGCAAGAAAAACCCAGTGGTGGTGGGCGACCGGGTGCGCTGGCAACCGACCGGCGACGAGGGCAGCATCGAACAGGTACTGCCACGGCGCAACCTGTTTTACCGGCAAGACGACCTGCGCACCAAGTCCTTTGCGGCCAACTTGGATCAGGTGGTGGTGCTGCTGGCCGCCGACCCCGAGTTTTCCGAAGGCCAGCTCACCCGTGCCCTGATTGCCGCGCAGGCGGCGGGCATTGCGGTGCGCATCGTCCTGAACAAGCGCGATGTGCAGCCCGCCTTCGACCGGGCCTGGGCACGCCTACGACCTTACCGGCGCATGGGCTACACCGTGTTGCCACTGCGCCTGCAAGGGCCAGACGGCATGCCGGGTGACGACGGACTGGATGCGCTGCTGTCACACCTGCACGGGCGGCAGAGCTTGGTGCTGGGGCCGTCGGGTGTGGGAAAAAGTACCTTGGTCAACCGGCTGGTGCCCCACGCGCAGGCGCTGACGGGCGAGATTTCGCGTGCACTGAACGCGGGCAAACACACCACCACCACCACCACGTGGTACTGGATGGATGCTGCGCAACACACCGCGCTGATTGATTCGCCGGGCTTTCAGGTGTTTGGGCTGCACCACATTGAACCCATGCAACTGGCCTCACTGATGCCAGACCTGAAAGCGCATTTGGGTGACTGTCGCTTTTACAACTGTACCCACCTGCACGAACCGGGCTGCGCCGTGCTGGCCCATGTGCAGCAGGATCAGGCAAGCCCTGATGAAGGAGCGGTCAGCCCGATGCGGCATCACATTTACCGCGAGCTGTTTGCCGAACTGAGCGAGAAGCGACGCTACTGAAAGCCGTTCTGTACACGACCGTCCAATGCAGCTCACCCCACCAAGCGGGCGAGCGTGAGCAGAATCAGCAGCAGCATCCACAACACCACCGACCGCCAAACCAACCCGACCACGCTGCTGAGGTGCGCCAGCTGCGGCTCCGGACGGGTTTCGGATTCCGCATCGTTCAGGGGTGATGGTGCAGCCAGCCGCACATGCAGCGCACCCGCCGCCGCGGCCAGAATCACGCCGTCGCTGCCAGGGGCAAACCGTGCGGCATCGCTGCGCCAGCAGGCCACCGCTTCTTCAAAATTGCCCACCACGGCAAAAGCCAGGGCTGTGGTACGAGCGGGCACATGGTCAACCCACTGCCAAGCTTGTGCCCCCGCCGCACACAGGGCCGGGCTGTGCGTGCCATCGGTGCGTGCCCGCCAGTGGCGGCCCAGATATTCCGACAGGCGGTACAGCACAGCACCCGCTGGCCCCAGACCCAGCACCCACAGCACCACAAACGCCACCAGCACACCCAGCACATGGCAGTGTGCCGACAAGACCGATTGCGCAATCGTCAGGCGCAGCACCTCGGTGCGTGACAAGTGGCCCGTCTCAATGGACAACCAGCCTGCCAGCTTCTCGCGTGCCAAGGCATCGTCACCCGCCTCCAGCGCCTGCCGAATCTGGCTGAAGTGGTGGCTGAACTGACGAAAACCGAGCGCCAAATACAGCACAGCCACCAGCCAAATAAAAGCCAGCACCGAGCTGAACAGCCAGATGCCCCAGTAAATCACGCATGACAGCAAGGCGGGCAAAGCCACGGCCAGCCCCCAAGCCATCCAGCCGTGCACAGCCTGCCCAGCGTCGAGGTTGCGGCGCACCCACTCGGCCCAGTGAGACAAGCCCTTGTGAATGGCGTTGTCCGGTGACAGCGGACGGGCCTGCTCCAGCAACAGGGCAAACAGAATGGCAAAGAAGCTCATGGTGTCATCATACCGGCGTACCCCTGAGGCAAACTTGGCCCTTCAGGCCACCAGCATGCAGTACAGATTGCGCAGCATGCCCGCCGTGGCCCCCCAGATGAAACGCTCATGCTGACCGTCTTGGTAGGGCATGGAATACCAGTGCCGCACCACACCCTCGTGCGTCCAAGCGTGTTGCCGGTGGTTTCTGGGGTTCATCAGAAAAGCCAGCGGCACCTCAAACACATCGGCCACCTCACGCGGGTTGGGTTGCAGGGGCATGTCGGGCGGCACCAGACCCACAACCGGTGTCACCGTGAAGGCGGTGCCGGTGATGTACGTGGGCAAACTACCCAAGACCTCAACCCGCTCGGGCAGCAGGCCAATTTCTTCATGTGCCTCGCGCAACGCAGCAGCAGTAAAGCTGGCATCGGTGGCATCGCGCTTGCCCCCCGGCAAGGCAATTTGGCCGGCATGGGTGTTGAGCTGCCAAGTACGCTGGGTCAATATCAAAGTCAACTGATCGCGCATGACCACAGGCAGCAGCACGGCGGCCTCGGCGGGTGGGCGGTCAGAAAATTTCTTTTCCATGCGCACTTCAGGTGTCCAGTGGGGTGGCTGCGCAAACAGCTGCCGCAAGCCCGCTGCCGTGAGTCGCTGGGGCGCGGGTTCAACCCACTGCGCCTGCGGGTCTGTCGGCAAGGCCGGTACGGTGCGCGGATCAAAAGCGGGCGGCAGTCTGGACATGGTTGACCTGAGGTAGGGATGAAAAAAAACCGCTCCAAGGAGCGGTTTGGGCACGGCCATGAGCCATGACTGCGGTGCAGGCGGTTGTCAGTCTGACCGCAGCGTCTGGCCTCAAGCGCCCAGTTTTTCCTTGATGCGGGCCGACTTGCCGCTGCGTTCACGCAGGTAGTACAGCTTGGCACGGCGCACGGCACCGCGGCGCTTGACTTCAATTTTGGAGATCAGCGGGCTGTACAGCGGGAAAGTACGTTCCACGCCTTCGCCATTGGAGATTTTGCGAACGATGAAGCTGGAGTTCAGGCCACGGTTGCGACGGGCAATGACCACGCCTTCGTAAGCCTGCACGCGCTTGCGGGTGCCTTCAATCACGTTCACGCTAACGATGACGGTGTCGCCAGGCGCAAAGGCGGGAATGACTTTGTTCAAACGAGCAATTTCTTCTTGCTCAAGGGTCTGGATGAGGTTCATGGTTTCCTGATTCACGATCATGCCCGCGCTGCACTAAAGGCCACGAATCCGGTAGGGCAGTGGTTTCAGCGGCTGTTGACCGGCTGAAAACTGGCCCGGTCGCGGCGGCCGGTCAGAGGATCGAAAAGCCCTAGATTATAGTCCGGCGCATAGCAGGCACCCAAGCCGCCTCAGTCGCTGGCTTGGCAGCGGCGCAGAAACGCCTCGTCTTGCGCAGAGAGCAGCTGGCGTTCCCGCGTCTGCTCCAGCAAGTCGGGGCGCAGTTGCGCAGTCAGCATCAGGCTTTGCTCGCGGCGGTGGCGGGCAATGCGCTCATGGTGGCCGCTGAGCAGCACCTCGGGCACCGACACCGGCCCCTGTGGGCCTTGCCAAGTCTCAGGGCGGGTGTAGTGGGGGCAGTCCAGCAAACCGTCAAGCACCGGGTTGAAGCTGTCTTGCTGGTGGCTGCCCGCGTCATTCAATACACCGGGTTGCAGTCGGGCCACCGCATCCAGCAAGGCCATGGCGGGCAGCTCGCCCCCCGAGAGCACAAAGTCGCCCAGGCTGATCTGCACATCGACACAGGCATCAATGAAACGCTGGTCAAGGCCTTCGTAGCGCCCACAAAGCAAAATGGCCCCGTCGCTGTGCGCCCAGTGCGCCACCTGCGGATGGTCGAGCCGCGCACCCAGGGGCGAAAACAGCACCACCGGCGCGGGTGGGGCTTTGGCCTCCATCCGTTCGGCGCGCACCGCTTGCAGGCACTGCCACAGCGGCTCCGCCAGCATCACCATGCCGGGGCCACCGCCAAAGGGCCGGTCGTCCACACGGCGGTAAGCGCCATCGGCCCAGTCACGCGGATTCCACAGGCGCACATCCACCAAACCGCCCTCAAACGCACGGCGGTTGATGCCGGTGCGGAGAAACGGCGCAAACAGTTCAGGAAACAGGGTGATGATGTCGAATCGCATGCGACTGCGGCCCGGACTCAGTAGTCCGTCTGCCAGTCCACCGTGATGCGGCGCTGCGGCAGGTCCACCGCATCCACATAAGCATCGACGAAAGGAATCATGCGCTCGGCCGTCTGCGCTTCAGCCGTGCCGGGCGCGGTTTCGGTGTATTCAAGAACCAGCACCGAAGTCGGCCCAGTGGCCAGCAGTTCGCGCACCTGGCCCAAGTGAACACCTTCGCGGTTGAACACATCCAGCCCGATCAAGTCCACCCAGTAGTACTCACCCTCGGGCAGGGCCGGAAACGCGCTGCGCGGCACAAAAATGCGCACGCCTTTGAGCTGTTCGGCAGCGCTGCGGTCATCAACGCCGCTTAAGTGCGCCACCAAGCCATCGGCATGGTCTTTCATGCCCGCCACTGGCACGGTCACACAGCCTGAAAACGCCAAAAAGCCGCGCGCGAAGCGGGCTTCGGGCGGCTTTAAAAACCATTGTTTGGCATGAAACAGCGCCTCGGTATCGGCGCTGTGGGGGGCAATGTGCAACCAACCTTTAAGCCCCCAAGCCCCCTGGAAGCGCCCCAGTTCCACCGCATCCGCAGGCAGTTCTGCTGCGGTGAAGGCGCTGGCATCCGGGAGGCTCACGGCACTCAGGCAGCGGCTTTGGCTGCGTTTTGCTTGATCAGGCGGGCCACGGTATCCGAGGGTTCGGCACCCACGCCAGTCCAGTAGGTCAGGCGGTCTTGCGCAATGCGCAGCTGCTCTTCGCCACCACGGGCCAGGGGGTTGTAGAAACCGATGCGCTCAATGAAGCGACCGTCGCGACGGCAGCGCTTGTCGGCAACCACGATGCTGTAGAAAGGACGGGCTTTTGCGCCGCCACGGGAGAGTCGAATAACGACCATGATTTATCCTTCGGGTGGAGAGGCACCGAAAAGGTGCTTCGTCGGGTTTTGTTTTCGTTGCAACGCTTGAGACACACGACTGACCACCCGGCCAGCGAAACGTCGCAAAGCCTGCCATTATAGCCTTGCGTGTATTGACCACCCCCCCAAACCATGATCCTGATCCGCCCCAGCCGAGACGAAGACCTCGCTGCCATCACCCGCATCTACGGCCACCACGTGCTGCACAGCACCGGCACCTTTGAAACCACGCCCCCCACACAGGCCGACATGCAGGCCCGCCGTGCCGATGTGCTGGCCAAGGGCCTGCCCTGGCTGGTGCTGGAGGCCGATGGCGCGGTGCAGGGCTTTGCCTATGGCAACTGGTTCAAACCACGCCCGGCCTACCGCTTTTCGGCAGAAGACTCGATTTACCTCGCCCCCGAAGCCACCGGCCAAGGCTGGGGGCGTGCGCTGCTGACCGAGTTGCTGGCCGCGCTGGAGCGTGCGGGCGTGCGCCGGGTCATGGCGGTGATTGGCGACTCGGCCAACGCCGGGTCGGTGGGCGTACACCGTGCGCTGGGCTTTGAGCCTGCCGGGGTCATTCCGGCCTGCGGCTGGAAATTTGGCCACTGGCTGGACATTGTGCTGATGCAAAGGCCCCTGGGCGCAGGCAGCAGCAGCGCACCCGAGGAACACGCATGAGCCGCGCCCGCAACAAAACGCTGGCCACCTGGCTGGCCGTGCTGGGCGGCAGCATGGGGCTGCACCGGTTTTACCTGCGCGGCTTGGGCGACTGGATCGGCTGGCTGCACCCCATCGGGGCTGGGCTGGGCTGGTGGGGCATCAGCCGGGTGCAAGCCCTGGGGCAAGACGACCAACTGGCCTGGGTGCTGGTTCCATTTCTGGGCACCAGCGTGGCGGCGGGCTGTCTGGCGGGCATTGTTTATGCGCTGTCTGACCGGGCGAAGTGGAACCGCTGGTTCAACCCCACCAGCGCCGAAGAGGCCAGCGCGGGTGGCACCAACTGGTTCACCATCTGCGCGCTGATTTTGGGCCTGCTGCTGGGCACCACCGCCTTCATGGCCAGCTTGGCTTACGGCATTCAGCACTATTTTGAATACCAGATTGAAGAAGCCCGAAAAATCAGCCAGTAAGCGCTGCGGGGTCTGCAAGCGGGAACCAAGGCTTTGACCCCCAGCGCTTCGCGCAGGCGCGGCCCCCATGGCCTTGGATCAGTAGACGCAAGCCTTCTCGGTCTGTAAGCTGTGGTGCAAACAGCGAACCCGTTTGTGTACCTAACCGAGCCACTTGATACCTATGCGACTACAACCCATTCTTCTGATTGCCCTGACTTCCGCGTTCCCTGCTTATGCTCAGCAGAACTGCGACAAACCGAGGGACGACTTTGACAGCTTGTACTGCCTCAACAAGGTCTATGTCGAGACCGATGCCGAACTGAACAGCGCGTACAAAGACTTGGTCACCCGTCTTCCGAAAGATGGCCGTTCCAAATTGAAGCACACGCAGCTTGCCTGGATCGAGCAGCGCAACGCGGAATGCTCCCGCAAGATTGACAATGGCTTCTTTGTCAATCTCAGTTGCGCCACTGAGACAACGAGACAGCGCTTGGAATTCGTGCAGGAGAGGATTCGCGAATGCAAGAGTTCCGGTTGCCAACCCAGCAAGCTATAGCCCGGCCCACAGCGTCGCCTAATCCCTCGCAGTTAAGGCGAGGCCCAACGGCGAAGCAACCCGCCGTCGGTTCCGACTCACCTCAAACCTTAGTTGTCAAGTAGCGAACCCGTTCGCGCACCTGACCGAACCACTTGAAAAATCAGGGAAGCAGCTAGGCGGGTTTGTTGTACCTGTTCATGTGTCAAAAATGCAGCGTTACAGCGCTGATTTCAAACACTTTTTGGGGATATCATGCGATTTTGTTTAACGACTACCGTTGTGAATATCCGGTGTTTGGTCGGATAAACCACAAGTTAGGCCTCAAAGGGCAACGGAATCTGCCGCGCACGAATCGAACTACAACGAATCAATCTAATGGATAGCTATCTCTCAATTGCTGGTCTGGCACTTGCAATCGCAGCCCTCGTACCGATTCTCTTTCCCGCAACTCGGGTAAGATTTTGGACAGTAACTGCCGGCGCACTGTCGCTGATCGTACTGATTGGCACGTATCAAGCCTACAAAGAGATTTCGGAAATTTTGGCAATCAAGAAGTCCAGAGAAGAGATTTGGGTATTGCTGACCAAGAACGAGAAGGGAATGACCTTCGATCAAATCTACGACAATATGTACTACCCAAACTTTGAGGTGGCTAATTTGGCAGTCGATGAGTTGATTGCAGACGGCCAAATCCAGAGCGAGAAAGTTGAAGCCTTAGGTCCAAGGGGCGCTAGATTCAGCGTCCGCAGGTTCTATCGGCATTTCGATTGAGGCCTAACCATTCGTTCAAGCGGAGCGCCAACGTTAGGCCTGCGAGCTCAACCCATCTGGCTATCGAACGTCCTTGAAGGCTTTCACTGCGGCCAGCTTCGGCAGTGATCTTTACATTTCGATCTCATGGTAATACTTGATCTCTATCGCGAACAGACCGAACAGGCGTTGAAGTGGTCGATAGAACTCGACCGGATAGAGAGCGAGCGCATCTCCCAAGAATGCCAGCGAATGGGGCAAGAGGCCCGAAAAATGGACCGGAAGTGCATCCTTCAGGATGATCCTCTGCGCCTCACCCCCGAGCATTGGCACCGGCAGTCGATGGAAAGCCCCATCTTCTGGGCCATAGTTTTGATAATTCCAATTGCCACAGCGGCGGCAATGCACCGCCGCGCCCAATGGTCTTGGCTATGGGTGCCGATTGCCGCAATAGCTTCAGCATATGCAATTGATCTCGGGCTGGGATATGCGCGATATTTTTATTTTCCGACAGTCATGACATCGGCAGGGATTCCTTATCAGTACGCCACGATGCTAGCATTTGGCTTCGCTGCAACACTGCTCACAACCATTCTCGCGGTCTCGCTGCAACCATACATCGCGAGGTTTACTCGGGAAAGTACAGCCGCGGGTCCTTTTCAGCGCGCACGCATCGCATTTTGCTTCGTGACAATTCTAGCTGCTATTGCTCTATCCGCCGTGTCACTTATTGATGGCTCTTGGTCTAGGCACTTAGCTTGGATAAGCGGTGCCTATCGGGTGTTCGGGCCTGGGAATTCCACAATAGAGTTGATCCTATGGCCGATAACGGCGCTGCTTGCAGCACTGCTGCTGCCCGCAGTTTACCGCCCGACGATTGGACGGCTCTACATTTGGATAACGTCAGGGCGTTAATATTCAAGAGCAGTATTTTTCAAACGTTGCCATGCGCAGGCCTAACGAGTAAGGATAGATCGGATAGATCGCGCGAAGCCGCGATCTGATCCGTTTGTTGGGACTTGCCCGGTGGTGGAGATGGAAGTGGGGAGTTGCGCACCTGTAGATTGATCCGTGGGATCGGAGTGCGGCGGGCAGACCTTGGTGGCCTGCCGAGGGTTTTGCAGCGCGCACTGGCTGCAAATGCTCAAATCATCGCTCGCTCAGGGCAGCCGATACGCATCAGGTCGCATGAGCCGCCTCAGAATCACCATCGCCCCGCCACAGGCACAGCGCCAGACCGGTCGTGGTGGCGAAGTGGGCGGCGCAGCCGATGGCACCGTTGGCCGCAGGTGCAACAACGGCAACAGGCGCAAGCTGCGTCGGCTGTTATGGTGCAGAAAGCCGAAATCAGTCTGAAAAAAAACTCCGTTCCATCGCAGCGTTTGCCCTTTGAATCGGCTTGGCTGACGGCGCGGGCAGCAGTCTGGCTTATTTCACCCCCACCGCCCCAGTCATGCGGTAGTACAGCCCGGCGGGGTCGTTTTGCAAGACGTGGAACTGCCCTTCCACCACCACCGCGCCTTGGCTGTATTTCACGGGTGTGCTGGCTCGCACTTCCACCATGCTTTCTGGCCCGCCGGGGGTGCAGAAAGCGCAGGTCAGGGGCACGGAAGACAGCAGAAAGTGCCGCTGCCGTTCGCCGGGCTCCAGCGGCATCATGAAGCCCTGAATTCGCTGGCGGGCTTGGTGCAGGGCCAGCACGGGCGGCGGGTACACCGGCACGATGCGGCGGTTTTCTACCTTGGTCGAAACGGCGGTGAGCACGAACCAGGGCACCACATCGCTGCGCGGGGCCAGCGGTGCAAATGGGCTTAAGGGGCTGTGAATGCCTGACCCCTGGCCGTGCGGCAAAGCGGCGGCGGGGACGCTGGCGGGTGCAGCAGGTGCGGCTGGTGTGCCCAGGGGCGATGACAAAACCTGTGCCCATGCCGAGACCGACACCGCCCCAGCACACAGCGCTACCGCCACCACCCGAATCTGCCCACGTAACACGGCAACGACCGAATGCATCGGGGTTTCAGTGGGCGTGTTTCATGCCGCAGTACTTGCCAATGGCCAGCCCTTTGCAGGCGGCTTGCAGCGCTTGCAGGCACACGTCTTCGGGCTTGCCAGACTCCAGGCACTGGGCAGCGGCTTGGTGTGCTGCGGCCATCGCGCGGTGGCGTGCTGCGTCTTCCTTGCGTTCCTTGTCTGAATGCTGTGCCCAGCCTGCCGTGCTCAGCACCAACAGACCAGCAGCCAACACCACCACAGAGCCACGCGGTTTGTTCAACATCCGTTTCATGATTCACCTCGAATTCAAAGACTCAACAACACCTTGCCGGTAAGCTGTCCACACCGGCAGCGCAGCGGCCAGCACCGCAACGCCCAGGGCCAGCACAGGCACCCAGCCCTCAGCGGCCACCCCGTACCAGCCGGTGATGGGCAGCGCGTGTTCAGCCATGAGCCAAGCCCCCAACGCCGCCAGCACACCATGCGCCAGCAGCAGGCCCAGACCGGTAGCGATGAGGGCCAGCCACAGCGCCTCACACAGCAGCAACAAGGCCAGCTTAGACGGCGAAGCCCCCAGCAAACGCAGCAGGGCCAGATCGTGCTGACGCTCGCGCAAGGCACTCCAAAACCCCACCAACACCGACAAGCCCGCCACCCCCAGCAACACCACACCCAGCCCTTGAAAGACGGCCACCGCCACACCCAGCAGGCTGAGCAGGCGCGTGATTTCCAGCGCGGGTGCAGCCGCCTGCAAACCTGTGCTGTCGTTGATGAAGCGCGGCAGGCTGATGGCGGCCAGCGGCGTACTGTAGCGAACCAGCGCCAAGGTGATCTCACGCTCAGCGGCCAGGGTGGCACGGTCTTCGGCATCCATGTCGTCTGTGGCGTGCAGGGCCTCATGCACCTGCCACACCGATTCGGTGGCGGTCAACACCAGCCGATCCAGCACACAGCCACAGGGCCGCAGCACACCCGTCACGGTATAGGCCGCCTCTTGGTGTTCAAAACCGCCAGCGGCCAGACCGTGTGAACCCAGAAAACCCTGCCCCGGCACCCAACCGGTATGCGCAGCCACCTGTGCCCCCAGCACCGCCTGCATAGGTTCCTGCCAAAACTGGCCCTGCGCCAGAGTGGCCCCATAGTGCTCAGGATAGGCCAGCGTGGTGCCCACGATCCGAAAACCCGCCACATTGTCACCCAGACTCAGCGGTATCCACTGCGCCACCTGCGGGTGTTGCTGCAAGACCTGCATATCGGCCAGCGCCACATTGCCCGGTGGCACATCCCAATGAAAAACGCCCGCCAAAATGAGTTGCAGCGGACTGCCCTTGGCCCCCACCACCAGGTCAATACCGGCCAGATCCCGCTCGAAAGCACGCTGCACCTGATCCTGCGCCAGCAACACCAGCGCCACCGTCGCCAAGCCCAGCGACAGGAGCAAGGCATTGAGCAAGACCAGCCAAGGCCGTGACCACAGGTAGCGCCACGACAGACTCCACACATTCACGGCGCAGCCTCCGCGCCCTCGTGACCAGCAGCGTCATCCAAAGCCAAGTGCAGCACCTGCGCGTGTGGCATGGCCTGCCACACCCGCGCATCGTGCGTGGCCAGCACCAGACAGGCTCCAGCCGCCTGCGCCTGCTGTACCAACCACTGCAACACGGTGGCACAGGCCATGTCGTCCAGACTGGCGGTCGGCTCGTCCACCAGCAAAACACCGGGGCGCAGCAACAAAGCACGCGCCAGCGCCACCCGCAAAGCCTGCCCCCCCGAGAGTTGGGCCGGACGGCGCTGCGCCCCATCTGCCAGCCCCAGGGCCGACAACGCTTGCCGTACCGCTGACCAGTCGGCGGGCAGGCCCGCCGCAAAATAGGCCAGCGCCAAGTTGTCGGCCACCGTCAGGGCCTCGCTCAAATGCAGCCGCTGCGGCAAAAAACCCACATGACGCGCCCGCCAAGCATCGCGCTGGCGCTGGCCCAGCAGGCTCAGGTCTTGTCCAGCCACCCGCATCTGGCCGGCCGTTGGGAGCCGCAAACCCGCCGCCAGCGTCAACCAAGACGATTTGCCGCTGCCCGAAGGCCCGCGCAACAGCAAAGTACCGCCCGGTGCCAGCGTCAGATCGGCAAAACGCATCTCGCGAGCGCCTGGGTAAGCCAGACGCAAACCCCGTGTCTCGATCATGGGAACCGGTACCGACAGGACTGAAGGCGTTCAGTTGTGGATGAACTTGCTGAACACTTCGTTGTAATCACGCCGGGTGTAGCTGACCAGGGTCACTTGGTTGACGTTTTTCAGCAGGTCGTTGTAGAGGGAAATGACCGCCTCATTCGACGGGACGGAGCCGATTTTGTACATGCCAGCCGTGGCATCGAGCACGCGCATGGCGTTCTCGCGGCAGATTTCATCGGCATGTTGGCGACGACCAATGGTGATGAGCGCCTTGTAAATGTCCTTGAGCTGTTCAATGAAGTTTCGGCGCACATCAATCGAAAACACCACGCCACCGATGCTGAACTTCAACTCCACATCCATGTCCAGCGTGCCTGCGGTTTCGATGCTCACGTTCTGAATCCGGCAACTGCTGTATTCGTAACGCTTGATGGCGCGCTTGGACGACACCGCCGATTCACCATCGACATGGATGAGCGCCAAGTTGGTAAAGCAGTATTCGTCTTTGCGGCTTTTAATGAGGAAGAAGATTTTCTCGCCGTCTTCGTGAAACAGATAATCATCTGCATCGACGCTACCGAAATTTTTCGGTTCGATGATGGCACCAATGTCGCTCAGGCCCAGCGCTTCGGCGGCAATTTTCTTGAACATGATGAACTCCAGGGAATGGGGCAGACAGTTTAGCCCTGCCACACAGCCTCCACGATCCCGGAAAACCTGTACCCATCTCAACACCATGCCACCCGACACGACCCCTGCGACCCCCTCCCCCGGCATCCGCTTGTTGTTGCTGGGTGCCACTGGCGCTGTCGGCAGCGAAGTGCTGCGCCTAGCCCTGCACCACCCGCACGTGCAACAGGTGGTGGCCCCCACCCGACGACCGCTGGCCAAACACCCCCGACTCATCAACCCCGTCACCGACTTTGCCCAGCCCGCCGAAGCACTGCGCGGCTTGGCGGTGGACGCAGTGGTCTGTGCCCTGGGCACCACCCTCCGGCAGGCTGGTTCGCAGCAAGCCTTTGCCGCGGTGGATCGCGACTTGCCCATCGCCCTGTGCCGCGAAGCGCAGCGGCTGGGCGCACGCAGCATGGCCCTGAACTCGTCACTGGGTGCCAGCGCCGGAGGCAACTTTTATTTGCGCACGAAATACGAGGCCGAAACCGGCTTGCGCCAGCTGGGTTTTGCCAGCTACACCGTGGTGCGACCTTCACTGATTGACACACAGCGCCAAGAAAACCGCCTCGGTGAGCGGCTGGGGCTGTGGGTATCGCGCCTGCTAGGCCCCCTGATTCCCCGACGCTACCGCCCGGTATCCGCCACCGCCATCGCCCACACCCTGCTCCAAGCGGCGCTGACTGGGCAGGCAGGGGAGCGGATTCTGGAGTCTGAGGGGATTGTGTTGGTCAGCGCGTCCAGCGCGGTGTAGTGCAGTGGACGGTCTTGGGCGGGCAGGGACTGCGCAAAGATGCACACCGCATCAAGTGCGGATCCAAACCGTCGACAAAAAAACGGCCCAAGGATCACTCCCTGGGCCGTTTCTATTCACTCAGCAAGCAACCAATCAGGCAGCCACTTCCTTCGCGTTCTCCACGTACTCTTCAATCTGGTCGAAGTTCAGGTACTTGTAGATCGCGGCACCGTCTTTGTTCACGATGCCCATGGCGGCGTGGTATTCGGCCACCGTGGGGATCTTGCCCAGTTTGGATGCGATGGCGGCCAGTTCTGCCGAGGCCAGGAACACTTGCGTGTTTTTGCCCAAGCGGTTGGGGAAGTTGCGGGTGCTGGTGGACACCACGGTGGCCCCTTCGCGCACTTGGGCTTGGTTGCCCATGCACAGGCTGCAACCAGGCATCTCGGTGCGGGCACCGGCGGCACCGAAGCTGGCGTAGTGGCCTTCTTTGATCAGCTCGCTCTCGTCCATCTTGGTGGGCGGGGCCACCCACAGCTTGACGGGGATGTCGCGGCTGCCACCGAGCAGCTTGGCGGCTGCGCGGAAGTGGCCGATGTTGGTCATGCAGCTGCCGATGAAGGCTTCGTCAATCTTGGTGCCAGCCACTTCGGACAGGGTTTTGGCATCGTCCGGGTCGTTCGGGCAGCACAGGATGGGTTCCTTGATGTCGGCCAGATCGATTTCGATGACGTGGGCGTATTCGGCATCTTTGTCGGCTTCCAGCAAGCTGGGGTTGGCCAGCCAGGCTTCTACCTTTTCAATGCGGCGCTGCAAGGTGCGGGCATCTTGGTAGCCGTCGGCGATCATGTTTTTCATCAGCACGATGTTGCTGGTGAGGTATTCCTTGATCGGCTCGGGGTTGAGCTTGATGGTGCAACCGGCGGCAGAGCGTTCGGCGGATGCATCCGAGAGTTCAAACGCTTGCTCAACCTTCAGGTTGGGCAGGCCTTCAATTTCCAGGATGCGACCGGAGAATTCGTTGATCTTGCCTGCCTTGGCCACGGTCAGCAGACCTTGCTTGATGGCGTACAGCGGAATGGCATGCACCAAATCGCGCAGGGTCACGCCGGGTTGCATTTCGCCTTTGAAGCGCACCAGCACGGATTCGGGCATGTCCAGGGGCATCACGCCGGTGGCTGCACCAAAAGCGACCAGACCGGAACCGGCAGGGAAGCTGATGCCGATGGGGAAGCGGGTGTGGCTGTCGCCGCCGGTGCCCACGGTGTCGGGCAGCAGCAGGCGGTTGAGCCAGCTGTGGATCACGCCGTCACCGGGGCGCAGGGCCACGCCGCCACGGCTGCTGATGAACTTGGGCAGTTCGCGGTGGGTTTTCACGTCCACAGGTTTGGGGTAGGCGGCGGTGTGGCAGAAGGACTGCATCACCAAGTCGGCGCTGAAGCCCAGGCAAGCCAAGTCTTTCAGCTCGTCGCGGGTCATGGGGCCGGTGGTGTCTTGGCTGCCCACGGTCGTCATTTTGGGTTCGCAGTAGGTGCCGGGGCGCACGCCTTGGCCTTCGGGCAGACCGCAGGCGCGACCGACCATTTTTTGCGCCAAGGTGAAACCGGCGTTGGTGGCGGTGGGCACGCTGGGCAGGCGGAACAGGGTGGATGCGGGCAGACCCAGGAATTCGCGGGCTTTGGCGGTCAGGCTGCGGCCAATGATGAGGTTGATACGGCCACCGGCGCGCACTTCGTCAAACAGCACATCGCTTTTCAGCTTGAACTCGGCCACGACTTCGCCGTTTTTGACCAGCTTGCCGTCGTAGGGCAGCACGTCGATGACATCGCCCATTTCCAGCTTGGACACGTCCACTTCAATGGGCAAGGAGCCGGAGTCTTCTTGGGTATTGAAGAAGATGGGGGCAATTTTGCCGCCCAGCGTCACACCGCCAAAGCGCTTGTTGGGCACGAAGGGAATGTCTTGGCCGGTGGCCCAAACCACCGAGTTGGTGGCCGATTTGCGGCTGGAGCCGGTGCCCACCACGTCGCCCACGTAGGCCACGAGGTTGCCTTTTTTCTTCAGGTCTTCAATGAACTGCATGGGGCCGCGCTTGCCGTCTTCTTCGGGCTTGAACGCTGCGTCGGGGCGGGTGTTTTTCAACATCGCCAGGTAGTGCATGGGGATGTCGGGGCGCGTGGTGGCATCGGGCGCGGGCGACAGGTCGTCGGTGTTGGTTTCGCCGGGCACCTTGAACACGGTGACGGTGATTTTTTGATCCACTTCGGGGCGGCTGGTGAACCATTCACCGTCAGCCCAGCTTTGCATGACTTCTTGGGCCACGGCATTACCGGCCTTGGCTTTTTCGGCCACGTCGTTGAAGTAGTCAAACATCAACAGGGTTTTCTTGAGCGCGGCACCGGCCACGGTGGCCACTTCGGCATCGTCCAGCAGCTCAATCAGGGGGTGAACGTTGTAGCCGCCGACCATGGTGCCCAGCAGCTCGGTGGCTTTGGCTTTGGAGATTAGGCCCACGCTCAGGTCGCCGTGCGCCACAGCGGCCAAGAAGCTGGCCTTGACCTTGGCGGCATCGTCCACGCCGGGGGGCACGCGGTGCGTGAGCAAGTCCATCAGGAAAGCGTCTTCGCCTGCGGGCGGGTTCTTGATCAGTTCGATCAAGGCGGCCACTTGCTTGGCATCAAGCGGCAGCGGCGGAATGCCCAGCGCAGCGCGGTCGGCGGCATGGGCGCGGTAGGTGGCGAGGAAGTCAGACATGGCGTTCTCCTGGGAAAAATGGGAAGGATTCGTGGGGTTGTCTAGCGTTTTGGGCCGTCGCACGGCAAGCAAGCTCAGTGCCGGTCAAGACGGTGTTCCCCACGGCTTGGATTCGAAATAAACCTGCACGGTTTCAGGCAATCGCACCCCAGTCTGGTGCGCACGCTCCAGCAGCTGCCAGTAATAGCGGTAGCTGGCGCGGTCGTGCAAACGCCCCTCAAAGGAGACGGGTGCCCAGTCGGCAGCGGCGGCGCGTTCAATGAGGGCGGCGGCTTGGTGTACCGCGTCTTCGGCGGGGGCAAAAGCCGCCACGATGGGCCGGATTTGATCCGGGTGGATGCTCCACATGCGGGTGTAGCCCAGCTCTTGCGCGGCCACGCGGACGGCGGCTTGCAAGGCAACGGGGTCTTTGAACTCGGTAACGACGCAGTGCGAGGGCACTTTGCCGTGGGCATGGCAAGCGGAAGCCATGGCCAGCTTGGCCCGCAACACCAGCGGGTGGCTGAACTGGCCCGCCACCCCCATGGCACTGCCGGGTATGGCACCGCCGTGGGCCGACACAAAGTCCATCAGGCCAAAGCTGAGCGACTGCACACGCGGGTGCGCGGCAATGTCAAAGGCGCGGTGAACCGCCGCTGGGGATTCAATGAGCACATGCAGGGGCAGCGTGCTGGCCCCGGCAGCGTCCAGTGCGGCAGCAGCGCGCTGCACATCGGCCACCGATTCCACCTTGGGCACCATGAGGTGCGTGAGACGCTGGCCCGCTTGGCCCGCAATGGTGGCGACATCGGCCTCAAAGTGCGGATGATCGACCGGATGCACCCGCACCGCCACCCGTGCCTGCGCGGGGGCAGACAGGGCCAGCCCAGTGACCAGCGCGGCATGTTCGGCCTCGCCACCCACGGGGGCACCGTCTTCGCAGTCCAACGTGACATCAAACACGCAGGCCCCGAACTCGGCGGTCAAATCGGCCTGCAATTGCAGGCTTTTGCGCATGCGGGCTTCAACCCCGCTGTAGTGGTCACACACCGGCAGGGCAAACGCGCTGGCTTGCGCGCCGGTCAGAATGTCGCGGGGATGGGCTTTCACGGTGGGCTCAGTCTCGGGGCTCAGGGTCGAGTTACCAGATGGTTACCACAGACAGACCCCGCACGGGGCGGGGCCACCGGGCATCACAGCAGGTGCTTGACGCCGTCTTTTTCGCCTTCGAGTTCGGCCAGGGTTTTGTCAATGCAGGCTTGCGAGAATTCGCAAATCGGCAGACCTTCAACGATTTTGTATTCGCCGCCTTCACAGGTGACGGGGTAGCCAAACATGGTTTCAGCGGGAATGCCGTATTCGCCATTAGAAGGAATGCCCATGGTGACCCACTTGCCGTTGGTGCCCAGGGCCCAGTCGCGCATGTGGTCAATGGCAGCGTTGGCAGCGGAGGCAGCGGACGACACGCCACGGGCGGCAATGATGGCGGCACCACGTTTGCCGACGGTGGGCAGGAACACGTCGCGGTTCCAAGCTTCGTCGTTGATCATGTCTTTGACCGAAGCGCCGTCGATGGTGGCGAAGCGGTAGTCAGCGTACATGGTGGGCGAGTGGTTGCCCCACACGGCCAGTTTTTCGATGGAGGCAACGGCTTTGCCGGTCTTGGCAGCGATTTGCGAAGCAGCGCGGTTGTGGTCCAGGCGCAGCATGGCGGTGAAGTTCTTGGCTGGCAGGTCAGGGGCCGACTTCATGGCGATGTAGGCGTTGGTGTTGGCGGGGTTGCCGACCACCAGCACCTTGACGTTGCGCGAAGCCACGGCGTTCAGGGCCTTGCCTTGGGCGGTGAAGATTTGGGCGTTGGCGGCCAGCAGGTCGGCGCGTTCCATGCCGGGGCCACGGGGGCGGGCACCCACCAGCAGGGCGTAGTCGGTGTCTTTGAAAGCGGTCATGGGGTCGCTGTGGGCTTCAATGCCAGCCAGCAGGGGGAATGCGCAGTCTTCCAGTTCCATGATCACGCCCTTGAGCGCTTCTTGGGCTTTCTCCATCGGCACTTCCAGCAGTTGCAGAATGACGGGCTGGTCTTTGCCCAGCATTTCGCCCGAGGCGATGCGGAACAACAGGGCGTAACCAATCTGACCAGCAGCGCCGGTGACAGCAACACGAACGGGTTTCTTGCTCATGGTGAAAACTCCAGAAAAGGACGTTGAAGGAACGTTGACGTAACGTTGAAGTGGGTCGAAGAACAACGGTGAGTGTACTCGCGTAAACCCCGATACGTCAATTTGTCTTATGTCTTATATAAGATATGATTACTTCAACGGTGCAGTTCTTCACGCTGCTTGATCCTGACATGGCCACTTCATCCACCCGCCCCACCGAGTCCGCTTCTGACAGCACGGCCAGCCTTGGCGTGGACGCACAAGGCCTGAACCTGCCAGTTGCACCTGCGTTCAGCCCGCTGTACCAGCAGATCAAGTCCTTGATTTTGCGCAGCTTGCAGGCTGGCGAGTGGAAGCCGGGCGACATGATCCCGAGCGAATTCGACCTCGCGGCCCGCTACCGCGTGAGCCAGGGCACGGTGCGCAAAGCCATTGACGAGCTGGCCACCGACAACCTGTTGGTGCGCCGACAGGGCAAAGGCACTTACGTGGCCACCCATGCCGAGCAGCACACGCAATACCGCTTCTTGCGGCTGCAACCCGACAACGAAGACGCGGACAACCAGCGCCCCGCGCAGCGACACATCATCGAATGCCGCCGCCTGCGCGCCACCGCCGAGGTCGCCCGCCAGCTGGCCCTGCGCAGTGGCGATGCCGTCTTGCAAGTCAAACGTGTGCTGTCTTTTGCCGACACCCCCGCCATCTTGGAAGACCTGTGGCTACCGGGTGGCCCATTCAAAGGTCTGACCCTAGAAGCCTTGTCTGCCGACACTGGCCCGATGTACGCCCTGTTTGAAGCCCAGTTTGGTGTGCGCATGGTGCGTGCCACCGAAAAAATCAAAGCCGTCAGCGCCGACGCAGTGGCCGCCCAGCTGCTCGGTGTTCCCCAGGGCCATCCGCTGCTGAGTGTGGAGCGGCTGGCCTTTACCTACAACGATGTGCCCATGGAACTGCGCCGTGGCCTGTACCGCACCGAAACCCGCCACTACCGCAACGAACTGAACTGAACACCCAAGCCAACCATGCAGGGAAAGCCCCAGCTTGCACCCGAGTGTCAGGCTCGAGTATGGAGCCTTGCAATAGAATCCGTAGCCTTTAGCGCAAGTTACGAACGCGTTACATACCCCTTCCAAAACCCTGTCCTCCCCCGGAAGAAAGCCCCACCATGACCGAGTTGACCCGCAAGCGGCCCGAGTTCCGCAACATCAACGCTTTCAAGGATCTGACCACCTACCGCCTACCTCCGGCGGGCTGGGTATCGATCCTGCACCGCGCCAGCGGTGGCCTGATGTTCATCCTGTTGCCCCTGATCGTCTGGCTGTTTGACACCTCGGTGTCTTCCGAAATCTCTTTTGAGACCTTCAGCGCCGCCTTCAGCGCCGGTCTGGGCTTTGTGCCGGGCTGGTTCTTCAAGCTGGTCGTGCTGGCTCTGATCTGGGCCTACCTGCACCACCTCATTGCCGGCGTGCGCCACCTGTACATGGATGCCACACATTCCGTGACCAAAGAGTTCGGCAAGTCGTCGGCCATCTTCACCCTGGTGCTGAGCATTGGCCTGACGGTGGCACTGGGTGCCAAGCTGTTTGGCCTGTACTGAGTCCACACCGATTCACCAAGAGGAAACCCCCCCATGTCTGCCAACTTTGGTTCTCACCGCGTCGTCACTGGCGCTCACTACGGCCTGCGCGACTGGCTGGCGCAACGTGTTACCGCCGGTCTCATGGCCTTGTTCACCCTGATTCTGCTGGTGCAGGTGCTGTTCACCAGCGGCCCCATCGGCTACGACACCTGGGCGGGCATCTTTGCCGCTCAGTGGATGAAGGCCCTGACCTTCGTCGTTTTTGTTGCGCTGACCTACCACGTCTGGGTTGGCATGCGCGACATCTGGATGGACTATGTCAAGCCCGCGGCCATCCGCCTCGTGCTGCACGTCTTCACCATCGTCTGGCTCGTGGGTTGCCTGAGCTGGGCTGTTCAAGTTCTCTGGAGGCTCTGAAGCCATGACCGTCACTGCCAATCTCCCCAAGCGCAAATTTGATGTTGTGATCGTCGGTGCCGGCGGCTCCGGCATGCGCGCATCGCTGCAACTGGCCCGCGCCGGCCTGAAAGTTGCCGTTCTGTCCAAAGTTTTCCCCACCCGCAGCCACACCGTGGCCGCACAAGGTGGCGTGTCGGCCTCGCTGGGCAACATGAGCGAAGACAACTGGCACTACCACTTCTACGACACCATCAAAGGCTCCGACTGGCTGGGCGACCAAGATGCCATCGAGTTCATGTGCCGCGAAGCCCCGAAAGTGGTGTACGAGCTGGAACACTTCGGCATGCCCTTCGACCGCAACCCGGACGGCACCATTTACCAACGCCCCTTCGGTGGTCACACCGCCAACTACGGCGAAAAGCCGGTGCAACGCGCTTGCGCCGCCGCTGACCGCACAGGTCACGCCATGCTGCACACGCTGTACCAGCAAAACGTGGCTGCCCGCACCACCTTCTTCGTCGAATGGATGGCCCTGGACTTGATCCGCGATGCGGACGGCGATGTGGTGGGCGTGACCGCGCTGGAAATGGAAACCGGCGAAACCTACATTCTGGAAGCCAAGACCACCTTGCTGGCCACCGGTGGTGCCGGTCGTATCTTCGCCGCATCGACCAACGCCTTCATCAACACCGGTGACGGCTTGGGCATGGCAGCGCGTGCGGGCATCCCGCTGCAAGACATGGAGTTCTGGCAGTTCCACCCCACCGGCGTGGCCGGTGCCGGTGTGTTGCTGACCGAAGGCTGCCGTGGCGAAGGGGCCATTTTGCTCAACAGCAATGGCGAGCGTTTCATGGAGCGCTACGCCCCCACCCTGAAAGACTTGGCCCCGCGTGACTTTGTGTCGCGCTGCATGGACCAAGAAATCAAAGAAGGCCGTGGCTGCGGCCCCAACAAAGACTATGTGCTGATGAAGCTCGACCACCTCGGTGCCGAGACCATTCGCAAGCGCCTGCCCTCGGTGGAAGAAATTGGCCACAACTTCGCCAACGTGGACATCACCCGCGAACCGATTCCTGTGGTGCCCACCATCCACTACCAGATGGGTGGCATTCCCACCAACATCCACGGCCAAGTCGTCACCCCTGACGGCAACGGTGCGCAAAAAGTGGTGAACGGTCTGTATGCCGTGGGCGAATGCGCCTGCGTGTCGGTACACGGCGCGAACCGCTTGGGCACCAACTCCTTGCTGGACTTGCTGGTGTTTGGCCGCGCTGCGGGCAACCACATCGTCGAATTCAACGACAAGAACAAAACCCACAAAGCCCTGCCCGCCGACGCTGCCGACAAAACGCTGGCCCGCTTGGCGCGTCTGGACAACTCCAGCAACGGCGAATACGCCCAGGACGTGGCCAACGACATGCGCGCCACCATGCAGCAGCACGCTGGCGTGTTCCGCACCCAGGTCTCGATGGACGAAGGCGTGAAGAAGATCAACGCCCTGCGCGCTCGCGTGGCCAACATCACGCTGAAAGACAAATCCAAGGTGTTCAACACCGCCCGCATTGAGGCGCTGGAAGTGGACAACCTGATGGAAGCCGCCCAGGCCACCATGACCTCTGCCGCCGCCCGCCGCGAGTGCCGGGGTGCCCACACTGTGAACGACTACGAGCGTCCGGCTGACGATGCCCAGTTCCCGCTGGGCCGCAACGATGCCGAGTGGATGAAGCACACGCTGTGGGACAGTGCCACCAACACCCTGTCGTACAAGCCCGTCAACTTGAAGCCCTTGACCGTGGCCTCGGTGCCCCCGAAGGTTCGTACCTTCTGAGCATCCGCACCCGACACGTACAGACAAGCCCGGAGAAAACACCATGGCCCTTCGCACATTCAAGATTTACCGCTACGACCCGGAAAAAGATGCCAAGCCCTACATGCAAACCATCGAGGTCGAACTCGACGGCCAAGAACGCATGTTGCTGGATGCCCTGATGAAGCTCAAAAAAGTCGATCCCACCATCTCTTTCCGCCGCTCCTGCCGCGAAGGGGTGTGTGGTTCGGACGCGATGAACATCAACGGCAAGAACGGTCTGGCCTGCCTGACCAACATGAAGACCTTGCCCGGCGTGATCACGCTCAAGCCCCTGCCCGGCCTGCCCGTGGTGCGCGACCTGATCGTGGACATGACGCTGTTCTTCAAGCAGTACAACAGCATCAAGCCCTACCTCATCAACGACACGCCTGCCCCGCAAACCGAGCGCCTGCAAAGCCCGGAAGAGCGCGAAGAGCTCAACGGCTTGTACGAGTGCATTTTGTGCGCCAGCTGCTCCACCAGCTGCCCCAGCTTCTGGTGGAACCCCGACAAGTTCGTGGGTCCCGCCGGTCTGCTGCAAGCCTACCGCTTCATTGCGGACAGCCGCGACCAAGCCACCGCCGAACGTCTGGACAACCTGGAAGACCCGTACCGCCTGTTCCGCTGCCACACCATCATGAACTGCGTGGACGTGTGCCCCAAAGGTCTGAACCCGACCAAGGCCATTGGCAAGATCAAGGAAATGATGGTGATGCGCTCCATCTGAGCCTGTCGCCTTCGTCGCCTTCATCACACCGTTGCCCTGCCCCACTCCAGATCGCCCCATGAACGACTCCACCAGCGATGCCCTGCTCGACGAACGCGCCCTGAGCAAGCTGCGCTGGCGCTGTCGGCGTGGCCTGCTGGAGAACGATTTGTTCATCGAAAAATTCTTCAGCAGGCACGAAACTCGCTTGACTGTCAGGCAGGCTCAAGCCCTCGGGGTTTTAATGGATTTGTCCGACAACGATCTGCTTGATCTCTTGCTCGGTCGCAAAACCCCATCGAGTGATTTGGCTAGCGACACCGTCAGCCACCACGATGTACTCCTCGTGCTGGGCATGCTCCGTCAGGCCCGGCAACCCGACTAAGCCCCTTCAGTCACTTCTTACAAGGAAACCGCATGAAACTCGTTGATAACAAAGCCACCCTGTCGTTTTCCAACGGCAGCCCCAGCATCGAACTGCCCGTGTACGGCGGCAGCATCGGCCCGGATGTGATCGACATTCGCAAGCTGTATGGTCAGACCGGCATGTTCACTTACGACCCCGGTTTTCTGTCCACCGCTTCCTGCCAGTCGGCCATCACCTACATCGACGGCGACAAGGGCGAACTGCTCTACCGCGGTTACCCCATCGAGCAACTGGCTACCCAGTGCGACTACCTCGACACCTGCTACCTGCTGCTCAACGGCGAGTTGCCCAACGAAACGCAGCGCGGCGACTTCCACAAGCTCGTGATCAACCACACCATGGTCAACGAGCAAATGCAGTTCTTCCTGCGTGGCTTCCGCCGTGACGCACACCCCATGGCCGTGCTGACCGGTCTGGTGGGTGGTCTGTCGGCCTTCTACCATGACAGCACCGACATCAACAACCCGGCCCACCGCCACGTGGCGGCCATTCGCCTGATTGCCAAGATGCCTACCCTGGTGGCCATGGCGTACAAGTACGGTCTGGGCCAGCCCTACATGTACCCCAAGAACGACCTGAGCTATGCCGGTAACTTCCTGCGCATGATGTTCGGTACGCCTTGCGAGGAATACAAGGTCAACCCCGTGCTCGAAAAAGCGCTGGATCGCATCTTCATCCTGCACGCTGACCACGAGCAAAACGCCTCCACTTCTACCGTGCGCCTGTGCGGCAGCTCCGGCACCAACCCGTTTGCCGCCATTGCGGCTGGCGTGGCTTGCCTGTGGGGCCCTGCCCACGGCGGTGCCAACGAAGCCTGCCTGAACATGCTCGAAGACATTCAGCGCCAGGGTGGTGTGTCCAAGGTCGGCGAGTTCATGAACCAAGTCAAGGACAAGAACTCCGGTGTCAAGCTCATGGGCTTCGGTCACCGTGTGTACAAAAACTACGACCCCCGTGCCAAGCTCATGCAGGAAACCTGCAACGAAGTGCTGGCCGAACTGGGTCTGGAAAACGACCCCCTGTTCAAGCTGGCCAAAGAGCTGGAAAAGATTGCACTGGAAGACGACTACTTCGTCCAGCGCAAGCTCTACCCCAACGTGGACTTCTACTCCGGCATCGTGCAGCGCGCCATCGGCATTCCTGTGAACCTGTTCACCGGTATTTTTGCCCTGGCCCGCACCGTGGGCTGGATCGCCCAGCTCAACGAGATGATCAGCGACCCCGAGTACAAGATTGGCCGCCCACGCCAGCTGTTCACCGGTGCCGCACGTCGCGACGTACCCGTTGGCTTCAAAAAATGAAGGGTTGAACCGTTAGGGAAATCTCTAACGGCCTGAACCATTCACCCGCTCACCTCGTGTGCAGCGGGTTTTTTTGCGCCTGTTTGCGCAGCCCGCACCAGAAACCACGGCCCCGTCTGCGCATTCATCAGCCCCGTCGGGCTCGCCTAAAATCCGGGTTTACCGAGACCCCTCACCCCTTGACAGGATCAGCATGGGACGCACGCTCTACGACAAAATCTGGGACGAACATGTCGTCCACACCGAAGAAGACGGCACCGCCGTGCTCTACATTGACCGCCACCTGGTTCATGAAGTCACCAGCCCGCAAGCCTTTGAAGGTTTGCGGCAGGCCGGGCGCAAAGTCTGGCGCGTCAGCTCCATCGTGGCCACAGCCGACCACAACACCCCCACCACGGGCTGGGAACAGGGCTACGACGGCATCACCGACCCGATCAGCAAAGAGCAAATCACCACGCTCAACAGCAACATTGCCGAATTTGGCGCGGCGGCCTTCTTCCCCTTCATGTCCAAACGCCAGGGCATCGTGCATGTGATTGGCCCGGAAAACGGAGCCACCCTACCGGGCATGACCGTGGTCTGCGGTGACAGCCACACCTCCACCCACGGCGCTTTTGGCGCGCTGGCGCACGGCATTGGCACCAGCGAGGTGGAGCACGTCATGGCCACCCAGACGCTGCTGGCCAAAAAAGCCAAGAACATGCTGATTCGGGTTGATGGCACGCTGGCTCCTGGCGTAACGGCCAAAGACGTGGTGCTGGCCATCATCGGCAAAATCGGTACCGCTGGCGGCACCGGCTACACCATCGAATTCGCGGGTTCGGCTATCCGTTCACTGAGCATGGAAGGCCGCATGACCGTCTGCAACATGGCCATTGAGGGCGGTGCCCGTGCTGGCTTGGTGGCGGTGGACGAGAAAACCATCGAATACGTCAAGGGTCGCCCGCTCTCGCCCACCGGCCTGGAATGGGACATGGCGGTAGCGTATTGGAAAACGCTGCACTCCGACACCGATGCCGTGTTCGACACCGTGGTGGAACTCGATGCCAGCCACATCGTGCCGCAAGTCACTTGGGGCACATCGCCCGAAATGGTGCTGGGCATCGACAACCGCGTACCCGACCCCGACAAGGAAAAAGATGCCAACAAACGCGGTGCCATTGAGCGCGCACTGGTTTACATGGACTTGCAACCCGGCAAGGCCCTGAACGACATCTTCGTGGACAAAGTGTTCATTGGCTCCTGCACCAACAGCCGCATTGAAGACATGCGCGAAGCGGCAGCGGTGGTCAAAAAACTCGGCCAAAAAGTGGCCAAAAACATCAAACTGGCCTTGGTGGTGCCCGGCTCGGGTCTGGTGAAAGAACAAGCCGAACGCGAGGGTCTGCACGAAATTTTCAAAGCCGCAGGCTTCGAATGGCGCGAACCCGGCTGCTCCATGTGCCTAGCCATGAACGCCGACCGCCTGGAGCCCGGCGAGCGCTGCGCCAGCACCAGCAACCGCAACTTTGAAGGCCGCCAGGGCGCTGGTGGCCGCACCCACTTGGTCAGCCCCGCCATGGCCGCCGCTGCGGCCATCCACGGCCACTTCGTCGACGTTCGTTCATTCGCCTGAGCCCTCACCACACCATGCAAATCTTCAACGTACACCAAGGCCTGGTGGCCCCGATGGACCGCGAGAACGTCGATACCGACGCGATCATTCCCAAGCAGTTTCTGAAGTCGATCCGCAAAACCGGCTTCGGCCCCAACTTGTTTGACGAATGGCGCTACCTGGACCAGCCGGGCGAGCCCGGCGTGCCCGAGAGCCAGCGCCAGCCCAAGCCCGATTTCGTGCTCAACCAGCCGCGCTACCAAGGTGCGAGCATCCTGCTGGCGCGCAAAAATTTTGGCTGCGGCTCCAGCCGCGAGCATGCGCCCTGGGCCATTGAGCAATATGGCTTCCGGGCGTTGATTGCCCCCAGCTACGCCGACATCTTTTTCAACAACTGCTTCAAAAACGGCCTGCTGCCCATCCAGCTGCCCGAAGCCACGGTGGCCCAGTTGTTCGACGAAGTGTTCGCCTTCCCCGGCTACCGCCTCACCATTGACCTGGAGCGGCAGGTGGTGGTGAAGCCCCAAGGCGAAGAAATCCCGTTCGAGGTGCAGGCCTTCCGCAAATACTGCCTGATGAACGGGCTGGACGACATCGGCCTGACCCTGCGCCACAAAGACAAAATCCAGGCTTTTGAAGCCCAGCGTTTGGCCACCAAACCTTGGCTGGCGCACACCCTGTAACCGCAGAAAACCATCATGAAAATCGCAGTTCTCCCTGGTGACGGCATCGGCACCGAAATCGTGGCCGAAGCGGTCAAAGTGCTCCAAGCACTCGACCTCAAGTTTGAAATGGAAACCGCACTCGTCGGCGGTGCCGCTTTCGAGGCGTACGGCCACCCGCTGCCCGAGTCCACCCTGAACCTGACCAAAGCGGCAGACGCGGTGCTGTTTGGTGCCGTGGGCGACTGGAAGTACGACAAGCTGGATCGCCCGCTGCGCCCGGAACAGGCTATTTTGGGCCTGCGCAAGCACCTGGGCCTGTTTGCCAACTTCCGCCCCGCCATTTGCTACGAGCAGCTGGTGGGCGCGTCCAGCCTCAAGCCCGAGCTGATCGCCGGTCTGGACATCCTCATCATCCGCGAACTGACCGGTGATATTTACTTCGGCCAGCCACGCGGCAGGCGCATTGCCACCGACGGCCACTTCCCTGGTGCGGAAGAAGCGTTTGACACCATGCGCTATTCCAAGCCCGAGATTGAGCGCATCGCCCATGTGGCCTTCCAAGCGGCCCGCAAGCGCAACAAAAAGGTCACTAGCGTGGACAAGGCCAATGTGCTGGAAACCTTCCAGTTCTGGAAAGACGTGGTCACCGAGGTGGGCCAGCAATACCCCGACGTGGAACTGCAACACATGTATGTGGACAACGCCGCCATGCAACTGGTCAAGGCCCCCAAGGCGTTTGACGTGGTGGTCACCGGCAACATGTTTGGCGACATCTTGTCTGACGAAGCTTCCATGCTGACCGGCTCTATTGGCATGCTGCCCTCGGCATCGCTGAACGCACAGAACCAGGGCCTGTACGAACCCAGCCACGGCAGCGCGCCCGACATTGCAGGCAAGGGCATTGCCAACCCGCTGGCCACCATCCTGAGTGCGGCCATGATGCTGCGCTTCAGCCTGAACCAAGAAGAAGCCGCTCAGCGCATCGAAGCTGCCGTGCAACAGGTGCTGGCACAAGGTCTGCGCACGCCCGACATTTACAGTGAAGGCACCACCCGTGTCGGCACGGCACAAATGGGCGATGCGGTGGTGGCTGCGCTGGCCTGATGCGGGCGGAAGCGGGCCGGTGCTGCAAAGACCGTCAAGGGCTGCGCGCTACAATCGCGCCCTATGTTTGCCGTCCGCCCGTTCCTCCTGAACACCGCCGTCACCTGCCGGGTGAGCGGGGCTGTACGCGCAATCATCATCAAAACCACGACCATTAAGGGCTGACCCAGCTCCGGTATCGTCGTGCGCCCACCGGCCCAGACGAGCCGGGCAAGTCGGCTCAGGTCTGAACCTGTTTTCTTACTTGAAAGGGCCATTGAAATGAGCAAATTGGTAGGCATTGTGGGCTGGCGCGGCATGGTTGGTTCCGTGCTGATGGATCGCATGGTGGAAGAAAAAGACTTCGACCTGATCGAGCCGCTGTTTTTCTCCACCTCCAACGCCGGGGGCGCAGCGCCCGCCATGGCGAAAAACGAGACCACGCTGCAAGACGCTTACGACATCAAGGCGCTCCAGCGTTGCGACATCATCATCACGGCCCAAGGCGGCGACTACACCAGCGCGGTGTTCCCCCAATTGCGCGCCGCTGGCTGGAATGGCCACTGGATTGACGCGGCATCGACCCTGCGCATGCAGCCCGATGCCGTCATCGTGCTCGATCCGGTCAACATGCCGGTCATCAAAAACGCGCTGTCGCAAGGTGGCAAAAACTGGATTGGTGGCAACTGCACCGTGAGCTGCATGCTCATGGGCGTGGGTGCGCTGTACAAAGCCGGTCTGGTGGAATGGATGTCCACCCAGACCTACCAAGCCGCATCCGGCGGTGGTGCCCAGCACATGCGCGAACTGCTGACCCAGTACGGCACGCTGAACGCCGAAGTGAAAAACCTGCTGGATGACCCCAAGAGCGCTATTTTGGAAATTGACCGCAAAGTCATTGCCAAGCAACGCAGCCTCAGCAGCGCTGAAACCGCCAACTTTGGCGTGCCGCTGGGTGGCAGCCTGATTCCTTGGATCGACAAAGACCTGGGCAATGGTCAGTCCAAAGAAGAATGGAAAGGCATGGCCGAGACCAACAAGATTCTCGGCATGGGTGAAGGCTTTGGCACCAGCGCCATTCCGGTGGACGGTTTCTGTGTGCGCGTGGGGGCCATGCGCTGCCACAGCCAAGCCCTCACCTTCAAGCTGAACCAAGACGTGCCCGTGGCCGACTTGGAAGCCATGATCGCCGCCGACAACGACTGGGTGAAGCTGGTACCCAACACCCGCGAAGCCACCATCAAAGACCTGACCCCCGTGGCTGTGACCGGCACCATGACCATCCCCGTGGGCCGGGTGCGCAAACTGGCCATGGGGCCGCAGTATGTGGGCGCTTTCACCATTGGCGACCAGTTGCTCTGGGGCGCTGCCGAGCCGCTGCGCCGCATGCTGCGCATCTTGCTGGATGCCTGATGACACGCCGCACAGGGCGCTGACCAACACGGATCAGCGCCCTGGCTCACTCAGCGTGCCAGAATGAATGAAAGAGTTTTACATTCAACCCACGAAAAATCTGCAAACTTGTGGGTTGTGCTGCGTCAATTCTTGAAACTTCAGGTCAAAATCCGGTTTTCTTTGTCGAGGTCTCTGTGCCATCCAACACCCGAACCCCTTACTCCTCACACGCCAGCGAACTGCCCGCAAGCCAGGGCACACGGGTTTTGGCTCGGCTCAACACCATTGCAGCCGCCGTGGTGCTGTGCACCGCACTGATTCAAACAAGCGATGCGCAGGCACTGGCGCTGGGGCGTGTTGCGGTGCAGTCATCGCTGGGTGAGCCGCTGAAGGCTGAAATTGATGTCCCCGAGATCAGCCCCGAAGAAGCGGCCAGCTTGCGCGTCGGGCTGGCATCGGGTGAGACTTTCCGCGCTGCGGGCATGGACTTCAACCCCGCACTGACCGGACTGCAAATCAGCGTGCAAAAGCGGCCCAATGGTGCGGCTTATTTGCGCCTGCAAACCAGCCGCCCGGTGAATGAGCCTTTCGTGGACGTGATCATCGAAGCGCAATGGGCATCAGGCCGCCTGGTGCGCGATTACACCTTGCTACTGGATCCGCCCAATCTGCGTCCTGCTGCCCCGGTGGCCGCTGTACCCGCTGTGGTTAACGGCAAGGCAGAGCCCACCAAAGCGGCACCAGTGCCTGTACCACCGCCACCACGCGCACCGGTGGCCCCACCCCTTCCAGCGGCAACCAGCCCAGCACCAGCACCAGCGCCTGTTGCAGCCGCACCGGCACCTGCCGCAGCGCCCCCAGCACCGCCCGCCGCACCTGTCGCGACAAGCCAGCCGGCCGAGGCAGTGGCCAAAACCAGCGATACCACCACCGCACCGCCAGAAGCCACCCGGCATACCGTCACCGTGCGACCAGGGGATACCTCCCGGCGGATCGTCGTCAATCACCGTCCGCCTCAGGTATCGCTCGATCAGATGCTGGTTGCCCTGTTGCGAACCAACCCGAATGCTTTCATTGGCGGCAACGTCAACCTGTTGAAGGCGGGCGCTGTGCTCAACCTGCCCAGCGAAGCAGAAGCCGCCAGCATCGAACCCAAAGAAGCCCGTCAATTGCTCGTCGCACAAAGCCGCGACTTCAACGAATACCGCCGCCGCTTGGCCGAATCCGTGCCCACGGCCAGCGTGGACGCTGCCAGCCGCGAAACCGGCGGACGGGTACAGACCGAAGTACAAGACCAGAAGCCTGCCGCACCGGTACAGGATAAGTTGACCCTCTCCAAAAGTTCTGTGACCGCCAAAGGTTCTGCTGAAGCCGAGATCGCCAAACAGCGTCAGGCCCAAGAAGCGTCCACCCGTGTGGCAGAACTGTCCAAAAATATTGAAGACCTGAGCAAACTCGGCGCTGCCAGCAACACCGGCAAACCCAGCGCGACCACCCCCGCACCCGCTCCCGCAGCGCCAACACCCGCAGCAACGCCTGCCCCGAAACCCGCTCCAGCTCCAACTCCAGTATCCACACCCGCGCCTGCGCCAGCGCCCGCGCCGGTCTCCCCTCCGGCACCGGTGGCTGCGGTTCCGGGTGTTGCTGTGCCTGCCACCCCCGCGCTGACAGTACCTGCCACGCCCACCCCGGCAGCCACAGACACCGCCCCCGCAACAACACCCCCAGTCGCGGCACCTGCCGCCGAAGCCCCCGCTACACCAGCGCCAGCACCAGCACCCGCGGTGGTAGCCCCACCGGCCCCACCTGTGCCACCCACCCCGGCCACGCCCCCGGAAGCCGAAGAAGCCTCGTTCCTCGACGGCCTGCTGGACAACCCGCTGGTGCTGCCCGCAGCCGGTGGCCTGCTGGCCTTGCTCGGTGGCTTTGCCTTCATGCGCATGCGCCAGCGCAAAAAGGCCGCTTCGGTGGACAGCTCCTTCATGGAAAGCCGTCTGCCCGGCGATTCCTTCTTTGGCAACAGCGGCGGCCAGCGCATCGACACCGCCGACTCCGGCATGGCCGACTCGTCCATGGTGTACTCACCCAGCCAGCTCGATGCGGCTGGCGAAGTGGACCCGGTAGCCGAAGCCGATGTGTACTTGGCTTACGGGCGCGACCAGAAAGCCGAAGAAATCCTGCGTGAAGCGTTGCACACCTCGCCACAACGTTTGGCCATTCACAACAAGCTGCTGAGCATTTATGCCAAGCGCCGCGATCTCAAATCATTTGAACAAGTAGCGACTGAACTGTACGACGTGACGCTGGCGCAGGGGCCAGAGTGGGACCAAGCCTGCGCCCTGGGGCGCGAATTGGATCCGGCCAACCCGCTCTACCAGTCCGGTCGGCGCATCGCCAAACCCCCCGTCAACCCAGAACCCAAAGCCGAAGCCGTGGCCGCCAAACCCGCCTTCGACCCCACCAATACCGTCAAACTGGCCGAAACACCGGCAGCAGTTACCGTTAGCCCCAGTCATTTGGATCTGGACTTTTCGCTGGACGATCCCGAACCTCCTGCGGCTCCCCCGCCTGCCGTCGCACCGGTTGCACCGCCCAAACCCGCACCCGTGGCTGCCCCCGTCAGCCCGCCGCCGCCCGCGCCCGAACCGGCTCACCTGGATCCGCTGCCCTTCGACCTGGATTTCCCAGCCACACCTGCGCCAGCAGCCCCCGCACCGCAGCCAGCCCGTGCCACAGCACCGACCAATGAGCTGCCGGATCTGGATCTGGACTTGAGCCCGCACTTCGATCTGCCCGCTACAGCGCAGGCCAAGGCAGCACCAGCGGCCAAACCTGCCACGGCTCCCAGCCCAGCGGCCCCTGACACGTCTGGCGACATGCTGTCGTTTGACCTGGAAGAGTTTTCGACCACCTCGCCCACCAGTGCGCCCGAGCCCGACGAATTCGACAAACCCGCGGAAGACAACCCGCTGGCCACCAAGCTGGCGCTGGCCGAAGAATTCCGCTCCATTGGCTTCACCGATGGTGCGCGTTCGCTGGCTGAAGAGGTGCTGGCCGAAGCCACCGGCACCCTGAAAACCAAAGCCAGCAAGTTCCTGGCCGATCTTCAGTAAGCACACCCGTCTGCCGGAAGCTGCGCCTTGCACCGCTCACCGTCTGCGTCCGGCGACGCATCCTCCGCTGAAGCACGGCCCGAACCGCAGGGCCGTGAGTCGCTGACCCCAGCCATCGCAACCCCACGCGCAGTCCGCCCGCCTCGCATCGCCCTGGGTGTGAGCTACCACGGCAGCGCCTATGACGGCTGGCAAAGCCAGCCCCATGGCCGCACCGTGCAAGATGTGCTGGAGCGTGCGCTGAGCCAGTTTGCCGCTGACTGCCCCATCAAAACCCTGTGTGCAGGCCGTACCGATGCCGGCGTGCATGGCCTGATGCAAGTCGTTCACTTTGACAGCCCGGTGCAGCGCACCGAACAAGCCTGGGTGCGCGGCACCAACCGCTTTCTGCCGCCCGATGTGGCGGTGCAGTGGGCACGCCAGGTGCCGCCCCAGTTCCATGCCCGCGCCAGCGCCGTGGCCCGGCGCTATGCCTATGTGCTGCTGGAATCCCCCGTGCGCCCCAGCCTAGAAGCCAGCCGGGTGGGGTGGGTGTTTCGCCCGCTGGCCCTAGAGCCCATGCAATCCGCCGCGCAGGCGCTGCTGGGCGAGCATGATTTCAGCGCCTTTCGCGCCGCGCAGTGCCAAGCCCACAGCCCCGTCAAGCACATGAACCGCATCACCATTGCCCGCCGTGGGGCTTACTGGCGGTTTGAATTTGAGGCTTCAGCCTTCCTGCACCACATGATCCGCAACATCATGGGCTGCCTCATTGCCATTGGTCAGGGCCAGCGCCCGGCGCACTGGATGACGGACGTGCTGCAATCGCGCAGCCGCCAGACAGCAGCGCCCACGTTTTCGCCCGACGGGCTGTATTTCTTGGGCCCGGTTTACGACCCCGCTTTCAGCCTGCCCACCCACACCGCCGCCTTTGACTGGTTGCCTGGATGACCCCGAACCCACCCGCCGCCCCCTGCCCTGCCCGCCGCACCCGCATCAAAATTTGCGGCCTCACCCGCGAGGCGGACGTCGATGCCGCCGTACAAGCCGGGGCCGATGCCCTGGGTTTTGTGCTGTTTGACAAAAGCCCGCGTTATGTCAGCCCCGCCCGCGCGCGCGAACTCGCCAGCCGCCTGCCGCCCTTCGTCAGCCCGGTGCTGCTGCTGGTCAATCCCCGCCCCGAACAGGTGCAAGCTGCTGTGCAAGCCGTGCCGCATGCGCTGTTGCAGTTCCATGGCGACGAAACCGAGGCCGACTGCCGCGCCGCTGGCCGGGCCTACATCCGTGCCGCCCGCATACCCGTGGGCAGCGCGGGTGCCGGGTTCGACCTTCTAAAATACGCCCAGACTTTTGCCAGCGCCCAGGCCGTTTTGCTCGATGCCCACATTGACACCTACGGCGGCGGTGGTCAATCCTTTGACTGGACAGCCCACCCGTGGTCACACCCACTTCTAAACGCCAGCTCTCGCCTCGTTTTGTCTGGTGGACTCGACGCTGCAAACGTGACCGATGGCATCCACCGCATACGGCCTTGGGCCGTTGATGTCAGCTCCGGGGTTGAAGCCGCCAAAGGCATCAAAGACCCGCAAAAAATCCTCGCTTTCATCGCCGCCGTGCGCGCCGCCGATGCCAGCCTACCCAGCAGCACCGCCTGAGCCCAGCGTCCTCTGGTCAGCTCGGGCACCTTGATTTCGGAAACACCATGTTTGATTACCAGCAACCCGATGCCCGTGGCCACTTTGGTATGTACGGTGGCAGCTTCGTGAGCGAAACCCTCACCCACGCCATCAACGAGCTCAAAGCCGCTTACGCCCAGTACCAGCACGACCCCGACTTTCTGGCCGAATTTCGCAGCGAACTGGCGCACTTTGTGGGCCGCCCATCGCCCATTTACCACGCCGCCCGCATGAGCCGCGAACAGGGCGGCGCGCAAATCTTCCTCAAGCGCGAAGACCTCAACCACACCGGCGCGCACAAAATCAACAACACCATTGGCCAGGCCATGCTCGCCAAACGCATGGGCAAGCCGCGCATCATTGCCGAAACCGGCGCGGGCCAGCACGGCGTGGCCACCGCCACCATTTGCGCCCGCTACGGGCTGGAGTGCGTGGTGTACATGGGCAGCGAAGACGTGAAACGCCAAAGCCCCAACGTGTACCGCATGAAGCTGCTGGGTGCCACCGTGGTGCCGGTGGAATCGGGCAGCAAAACCCTGAAAGACGCGCTGAACGAAGCCCTGCGCGACTGGGTGGCCAACGTGGACAACACCTTCTACATCATTGGCACCGTGGCCGGGCCACACCCCTACCCCATGATGGTGCGCGACTTTCAAAGCGTCATTGGCAACGAATGCCTGGTACAAATGCCCGACATGCTGAAAGCCGCTGGCTGCACCCACGACCAGCCCGACGCGGTGGTGGCCTGCGTGGGCGGCGGCAGCAACGCCATGGGCATTTTTTACCCCTACATCAACCACGAAGCCACCCGCCTCATTGGCGTGGAAGCCGCCGGTGAAGGCATGGAGAGCGGCAAACATTCGGCCTCGCTACAAAAAGGCAGCCCCGGTGTGCTGCACGGCAACCGCACCTATGTGCTGCAAGACGACAACGGCCAAGTGACCGAAACCCACAGCATCAGCGCCGGGTTGGACTACCCCGGTGTCGGCCCCGAACATGCTTATCTGAAAGACATTGGGCGGGCTGAATACGTGGGCATCACCGACACCGAAGCGCTGGCCGCCTTCCACTACCTGTGCCGCACCGAGGGCATCATCCCTGCGCTCGAATCCAGCCATGCCGTGGCCTATGCCATGAAACTGGCCAAAACCATGCGCCCGGATCAGTCCATTCTGGTCAACCTCTCGGGCCGGGGTGACAAAGACATTGGCACCGTGGCTGACCTGTCGCAGGCCGACTTTTACTGCCGCCCCAGTTGCCGAGGCCAGTCGGTCAAAGGCGGCGAAACCTCCCCCATCACCTTCGCCAAATGAGCCGCATCGAAACCGCCCTGGGCGCGCTGAAAGCCCAGAACCGCAAAGCCCTCATCCCGTTCGTCACCGCTGGCTTTCCGTATGCCGACATCACGCCCGCGCTGATGCACGGCATGGTGGAGGCTGGTGCCGACGTGATCGAACTCGGCGTGCCGTTTTCTGACCCCTCCGCCGACGGCCCCGTCATCCAAAAAGCCGGTGACCGCGCCCTGGCCCTGGGCATTGGCCTGTCGCAAGTGCTGGCTATGGTGCAAACCTTTCGCGAACGCGACAGCACCACGCCCGTGGTGCTGATGGGCTATGCCAACCCGGTCGAGCGCTACGATCAAAAACACGGCGCTGGCCGCTTTGTGCGCGATGCCAGCGCCGCCGGGGTGGACGGCGTGCTGATCGTGGACTACCCGCCCGAAGAATGCGAAGACTTTGCCGCCAGCCTGCGCGCACACCACATGGACCTCATCTTCCTGTTGGCCCCCACCTCCACCGACGAGCGCATGGCCCAAGTCGCCCGCGTGGCCAGCGGCTATGTGTATTACGTGTCGCTCAAGGGCGTGACGGGCGCAGGCACGCTGGACGTGGGCCAAGTCGAGGCCATGCTGCCGCGCATCCGCGCCCATGTGAACATCCCCGTGGGCGTGGGCTTTGGCATTCGCGATGCTGACACCGCGCGCGCCATTGGTCGCAGCGCCGACGCGGTGGTGATTGGCAGCAAAATCATCCAACTCATTGAACACGAGAGCCCTGAAGGGGCCGTCAGCGCCGCCAGCGACTTTCTGCGCGGCATCCGCCAAGCGCTGGATGCCTGAGCGCCTGACCGCCTGCTCCCCCCTTCGCTTTTTCTGGAGAACCCACCATGTCTTGGCTTGAAAAGCTCCTACCGCCCAAAATCACCCACACCGACCCCGCCGAGCGGCGCAGCGTGCCCGAGGGCCTGTGGATCAAATGCCCCAGCTGCGAAGCCGTGCTGTACAAAACCGATCTGGAGAAAAACCAGAACGTCTGCCCCCATTGCAGCCACCACCACCGCATCGGTGCCCGCGCCCGGCTCAATGCCTTTCTGGATGCCGAAGGCCGCTACGAAATCGGCCAAGAGGTGCTGCCCGTCGATGCCCTGAAATTCAAAGACAGCCGCAAATACCCCGAACGCCTGAAAGAAGCCCTGGAAAGCACCAGCGAGACCGATGCCCTCATCGTCATGGGCGGCGCGGTGCAAGGCCTGAGCCTGGTGGTGGCCTGTTTTGAATTTGATTTCATGGGCGGCTCCATGGGCTCGGTGGTGGGCGAGCGCTTTGTGCGCGGCGTGGAAGAAGCCATTGCCCAGAAAGTGCCCTTTGTCTGCTTCACCGCCACGGGCGGTGCCCGCATGCAAGAGGGGCTGCTGTCGCTCATGCAAATGGCCAAAACCAACGCCGCCCTGACGCGCTTGGCCAAAAAACGCCTGCCCTACATCAGCGTGCTGACCGACCCCACCATGGGCGGCGTGTCGGCAGGCTTTGCCTTTGTGGGCGATGTCGTCATTGCCGAACCCAAGGCCCTGATTGGCTTTGCTGGCCCCCGCGTCATTGAAAACACGGTACGCGTGAAACTGCCCGAAGGCTTCCAGCGCGCCGAATTCCTGCAAACCAAAGGCGCGGTGGACTTCATTTGCGACCGCCGCGAACTGCGCGCCACCGTCGCCAGCGTGCTGGCCATGCTGCAACGCCACAGCACCGATGCCGTGGTGAACGACTGAGCCACAGCCCCACCCGGCATCCCCCGGCACCCCCCTAGCCCCCCAGCCTCCAGCCCAGCGCGGACCATGCTCAGCCTGCAACAGCTCCCCCTGTTCCCCCTGCAAACCGTGCTGTTCCCTGGCGGCTGGATGCCGCTGCGCATCTTCGAGGTGCGCTACCTCGACATGATCCAGCGCTGCCACAAAGCAGGCGCACCCTTTGGCGTGGTCTGCCTGCGCGAAGGCAGCGAAGTGCGCCGCCGCGCCGCGCCAGGGCCACAAGGCAGCGCCGGTTTTGCGCCCGAAGTGTTTGAACCCGTGGGCACGCTGGCCCACATTGAACGCATCGCCCGCCCCCAACCCGGCCTGCTGCTGATCCACTGCCGGGGGCAGCAGCGCTTCCGCATCCGCCACAGCCAGCAACTGCCACATGGCCTGTGGGTGGGCGATGTGGAACTGGACAAAGCCGAACCCGTGGTGCCCGTGCCCGACGACCTCATCAGCACCCGCAACGCCCTGCAACGCCTGCTGAACAACCTGCTAGAACGCGAGCCCGAAGCCAGCGACAGCCTGCCCCTGCAACCCCCCTACCGCTGGGACGACTGCGGCTGGGTCGCCAACCGCTGGGCCGAACTGCTGCCCACCCCCACCACCCTGAAACACCAGCTCATGGCCCTGAACAACCCCTTGGTGCGGCTGGAATTGGTGTCCGATTTGCTGGATCGGCTGGGGGTTGAGCGCTGAAGGGGCTGGCCGGACAATGCAGGCTTTTGCACCTGCCCAGCTTGCCGCATGACACACCCCCAGAACACCCCCATGGCCGACCGCCATGACGAGCGCCTGACGCGACTCGAAATCAAGCTGAGCTACACCGAAGACCTGCTGGATACGCTGAACCAGTTGGTAGCCACCCAACAAGACCAGATTGACCTGCTGCTGCGCGAAGTGGCCCGCTTGCGCCAGCAAAGCAGCGCGAGCCCAAGCGGCCCCCATAACCTGCGCGATGAACTGCCGCCGCATTATTGAGACACCGCACGCAGCGCCAGAACCCGCTTACCTGCCCGATGGCCACCGCTGGCAGCGGTGGCTTCGGCAGTTTCATGGCTGTTTGGGTTCGACATAAGCCCTCCCTGGCTCAAGGGCTGTTTATTTACGAATCACTTCACGAATGCGCTGGTCGGCTTCTTCGACCAACACTTTGCGGTTGGCTTTTTCTTGGGTGACAAAGAATTTTTCTGAATTGATGGAGCGGCGAAGCACATCGGTGAACGAGATTTGCTCATCTTCTGCAATCTGCTGGAGAAACTTGACTTGGTCTTCAGGCAGGTTGACGGTGACTTTTTTCATGACCATGACGGCCTCCATAAAAGGACAATTGAAGCCTTACTTTATATGGCGAAATACCGTACGTCAACCATACAGACAAGCCTCGGTCAGCGCCACCTCCACGAACACCCCCCGATAATCCAGCCATGGCTCATTACATGATTGGTGACGTACAGGGCTGCGACGCGGCCTTGGGGCGTTTGCTGCAACAGGTGGATTTTTCGCCTAGCCGCGACACGCTCTACCTGCTGGGCGATTTGGTGAACCGGGGGCCGCAGTCGCTGGCGGTGCTGCGCCGCCTGGTGGCGCTGCAAGGTGCTGCGCACTGCCTGCTGGGCAACCACGACCTGCATCTGCTGGCTTGTGCGCATGGCGTGCGCCGACAACACCGCAGCGACACGGTGGCCGACATCCTGAACGCGCCCGACTGCCCTGCCCTGCTGGACTGGCTGCGCCAGCGCCCGCTGGCCCTGCATGCCCAGGGCTGGCTGATGGTGCATGCGGGTGTACTGCCGCAGTGGGACTTGGCGCAAACCCTGAACCTGGCCGCCGAGGTGCAGGCCGTGCTGCGCAGCAGCGACTGGGTGACGTTTTTGCACAGCATGTACGGCAACCAGCCCGACTTTTGGAGCGACAGCCACCAAGGCACGGATCGGCTGCGCGTCATCGTCAACAGCCTGACGCGGCTGCGCTTTTGCAGCGCGCAGGGTGTGATGGAGTTCGACACCAAGGACAACGCCGACCACGCACCCCCAGGCTTCATGCCGTGGTTTGATGTGCCGGGTCGGCGCACAGCAGGCGTGCCGGTGGCATTTGGTCACTGGTCTACGCTGGGTGCGGTGCAGCGCGAAGGCGTGCTGCCGCTGGATACCGGCTGCGTGTGGGGCGGCTGCCTCACGGCGGCCCGCATGGGGCCGGTGCCGGGTGCGTTTGAGCTGCTTTCGGTGCGCTGTGAACAGGCCCGCAAGCCAGGCAAGGGCTGATTCAGCGGGTCAAGGCCGCGGCTCAGACGGGCGTGGTGCGCTGGCGGTATCTGCCGGGGTACACGCGGGCAAGTCCAGGCGGTAGCCCATGCCGTACACGGTGACGATGCAGTCTTGACCAGGCTGCACTTCTTGAAGTTTGCGCCGCAGGTTCTTCACGTGGCTGTCCACGGCGCGGTCGCTCACGTCCCGAAAGTCGGCGTGGATGGCATCGAGCAATTGCGCTCGGGCAAACACACGGCCGGGTTGCTGCAACAGGGTACGCAACAAGCGCCATTCAATGGGGGTCAGGGGCAGGCTGTGCTGTGCCCACCACGCCCGCTGACCCGCGTCGTCCAGCGAGAAAGCACCCACCATCACGCGGGGTGTGGCCACAGCCGACAGCAAACCCGTGCTGCGGCGCAACAAGGCGCGCACACGGGCCACCACTTCGCGTGGGCTGTAGGGTTTGCACAGGTAATCGTCAGCACCCACTTCCAAGCCAATGATGCGGTCGATCTCGTCGGCCCGTGCGGTCAGCATCAAAATGGGCACGTTGGAATCGCGGCGCAGCGCCCGGCAAACCTCCATGCCGTCCAGACCTGGTAGGTTCAAATCCAACAACACCACGCACGGCGCGGCACTGGCAAACTGGGTTAAGGCGCTGCGCCCGTCTGTGACCACGAAGGGCTCAAAGCCTGCGGCGCTCAAATAATCGCTGAGCAAGGCGGCCAGCTTGGCCTCGTCCTCGACAACCAACACCGTGCGCGATGCATTCATACCGTGCCCCGCGCCTGCACAGGCAAGCTCACCACCACCCGCAAACCGCCCCAAGGCGAGGCTTGCGCTTGAACCTGCCCGCCGTGGCTGCGTGCAATGGCGCTGCAAATGGCCAGCCCCAAACCGCTACCGCCCGAACGGCGGCTGCGGGAGGGGTCAGCGCGGTAGAGTGGCTCAAACACCCGCGCCAGCTCTTGGGTGGGTACGCCAGGCGCGCTGTCTTGCACGCTGAGTTCTAAGCGGCCCGCCGCATCAACGGCCAGCAACACCGCCATGCGGCCCGGTGCATCGGTGTAACGCAAGCTGTTTTCCATCAGGTTGTCCAGCAGTTGCTGGATGCGCTCGGGGTCCCACTGCACCGTGCGGGGCATGGCAGCGGCTGGCAGGCCCGTGGGGCCGTCCAGTTGCAAGCCCGCCGCCTGCGCCCTTGGGGCAAACCGGGCGACCGTTTGCTGCACCAAGGCCAGCGGGTCGGTGGGGCGAAAGTTGCAGGGCAAGGCGCGCAGGTCGGACAGCGCGAGCTGGTGAAAATCTTCCATCAGCCGGGTCACACGCGCCACCTCTTCTTGCAAGGAGTGCATGGCCTGCGCATTGAGCGGGCGCACACCGTCAATCAAAGCCTCCACCTCGCCGCGCAACACCGCCAGCGGCGTGCGCATTTCGTGCGACAACTCGGCCAGCCAGCGGCGGCGGCTGGCTTCGAGCTGCTGCAACGAGGCGGCCATGGCGTTGATGTCCAGCGCCAAGTCGGTGAATTCGTCGTTGCCACGGGGATGCAAGCGCACGGTCAATTCCCCTTGGGCCAGACGGCCCGCGGCCTGCTGCGTTTCGCGCAGCGGGCGCAACCAGCGCTGCCCCACCCACACCGCCCCCAGCACCGCCAGCACCAGCAAGGCCACTGCGGTGAACAGCATGCCCTGGTATTGGCGGGCCAAAAAAGCCAGGTCGATGCCCTGGGGTGCCAAGTTGCCATGGGCCAGCCGCACCACGGCCACCGTCTGCCCGTTCACGATCAGCGCACGTTCGCTGTAAGGGCCAGGGCCAATATCGGCACGGCCCGAGAGCAGCTGCCCCTGCAAGTCCAACACCATGAGCCGCGACGACGGGCGCTGCTGTCCGGGCACGGGCGCACCCGCAGGGCCACCGGGCGGGGGTTCCGCATCGGGGCCGGGCTTACGGGGGTGGTCGGCGGGTGCTAGAGCATCAAACAGCGGGTGCAATGTGCCCGCTGGGCCTGTGATGGCAGACAGTCCGCGCTGGGCCACGGTGTCGCTGGCCAATTGGGCAAAACGGTCGAGCCAGTTGTCGTCTTCGGCACGCAAATAAGCCCGAAAACCTTCGCGCAGGTTCCATGCGGTCACACCGCCAAGCACCGTCACAGCCAACAACACCCCCGCCACCAACAGCAGCACCAGTTGCTGAACCAGCGATAAGCGCCCAGGGCGCGGTGTGGAAGGAGACATGGGCAAAACGAAAAGTTGTCGAGACCGGGGCGGCTTGGCCTCAAGCGGGGTCGCCATCTGGGTCATGGTAGCAGCGCAACCGGTGCGAATTGCGCAGACGGTCTCCACAATCCCTCCACCGTGGCTGCACAGAACAAGGGCATCGTGCATGGCTTCACTCACCTGTAGCCCCACCTGTCAAATTTGCCATGCACCACCTTGCCTTCACCCCGTCCTCATACCACCGCTGGCCACTGCTGGCCCTGCCCGTATCGGTGCTGATGCTGTTGTCCGCCTGCGGCGGCTCCGGCGATCCCATCAGCCCGGACACCGAGATACCGGCCCGCCAAGTGGCTGTCGGGGCCAAACTGTTTGACGACGTGCGCCTCTCCGCTGGAGGGAATCTGGCTTGCGCGTCGTGCCACGAACCGAGCCGAGGCCATGCCGATGCGGCAGGTGTGTTCCTGCCCTTGGGCGGGCCGAACCTTGACCAACAAGGTCTGCGCAGCACGCCCTCGGTGAACTACCTCAACGACAACGGCAGTTTTGGTTTTGACCGCCAGGGCCGCGCCATGGGAGGCTTTACCTGGGATGGTCGCGCCGCCGACCGGGCCGCGCAAACCCTAGGGCCACTGCTGGCAGCACACGAAATGGCCAACAGCAACACCACCGACGTGGTGAACCGGGTGCGCGCCCTGCCCTACTTTGCCGAGCTGCTGACGGCCTACACCTTGCCCACCGATGCCAGCGACAGCCAAGTGCTGCAAGCGCTGCAACAGGCGCTGGCCGACTACCAACAGGGCGACACCGACTTTCAGCCCTTCACCAGCAAATTTGACGCGGTGCTGGATGGTCGTGCCACGCTCAGCGCGCAAGAAGAGCGCGGACGCAACCTCTTCAGCAACCCGCAGATGGGCAACTGCGCGTCTTGCCACAGCATCACACCGCCGCCGGGCGGCAGCAAGCCGCTGTTCACCAACTTTGAGTTCCATGCCCTGGGCGTGCCGCGCAACACCAGCAGCGCCACCACCGACCCCAATTTTTTTGACATGGGCCTGTGCGGCCCGGTGCGCACCGACTTGAGCCACCGCACCGACTTGTGTGGCTTGTTCAAGGTACCCACGCTGCGCAACGTGGCACTGACCGCCCCGTACTTTCACAACGGTGCCATCGCCACACTGGAAGATGCCGTGGGTTTTTACGCCACCCGCGACACCAACCCGGCACGCTGGTACCCCTCCACCCCCAGCGCCACAGGCGGTGTCACGGTGCTCAAGTTCAACGATTTGCCCGCCGCCTACCAAGGCAATGTCACCCAGCAAGCCCCTTTTGGCCAAACACCGGGCCAAACACCACGCCTATCGGCGCAAGATGTGCAAGACGTGGTGGCCTTTTTGCGCACGCTGAGCGACGGCTTTAGCGTGCCCTGAGGGGCGGAATGTTGTGCATCCTCGCCAGAAGAAACGCAAGGCGTTTAACAGGCAGCGTTTAACAGGCAGCGTTTTTAGGGCTGCTCGGTATCGGGGGTATGGGCCGCGGGCACGTCTGCCGTTTGTTCTGGCGCAGAGGAAACAAGCGCTGGCGCAAGCACCGGCATGCGCTTGAACAAAGCCGCCACCTTCTTGCGCGGCTTGATGTTGGGCGACACCGTGCGGGCGGCAGCGGGCGCAGCGGCTTCCCAGGCGGGTTTGGTGTCTGCATGGCCGCTGGGCTCGTAGGGCATGTCAAACAGCGGGTCTGCTGGGGGGCGGTGGGTGCGCAGGTAGCGGCTGCCGCGCTCGTCGCCCCGGCCTTCGCGCGTGAGGCGGCTGTCACGGGCAGCGCGGATTTCTTGGTTCTCCCGGCTCTCTGGCGCATCGGGCCGCTTCCAGGCACGCTGGCCATCATTGAAGTGCCCGGCGGGGCGGCGGTCGGCCTCCAGCTCCAGCGCTTCGAGTTCCAGCTTTTTGCCCAGCAGCTTTTCCAGGTCGCCCATCAGGCGGGCATCGCGGCCACTGACGAACGACACCGCCAAGCCCGAAGCCCCCGCACGCCCGGTGCGACCAATGCGGTGCACATAGTCTTCGGCGTTGAACGGAATGTCAAAGTTGAACACGGCGGGCACGTCTTTGATGTCTAGGCCGCGTGCAGCCACATCGGTACACACCAGCAAATCGACCGCGCCGCTCTTGAAGGCTTCCAGCGCTTTCAGGCGCTCGTCTTGGCTTTTGTCGCCATGCAAGGCGGTGGTGTTCAGGCCCTCGCGCTCCAGCGAACGGGCCAGCCGGGCACAACCCAGCTTGCTGTTGACGAACACAAACGCCTGTTTCAGGCCGCGCTCGCTCAGGATTTTCTTCAGCACGCCGCGCTTGTCGTCGTCTTCTACCGCATAAAAATGCTGCTCTACCGTGGACGCGGTGGCGTTGGACCGTGCCACCTCAATCGTCACCGGGTCTTGCAAATAACTGCCCGCCAGCCGCTTGATTTCGGGCGAGAAGGTGGCCGAAAACAGCAGCGTGGTGCGCTGCTTGGGCAGGTAGCTCAAGATGCGCTGCAAATCGGGCAAAAAGCCAATGTCGAGCATGCGGTCGGCCTCGTCCAGCACCACATATTCCACTTGGTTCAGCACGCAGTTCTTGGCTTCAATGTGGTCTAGCAAGCGCCCCGGCGTGGCCACCAACACCTCAATGCCTTTTTTCAGCTCCTCGGTCTGCGGCTTCATGTCCATGCCGCCAAACACCACCGCGCTGCGCAGCTGGGTGTATTTGGCATACAGCTTGACCTGCTCGGCCACTTGGTCGGCCAGTTCGCGGGTGGGCAGCAGCACCAAGGCGCGCACCGGGTGGCGGGCGGGCGAGGTGGAGGCGTTTTCGTGCTTCATCATGCGCTGCAACAGCGGCAGGGTGAACGCAGCGGTCTTGCCGGTACCCGTCTGGGCGGCTCCCATCACATCGCGGCCTTGCAGCACCACGGGAATGGCTTGCGCCTGAATGGGTGTCATGTTCTCGTAGCCCATGTCGGCCACGGCACGCTCCAGCGAGGGAGCTAAGGAAAGTTCAGAAAAAGATAAAGTCATTGCGGTGCGCGCCGCAAATCCGGCCCGCTGGGATGAAAGTAACGGTCTATTGTCTCACTTTGACTTTTGCGCACGCCGCTGGGGTTTGACCTGTAGCCAGCCCAGCCACCCAGCGCCTAAGCTTGCGCGTGTTCATGCCATCATCCCGCCGCCGACGCCAACCAGGGTCAGGCAACCCCTTTTTCAGGAGAACCCCCACATGATTCCCCGCAGAACCCTGCTCCAATCCGGTGCCGCCCTGGCCCTGGGCGCGCCCGCGCTGGTGGGCTTTGCCCAGCAAAGCGTCACGCTCAAGTTCCACACCTTCATGTCGCCACAGTCCAACGTCTGGCTCAACATGCACAAAGCTTGGATGGACAAGGTCAGCAAAGACTCGGGCGGACGCATCAAATTTGAAGCCTACCCCGCCATGCAACTGGGCGGCTCGCCGGTGCAGCTGTTTGACCAAGCCAAAGACGGCGTGGTGGACATTGTTTGGACGCTGCCCGGCAACACCCCAGGGCGCTTTCCGCGCAGCGAGGTGTTTGAGCTGCCGTTCATGATGAACAACGCCGAAGCCACCTCGCGGGCCTTTTGGGAATATGTGCAAACCGTGGCCGCAGACGAATTCCGCGACGTGCACCCGCTGGCCCTGCAAGTCCACGGCCCCGGCATGTTCCACATGCGCAACAAGCAAATCAAAACCGCCGACGACCTGCGCGGCTCCAAGGTGCGCGGCCCCACCCGGCAAATCACCAAAATGCTGTCCTACCTGGGCGCGTCCCCCGTGGGCATGCCGCTGCCACAAATTCCGGATGCGCTGTCCAAAGGCGTGATTGACGGCTGCGCCATCCCCTGGGAAGTGGTGCCCTCGGTCAAGGTTCACGAACTGACCAAGTTCCACAGCGAATTCGACCCCGCCGGTGGCGCGCTCTACACCGCCACCTTCGTCATGGCCATGAACAAGGCCAAATACGCCGCGCTGCCGCCCGACCTGAAAGCCATCATCGACAAACACTCTGGCCCAGACACCTCGGCCTGGCTGGGCAAGGTGCAGCAAGCAGGCGATGTACCGGGGCGCGAAGCAGCCGTGAAACAAGGCAACAGCATTTACACCATCCCGGCATCGGAAGCGCAAGAATTCCGGCGCAAAGCCCGCTTGGTCGAAGTGGAATGGATGCAAGACATGGACAAACGCGGCTTCAATGGCCGCCAGTTGCTCGACACCGCCCGCGCCCTGATCGACAAACACGGCAAAACCCCCAGCGCCAAAAAAGCCTGAGTCACCAAGCTGCCAGACTTTGCGCCTACACTGCGCCCATGTTTCGCAGCCCCATCCAACATTGCAGACAGTGCGGTGCCCGTGTGGCTTACCGCATCCCCGATGACGGTGACACCAAACCCCGCGCCGTCTGCACCGCTTGCCACACCATCCACTACGAAAACCCGCTCAACGTCGTCGGCACCGTGCCGGTGTGGGGTGAGAGCGGCGAATACGTGCTGCTGTGCAAGCGCAACATTGAACCGCGCTGGGGCAAATGGACCCTGCCCGCCGGTTTCATGGAACTCAACGAAACCACCGCCCAAGGCGCGGCCCGCGAAACCCTTGAAGAAGCCGGGGCCGAGTTTGAAATGGGCGAACTCTTCACCCTGATGAACGTCGCCCGCGTCGGCCAAGTCCACCTGTACTACCGCGCCAGGCTGCTGAGCACCACCTTCAACCCCGGCACCGAAACCCTAGAAGCCCGGCTGTTCACCGAAGCCGACATCCCTTGGGACGAGATCGCCTTCCGCACCGTGCGCGAAACCCTGGAGCACTATTTTTCTGACCGCAAGCGCGGACACTTCGGTTTTCACACCAGCGACATTGCCTGACCCCGCCCGCCCGCCCAGCCCAGGGCGGGCACCCCCTAGAATGTTTGGATGCGCTCCAACATTCCTACCCCTTCCGCCACCCCCCAGCCCGCCGCCACCGAGGGCGACAACAAAGTCAGCAACTTCCTGCGCCAAGTCATTGAAAAAGACTTGGCCCAAGGCACCTACAGCAGCCGCCACTGGGCAGGCAGCCCCGGCGATGCCGCCCACCACGCCAGCGGCCCGCTAGACCCCGCCAAAATCCGCACCCGCTTCCCGCCCGAGCCCAACGGCTACCTGCATGTAGGCCATGCCAAAAGCATCTGCCTGAACTTTGGCCTAGCCCGCGACTACGGCGGTGTCTGCCACATGCGCTTTGACGACACCAACCCAGAAAAAGAAGAACAGGAATACGTCGATGCCATCCTTGATGCCGTGCAGTGGCTGGGCTTTAACTGGCACAGCGAATTCAAAGGCCAAACCGAAAGCCACCTGTACTTCGCCAGCAACTATTTCGACTTCATGTACCGCGCAGCCGTTGCCCTGATTGAAAACGGCCACGCCTATGTGGACGAACAAAGCGCCGAAGACATGCGCGCCAGTCGGGGCGACTTTGGCAAACCCGGCACCAACAGCCCCTACCGCGACCGCAGCCCACAAGACAACCTAGCCCGCTTTCGCGAAATGCGCGACGGCCAGCACCCCGACGGCAGCATGGTGCTGCGCGCCAAAATTGACATGGCCAGCCCCAACATCAACCTGCGCGACCCCGTCATCTACCGCATCCGCCGCGCCACCCACCACAACACCGGCGACCAGTGGTGCATCTACCCCATGTACACCTATGCGCACCCCATTGAGGACGCACTGGAACAAATCACCCACAGCATCTGCACGCTGGAATTTGAAGACCAACGCCCGTTTTACGACTGGCTGCTGGAACGCCTGACCGAAGCTGGCCTGCTGCAAGCCCCACCCCCGCGCCAATACGAATTTGCCCGCCTCAACCTCACCTACGTCGTCACCAGCAAACGCAAACTGGCCCAACTGGTGAACGAAAACAAAGTCAGCGGCTGGGACGACCCCCGCATGCCCACCATCGTCGGCCTGCGCCGCCGGGGCTACACGCCCGAGAGCCTGCAACTGTTTGCCGAACGCATTGGCGTGACCAAAAGCGACAGCTGGATCGACTACAGCACCCTAGAAGGCTGCCTGCGCGAAGACCTGGAACACAAAGCCCACCGCGGCATGGCCGTGCTAGACCCGGTGAAACTCGTGCTCACCAACTGGGCCGAGGTGTTTGGCGCAGACGACCACACAGAGGACTGCACCCAGCCCGCCCTGCCCCACAGCGCCCTGCAAGAGGGCCAAACCCCGCCACCAGACCGGGTATTCAAAATTGGCAAAGAAGTCTGGATTGAGCGCGAAGACTTTGAAGAAGTGCCGCCCAAAGGCTACAAACGCCTGTTCCCCGGCAACAAAGTGCGCCTGAAAGGCGGCTACGTCATTGAATGCACCGGCTGCACCAAAGACGCAAACGGCACCGTCACCGCCGTGCTGGCCACCGTGTTTGCAGGCACCAAAAGCGGCACCCCCGGTGCCGACAGCGTGAAAGCCAAAGCCGCCATCACCTGGGTCAGCCTAGCCAGCGGCGTGCCCGCCGAAGTGCGCCTGTACGACCGCCTGTTCACCGACCCCCACCCCGACGCAGGCGGCAAAGACTTCCTAGCCGCCCTGAACCCCAACAGCCTGAAAGTGGTGACGGCCTACGTAGAGCCCTCATTGGCTGCGGCCCTGCCCGACCAGAAATTCCAGTTTGAGCGGTTTGGCTACTTCGTGGCCGACCGGGTGGAGCATGGCGTGGGTGGGAAGGTGGTGTTTAACCGGGTGGCGGGGTTGAAGGATGGGTGGGGGAAGTAGACGATGCCGACGCTTTCGATCTTCTTTGGCATCATCGTGCGCATGTGGCACGATGATCATCCCCCGCCCCATATTCATGTGGAATACCAAGGGTTTGAGGCGTTGGTCAACATTGCGACAGGCAATGTGGCCGAAGGAGAACTGCCTCGCAAGGTTGCGACCATCGTCAAAGAGTGGTGCCAAGTGCATCAGGCCGAACTACAAGAAAACTGGCAACGAGCCCAACGTTTTGAACCGCTGGAGCGCATACAAGGAGCCGACCGTGATTAAAGTGTTAAATATCCGCTACACCGGAGATTGGAAGCTTGAACTGGAGTTCAGTGATCATACCCATGGGCTTTTTGACGCAGATACCTATCTGGCGAATCGTAAAGGCCCACTGCTGGATGCTTTGCGCGAACCCAACTATTTCAAACGTGCCTTTGTGGATGCAGGCGCTGTGTGTTGGCCCAATGGCCTTGAATTGTCGGCTGCCCGGCTGCGGGAATTGGCGAAAAGTGGGGTGGATGTATGAGGCTTGTTCATTTGCGGGGGCAAAAGATAAGACCTGACATCTTAAACAATTGGGGTCAGATTCTAATTTCCCAAAGTCTTATTTCAGAATTCCTAAATTAGAATCTGACCCCGGTTTTCATTGGGAGAAGTGATGAATTAGTCGGAGCAGAGATTTTTAGTAACACAGACTATCATCGACGAAATTTTTAGAGATACAAATATGTCTAGATACACATTTTGGAATAACAAGGGAGGTGTTGGAAAGAGTTTTCTTACATTTTCTTTGGCATGCGAATATGCGATTGCGCATGAAGATGAGGAAGTTTTGGTACTTGATTTGTGTCCTCAAGCGAACGTCACCGAAATGTTTCTTGGTGGACAAATTCAGGCTGCAATAACTCTAGATAAGCTCTATGCCGAAAAACCACGCAGGTCAGTTGGTGGATATTTTGAGTCTCGATTAACCTCTCCCTTTATTGCACCGCAAGATATAAGCGAATTCTTAATTAAACCATATACAGTCAACCCCAATATACCAAAAAATTTACATCTATTAGCTGGAGACAATCTTCTAGAATTACTTTCAGAAGCTATTAGACAAGCATCACAAATGTCATTACCCGCAGATGCATGGTCAAAAGTAATGAAATGGCTTCATGATTTTTCTAGAATATTTACCGACCATAGTCAAGCAAGTGATGTCGCGGTCTTTACAGACTGTAATCCCAGTTTCTCCATCTACACCCAAATTGGATTATCAGCATCTGAGTTTTTAGTTATACCTTTCACTGCAGACGACAGTTCTAGGCGTGGTATTGAAAACGTTTTTGCTTTGCTTTTCGGTATTTCTTCTAGTGAACTACAAGGTTATGCGAAATTAAGCTTTTCAAGGCGCGCTAATGAGGATTGCGTGGAGCTTCCAAAAATCCATACATTTGTTAGTAACCGTGTGACTATGTATAAGGGTAAGCCAAGCTCCGCCTTTGAGGCCAAGAGTGCACCAATACGAGAGGTGGTTGATAAGGCCAGTAAAACTGCAAAACGACATTTTGTTTCACATAAAAGCAATGAAGAATTATTTGCTGAAATGCCGGATTACCATTCTGTAGCAGTGGTCGCGTCTTCCGAGGGCTGTCCCTTATCAAGACTTAAGTCTGGTCACCATCCTCTTGATGGTGACGTTGTTCAAGTAAATCAAAGTGCTATCGACAAGTACACCAAGGCAATCCATAAGTTGCTCGTGAGACTGTGATATGTCGTCAAATGCACTCAATAAATTCAATGCAACAATAGTCAGTGCAAAAGTTCTGATGTCGTTCAATACGACGACCTCAACAGCAAGCACTGATATTGCATTTGTAGAACAGACATGCCTTAAGGCAGCCATTGCTTCTGCAGTTGGCTGCTGGGAGGGTTATCTTGAAGCTGCTTTACGAGAATTTGTTTCAAGGACTAGAGTGTTAGCGCACCGCCGATCCTGGACACTTATTGCACAATTTGAATCCATAGTTGACAAACTCGCCGCTGATCTAAACACTCCAAATTGGGAAAAAACACGAGATCTCTTAATTACCGTATCTGGTATGGATCCCTATGCATCATGGGTCTGGTTACCGAAATTTTCGAATCCAAATGATACAAAGATTTTTTTTGATGGTATCCTTAAGGTAAGACACGCATTTGCACATGGTTTCAGTGTTCCCCTAGATGTTCAAGGTCTTGCTCAGCCGGGATTATTAGATATTGCTTATACCCAAGATGTAATTGAGTGCATTACATTCTTTGCCACAAGAACAGACGCGCTTTTAGAGCATGAGTTAATGCATCGTCACGGCTGTACAACAGGTTGGTCTTAACCTCTAGAAAAATGAGGGTCAGATTCTAATTTCAAGCAAGCCTGCTGACAATTTCTGAGATTAGAGATCAACCCCATTACGCTATAAGAATTGCTAAATCGCAAGATGATTGAATAAGACCGACTCACAGCATAGAAAATTAAAATTTTTATGAAGGGACATCATGCATGAGTTACAAAACCAATATTTTGGCCTTCCTGCAAATTGAAACCTATCACCCATTACTTGAGTCCTACCACATACTGATCGCCATTGAGCTGGCATTGAAAGATTTGGGTATTCAAAGCGGCAATTCGGGCCACAATATTCCATCCATGCTGGCGCAAACTGCCCAGCAACATCCCGCTTTGGCCGCGCGTCTCCATGCCCATCAAGCCAGACTTCAAACCGACCTGACGCAAATCATCTGCAACCATAAAAACGGACAACCGGTTGCTGTCCAGCACAAAAATTATCCGAATGTCCGGTACACCCGTTTTGCGGGTGACTGGAACGGCGTTGGTGAAACATCGGCTCAGTCTCTTACAAACCTCGCGCAAACATGCAACAGCCTGCTCATGGAGCTTCGAGCACACAAAGCCATCCTGGGAATTCAAATATGACACCCATTTCAATCTTGATCAGAAACCTAGAGTCTCTGACAAAAAAGCCCTCAGAAAACCCATTTCTGCAACAGGTGCGTGTCGTGTTTTTATCACCCACATTGCACATTGACCTCATCAGCGACGCTTTTCGCGGCTGGAATGATGACGATAGACTGGCCAGCGTGAATGTGGCATTGGTCAAGCATTGCAACGATGAAACCGTTCTTTTATCCGACATCGTATCGAAATTGCCTGTCACGATCAGTCCACTGACATCGGACGAAGCAAAAAACAAAGCCAAATGGTTGGGCGCAGCCTCCACCAGTTCCTGGGTGAATTGGTTTGTCCATTCAAAACTGCCCACGCCACGCCGCAGCATTCCGTCTGCGCCACGCTATGTTCACTTTTACGGATACAAAGGAGGTCAGGCTCGATCTTCCGTTCTGGCGCTGTTTGGCAAGCTCCTGGCGGATGATGGCTATAAAGTGCTCTTGATTGATGCGGACACCGAGGCCCCGTCCCTGGATTCGCTGCTCGGGGCTCACGCCGACCGTTTTTCTCAAACCCTTATGGGCCTTTGTGGATGGTCCGATGACTTTCAGCCGGTTCCGGCAACCTATACCAGTCCATTCAGCCGTGGCAGGGTTGATGTATTGCCATGTCGCCCACGAACCAAAGACCACGATTTAGACTTTGCTTTGCTTGTTGCCACGGCACCACTGGACACACGCATCTATGAAAGGGCTGCGTACAAACTGCGATCGGCCCTTTCGGTGATGGAGGAACCCTATGACTTTGTACTCATAGACCACCGCACCGGCATCGCGACATCGGTGCTGCCCCTTGTCGGCGAGCTGCCCGGACCTACCGTCGTTTTTATTCGAGCCGACTCGAACACGGTATCAATGCCATCCGAGATGAAAAAGGTCGTCAGCGCCATTTTTGAAAACTCTGGTGACAATGCAGGGGCTTTTGTCAGCTTTTCGCTGGATGCCAATCGAAAATCGGAAGGTGGCATTCCAGGGTTTGAAGCGCGGGTTCGCACAGAACTTTTAGAAACGCTCGCACAATCTTTGTCGCACAACGCTGCCAACCTTATTAGCGAACGTGTCAGCGATGAAGAGGAAGAACTTTCGCCGCAAGAACTGGAGCTCAACTGGATTGACTGGTATTTTGATCGTGCGTTATTGGACTCAAATTTACCTGATGTCTCCAAACTCCAAAACGACAATATTCAGTCGTTAAGAAAATTGCGCGATGTTCTCGGTTTACCCATCAACAAAAAAGCACATGGACGACAGAATACGCCGCAAGGTGAACAGGCAGGTAACTTGTCCCTGTCTGGTGCCCGAGACATGGGAACCTTCATTCACATCCCGGATGTTGAACGCCTTTTTGTTAAAGGAAGCCCCATCACCTATGTTCTAGGACGAAAGGGTACCGGTAAGACGCGACTTCTTAGAGAGTTGGCCTTAAGACATGCAGGAACACCTGTGCTGGTGGCCGCCGACGAAACCAGCTTTCAAGCATTGCAAAGCGAATCGACTGAAGCACAGGCTTGGGTTGGCAATGCCGGAACCCCAAAAATATTTTGGTGGTCTCTGATTCGACTGGCGCTCGAAGAGGCAACACCTTTACCAGAAACCATTATCAATATATTAAAAGCAGGAAAAAAGCCAGTCGATTTTGCAGATCCGCTGCAAATCAAAAGCCTCTTACTGAAATCCAAAGAGCAGAAAGTTTTCTTGATCGATGGTTTAGAAACACTTGTTCCAGCCAGTCAAAGTAAGGGATTTGTGGCTGAGCTGTTCACTGTCATGAGCACAATTCAAAACGACCCTGCGCTTTCTTCAAAGCTGGTCATTCGTGCCTTTTTGCGGGAAGACCTGTCCTCTGACTCGGTACAGAACATCGAGCAACAGATGGAAGGTCGAGTCCTTCGGTTGAAATGGAGCGAATCTTCCATCCTCAATTTCGCCGTGTCACGCTTGCCTTCATTGCCCTGGATTAGCGAAAAATTTTCGCATGTGATAGCTGATATTAACCACCGTACAGATGAAATTCAGCGTAGTGCGCTTTCAGAACAAGACGCAACAGAACTGTTGCTGAGAATTTTTCCTGACCGCTTAAGAAGAAACAACCTTTTAACGTCAACTTTTTTACGGCTCTATTTCTCTGATGCCGGTGGCGACAACACAAACATGGCCACATTTTATCCGCGACTCTATTTGTATTTCTTGCAGAAATTGGATGAACTTGCCCAAGCAGACAAGGAGCCCCTGAGCAGTGAAGACGATCGGTTGAACTCTGGTTTACTCAATCGCGCTTACGACCAAGCGTCCACCGTGTTTATCGAAGAAACAAAGCAGGAGTTGGTTCACTTGCTGTCATTGAATCTTGCCAGTAACGAAATTGCAAACGGCGACAATCAATCGCATGTTGCTCAATTTGTCGCGGCTTTTGATGGTATTAGTACACCGTTTGTATTAGATAAGCTGGTTGTTCAGTTAAAAGACAAGACCCAATTCACTGAGCAGTCCATTCGAGAATCACTTCAGCGCATGAAAAACCTCAGAATGTTTGAGGAGCGACCAGGCTATCCCGGATCGTGGCGCGTTGGACAGCTTTATAAAATGGGTTTACGGATGAAGTATGCTCGACGCACAACCGAAGAGATTGCATAACATGAACATCTTTCGTAACTTCCAGTCGCAAGAAATAATGTCCACAACCTATTCGCGCCCAAGCTGCCGCCAAAGCAATTGCAGGCTACAAGGGTTCATGCATCACCAGAAACCCATGCCGTGAAATACCAACCGTGATAAACCTACTGAACGCCAAACTTTGATTTTCAGCAAACCCACATGCCAGAAACCCCGCCCCGCGCCATCATCATTGCAGGCCCCAACGGTGCTGGCAAAACCACTTTTGCGCGCGAGTTTCTGCCGGGGGAGGCGCAATGCCCGGTGTTTGTGAACGCCGACTTGATCGCTGCGGGCCTGTCACCTTTTTCACCAGAATCAGCTGCCATCAAAGCGGGGCGCATCATGCTGATGGAAATTGATGACCATGTGGCCCACCGACGTAGCTTTGCCCTAGAAACCACGTTGTCCGGGCGGGCGTATGCGGCCAAGGTGCTGCACTGGCGGGCTCTGGGCTATCAGGTCAGCTTGTATTTTTTGCAATTGCCCAGCGCTGAAATGGCCATTGAGCGCGTGCGCTTGCGCGTGGCCCAAGGCGGGCACCACATTCCCGCCGAAGTGGTTCGACGGCGGTTTGCTGCGGGTTTGCAGCATTTCGAAAACACCTACAAGCCCATCGTCAACAGCTGGTTTCTGTTCGATAACCAACACCGCCAGCCTAAGCTGCTGGCCAGAGGAGCCAACCCATGAGCGCCGTTTTGAGCCCGACCGACTTCGCACCAGACCCAGCTCAAGCGGCATTGAACGCACTGGCCCGTGCCGGGTTGCGTGCCGCCGAAGAAGCGAAGCGCGCCAATACCCATATGGTGGTGGCTGAAAACGGGCAGGTGCTGCATGTCAGCCCGCAAGAATATTTGCGCATGCGTACTGGGGAACATTTGCCGCTCACCGCCAAAGATGGTGCCTGAGCGATTCCACTTGGCCGACCGCACTTCGGTGAATTCGGACGAAATGCAAGACGGTGTGGTACTGGACTTTGATGCCCACGGGGCCTTGGTAGGCATTGACCTGCAACACACCAGCCAGCGGGCAGATATCAACAATTTGTCTGTGTCCAAGCTGCCGCTGGGGCAACAGGCGCTGCAAACCGAATTGATCCAGCCAACGCCCAAGGTTCAAAGCGCGAAGCCAGCATGATCACAGACAAACCAGTGCTTAACTCACTGGTTTGAAGGATTCTTAAGAGAAGTAACGTTTTATTCGGAGAACGGTATGTGGATTGAAGAAATAACTTTAGAAAATATTAAATGCTTTGACCGCATAAATCTCCGATTTACTCAAGGTAAGGAGCCTGCTCGCTGGGTTACGTTGCTCAGCGAAAATGGAAGCGGTAAAACAACGATTCTTCAAGCCATTGCACTCATGCTGGCGGGACCCGACGCGGCATCTCAGCTTCTACCGCGCCCTGCGGGTTGGTTGAAAATTGAAAGCACTGCCGGAAAAATATCCACAAGAATTCATAAAGATGCATGTGACTCTGGAACATTCGGCACCGATAAACCACGAACCACATTCGGATATTCAACACATATTACCGGCAGAGAAAAAATAACAATTCGGAATAAGCCGTTCAATACACCCGGAATTCACGAATCTTCAGACAAAATATTATCATGGTTAAGGCAAAATGCATTTTCACCAGAAAGTAATGGATGGTTTGCAGTCGGCTATGGCGCTTTCCGTCGGTTAACGCGCTCGCATCAGGTTATCGTACCCTCACTGGATCCCCCAAGTCGGTACACCAATTTTTTGACTCAATTCTATGAAGATGAAGGATTAGCCGCATTTGAACAATGGATGATTTATTTGGACTATAGACAAGCCAAAGAAAAAGATCCAGAAGCCAAGCAACAAAAAGAGATGGGCGTTTCGGCCATTAACGCTCTTCTTCCTACGGGCGTAAGATTCGACAGAATTGACACTGACGGAAGAATAATTTTTGATGTGAACGGATCGAAGGTTCCTACCATTTCTTTAAGCGATGGATACAGGAGCGTGCTTGCACTGGCCGGAGATTTGGTATGGCGATTAATAAGTTCATTTCCTAAAAGCGCAAATCCTCTCCATGAAAAGGGTGTGGTCTTGATTGATGAACTAGACATTCATCTGCATCCAATATGGCAAAGAAATATTGCACAATGGCTTCAAGATCAGTTTCCAAATCTTCAATTCATTGTTTCTACGCATAGTCCGATGGTTGCGGCTGGCGCTGGCTCGCGTGCTCTCACATTAAAAATAAACAAAGACAAAGCAAGCGCTCTGTCTGTCACTCAAAGTTTATTTGCTATGGATGTTGATGACATTTTGAAGAGCGAAGCTTTTGACTTGGTATCTACATACTCACCTCAAACTCAGGAAAAACTTGACAGATTTTCGGCTCTTCGATCAAAGTCAGAAAAATTAAAGTCTGAAGAAAAATATGAACTTGAACAATTGTCTTTGTTTATTGAAAAGCACAACCCCTACAATATAGAGACCTTCGATCAAACGACAGAAGAAAAAATTGACGCATATCTAAAATCAAAGGTGCATCAGTGATTTTTGTACACAGAGGAAGTGAGCCAAAGATTCTGCTCGACAATAAATCACTCTGGCTAGAAAAGCTTCGAGAAGCCAGATCAAGAAAAGACCGCGATAGCTTCAAGAAAATTCAATCAAAATATGGGTCGGCTAGCGTAAAAAAAGCCCTTGAAAAATCATTCAACGGCAAGTGCGCCTATTGCGAGTCAGTTATTGGGGCGGTTGCAGCCGGACACATAGAGCATTATCGCCCAAAATCACGCTATATCTCGTTAACTTTTGAGTGGGATAATTTATTACTCTCTTGCCCGAAATGCAATTCAACAACATACAAAGGCAATAAATTTCCAAAAGCCACAGATGGCGGCCCCATATTAAACCCATGCACTGAAAATCCTAATGATCACATTGAGTTCGTCTATGATGCAAAGCTTGGATTAGCACTTGCCAAAGGAAAAACCCAGAGAGGAGAAACAACGATTAATTTGTTTGGCTTAAACAGCAGACCCGAGCTTATCAGGGCCAGATCTCAATTAATCAAAAAGCTACTTGTTCTCAAAGTACACGAAGCACAAGATCCAAAAGCAGCAGAATTGCTCGCTGAAGCCTGCAAAAGTATCGAGCCTTATCTGGCGTGGGTTGGTTTAATCAAGTGAATTGATGACAATGGACGCTGTTTGACAATTCCACACCCCCGCTTGCACGCACAGTGGCTGCAAGCGTTAATCACCAACTCACCGTAACGGAGCCCGAAACATGGCGCAAACTGCAAAAACTCAGCCAAGCAACCGGCTGACTCCCTCGCCCAAAGCCCTGCAAAAAGCCTTGGAGCAGTCAGCCCGACAAGCGCAGCGGCTGGCCTGTCAAGCTCCAGCAAACCATCACCCCACCAAAGCCCCGAAACGCTCAGCAAACCGCCCGTTGCCGCTGGCACCCACGATCAGGCGTTGTGAGGCACGGGTGGCACCCACATAGACCAGCCGTGCGGCTTCGCGCTCGTCTTCGCCCTCGGCGGGCATGTGGCCCACGCCGACCAGGGCCACCACGGGGAATTCCAGCCCTTTGCTCACATGCAGGGTCATCACTTTGATGGTGTCGCTGGCCATGTCGAAGCGGGGGGCCGGGTGGGGCTTGCGCACACGGTGCGGCAGGTCATGCGCATTGAACACGTCAGAACAGAGGTTCATCTGCGTCCAGTGGCGGCAGAGCACGGCCATGTCGCCCCAGGCGTGGCCCTCGCGGTGGGCGGCCCTGAGCTGCTCGGCAATGGCCTGCGCTTCCTCGCGCAGGGTGGGCAGGCGGATGATGAGGGGCGCTTCGCCCTCGCGTCCACAGCTCACGGGCTTGAGCAGCGGCACGCCGTCGTCGTCTTGGTCTTCGGCGGTCAGCAGGTCGGCGGCCACCAAGCTGGCGGTTTGCAGGATTTGCCGGGTGTTGCGGTAGTTGATCTTGAGGATGGTGGTGCGGCCCTGTGCCTGAATGCCCAGGCGCTTGAAGCTGAAGTTTTTCTGTCTGGCCCGCTCGTAAATGCTTTGCGCGTCGTCGTACATCACCAGCAGGCTGTTGGTGGCCGGGTCCACCATCTGCACCACCAGCTTGAGCCACTCGGGCGCAAAGTCGTGGCCTTCGTCGATCAGCACCGCGCGGTACTGCCCACTGGGAATCTGGCGACGATCCACCCCGTTGATGACGCGCTGCACCATGTCGTCAAAAAACACGTCTTTAGGCAGGTTTTGTGCTGGCAAGGCTTGCCCATAGGCCAACAACTGGGCGCGGCACCACTTGTGAAAATGCACCGCCTGCACCCGGTCGGCAATGCCTTTGGCCTGCATGATGCGGCTGAGCTGCTGGGCCAGCGGCTCGTTGTAACAGAGCACCAGCACGGGCTTGCTGGCGTGATGCCCAGGCTTGCCCAGGGTGTTGCTGAGGGTGTTGGCCAGGTACTCGGCCCGGTAGCCCAGCAGCATGGTTTTGCCCGAACCGGCCACGCCATGAATGACGCGGTGCCCATCGCCCAGGCTGCGCGCCAGTTGTTCCTGCTGCAAATCCATCACCCGCATGATGCTGGGCAGCTCGGCGGCTTCGTCGGCATGCAGTGGCAGTTCAGCCTGCACCAGCGTACCAGGGGGCGACACCCGCACTTCGGGGAACAGAATCCAGCGCACCCGCTCCAGCTGCGGCAGCGAAATGACACCGCGCATCAGGTACGGAAACATGTCCCAGAGGCGGCTTTGCAGGGCTTCGGGCTCCACTTGTTCGCCCATTTCGTCTTGGCACAGCACGCGGTGCGGCTCAATGGCATGGCCGAGTTCGGCTTTGTTGAACTGGGCGCGGGTGATGTTGGGCAGCACCACGCCGTAGCTCCACGGAAACACCATCAAGGTGGCCATGGTGTACGGTGCGGGCGTGAGCGTTGGGCGTGGGTTTTGAATGATAGTGGGTAGCTGGCGCGGTATGCTGTGGCGCTTTAACCCTGTTGCTGCTGCGCTCTGCCTCCAAAACGCAGCAGCAACAGACCCGCACAGACAAGGCTTATTCCCATGCAACAAATCGAATCGATTCGTCTGAGCAACTTCCGCGTCTTTCAAAAAGTTCATATCAAGAACATTCCCCGTTTTTGTATTCTCGTTGGGGCAAACGGTACAGGCAAGAGCACCTTGTTTTCCGTCTTCGCTTTTCTGCGCGATGCCATGACGACCAATGTCACCGCCGCTTTGAGCCGCTTGGGCGGCAGCCGAGGTCTGGCAGAAGTGCGCAGCAGAAACAGCAGCGGCCCGATTGAGATCGAGATTAAGCTGCGAGCCACGTTGGCCGACGGGCGGTCTCGTCTGATCACCTACGAACTCCATATCGACGACCCCAAAGGTAGGCCCGTGGTCACGAAAGAGGTTTTGCAATACCGCAGAGGCAGTCGCGGACAACCCTGGAAATTTTTGGACTTTTCTATGGGTACTGGCGAAGCGGTGACCAACGAACTCGAAACCGTCTCTGACGAACGACACTTGCAACGCGAAACGCAGACACTGAAAAGTCCAGATATTCTTGCCATCAAAGGGCTGGCTCAGTTCGAACGTTTCCCGGCAGTCGTCGCATTGGGCAACTTGATCGAGAACTGGCATTTGTCCGACTTTCATATCAGCCGGGCCCGCCCTGAAGCCGAAGCGGGCTATGCCGAACACCTGTCACGCGAAGGCGAAAACCTCTCACTGGTTGTCGAATACCTGTACAAAAATCACCGCTCTACATTCGATCAGATTTTGAGTCGCTTGGAGCAAACCGTTCCCGGTGTTACCAAGGTCGAGGCTAAAACCACCGAGGAAGGGCGCGTCTTATTGAAATTTCAGGATGGATCATTTGTCGATCCTTTTCTTGCCCGCTTCGTGTCAGACGGCACGATCAAAATGCTTGCATACCTCGTGCTGTTGTACGACCCAGCACCCCATCCCCTGCTCTGCGTCGAAGAACCAGAAAACCAACTCTATCCTTCTCTGCTGTGGGATCTGGCGGAAGAATTCCGCACGTATGCCGAACGTGGAGGACAGGTTTTTGTCACCACACATTCGCCCGATTTCCTGAATGCGACCCAATTGGACGAGGTTTACTGGCTCCAGAAATCCGGTGGTTATACGACCGTACACAGAGCCGCCGAGAATGCGCAAATCAGCGTCTATATCGCTGAGGGCGATCAGATGGGCTATTTATGGAAGCAAGGCCTATTTCCAGGAGCGCACCCATGATGAAAAATTGGGTGTTTTTTCTGGAAGAGCCCTCCGCCCAAGATTTTCTTGAGGGCTATCTAGAAAGCTATTTAGCAAAACTCCACCCGCACGAAGTCACGCTGCATTTTCAGGTTTTTGAAGGAAAACAAGACCTAGAAAAACAATTGCAGCGTCGAATCAAGCACTGGCAATTACCCAACTCACGCTTTCTGGTGATGCGCGATCAAGACAGTGGTGATTGCGTCCGCATCAAAGAAAATCTGCAAGCCCTCTGCATGGCAGCAGGCAAACATGATGCGGTGGTTCGCATCGCCTGTCGTGAGCTTGAATCGTTTTTTGTTGGAGACTGGACAGCCGTTGCGCAGGCCTTTGAGAAACCCGCCCTAGCCGCTCGCGCCAGAGCGGCCAAATTCAGGCATCCAGACAAGCTGGGCAGCCCGTCCAGAGAGCTGAAACAGGCACTGACGGTATATTCAAAACGCGATGGTGCGCGGCGCATATCCAGAAAGCTGAACCCAGAGCGGAATCAGTCTGCCAGTTTTCAGGCTTTGCACCGCACGCTGATGGCGTGGATGAACAACACCTGAAAAACTCATGTTGTATCCAACGATCTGTTTCCATAACAACCCCACCCCCAACCACCATGCCCCTGTCTTGGAACGAAATTAAAAGCAAGGCGCTGGCGTTTTCTAAACGCTGGGCGGATGCCACCCGCGAGGATTCGGATGCGAAGCCGTTTTGGATTGATTTTTTTGAGATTTTTGGCATCAGCGACAAGCGGGTGGCCAGTTTTGAGCATGCGGTGAAAAAGCTGCCGGGGGCCAAGGCGCGTACCGATGGGTTTGTGGATTTGTTTTGGCCGGGCATGTTGCTGGTGGAGCACAAATCGCGTGGCAAAGACTTGGACCGTGCGATGGATCAGGCCATGGATTACCTCAGCGGCATTGCCGAGCGCGATTTGCCGCAAATTGTGGTGGTGTGTGACTTTGCGCGTTTTCGGGTGCGGCAATTGGCCACGGGGGAAATGGACGAATTTTTGCTGGCTGATTTGCACAAAAATGTGCGGCTGTTTGGGCTGGTGGCGGGTTACAAGCCGCAGCGCATTGCGCCGCAAGACCCGGTGAACATCAAGGCGGCGGAGCGCATGGGCAAGCTGCACGATGCGCTGAAGGCCAGCGGTTACGAGGGGCATGATTTGGAGGTGTTGCTGGTGCGTCTGTTGTTCTGCCTGTTTGCGGACGACACCGGTATTTTTCAGCCCGCGCAGGCCATGCGGCAGTTGGTGGAAGAGCGCAGCTGTATTGACGGTTCAGACTTGGGGCCACTGCTGGCGCATTTGTTTCAGGTGCTGAATACGCCCGAGCACAAGCGCAGCCGTGCCTTGGACGAGCAATTGGCGGCGTTTCCGTTTGTGAATGGCAAGCTGTTTGAAGAGGTGTTGCCGATAGCGGGATTTAATTACGCGATGCGGGAGATTTTTCTGGATGCTTGTGCGCTGGATTGGTCGGCCATTAGCCCGGCGATTTTTGGCAGTTTGTTCCAGAGCATCATGGACGAGAAGGCGCGTCGCAATTTGGGGGCGCATTACACATCTGAAGAAAATATTCTGAAGCTGATCAAGCCCTTGTTTTTGGACGATTTGTGGGCCGAATTTCACAAGGTGAAGGGCAATAAGCATCGGCTGTTTGATTTTCAGAAGTATTTGCGGCGGCTGACGTTTTTTGATCCGGCCTGTGGTTGTGGCAATTTTCTGGTCATCAGTTACCGGGAGTTGCGGTTATTGGAGCTGGAGGTGTTGCGGGCGAGCCACCAGGGCGGGCAGCAGGCGCTGGATGTGAACCAGCTGATCAGCTTGGATGTGGATCAGTTTTACGGTATTGAAGTTGAGGAGTTTCCGGCGCAAATTGCGCAGGTGGCGTTGTGGTTGGTGGATCATCAGATGAATTTGCGGGTGAGTGAGGAGTTTGGCTTGTATTACGCCCGTATTCCGCTCAAAAGCACGCCGCATGTGGTGCATGGGAATGCTTTGCGTTTGGATTGGAATGGGGTGTTGCCTGCGGAGCGGTGCAGTTTTGTGCTGGGGAATCCGCCGTTTCTGGGTAAAAAGGAACAATCACCAGCACAGAAAGCCGATTTTGAAAGCGTGATGGGGTCGATTCACGGCTCAGGCGTGCTGGATTTCGTTTCGGCCTGGTATGTGAAGGCAGCCCAGTATCTGCAAGACGCAGCGACGGCGCGTGTGGGGCAGTCGCCGGGCGCTCATGAACCTTGGGTTCCGAAATCGCGCCCGGCGACTGCCCCACACGCGCCTTTGGGCGTTGGCCTGCCCTATTTTGCTCGGGCCGCTTTTGTGTCCACCAACAGCATTACCCAGGGCGAGCAGGTGGGTGTGCTCTGGAGTTGGTTGCTGGCGCGGGGTTTCCATATTCATTTTGCGCACCGCACTTTCAAATGGAGCAATGAAGCCAAGGGAAACGCTGCCGTGCATTGCGTGATTATTGGGTTTGGATTGAATGACTTGCCCAATAAAATTATTTATGAATATGAGGATGTCAAGGGCGAACCGTTGGCTGTTCCAGCCAGTAACATCAATCCGTATTTGATTGAAAGCAATACGGTTCTGCTAGAGTCCCGGCGACAAAGCATTTGTGCAGTGAGCCCAATGATCAAAGGCAATGAAGCCACTGATGACGGACATTTAATATTTTCAGACACAGAACTAGAGGATTTTATTTGCGCAGAGCCTGCTGCAAAAAAATGGATCAGAAAATTTCTTGGTGGTGAAAACTATCTCAATACAGGCAATCGCTGGTGCTTGTGGCTGGTGGGCGTATCACCAAATGAACTCAAATCCACCCCCCTGGTGATGAAACGGGTCAATGCAGTCAAAAATTTTCGACTGAAAAGCCCTAAATTGGCTACTGTTGAAAAAGCTGAGCGACCCTGGCTTTTTGGTGAAATTCGTCAGCCAACCGAAGGTTACTCCATCGTGGTGCCGAAGGTTTCCTCGGAAAAAAGGTTGTACTTGCCTATCGGTTTTGAGCCTGCAACAACCATTCTGAACAACACACTTCAATTCATACCGAACGGTACGATTGTTGAGTTTGGTGTTTTACAGTCAAAAATGCACATGGCGTGGATGCGTCAGGTATGCGGACGGCTTGAGAGTCGCTATCAATACTCGATAAATATCGTTTACAACAACTTCCCCTGGCCCGAATTGGCAGACGATGCCGCTGGCCGCAAAGCCCGTGCCGCCATTGAAACCGCAGCGCAAGCGGTGCTAGATGCCCGTGCTCAGTATCAGCAAGGCGACAGGCCCAATTCACTGGCGGATTTGTACGACCCGCTGGTCACGCCGGTTGTGCTGCAAAAGGCGCACCAGAAACTGGATGCCGCAGTGGATGCGGCTTATGCCTTGTGCGGGGGCAAGAAGTCTTGGAAGAACGATGCCGAGCGGGTGGCGTTTTTGTTTGAGCTGTACCAGCGCATCACCAGCCTGCTGCCCACCGACACGCCCAAGCCCCGCAAAACGCGCACACGGCCCGCCTGAGCCGCAGCGGGTTGTGGCGGCAAGCGCCTGCCGCGTCAGCGCCCCGCCTGTTGTGCCAACCAAGTGCGCAGGCGGTCCACGCCTTGCACCAGGCGCTGGGGGTCGCGGCTGGCAAAGCACCAGCGCAGCCAGCCGGTGGCTTCGGGGCCAAAGGCGCTGCCGGGGGCCAGGCCCAGGCCCGCTTCACGCACCAGGCGTTTGGCCACGTTGAGGCAGTCGGCGTGGCCGTCGATGCGGAAGAAGGCGTACATGCCGCCGGGTGGCGGGGCCACGGTCACGCCGGGCAGGGCTTGCAGCAGGGGCACCAAGGTGTCGCGGCACTGGCGCAGATGGGCCACCAGGGCGGGGGTGATGTCGTCACCGTGCTGCAAGGCCGCCACAGCGGCACGCTGGATGAACACGGGGGCGCAGGAGGTGTTGAATTCAATGAGTTTGCCCACGGGCTCGGTCAGGGCCGGGGGCAAAACCAGCCAGCCCAGCCGCCAGCCGGTCATGAGGAAGCTTTTTGAGAAACTTTGCGCCACCACCAGCCGGTCGTCGGGGGTGGCAATGTCCAGAAAGCTGGGCGCGCAGGGGCTGGCAGGGTTGCTGTCTTGCGGCCCGTGGCCGTAGTACAGGCGTTCATAAACCTCGTCGGCCAAGATCCAGGTGCCGGTGTGGCGGCAGTGGGCCAGCAGGGTGTGTTGTTCGGCGCGGGTCAGTGTCCAGCCGGTGGGGTTGTTGGGCGCGTTAACGATCAGCAGGCGGGTGGCGGGGGTAATGGCTTGTAGCAGGCTGGGCATGTCCAGCACCCAGGCCCCGGCGTTGTCGCCGTCGGTGGCCACTTGCAGGGGCACGCAGCGGGTGTGTGCGCCCATGATGAGTGGTTGCGCCAGCAGGTTGGGCCAGGCGGGGGTGACGACGACCACCTCGTCCCCGGCTTCGAGCAGGGCTTGCGAGGCCAGCATCAGCCCATTGACCCCGCCCGAGGTGACGGCGATGCGGCCCAGCCAGTGCGCTGCCGTCTGGCCGGGGTGCAGTTGCTGGGTGTAGGTGGCCAGGGCTTCGCGCAGCTCGGGCAGGCCCAGGTTGTGGGCGTAAAAGGTTTCACCCTGTTGCAAGGAGTCGATGGCGGCTTGGCGCACGGCCTCGGGGGTGACGGCATCGCTCTCGCCAAACCAAAACTTGAGTACATCGGGCAGGCCCAGGCCCGCGTTGGCGACTTCGCGGATGCGCGAGGCTTGCAGGTGTTCGACAACAGGGCGCATGGTGGGGTCTCTCCGGGGTGTGCGGTCTGGGGGGGGTGTGCGGGTGGGTTCAGCGCGGATTCAGGGATTCAGGGCCGCTTCATGGTGCAGCTGTGCGGCTGTTCGGCCTGCTGGGGGCTGAGCTGGCGAATGACGCGAAAGCCGTAGCCGGAGCCTTCGACATCAAATTTCACGCCGGGCGTGCCTTGGCGGTCCATGACGGCCACGGCCAGCGGTTGCTGGAACTGGTGGTCAGCGGCGCGCATGCGGGCGGTTTGTCCGGCCAGTTTGACTTCGGCTTTTTCGAGTTGCGCGGCCACGTCGGCGGCGTTGACCGAACCGGCGCGCTCAATGGCTTGGGCCAGGGCTTCGACCATGAGTTGCATGCGCAGGTGCACATAGTCGTCTTCGGGTTTGGGGAAGCGCTGGCGGAAGGCTTGGTAGAGGGCTTCGGATTCGCGGGTGGCCACGTTGGGGAACCAGTCGGCCACGGCCACCACTTTGCCAATACCGGCATCGCCCATGGCGGCGGGTGCGCCCAGGGCGTTGCCGTAGAAGGTGTAGAAGGTGCCGTCAAACCCCACTTCGCGGGCGGCTTTGACCAGCAGGGTCAGGTCGTTGCCCCAGTTGCCCGTCAGCACGGCCTGTGCGCCACTGGCCTTGATTTTGGTGGCGTAGGGCAAAAAGTCTTTCACGCGGGCCATGGGGTGCAGCTCGTCGCCGACGATTTTGATGTCGGGCCGCTGCGCCGCCAGCTGGGTGCGGGCCTCGCGCAGCACGGCCTGACCAAAGCTGTAGTCTTGGCCGATGAGGTAGATGTTTTTCAGGGCTTTGTCTTCGCGCAGCACGCTCATCAGGGCGGCCATGCGCATGTCGGCATGGGCATCGAAGCGGAAGTGCCAGTAGCTGCATTTTTCGTTGGTCAGCACCGGGTCCACTGCCGAGTAGTTGAGGAACACCACTTGGCGGCTGGGTTCGCGTTCGTTGTGCTTGTTCAGCGCGTCGATCAGGGCGGCGGCGGCGGCTGAGCTGTTGCCCTGGGTGACGAGGGTGATGTTGCGGTCGATGGCGGTGCGCAGGGCCAGCAGGGCTTCTTCGGTCTGGCCTTTGCTGTCGAAGCGGTCCACTTGCAGGGGCCGGGCACCGCCGGGCAGCTTGACACCGCCGCGTGCGTTGACGCGCTCGGTGGCCCAGACGAGGTTGCGGAACACGGCTTCGCCGGTGTTGGCAAACGGCCCCGAGAGGCCTTCGATCATGGCGATGCGGATGGGCGCACCTGTGGGCGCGGCTGGGGGGTTGTTCTGGGCCACGGCGGGCAGCGCGCAGGCGGCGGCCAGGGCCAGCAGCGCGGTGGTGAAACGGCGGCGCAAGGGAGAGGCAGAAACGGTGGTCATGCAGCGTGGTTCAAAAAAAATAAGTGCACAGACAGTTCAGTCCGCAGGCCCCCCGGCTGAGGGGTGGCGCAGTGTAATTCGTCACGCGGCGGTCAAAACCCTCAGGCCGGTGGGGTAGAAAGTTCGGCCAGCGGCCAGCGTGGGCGCACCTGAAAGTGGTAGGCGCAGGCCGTGGGGTGGGGCGTGGCGGGTGCCGTGGGTGACAGCGCCAGCCCGGCCTGCACGCGCAGGCCAGCGGCCAGGGCAATCATGGCCCCGTTGTCGGTACACAGGTGCAGCTCCGGGTAGTGAACGCGGACGCGGGCACGGGCGCAGGCGGCATTCAGTTCGCTGCGCAACAGGGCATTGGCCCCCACGCCACCGGCCACCACCAGGCGGCGCAGGCCGCTGCGCTGCACGGCAGCCAGCGACTTTTTGACCAACACCTCGACAATCGCGGCCTGCACGCAGGCGGCCACGTCGGCCTTTTGCTGCGCGCTCAGCGGGTCGGCCAGGTGGCTGGTGGCTGGCCCTTCGGGCCGGGCCTGGGCCAAGCGCTTGACCAGGGTCAACACGGCGGTTTTCAGGCCCGCAAATGAAAAATCCAGGTCGCCACTGTGCAGCAGCGGGCGCGGCAGTTTGTAGGCGGTGGCATCGCCCTGCACGGCCAAGCGCGACAGGGCTGGGCCACCGGGGTAGCCCAGCCCCAGCAGCTTGGCCGATTTGTCAAACGCTTCGCCCGCGGCATCGTCAATGGTTTCGCCCAGCAGCGTGTAACGGCCCACGCCGTCCACCCGCATCAGTTGGGTGTGCCCGCCCGAGACCAGCAGCGCCACAAACGGGAAGACCGGCGGGTCGGCGCTTAAAAAAGGTGACAGCAGGTGCCCCTCTAGGTGGTGGATGCCCAGCACCGGTTTGCCCAAGGCAAAGCCCAGCGCACAGGCCACGCCCGAGCCCACCAGCAAGGCACCGGCCAGACCCGGCCCCTGGGTGTGAGCGACGGCATCCAGCGCACGCAGGGGCAGCCCCGCCTGCGCCATCACCTCATCGGTCAGCGGCAGCACGCGGCGGATGTGGTCGCGGCTGGCCAGCTCGGGCACCACGCCGCCATAGGCTTGGTGCATGTCAATCTGGCTGTGCAGCGCGTGGCCCAACAGCCGTGGTGTGGCGCTGCCACTGGCATCCACCAGGGCCACGCCGGTTTCGTCGCAAGACGATTCAATACCCAAAATCAGCATGGCGCGAGTGTACGGGCGGCACGCTTGTTGCTGGCTGGCGGGCTCACCTGTTCCAATGGCAAGCATGAAATCTGGTTTGAGCTTTCTGATGGCGGCCAAACGCTGCGAAATTGCCGGGCTTGAGGCGCTGGCGCTGACCAGCGCGCTGGTCAACCTGACCGGGCAACTGGTGCATGCCTTGCAGCGCGAACGCGGCCTGTCCAACCTCTACCTGGGCTCCAAGGGCAGCCACTTTGGGGCCGAGCGCGAGGCGCAGATCGCCGCCAGCGGGCAAGCCGAGGCGGCCCTGCGCCACTGCCTAGACAGCCTAGACACCGAAGCGGCCCCGGTGGGCAACGGTGCGCGGCTGTTCAGCCGCATTGCTTATGTTTTGCAAGGCCTCAATGCCCTGCCTTTTTTGCGTGCGCAGGTGGCGCAACAAGCTTGGAGCGCCCGCCAAGCCACCGAGGCCTATGTGCGCCTGATTGCGGGTCTGCTGGCCGTGGTGTTTGAAGCCGCTGACAGCGCGCCCGACCCCGACATTTCGCGCCTGCTGGTGGCCCGCTTCAACTTCATGCAAGGCAAAGAGCTGGCCGGACAAGAGCGGGCGGTGGGCTCGGCCCTGTTCGCCAGTGGCCGGGCCGACAGCAGCGAACAGCAGCGCCTGCTGCACCTGATTGAATCGCAAGAACACTGCCTGCGCGTGTTCACCGAGTTTTCTAGCGCTGCCCTGGGCACGCTGTGGGCACAGTGCCAGCCCAGCACGCTGCTGGCCGAGCTGGAACGCATGCGCCGGGTGCTGTGTACCGCCGCCCACGGTGCCCCGCTGGATGCCACCCAGAGCCCCGTGTGGTTTGCCTGTTGCAGCCAGCGGGTCGATGCCATGAAGCAGGTCGAAGACCAGCTGGCGCACGGTTTGCAGCAGGCCTGCGAGCAGCGCATGGCCGCTGCCCAGCAAGAACTGACCACGCTGGAGACCTTGCGCCCATCCACCGAGCCGCCCCGCGACGAAGCCCTGTCGTTCTTTCAGGACGCACACAGCACCCCGCTGGAGAGCGCCACCCAGCCCAGCTACGGCTTGCAGTTGCAGCGCTCGATGCTGGAGCTGGTGCAAGAACAGGCCCGCCGCCTGCAAAGCATGAGCGAAGAACTCGACACCGTGCGCGCCAGCCTCAACGAGCGCAAGCTGGTGGAGCGGGCCAAAGGCTTGCTGATGGCGCACCAGCAACTGAGCGAGGCTGAAGCCCACAAAACCCTGCGCCAAATGGCCATGAACCAAAACCGCCGCCTGCTGGAAGTGGCCGAGGCCGTGCTGGCCATGGCCGATGTGCTGCCCACACGCCCACGCTGAACCCTGGTGCATGCCATGCACCAAAAACACCCAAGACCCTGGGGGTTGGCCCACCAGCGCAGGCGCAGGCATGGTGCATGCACAGGCCGGACGCGCTGATTCGGGCGACAACCCAGCCGAAAACCGCCCCGCACACCACAACACAGACTGGCACAGTCTGTGCTTAGAAGCGAGGCATCAAGGGTTTGCACCAATGGCGGTGAGAGCCTGAGAGTCTTTTCAGACACAGGACAACGGCGTCCATCATGTCGGCTTGCAGCAGTTGCAAGCTGGTTGATGGGTGCCGTTTTTTTTGGCCCTCGTTTTTTTGGAGTTGAACATGAGCACCAAGCCCTCCGTCCACACCCCCGCCGATACCGCTACCGATACCGATACCACTGCCCACCCAGCCACCCCGTCAGCCCAGCCCTCACGGCGCGACTTTCTGCAAAAAAGCGTGGCCGGTGCCAGCTTTTTTGCCACCCTGGGCCACAGCGGTGTGTGGGCGGCGGGCTCCGATGCCCCAGAAAAGACCGAGGTGAAAATTGGCTTCATCCCGCTGACCGACTGCGCCAGCGTGGTCATGGCTGCCGAACTGGGCATTGACAAAAAGTACGGCGTGAAGATCGTCCCCAGCAAAGAAGCCAGCTGGCCCGGCGTGCGCGACAAACTGGTCAACGGCGAGCTGGACTTTGCCCATGTGCTTTATGGCCTGATTTACGGTGTGCACCTGGGCACCGCTGGCCCCAAAAAGGACATGGCGGTGCTGATGAACCTCAACCGCAACGGGCAGGCCATTACCCTGAGCAAAAAACTGGCCGATGCCGGGGCCAAAGACGCGGCCAGCTTGGCCAAGCTGATGGCCCGCGACAAGCGCGAATACACCTTTGCCCAGACCTTTCCGACCGGCACCCACGCCATGTGGCTCTACTACTGGCTGGCCAGTGCGGGCATCAACCCGATGAAGGATGCCAAGGTCATCACCGTGCCGCCGCCGCAGATGGTGGCCAACATGCGGGTGGGCAACATGGACGGCTTTTGTGTGGGCGAGCCCTGGAACCACCGCGCCATCATTGACGGCATTGGCGTGACGGCAGCCACCACGCAAGAGGTGTGGAAAGACCACCCCGAAAAGGTGCTGGGCACCACCAGCGAATTCACGCAGAAATACCCCAACACCTGCCGCGCCGTGACGGCGGCCATTCTGGAAGCGGGCAAGTGGATTGATGCGGGCTTGCAGAACAAGCTGAAAATGGCCGAAACCATTGCCCAGCGCGCGTATGTGAACACGGGTGTCGAGGCCATCAACCAGCGCATTCTGGGCCGCTACCAAAACGGCATGGGCAAAACCTGGGACGACCCCGACCACATGAAGTTTTACGACGGTGGCGCGGTCAACTTCCCGTACCTGAGCGACGGCATGTGGTTCCTGACGCAGCACAAACGCTGGGGGCTCATCAAAGACCACCCCGACTACCTGAAAGTCGCCCGCGAGATCAACAAGATCGATCTCTACAAACAAGCCGCCGCCGCCAGCAAAACCCCGCTGCCCAGCAGCGAGATGCGATCCAGCAAGCTGATCGACGGCGTGGTGTGGGACGGCAAAGACCCCGCTAAGTACGCCGACAGCTTCAAGGTTCGGGCCTAAACGCTCGCTCTAAACGCCCGGTCTCCATCCCCGTTTGTCTTGAGGAGTCTCACCATCATGGTCAGTGCCGTTTTTCATGCTCCGCTGGAGGCCCCGGTGGCCGCCAGCAGCCACCGGGGTGCGCCAGCCGCTGCGCAGCCTGCCCCCACCACACCTACCGCCCCCACCGTTCAACCCGCTCAGTCCAGCCCCGCCATGAAACCAGCCACCCCCAGCCCCCGCCGCCGCATGGACTGGAGCGGCTTGGCCCTGCGCGTGGTGCCGCCACTGCTGGGGCTGGCCTTGCTGGTGGGCGTGTGGGCGCTGGTGTCGTACAGCACGGGCAGCAGCATTCCGGGGCCAGCGACCACTTGGGCGCAGGCGGTGCAGATTTTTAGCGACCCGTTCTACCGCAACGGCCCCAACGACCAGGGCGTGGGCTGGAACGTGCTGATGAGCCTGGAGCGGGTGGCGGTGGGCTTTGGCCTGGCCGCGCTGGTGGGCATTCCGGCGGGCTTTGCCATTGGCCGCTTTGAATTTTTGGGCCGCATGTTCAACCCGCTCATCAGCCTGCTGCGCCCGGTGTCGCCCCTGGCTTGGCTGCCGATTGGGCTGCTGGTGTTCAAAGGTGCTAACCCAGCGGCCATTTGGACGATTTTTATTTGCAGCATTTGGCCCATGATCATCAACACCGCCGTGGGCGTGCAGCGCGTGCCGCAGGACTACATGAACGTGGCCCGCGTGCTCAACCTGTCTGAGTGGAAGATCCTGACCAAAATTCTGTTCCCCTCGGTGCTGCCCTACATGCTGACCGGCGTGCGCTTGGCGGTGGGTACGGCGTGGCTGGTGATCGTGGCGGCAGAGATGCTGACCGGTGGCGTGGGCATTGGCTTTTGGGTGTGGGACGAGTGGAACAACCTGAACGTCACCAACATCATCATCGCCATTTTTGTGATTGGCATCGTCGGGCTGCTGCTGGAAATGGCGCTCATCAAACTGGCCTCGGCCTTCACGTATGAAGAGGTGAAATCATGAACGCATCGCTGACCACCAAGTTCATCGAGATTCAAAACGTTGAGCAAACCTTCAAGACCAAAAAAGGCCCGTTCACCGCGCTGCACAACATCAGCCTGAACATCGCCAAGGGCGAATTTGTGGCCCTCATTGGTCACTCGGGCTGCGGCAAGTCCACCCTGCTCAACCTGATTGCCGGGCTGACCCAGCCCACACAAGGCGTGCTGCTGTGCGCCAACCGCGAAATTGCTGGCCCCGGCCCGGAACGGGCGGTGGTGTTCCAAAACCATTCGCTGCTGCCGTGGCTGACCTGCTTTGAAAACGTGTACCTGGGCGTGGAGCGCGTGTTTGGCACCCGCAACCCCGGCGCACCCGCCGAAACCAAGACCCAGCTGAACGCCCGCACCGATGCCGCGCTGGCCCTGGTGGGCCTGACCCATGCCGCGCACAAGCGCCCCGGCGAAATTTCGGGCGGCATGAAGCAGCGGGTGGGCATTGCCCGCGCCTTGGCGATGGAGCCCAAGGTGCTGCTGATGGACGAGCCCTTTGGCGCACTCGATGCCCTGACCCGCGCCAAGCTGCAAGACGAGCTGCTGGAGATTGTGGCCCGCACCCACAGCACGGTGGTGATGGTGACGCACGATGTGGACGAGGCGGTGCTGCTGTCCGACAAGATCGTGATGATGACCAACGGCCCCGCCGCCACCATTGGCGAGGTGCTGGCTGTCGATTTGCCCCGCCCACGCAGCCGGGTGGCCCTGGCCGACGATGCCCGCTACCTGGGCTACCGCAAAGCGGTGATTGACTTTTTGTACACCCGCCAGGCGCACGTCGAAAAAGCCGCCTGAGCCCCAGTGGGCGGCGCAGGCCGCCCTGCCCCGCTTCCCCTTCCCCCACCCAACCGCATGCTGCAACCGGCAGGCCGCTGGCCGCCTGTGCGCAGCCCAGGAGAAACCGCATGGACATGCAAACCCCCAAGCCGCCACGCACCCGGCTGGTGCTCGTCGGCAACGGCATGGCAGGCATTCGCGCCCTTGAAGAACTGCTGAAGCTGGCCCCCGGCCAGCACGACATCACCGTGTTTGGCAGCGAGCCCCACCCCAACTACAACCGCATCCTGCTCTCGCCCGTGCTGGCCGGTGAGCAGACGCTGGACGAGATCGTGCTCAACGACTGGGACTGGTACCGCGACAACGGCATCACCCTGCACGCGGGCTGGACGGTCTATGAAGTGAACCGCGCCGCCCGCTTGGTACATGCCCGCAACACGGCTGGCGAGACTGTCAGCGTGCCTTACGACCGGCTGGTGCTGGCCACGGGGTCCAACCCCTTCATCTTGCCCATTCCGGGCAAAGATCTGCCCGGCGTGTTGGCCTACCGCGACATCGCCGACACGCAAGCCATGATCGACGCGGCAGCCACGTACAAGCACGCCGTCGTCATTGGCGGGGGCCTGCTGGGGCTGGAGGCGGCCAACGGCCTGATGAAGCGCGGCATGCAAGTCACGGTGGTGCATGTGGCCCCGTGGCTGATGGAGCGCCAGCTGGACGAGGTGGCGGGCCAGCTGCTGCAACAGTCGCTAGAGGCGCGAGGCATGCGCTTTTTACTCGGCGCACAGACCGAGGCCCTGCTGCCCGCCGCCAGTGGCCGGGTGGGGGCGGTGCGCTTCAAGGCGGGCACCGCGCCACAGCCCGAAGTGGCCGCCGACTTGGTGGTGATGGCGGTGGGCATCCGCCCCAACACCGCGCTGGCCGAGCGCATGGGCCTGCATGTGAACCGAGGCATTGTGGTGAACGACACGCTGCAAACCACCACCGACCCGCGCATTTATGCCGTGGGCGAATGCGCCGCGCACCGGGGCATTGCCTACGGGCTGGTGGCCCCGCTGTTTGAACAAGGCAAGGTGCTGGCCACCCACTTGGCCGAATTCGGCATTGGCCGCTACAGCGGCAGCTTGACCAGCACCAAGCTCAAGGTAACGGGCATTGATTTGTTTTCGGCGGGCAACTTCCAAGGTGGCGAGGGCACCGAACACATCATCATGTCCGACCCGGTGGGTGGTGTGTACAAAAAACTGGTGGTGCAAAACGACAAGCTGGTGGGTGCTTGCCTGTATGGCGACACGGTGGACGGCAGCTGGTACTTCAAGCTGCTGCGCGAAGGCCGCAGCATCCAAGACATTCGCGACAAGCTGATGTTTGGTCAGAACTTCACTGTCAGCAACCTGGGCGACACCGGCCACCAAGGCCAGAACAAAGCCGCCGCCCTGGCCGACAGCGACGAGGTCTGCGGCTGCAACGGCGTGACCAAGGGCAGCATCTGCAAAGCCATCAAAGAAAAAGGCTTGTTCACCCTGGACGAGGTGCGCAAACACACCAAGGCCAGCGCCAGCTGCGGCAGCTGCACCGGGCTGGTGGAGCAGCTCATCATGTTCACCGCCGGGGGCGACTACTCGGCCACGCCGAAGAAAAAAGCCCTGTGCGGCTGCACCGACCACAGCCATGAAGATGTGCGCCAAGCCATTCGCACGGTGCAGGCCGACGGCAGCAAGCTGCTGCGCATGGCCGATGTGTTCAAGACCCTGCAATGGCGCACGCCCAACGGCTGTGCCACCTGCCGCCCCGCGGTCAATTACTACCTCATCAGCACCTGGCCCAAAGAGGCCCAAGACGACCCGCAAAGCCGCTTCATTAACGAGCGCAGCCACGCCAACATCCAAAAAGACGGCACCTATTCGGTGATTCCGCGCATGTGGGGCGGCGAAACCACCGCCAGCGAGTTGCGCCGCATTGCCGACGCGGTGGACAAGTACAAGATTCCCACGGTCAAGGTGACGGGCGGCCAGCGCATCGACCTGCTGGGCGTGAAGAAGGAAGACCTGCAAGCGGTCTGGAACGACATCGGCATGCCCAGCGGCCACGCCTATGCCAAGGCCCTGCGCACCGTGAAAACCTGCGTCGGCAGTGAGTGGTGCCGCATGGGCACGCAAGACAGCACCCAAATGGGCAAAGACCTGGAACGCGCCTTTTTTGGCATGTACGCGCCGCACAAAGTGAAGTTTGCGGTGTCGGGCTGCCCGCGCAATTGCGCCGAGAGCGGCATCAAAGACGTGGGCATCATCGGTGTCGATTCGGGCTGGGAGATGTACGTGGGTGGCAACGGCGGCATCAAAACCGAGGTGGCACATTTCTTGATAAAGCTGAAAACCGCCGCCGAGGTTCTGGAATACACCGGAGCCTTCATGGAGCTGTACCGCAGCGAAGGCTGGTATCTGGAGCGCACCGTGCATTTCATCAACCGTGTCGGGCTGGACTATGTGAAGCGCCGCATCTTGGACGATGCCACTGGCCGCAAGGCCCTGTGGGAACGCCTGCAATTTGCCTTAGCGGGCGAGCCCGACCCCTGGTTTGACCTCCAGCAGGCCCAGGTGGACACGCGCCAGTTCGTCCCCCTGACACCCAGCCTTTGAACCCCCGGAGCGCCCCATGAACCCTTGGACTTTCATCTGCCGCCTTGAAGACATTCCCGTGCTCGGCGCACGCCGCGTGGCCCGCCCGCAGGGCTTGGACGTGGCGGTTTTCCGCACCGACAGCGACGAGGTGTTTGCCCTGCTCGACCGCTGCCCGCACAAAGGCGGGCCGCTGAGCCAAGGCATTGTGTTTGGCCAAAGCGTGGCCTGCCCGCTGCACAACTGGACGATTGGCCTGTGTACCGGCCAAGCCGCCGCCCCCGACGAGGGCTGCACGCCCCCATTCAGCGTCAAGCTGGAAAACGGCCATGTGTTTTTAGATGCCCACGAACTCGCCACCCTGGCCACCGACCTGAGCCGCCCCGTGGCCGGGCCGCTGCGGCGGGTGGCACAGCCCAGCTAGACCCTAAAGCCCCAAAACCCCGAGGAGACCCACCACCATGCCCACGGCCACCGCCCCCGCCAGCAACCCAGCCAGAACGGTCACACGATCCACCTGCCCCTACTGCGGCGTGGGCTGCGGGGTGCTGATTGAGAGCCAGGGGCGCGAGATCACCGGCGTGCGCGGCGACCCCGACCACCCGGCCAACCAGGGCAAGCTGTGCACCAAGGGCACCACCCTGCACCTGACGGCCAGCCCGGCGGTGCTGCGCCAGACCCGGCTGCTGCAACCGCTGCAACGGGTGCAACGCGGCGGGCCTGCCACGCCGCTGCCGTGGGAAGCCGCCATGGACAGGGCCACGCAGCAACTGGCGCGCACCCTGACCGAGCACGGCCCCGAGGCCGTGGGCTTTTACGTCAGCGGCCAGTTGCTCACCGAGGACTATTACGTCTTCAACAAACTGGTCAAAGGCTTGCTGGGCAGCAACAACATCGACACCAATTCGCGCCTGTGCATGAGCAGCGCCGTCGCAGGCTACAAACTGACCCTGGGGGCCGATGCGCCGCCCGCCTGCTACGACGACGTGAACCATGCCGCCTGCCTGTTCATCGTCGGCAGCAATGCCGCTTATGCGCACCCGGTGCTGTTTCGGCGCATTGAAGCCGCCAAACAGCACAACCCGGCCATGAAAGTCATCGTGGCCGACCCGCGCCGCACCGACACCGCCGAGCTGGCCGACCTGTACCTGCCGCTGCAACCGGGCAGCGACGTGATGCTGTTCCACGGCCTGCTGCACATCATGCTGTGGGAATCGTGGATCCAGCCCGACTACATTGCCGCCCACACCAGCGGCTTTGAGGCGCTGAAAACCCTGGTTCACGACCACACGCCCGACCGGGTGGCGCAGGTGTGCGGCCTGCGCAAAGAAGACCTGCGCACCGCCGCGCAGTGGTTCGCCCAGTCGCCCGCCACCCTCAGCCTGTACTGCCAGGGCCTGAACCAAAGCAGCAGCGGCACGGCCAAAAACGCCAGCCTCATCAACCTGCACCTGGCCACCGGCCACATCGGCAAACCCGGTGCCGGGCCGTTTAGCCTGACCGGCCAGCCCAACGCCATGGGCGGGCGCGAAGTGGGCGGGCTGGCCAACCTGCTGTCGGCCCACCGCGACTTGAGCAACCCCGCCCACCGGGCCGAAGTGGCCGCGCTGTGGGGCGTGCCCGATGTATCGTCCAAGCCCGGCAAAACAGCGGTTGAGATGTTCCAAGCCGCCGCCGACGGCGAGATCAAAGCCCTGTGGATTGCCTGCACCAACCCGGCGCAGTCCATGCCCGACCAAAAAACCGTGCGCCGCGCCCTGGAGCGGGCCGAGTTCGTCGTGGTGCAAGAAGCCTTTGCCACCGCCGCCACCTGCGACTATGCCGACCTGCTGCTGCCCGCCACCACCTGGGGCGAAAAAGACGGCACCGTCACCAACAGCGAGCGCTGCATCAGCCGGGTGCGCCCCGCCGTGCCGCCGCCCGGCCTGGCCCGGCACGACTGGCAGATTGCCACCGAACTGGGCCAGCGCCTAGAGCGTGCCCTGGGACGCAGCGGCCCCAGCCTGTTTCCGTACACCACGCCCGAATCCGTCTGGCTGGAACACCGCGAATCCACCCGAGGCCGCGACCTCGACATCACCGGCCTGAGCTATGCCCAGCTGGAGCGCGACGGCCCGCAGCAGTGGCCCCTGCCCGAAGGCCAAACACGCGGCCAAGCCCGGCTGTATGGCGACGGCGTGTTCCCCACCCCCGATGGCCGTGCCCGCTTTGCCGCCCTGCCCTTTGTGCCGCTGGCCGAGCAGCGCGAATCGCGCTACCCCTTCTCGCTGACCACCGGCCGCCTGCGCGACCAGTGGCACGGCATGACGCGCACCGGCACCCTGGGCCGCCTGTTTGGCCATGTGGCCGAACCGGCGTTGCAACTGCACCCGCAAGACATGGCCCGGCTGGGCCTGAGCGACGGCGACTTGGTTTATGTGACGAGCAAGCGCGGCACCATCGTGGTGCCCGTGCAGGCCAGCACCGAACTCGGGCTGTCGCAAGCCTTCATGGCCATGCACTGGGGCTCGGAATACCTCAGCGGCACCAGCAGCACCGGCGAGCTGCTGGCCGGTGTGAACGCCCTGACCACCTCGGCCTACTGCCCCAGCTCCAAGCAGCCCGAGCTGAAACATGCCGCCATCAAAGTGCTCAAGGCCGACATGCCCTGGTCACTCTTGGGCATGGCTTGGCTGCCCGAAGCACAAGCCCTGAGCGCCCGCGAAGCCCTGCGCGACTGCATGACGGCATTCCCCTTTGCCAGTTGCGTGCCCTTTGGCCGCGACCGAACCGGCGTGCTGTTCCGCGCTGCCGCCCACCACGCCCCCGATGTGGCCGTGATCGAGCGCATTGAGCAGCTGCTGGGGCTGGACGCACCCGATGCCCTGCGCTACCACGACCCGCGCCTGGGTCAGCGCCGCACCGCCCGCATCGAAGCGGGCCTGGGCGAGACCCGCGAACTCGCGGGCTTCGTGCTGGCCGGTGACACCCGCGCCGAAGTCTGGATCAAACCCCTGCTGCAAGACGAGCGCGATGCCAGCGCCTATGGCCGCCTGATCCTGATGCCCGGTGCCAAAGCCCCTGTCAGCATCAGTGCGCGCAGCCGCCAAGTGTGCAACTGCCTGAATGTGGACGAAGCAGCCATCCAAACCGTGCTGCAAACCGCCACCGGCAGCGACGACGAACGCTTGCAACAGCTGCAAACCCGCCTGGGCTGCGGCACGCAATGCGGCTCCTGCCTGCCCGAACTGCGCCGCTGTGTGCGGGCGCAGGCAGCCGCCTGAATCCGCCCCGACACGCGCCGCTTTCATCGCAGCAGCCAGGGTCAGCAAATAACCCGTTGTTATCAAAACTGCCGGAAAATTGCACCCATGGGCATCAGTCAATACATCAAAGTCATCGGGCGCGGCAAACAAGGTGCGCGCGCGCTCAACCGCGAACAGGCCGCAGACCTGTTCGGGCAGCTGCTCGACGGGCACGTCAGCGACTTGGAAGTGGGCGCTTTCTGCCTGGCCATGCGCATCAAAGGCGAAACCGCCGAAGAAATGGCCGGTTTCCTAGCGGCCACCCACCCGCGCCTGCACCGCCTGCCCGACAACCACCTCACCACCGTGGTGCTGCCCAGCTACAACGGCGCACGCAAACTGCCGCTGCTCACGCCCCTGCTGGCCTTGCTGCTGGCCCGTCATGGCCTGCCAGTGCTGGTACACGGCTGCGCCACCGAAGACCGGCGCTGCACCACCGAGGCCGTGCTGGCCCGGCTGGGCGTGGCCGCGCAACACAAGCCCGCCCAACTGGCACTGGCTGGCGGTGAGGTGGCCTGTGTGCCCACCGAAGCCCTCAGCACCGGCCTGAAACGGCTGCTGGACGTGCGCCGACAAGTGGGCCTGCGCAACCCAGCGCACAGCTTGGTCAAGCTCATGAACCCCTGCGCCGGGTCAGCGCTGGTGGTGGGCAGCTACACCCACCCGGAATACGCCGTGTCCATGGCCGACACCTTCAGCCTGACCGGCACGCATGCCCTGCTGCTGCGCGGCACCGAAGGCGAGCCGGTGGCCGATGCCCGGCGCACCCCGCAGATCGAAGCCTTCCGCCACGGCCAGCGCCACCTGCTGCAAGCCGCACAAGACGGCCCCCTGACCCAGTTGCCCGACTGGCCCAGCCAAGTCGATGCCGACAGCACCGCCGACTACATCCGCGCCGTGCTCAGCGGTACCCGCACCGTGCCCGCCCCCATCGCCATTCAGGTGGAACACATCTTGCAAGAAGCCCGGCGGCCGCACACAACACCAACCCCCGAGACAACAGCCGCCTGAAAGGTCAGCCCGCCATGAACATGCCCGCCAGCGTGAAGATCACCCACACCCAGTTTTTGCCCGGCACGGTCACGCTGGTCGGTGCGGGGCCGGGCGACCCCGAACTGCTCACCATCAAAGCAGCACGCGCCATTGCCGCGGCCACCGTGCTGATGGTGGACGACTTGGTGAGTGAGGCGGTGCTCGAACACGCCTCGCCCAAGGCGCGCATTGTGCGGGTGGGCAAGCGGGGCGGCTGCAAGAGCACGCCCCAAGCCTTCATTGAAAAACTCATGGTCATGGCTGCTCGCGAGGGCGAAGTGGTGGTGCGCCTCAAAGGCGGCGACCCTTTCATCTTCGGGCGCGGTGGCGAAGAGGTTGAACACCTGCGCGCCGCCGGTATTGAGGTGCAAGTCATCAACGGCATCACCGCCGGACTGGCCGGTGTCACATCCCTGGGCGTGCCCCTGACCCACCGCGAACAGGCACACGGCGTGGTCTTCGTCACCGGCCACGCCAAACCCGGCGACAGCGGCACCGACTGGCAAACCCTGGCCGCTACCGCCCGCGATGCCAAACTGACCCTGGTCATCTACATGGGTGTCTCCAGCGCGGTGCAAATTCAAAACGATCTGCTCACCGGCCTGCCCGCCAGCACGCCGGTGCTCATCATCCAGCACGTCAGCCTGCCCCAGCAACGGCATGCCCCTGCCACACTAGGCAGCTTGCACGCCACCCTGGAACGCGAACAACTCGGCAGCCCCGCCGTCATCATCGTGGGCGATGTGGTGGGGGGTGTGGCCGCTATGAGCCAGCCTCAAGCCAGCGGCGTGCGCTACGGTACGTAAGCGTCGTTGCAGCGTACTGGTGGTCAAGCCGAATACAGCAGCAGCGGAAGATGCCTGCGGTAGTTCAGAAAGTCATGATCCAGACTGAAAATTGGCAACCGGTGGTTGATGGATACCGCACAAATCAAAAAGTCTGTGCTCGATCCCTGTACGCCATTGGTACGGCAGGTATTGAAAGCTTGCGCCGCCGTTTCGTAATCCTGCACAGCCACTGGAACGTCCTCAAACGCGCTGAGTGTGCTTTTTAAGGCATCAAAACCAGCCTGAGTCTTAATGCCGCTGAGCAACTCCTGTCGAATAGCTCCCATCATCACAGCCCGGCCATCACGCACCAAGTCGGCAAGTTTCATGACGATGATTTGCTGTTCCGCTGTCCGTGCGGCATGGGCAGAACGTCGCAGGGCGAGTGACCAGACGGAGGTATCTACCAAAATTTTCATGACGACCACTCAGACGGAGGCCGATGAGCGCACCACTGCACGTTGTGTTTTGGGGTCGTAGTCATCGTCATATTCCACCGTGCCAAACAAATCGAGCAGTTTCAACTGCTTGCGACGTTGCACATACTCTTGCAGCGCTTGCGTGACCACTTCTTTTTTGGTGCGCTGCCCCCCCAGCTGACGAGCTTCTTCAATCAGGCTGTCGTTCAAAGCCAAGTTCGTTGCCATTGGAGTGTCCTTTCAAGCTTTGTTCTATCCACACAATTTTCTACACATCCTAGCGTGTCCGCAAGCCAGCGTCTGACAGGCACCCACCCCACATACACTGCGCACCATGCAAGATTTTGATGTCGTCATCGTCGGCGCGGGTGCCGCTGGTTTGTTTTGTGCGGGTGTTGCGGGTCAGCGCGGACTGCGGGTGCTGCTGCTGGATCACAGTGAGCGGGTGGCCGAGAAGATTCGCATTTCAGGCGGCGGGCGGGCCAATTTCACCAACCGCGATATCGACCCGCAGGCCCCGCACAAACACTACCTGAGCCAAAACCCGCACTTTTGCCGCTCGGCGCTCTCGCGCTACACCCCAACCGATTTCGTCGCGCTGGTGCAGCGGCACGGCGTGGCGTTCCATGAAAAGCACAAGGGCCAGTTGTTTTGCGACCGCAGTGCCGAAGACCTGATCCAGATGCTGCTGCGCGAGTGCGATGCAGCCGGCGTGCAGCGCTGGCAGCCGTGCAGCGTGCAAGGTTTGCGCGTGGGTGGCGATGGGCGCTACCAAGTGGACACCGTGCGCGGCAGCGTGAGCAGCACATCGGTGGTGGTGGCCACGGGGGGCTTGTCGATTCCGAAAATCGGTGCCACCGATTGGGGCTACCGGGTGGCGCAACAGTTCGGCTTGCGCGTGGTGGCCCCGCGCCCCGGCTTGGTGCCGCTGACGTTTGAGGGGGCACAGTGGGCACCGTATGCCGAGCTGGCCGGTCTTTCACTGCCGGTCACGATCGAGACGGGCCAGGGCAAACAGCGGGCCAGCTTTCACGAAGACTTGCTGTTCACCCACCGAGGCCTATCGGGGCCAGCGGTGCTGCAAATTTCGAGCTACTGGCAAGGCGGCCAAGCGATCCGCATCAACCTGGCCCCCGACACCGATGTGCAGACCTTGCTGCTGCGGGCCAAGGCCACCTCACGCAAGCAAGTGAACAACGAACTGGCCCACTGCCTGCCCAGCCGCCTGGCCGATGCCTGGGTGGCGCAAGATGCCGACTGCCAGCGCCCGGTGTGCGACACACCCGACAAGGTTTTGATGCGCCTGTCCGAGCGCCTGCACCGCTGGGCCATCACACCCAGCGGCACCGAGGGCTACAAAAAAGCCGAAGTCACCCTGGGCGGCGTGGACACCCGCGACCTGTCATCACAAACCATGGCATCCAAGCAGTCGGGCTTGTACTTCATTGGCGAGGTGATGGATGTGACCGGTTGGCTCGGTGGCTACAACTTTCAGTGGGCCTGGGCCAGCGCCTACGCGTGTGCGCAAGCACTGCCACTGTCTGCGCCGGGGGCTTGAATGGCACGACCTGCGCACCCGCCCGAAGCGGCCACACTGCTGGCCGATAGCACCCTGCGGGCCGTGGATGCGACCCACACCCAGCACCACCTGCCCACGCGTGAGGTACCGGGTGTGGGGCGGCAAGTGCCCATTTACGCGGTGCAGGCCGATGGCAGTGTGTGCCCGTTTGGCATGCTCTACCCGCTGAAAGGAGGGCAGTTTTGGATGGAGGAGGCCGACCGCGAACACGGCCAGAGTGCCCTGCACGAGAGCCTGCCCTGGTTTTTGTACGACATCCGGCCACAGGGCTTTCTGGGCCGAGGGTTTGCCAGTGCCCATCCCGAACTGGAATTGCCCACCCACCTGACGCACTGGAGCGACGACCACATCCTGAAAGCCTTGGTGAACGCGGGCGACGACCTACCGGGCAACCTGATCGTGGGAGCCAAGGCCCTGCAACGCTACCAGACCCCGGCCAACGTGCCCCGCAACAGGATCACGGATAGCGCCCGCCAGTACCCCGCGCTGGCTCAACAGGCGCTGGAACAGAGCATCAGCGGCTCCAGCGCGGGAGGCGAGCAGCCCAAGTTCAGCGCGGTGCGTGCGCCGCATGCGGTGCTGGTGAAGTTCTCGCCCGCTGACGACAGTGCGGCCAGCCAGCGCTGGCGCGACCTGCTGGTGTGCGAGGGGCTGGCCCTGCAAATCCTGGCAGCGGCAGGGGTGGCAGCAGCGCACACCGTCATCGAACAGGCGGCGGGCCGCGTGTTTCTGGAAAGTCGGCGTTTTGACCGCACACCGCAGGGTGGGCGCGTGGGCATGGTGTCGCTGGAGGTGTACGACCGCCAGTACATCGGTCAGGGCAACAACTGGGTACAGACCGCACAGCGCACCGACCGCGCTGGCCCAGAGCGCCTGAGCGCCCAGGATGTGCAGACCATCATCCTGCTCGATACCTTTGGTGCCCTGATTGCCAACACCGACCGGCACCACGGCAACCTCTCGCTGCTGCTGCACAACCACCGCTGGCATTTGGCTCCGGCCTACGACATGCTGCCCATGCTGTACGCGCCGGTGGGGGGCGAAGTGGTGCCGCGCCACTTTGCGACCCAGCCCCCGCGCCACACGGTACACACGCAGGCGGTGTGGCCACAAGCCCGCGCTCTGGCGCTGCGCTTTTGGCAAGCGGCAGCGGCGGATGCACGCATCAGTCCCGGTTTTCGGGCGGTGGCGCTGGCCAATGCACACACGGTGCAAGGGCTCTGAGCACGGGGCTCACAAAATGTAGCGCGACAAGTCCTCGTTGCGGCTCAGTGCCGCCAGACGCGCATCCACATAGGCGGCATCGACCGTGACGGTCTGACCTTGCAGCCGGGCAGCGTCAAAACTCACCTCGTCCAGCAGGTGTTCCATGACAGTGGACAAACGGCGCGCCCCAATGTTTTCGGTGCGCTCGTTCACGTCGCAGGCAATCTGGGCCAGTTGGCGGATGCCCTCGGGCGTGAACACCAAGCTCACGCCTTCGGTGGCCAGCAAGGCTTGGTACTGGCGCACCAGCGAGGCATGGGTCTGGGTCAGGATGGCTTCAAAGTCTTGCACGCTGAGCGATTGCAGCTCCACCCGGATTGGGAAGCGGCCCTGCAACTCGGGAATCAAATCGCTGGGGCGCGAGAGGTGAAACGCACCGCTGGCAATGAACAAAATGTGGTCGGTCTTGACCATGCCGTATTTGGTGCTGACCGTGGTGCCCTCCACCAAGGGCAACAGGTCGCGCTGCACGCCTTGGCGCGACACCTCGGCCCCGCTGCCTTCGCTGCGCGAGGTCACTTTGTCAATTTCGTCAATAAAGACAATGCCGTTTTGCTCGGTGTTGTGCAGGGCGCGGGTTTTAATCTCTTCCTCATTGACCAGCTTGCCCGCCTCTTCATCGACCAGATGCTGCATGGCCTCGGCAATTTTCAGCTTGCGCTTGCGCCGCCGGTCTTGCCCCATCTGGCTGAACATGCTGCGCAGCTGCTCGGTCATTTCCTCCATGCCGCTGGGGCCCATGATTTCCATGGTGGGCCGGGCATCGGCCAAGTCAATTTCAATCTCGCGGTCGTTCAAACTGCCTTCGCGCAGCTTTTTGCGAAACACCTGTCGGGCCGCGCTGTCGGGGCTGGGCACGGCGGCATCACTGGTGCGGGCGGGCGGAATCAAGATGTCCAAAATCCGCTCTTCTGCCGCATCTTCAGCACGCATGCGCTGCTTGCGCATCTCGGTCTCACGGGTTTGCTTGACGGCCATCTCGATCAGGTCGCGGATGATGGAATCCACATCCTTGCCCACATAGCCCACTTCGGTGAATTTGGTGGCCTCGACTTTGATGAAGGGCGCATCCGCCAGCCGGGCTAAGCGGCGCGCAATCTCGGTCTTGCCCACGCCGGTGGGGCCAATCATCAGGATGTTTTTGGGCGTGATTTCGGGGCGCAGCTTGTCATCCACCTGCTGGCGACGCCAGCGGTTGCGCAGGGCAATGGCCACGGCGCGCTTGGCGGCATGCTGACCAATGATGAAGCGGTCCAGCTCAGAGACGATTTCCTGGGGGGTCATGGCAGACATCAGAGCACCTCAATGGTGTGGTTCATATTGGTGTAGATGCAAATCTCGCCCGCAATTTGCAAGGACTGGCGCACCACCTCTTCGGCACTCATGGCGGTGTGTTGCACCAGGGCGCGGGCGGCGGCCTGGGCATAGGCACCGCCAGAGCCAATGGCCACCACGCCATGTTCGGGCTCCAGCACGTCGCCATTGCCGGTGATGATGAGGGCCGCGCTGTGGTCGGCCACGGCCAGCATGGCTTCTAGGCGGCGCAGCACGCGGTCGGTGCGCCAGTCGCGGGTCAGTTCAATGGCGGCACGCTGCAAATGGCCTTGGTGCTTGTCCAGCTTGGCTTCAAAGCGCTCGAACAGGGTGAAGGCATCGGCTGTGGCCCCGGCAAAACCGGCCAGCACTTTGCCGTGGTGCAGCTTGCGCACCTTGCGCGCCGTGCCCTTGACGACGATGTGGCCCAGCGTGACCTGACCATCACCGCCAATGGCGACTTGAATGCCCTCGGGTGTGACGCGGCGCACGCAGACAATGGTTGTTCCGTGAAAAGATTCCATGTGCTTGAAAATGGGTTGAACAAGCCTGCCGGGGCGGCAGGCGGTAATGTCATGAGGGCCATGAGGGCCATGTAGGCGGAGGAGCCCGTGCTTAGTCGCTGCGCAGCACCACTTTGGCGACTTCGGTGATGCCGATGACGTTGAAAAACGCCGACACCAGACGGTGAACATCAACAAACTGAACCGTGCGCCCCAAGGCACGGTGGCCGGAAACCCAATTCAACAGCGTGCCCGCGGCGGTGAAATCCACCCGGATGAGGTTGCGGCAGGAAATCACCCATTCCTCGGTGCCTTTGAGCCGCCGATCCAAGCTGTTGAGCACGTCCTGCGGATCACCGGCAATTTCGCCGTGCAAATCGGCCAAGCCCACGTGGTTGAAGCTGGTGGCCAAACCTTCGGTGACGAAGTCGCTGTTGTACGACGAGACACCGGTGTCCGAATCCATGCCATCAGTCGTGGTTTTGGCAAACGCCACCACGCCCTCGGACGACACCAGCTGAAACTGGCAGCGCGGACGCTCCCAGGGCGGTGGCGACAGTTCGTAGGTCACGCAGAAGTCCAGCGAGACCAACTCAAACTCGTCGGCACGCTTCATGACGCGCAACACCGCGAGGCGCAAAGCCCACCACAAGTGATCCACATCGCGCTGGCCCACTGGCGTGACCGATTGCAGGTAACTGAGCAGCGCGTTGCCGCCGCTGAAGCGCAGCACCACATCCTGATTGGCCCACAGCGCGAACAAATCCAACAAGGCGCGTGCAGCAGCAGGCTCCATGGATTGCAGCGGTGTCCAGTCGAGCACCCAGGGCTGGCTGGCGCGGGAGAGGACATTTTGCAAACTGCCGACCGCATGGGTGTCGAGCACGGCTTCGGAGACCCAAACGGGTCGGGCCGTCGATGCCACCGCCGATACAGGGCGGCCATGCAGGTTGGCAACCACCTCCGGCATGTTGACCCACTGCGGGCCGGAACGGTTGAAGCGGTTGACGAAGTCCAGCGCACGGCTCTCAAAAGGGGCCAGCTTGCCCGTGGCACGGTAAAAATCAAACAGGGCCAGCCACACCTCAGGCCGTCCGCCCTGGCTGCCTGCGGCGCTCAGCACATCCAGCAGGGCTTTTTCGGCACCAGGGTCATCGCCGTTGGCAAAACGGATGGCGGCTTCTTCGACTTCGGGGTCTTGTGCCACCTCTTGAACATCGAACTCGGCCAGATTCGACGCGGTGAACACCGGGCTAGGCGGTTTGACCTTGGCAGGTGCAGGACTGGCGGCGGCGGGTGATCCAGCGGGGCGTGCCGCTTTGCTGGCATCGGGTTTGTCTGCCTTGTCGGGCTTGGGGGCCTGCGTTCTGAGCAGGGTGGTGGGCCGTTCTAGGTTGATGGTGTCGCTGGCTTCGCGCCGCAGTTTGGACGACGGTGATGCAGCCGTCTTGCCCGATGAACGAGCAGGCAACGGGCTGGGCTCGGTGGGGCGGAACTGGTGGTCGCGCATCAGCTTGTCGGGCAGGTCGTGCGGCTGCGCTTTGGCCGCTGACGGAACACGCCCCGGCACCGTCTGCGTGCCACCGGGCTGGGTGGGCACCGAGAGTTGCGAGTCCGCAATCTTGGTCTTCCACCACTGCATCGACATCTGGGCTTCGATCTCGTCGATTTTTTTCAGGGTCACGGCGCGGCCATCCGCCTTGGACGGCATGCTGCTGGGAAACAGCGAGCCCTTGGGAGCCTCTTGGTTTTCAACGGCTGCCTGCGCCTGAGCGCGTACTTTGCGCAGCATGTCGAACTCGCGCTTGCGGACAAAGTCGTTGCGTTTCTTGCGCTCGATCAGCTCTTTGAGTGCGGTCTTGCTGAGCTCGGTTTCGCGCTCGCCCGAACGTGCGTCCAGCTCCGACCAGCCACTGGTGGGCTGGCGAACGAGCTTCACCATCTTGGACAGGAAGCCGCCGTTGTTGGGGTCATCCTTGGCCATAGGGCATCAGACACCAGAAAGGGTTGATCGAAAAAAAGCACGCACCTCAATCTCCAAACATTTTTTGCTTGAGTTCGCGGCGCTGCTGCGCCTCCAGAGACAGGCTGGCCGTTGGACGCGCCAGCAGCCGCCCAACGCCGATGATCTCGCCCGTTTCATCGCAATAACCATAATCGCCCGCGTCGATGCGCGCAATGGCCTGCTCAATCTTTTTCAGCAATTTGCGTTCGCGGTCACGGGTGCGCAGCTCCAGCGCATGCTCTTCTTCAATGGTGGCGCGGTCGGCAGGATCGGGTACCACCACGGTGTCTTCGCGCAGGTGTTCGGTGGTTTCGCCGGCGTTGGTCAGCATGTCGGTGCGCAATTGCACCAACTTGCGACGGAAGAAGGCCAGTTGCAGATCCCCCATGTACTCGCTGTCGGGCATGGCCAGCACATCTTGGTCGGTCAGTTGCTCCAGCGGCAGGACTTTCCAGTTGTTGGCACGGGCCGGGTCTTTTTTCTGGGCGACGGGCACCGGGTAGGCGGGCGCTGGGCGCATACCCACTTGCGAAAAGGTGGCTTTGGCCGCGTCGGGGGCATGGGTGGGGACGACAGCGGCCTGTGTCATCTGCTCCAGCATGACTTTTTTAGCAGCACGCTTGCCCAGGGGCTTGACCACATCCACCGTGATGACGGGCGCTGTTTCAGCAGGCGCTGGATCGGCAGCGGGTTTGACGGTGTCGGGTTTGGCTGTATCGGGCTTAGCTGCCGCTGCTTTTTCGGCTACCGCAGCCCCAGCCTCTGCGCTGGGTTTGATCAAAACCTTGGGGGTTTTGACGATGATTTTGGTTGCCACTTTCGGCGGTGCCACCGGTGCTTCACTGGCTAGGCTTGTATCGCCCTGAACGACCGGTGCCGTAGGCACTGCGGCAGCGGCTTTTTTCCGGGTCACGGTCAGGGTGGTTTTTTCAGTGGCTGTTGTTTTCACGGTATGTCTCCTCGTGGTCGCGGGTGCTGCCGACTCAGGGGGCAGTTCAGTGGTCTTAGCAATGCCCGTGCCCAGCATGTCGGGGCGCGATTGTAGCGATGCAGCCGGGCCGGATGCACGGGAGGCCTCCGAAGCAAAACCCATCTGATGCAAGAGTGAAACAAAGAGCATGGACAAACCTTGTACGGTGGGCGGTGCGGCGGGGTGCGTTCAGACCAAGGACTGATCCAACCCCTGCACCAGAATATCGCGGGGCAGGTCAAGGCCAATAAAAACCATCTTGCTGATCCTGGGTTCGCCCTCGGCCCAAAGGGGACCAAGGTCGCTGCCCATGAGTTGATGCACGCCCTGGAAAATGACCTTGCGATCGGTACCCTGCATATCGAGCACGCCTTTGTAGCGCAACATGCGCGGGCCATAGACCTGCACCACGGCACCTAAAAAGTCTTCCAGCTTGGCGGGGCTGAAGGGCCGGGTGGCACGGTAAACGAAGCTTTTCACATCGTCATCGTGGTGGTGATGGTGTCCCTGGTCATGCCCGTGCTGATGCGAAGCATGGTTGCAGTGTTCACCATGAACGTGGTCGTGATCATGGTGATCGTGATCATGATCGGTATCGGCCTTGAGAAAGTCGGGGTCGATGTCGAGTTTGGCGTTGAGGTTGAAGCCGCGCAGGTCAAACACCTCGCGAATGGGCACTTCGCCAAAATGCACCGCCCGCTGAGGCGCGCGCGGGTTCATGTGCTTGAGACGGTGGGTCAAGGCATCCAGCTCGGCGGTCTCCACCAATTCGGTCTTGCTGATGAAGATCTGATCGGCAAAGCCCACTTGGCGGCGGGCTTCTTGGCGGTCGTTGAGCTGCTGGGCGGCGTGCTTGGCATCCACCAGGGTGAGGATGGCATCGAGCAGGTACTGCTCGGCCACCTCGTCGTCCATGAAAAACGTCTGCGCCACCGGCCCTGGATCGGCCAGCCCGGTGGTCTCAATGACCACGCGGTCAAAGTCCAACTCGCCCTTGCGTTTTTTCTCGGCCAAGCTTTGCAGCGTGGCGCGCAGGTCTTCACGGATGGTGCAGCAGATGCAGCCGTTGCTCATCTGGATGATGTTTTCCGTGGTGTCGGCCACCAAAATTTCGTTGTCGATGTTTTCTTCGCCAAACTCGTTTTCAATCACCGCAATTTTCTGGCCGTGCGCCTCGCTCAGCACACGCTTGAGCAGGGTGGTTTTTCCAGAACCCAGAAAACCGGTGAGGATGGTGGCAGGAATCAGGGACATGGCAAGCGTATTTGAAAAAGCACAGAACAACCAACAGCGGGCAAGTGTATTCGACCGATTTGACAGCCCTGCACCCGCACGGCACTGCGTCAGCGGGTCAGGTTTTATCCGTCGTTGCGCATAACCACCAAGCCCTTGAGGTACTCGCCTTCCGGAAAGCTGATGGTCATCGGGTGGTCACTGGCCCCACCCAGACGCTGCAAGATGGCACCATCAACCCCCGCTTCAACCCCTGCGGCGGCCACAATTTTGTGAAACAGCTCCACGCCAATACCGCCCGAACACGAAAACGTGAACAGCACGCCGCCAGGGGCAAGCAACTTGAATGCCAGTCGGTTGAGGTCTTTGTAGGCACGTGCCGCCCGCTCGGCATGGGCCACGGTGGGGGCCAGTTTGGGTGGGTCGAGCACGATGGCATCAAACTGGCGGCCCTCGTCTAGGTAGCGGCGCAGGCTGGCGTTCACATCGGCATCGACAAAACTGGCCCGGTGCGCGGCAAAGCCATTGCGTGCCACGTTGGCCTGCGCCTGTTGCAAGGCGGGGGCCGATGCATCCACAGACACCACGTGCTCTGCCCCACCCGCCAGCGCCGCCACGGTAAAGCCGCCGGTGTAGCAAAAACAATTGAGCACCTGACCCCAACCCAGCCGCTGCGCATATTGGTAAAACAAGCCCCGGCTGTCACGCTGGTCTAGGTAGTAGCCAGTTTTGTGACCCTGGGCAACGTCCAAACCCAGCTGCCAGCCGTGTTCATTCAGGGTCAGCGCTGTCTCGCCTTGGCCGCGCAGCCAGCCGGTGGCCGGGCTCAGGCCCTCCAACTTGCGCGAACTGGTGTCGGAGCGCTCGTACAGGCGCGGACAGCCGGTGACTTCGATGAGGGCATCAGCAATCACGTCTTTCCAGCGCTCGACCCCGCAGGCGGTGAACTGCGCGACCAGGGTGTCGTCGTAGCGGTCCACAACCAGGCCGGGCAAGCCGTCCGATTCACCATGCACCAAGCGCAGGCCGTTGCTCTGAATGCCTAAGCGCTGGCGCAGGGCCATGGCACGCACGAGCCGATCGCGCAAAAACGTGGCGTTGATGCGCTGTGCTGCGTCAAAGCTCCAAACCCGAACCCGGATGCGCGATTGGGGCGAATAAGCGCCCCAGGCCAGAAACTGCCCCTCGTAGCTGTCCACGCGCACGGTTTCGCCCTCGTCAGCACCGCCACTGGCCATGGCACCGTCAAACACCCAGGGATGGCGGCGCAGCAGAGATCGGTCTTTCGCAGGCTTGAGTCGGATGGTTTTCATGGGCGGTATTGTCGGGCTTCAGACCGAGCTGAAAAACAAAAAGGCCGGCGCATCACCGGCTTGTGCAGCACGACCGTGCCCTACGCCACATCAGGGGGTTCAGGGTTCGGTGGATGGGGTAAGCGTGCAGACTTTGGTGCTGGCCTTACCGCTTCGTGGGTCGGGCTGAGGGGCGGGCTGGAGGTTGGTGCTGGCGTGCGGGACTGCGCACGCGGGTGCGTGGCATCGTACACCTGCGCGAGGTGCTGAAAATCCAGCCGCGTGTAGCTTTGCGTGGTGCTGATGTTGGCATGGCCCAGCAGCTCCTGCACGGCGCGCAGGTCGCCACTGGATTGCAGCAGGTGGCTGGCATACGAATGGCGCAGCATGTGCGGATGCACCGGGGTGGCCAGCCCAGCCAGCAACGAGCGGCGCTTGAGCCGCACGCGCACATGCTGTGGCGTCAGGCGCTGCCCACGCGCGCTGATGAACAAGGCCGGATCGTCTTGCGCCCAGGCTGGGCGTGCGGCCAGCCAAGTGGCCAGTGCCGCCAGCGCTGGGGCACCCACAGGCACACTGCGCCGCTTGGAGGCCTTGCCCAGTACATGCGCCTCCGCCGCTTCCACGTCCACCCAGCCGCGTGCTTGGGGGCCAGCCAGCACATCAAGCCCCAGCAATTCGCCAATGCGCAAGCCACAGCCGTAGAGCAGTTCGGTGATGCAACGGTCGCGGGCTTCGAGCAGAGGGTGGTCGTCTTCGTACTCAAAGGCGGCGAGCTGCACCGACTCGTCCACCCCCAGGGCTTTGGGCAGGGGCTTGGGGGCTTTGGGTGCACGCACATCCTGCACCGGGTTGTGGTCGATCCCACCCTGCCGCCCCAACCAGACATAAAACCCCCGCCAGCCCGACAAAATCAGGGCAATGCCACGGGCGCTGCGCCCACCGCTGTGCATCTGCGCCACCCAGCGTCGAATATGCATGGCCCGTACAGCCCGCAAGGACAGCCCTGCCGCTTGAACCCGCTCGGTCAACTTCTCCAAGTCCAGCGTGTAAAGCTCCACCGTGCGGTCGGCCAAGCGCTTTTCAAAGCGCACATGGTTCAGGTAGGCCTGTACCAGTGCCACATCATCAGCGGGCAGGGTGAGGTCGGTGGGCATATCAAGAGTGCGCGGATATACGCAGGTGCTGCTGTTGCCGGTCGGTTGGCGGTTCAGTCCGGGCGCAGACGCGAGAGCGCGGCACTGGCCACGTCAGCCAAGCGTTCGAGAAAATCGGTGCCCATGTCAGGCGTGAAGCGATGGGCATCGCCCGAGGCCAGAATCAACAAGCCAAACGGCGGCGCACTGTCGTCGGTGCGCAAAGCCATCAGGGCCAGTGATGCCACAGGGCCAGACTCATCCAGACAGCGCAACACGGTTTGCAGGCTGGCCGCATCCAGCACGGGCGCGGTGCGCGCCTGGTTTGGGCGGCGCTCGCCCGTTGTGCTGCCGCAGTAGGGGCGCGTCAGCGACTGTGCAAGCGCCACCAGTGCCGCATCCACACCCTGTGCAAATGCCTCGTTGGCCCACTGAGGTGACACGTCCCAGAGCTTGATACTGACTTGCGAAATGATGAACTGACTGGCCATGCTGCGCGCGGCAGCAGTAGGCAGGTCGCGGGTCTGGCGAATGCGCAGCAGCTCGCGGCTCCAGCGGTGCAGCTTGTCGGCGGTGGTGGTGTTTTCTTGTCCGTGGCGAATCAGCTCGGCCAGCTTCCATTCCAAACCACGAATCTTGTCGCGCAGCAAAGCAGTCTGGCGTTCGTACAAGCTGACTGTTTTCGGATCGTGTGGACTGCTCAGCTGAATCGAAGCCAGCAGGTTCGCATGACGTTCAAAAAAATCCGGGGTATTGAGCAGGTACTGCAACACCTCATCTTCATTCAGGGTGGCCTGGGTTGCGGGTTTCATGGCTTCGTCGTGGCTTGGGTTGGCGTGGAACGGGGGTAAGACAGGGGCGCTGACCGCTCAGAGGTCAGGCACGTGAATATCGCCTTCAAACACCGTGGTGGCTGGCCCGGTCATGAACACCGCGCCGTCATGCGTCGGGCTGTCCTGCCACGCAATGGTGAGCACACCACCTCGCGTGAGCACATCCACCCGTTCATCCAACACACCCAGTCGGATGCCCGCCACCACCGCCGCACAAGCCCCCGTGCCGCAGGCCAGGGTTTCACCCGCGCCGCGCTCAAACACGCGCAAGCGAACCTGCTGACGGTTGACCACCTGCATAAACCCCACATTCACCCGGCGCACAAACCGGGCATGCTGCTCCAGCAGCGGGCCGTGCTGCAAAACGGGGGCCGTGTCCACATCGTCCACCAGACACACAGCATGCGGATTGCCCATGGACAAGACCGACAGCCACACCACCGTGGCATCGGGCAGCATCACGGGCCAGCGCTGCCACGGCCCCATGGGCTGTGGCTCCAGACCCTGCGCATCAAAAGGCACCCGGCCAAGATCAAACACGGGCGGCCCCATGTCCACGGTGACACGGCCATCGTCGTTCAAGCGCAGCTCAATCTGGCCTTGCTGCACCTGCACGCGCAGCGGATTGCGCGTGCTCAAGCCCTTGTCGTGCACATAGCGCACAAAGCAGCGTGCGCCATTGCCGCAGTGCTCCACCTCGCCGCCATCGGCGTTGTGGATCACATATTCAAAGTCCAGCCCCGGCGCTGGCGAAGGGCGCACGCTGAGAATCTGGTCAGCGCCCACGCCAAAGTGCCGGTCAGCCAGCCAACGGTACTGGGCTGTCGTCAAGCCCAGCAGGCCACGGGTTTCGTCGAGCACGACAAAGTCATTGCCCGCGCCCTGCATCTTGGTGAATCGGATATGCATGCGCCGATTATCGGCCCAGCACACGCCCACACCATCTGCCCACGGCCCAAGCTGGCACGCCCCCAGGGTGACAGGCAACGACCTGCGGCTAACGCACAATCGCGCCATGGTCAGACCCCACCAACACCTCCATCCCCGCCGCAGCCCTGCCGTGCTGTGGCCCGCTGCCACCGTTTTGCTGCTGCGCGACAGCCCGCAGGGGCTTGAAGTCCTGATGACGCGGCGCTCCATGCACGCCAGTTTTGCACCGGGGGCTTATGTATTCCCCGGCGGTGGCATTGAAGCCGCCGACGCACAGGCCCATGCAGCATCGACCCGCCGCGCCACGCAAAGCGATGCGCAACTGACGCAAGCCCTAGCAGCCATTCGCGAAAGCTTTGAAGAGCTGGGCATTCTGCTGGCCCGCCGCCCTGACGGCACGCACCCCAGCACCGACGAGATTGCCCTCATGAACCGGCAGGCACCCTTTGCCGCCCAGTGCGCCGAACGCGGGCTGCGGCTCGACGGTGCTGCGGTGTTTCTGCTGGCGCACTGGATCACCGACCGGGATTTGCCGCGCCGCTTTGATGTGCCCTTTCTGGTGGCGCGCATGCCGGAGGGACAAACCCCCGTGGCGGATGAGTCCGAACAGTTCGAACCCGTCTGGATACGGCCCGCAGAGGCCTTGTCGCGCCACAGCGCCGGTCAGTTCTTCATCATCTTCCCCACCATCCGCACCTTGGAGCGGCTGCAAGACTACCCCACGGTTGATGCGGTGCTGAGCGCCTGTTCAACCAACGAAGCGCCGTTATTTGTCAGCTGCCCACGTGCTGGGCAACTCGGTGGACAGGAATCGCGCCACATGGAACACGAGGCACCGTTTGGCGAACTGGCTTTGGTCTGCCCAGACGGCCAGACCACGCACCCGCTGGACTGGCAAAGCGAACAGCCCGTACCCTTGTTAAAGAACGTGCAGCGCCTCACAGCCCCCAATCCCGGCTTCATGACCGGCCCAGGTACCAACAGCTACTTGGTCGGCCAACCCGGTGCTGGCTATATCGTCATTGACCCCGGCCCAGACGAACCCACTCACCAAGAACGCCTGTGGCGCGCAGCGGGTGGCGACATCCGGGCCATTGTCTGCACCCATTCGCACCCCGACCACGCACCAGGAGCAGCCCGTCTGCAACGCTTGTGCACCACAGCAGGCCAACAAACCCCGCCCATTCTGGGCCTGCCCAGCGCCAGCACCGCCCGTGAACACAGCCGATTCACGCCCGACCGCGCACTGGCCGATGGTGAACGCTTGGTGCTTCAGGCAGCCGGTGCTGAGGCAGCATCCGCCGTAACCCACACGCTGCGCGTGGTGCACACCCCCGGACACGCGGCCAACCACTTGTGCTTGGTGCTGGAAGAAGACGGCCTGCTGTTCTCGGGCGACCACATCCTCAACGGCAGCACCACGGTCATTGATCCGCCCGACGGCAATATGGAGGCGTATCTCAACGCCCTTGACCGACTGGCCCAGTGCTGCGACGAACTCGGCATCTGCTTCATCCTGCCCGCCCATGGCTATGTGCTGGGCGACTGGCCCCACAGCACCGACAACCCCACGGGCCCCCCAGGGGGAGGTGCCAAGGCCGCGATCTTGCAGCTGAAACAACACCGCTTAAAGCGGGAACGTCGTGTCGTACAGGCCATGACCGAACTGCCCCAGGGCAGCCTCGACGACTGGGTCAAACTGGCCTACAGCGACGTGCCGGAACGCTTGTGGCCTGTGGCCAAACGTTCATTGGCTGCCCATGTGGAGCGCATTCAAAGCATGGCCAGCTTCAATGTCTGAAGCACCACCGCAGCGTCGATCCGCATCACGCTGCGGCCCAGTGATGGCCCAGTGCGCTGGCTGAGTGCAGGCTTGCAGGACAAGAGGCAATAAAAAAGCCCGCGAATGCGGGCTTTTTTACGGGGTTGGTTGCGCGGGCAAGATTTGAACTTGCGACCTTTGGGTTATGAGCCCAACGAGCTACCAGGCTGCTCCACCGCGCGTCAAGACAGAAATTATATCACGCTTTATCTGCTTCTTCGGCAGGAACAGCAGTTTCTGCACGATCAACCAATTCAACCAAAGCCATGGGCGCGTTGTCACCGACGCGGAAACCCATTTTCAGGATGCGGGTGTAGCCACCGGGACGTGCAGCAAAGCGCGGGCCCAGTTCGTTGAACAGCTTGACCACCACATCACGGTCGCGCAAGCGGTCAAATGCCAAGCGACGGTTAGCCAGCGTAGGTTGCTTGGCCAGCGTGATCATGGGCTCGACCACACGGCGCAGTTCTTTGGCCTTGGGCAGGGTGGTTTTGATGACTTCATGCGTCAGCAATGAATTCATCATGTTGCGCAACATGGCAAGCCGGTGTGCGCTGGTGCGATTGAGTTTACGAAGTCCGTGTCCGTGACGCATTTTTCTAACCTTTCAATGTTTTTGCCCACAGCCGTATCAGGTACCGCAGGTTCGTCGAAAACCGCCTGAGCAGGCGGCTGTTTCAGTGACTGTGCTGGCTTAGTGCTTGTCCAGACCGGCAGGTGGCCAGTTGTCCAGCTTCATACCCAGGGTCAAGCCACGGGATGCCAGCACTTCCTTGATTTCGTTGAGCGATTTACGACCCAGATTCGGGGTTTTCAACAACTCGTTTTCGGTGCGCTGAATCAGGTCACCGATGTAATAGATGTTTTCAGCCTTCAGGCAGTTGGCTGAGCGCACCGTCAGTTCCAGCTCATCGACTGGACGCAACAGGATCGGATCAAAGCGCTCGGCGCTGCGCTGTGCTGGGGTATCAAACACCGACAACTCAAAGTCTTCGAGCTGGGCAAACACCGCCAACTGTTCAACCAGAATTTTGGCCGATGCGCGAACGGCCTCTTCGGGACCCATAGCACCGTTGGTTTCGATCTCCAGCACCAGCTTGTCCAGATCGGTGCGCTGCTCCACGCGAGCACTCTCGACGGTGTAGCTCACGCGTCTGACGGGGGAGAAAGAAGCATCCAACACGATACGACCCATAGAGCGGGTCTGGTCGTCGTGACGACGCAGACTGCCAGGGACGTAACCACGGCCTTTTTCTACTTTGATCTGCATGTCCAGCTTAGCACCGGCAGACAGCGTAGCGATCACATGCGACGGATTGACGATTTCGACATCGTGCGGTGTCTGAATATCAGCCGCCGTGACAACGCCTTCACCTTCTTTGCGCAGGCTGACAGTCACTTCCTCGCGGTTGTGCAGTTTGAACACCACACCCTTGAGGTTGAGCAGAATGTTGACGACATCTTCCTGAACACCGTCAATCGACGAATACTCATGCACCACACCGGCGATGGTGACTTCAGTCGGCGCATGACCCGTCATGGAAGAGAGCAAAACACGACGCAAGGCGTTGCCCAGCGTGTGACCGTAGCCGCGCTCGAAGGGCTCGAGTGTGACTTTGGCACGGTGCATCGAGACTTGCTCGACTTGAATGGTTTTGGGCTTGAGCAGATTGTTCAGCATTCAGACTTCCTTCAGTTCCCTCGGCTCGTTACACCGATAAGGCAGACGAAGCACAACCCAGCGCACACCCGCAGGTACACGCTGGGAACGGCATTAACGGGAATACAGTTCAACGATCAGTGATTCGTTGATATCCGCAGCGAACTCGTCACGATCTGGTGTCTTCTTGAACACACCCTCGACCTTGTCCACAGACACATCCACCCAAGCAGGGAATCCAATCTGCTTGGCCAACTCCAAGGCTTCAACCACACGCGCCTGCTTTTTGGACTTTTCACGCACAGCGATCACATCACCGGCCTTGACCGAATAAGAAGGAATGTTGACCGACTGACCGTTGACCTGAATGGCTTTGTGAGACACGACTTGGCGAGCTTCAGCGCGGGTAGAGGCAAAACCCATGCGGAACACCACGTTGTCCAGACGCGACTCCAACAGACTCAGCAGGTTGGCACCAGAGTTGCCACGACGGCGTTCAGCTTCTTCAAAGTAGCGGCGGAATTGACGCTCCAGCACGCCATACATGCGCTTGACTTTCTGCTTTTCACGCAGTTGCACGCCAAAGTCAGAGGTACGCTGACCAGAGGTACGGCCATGCTGACCGGGTTTGGTGTCAAATTTGGCTTTGTCGCTGATGGAACGGCGCGCGCTCTTGAGCAACAGGTCAGTGCCTTCACGGCGGGAGAGTTTGGCCTTAGGGCCGAGGTAACGTGCCACGTTGATTTCCTTGGTTGTCTGCCGCAGCCTGCTGCCGCGGGAGCCTTCTGCCGAGTTGAGAAGGCTGTGGACTTAGCAAAAATGCCACCGCATTTGACTGCGGTGGCGCTCAAAAAAGCTTTTGATTATAGCTTGGAACTGCTGCGAGGCAGTTCCAAGCACTCAGATGCGACGACGCTTCTGGGGACGGCAGCCGTTGTGGGGAACTGGGGTCACATCAGCAATGGAGTTGATGCGGATACCCAGGGCACCCAGCGCACGCACCGAAGACTCGCGACCGGGGCCGGGACCTTTGATTTCAACATCCAAGTTTTTGATACCTTGTTCAATGGCTGCGCGGCCAGCGACTTCGGATGCCACCTGGGCAGCGAACGGTGTCGACTTGCGCGAACCTTTGAAACCCTGACCACCCGACGAAGCCCAAGACAGGGCGTTGCCCTGACGGTCGGTGATGGTGATGATGGTGTTGTTGAAAGAAGCGTGAACGTGGGCAATACCGTCTGCAATATTTTTACGGACTTTCTTGCGGACGCGTGCAGCGGCGGAACTGGTTTGTTGCTTGGCCATGGTGAACCTTCAAACGGGTTATTTCTTCAGCGACTGTGCGGCTTTGCGCGGACCTTTGCGGGTACGTGCATTGGTCTTGGTGCGCTGACCGCGCACAGGCAGACCGCGACGATGACGGAAACCACGGTAGCAACCAATGTCCATCAGACGCTTGATGTTCATGGTGTTTTCACGACGAAGGTCACCTTCGATCGTGAACAAACCCACTTGGTCACGGACTTTTTCAAGCTCAGCGTCGCTGAGTTCTTTGATCTTTTTCGTGTAGTCAATACCGCAGGCTTCGCAAATTTTGCGAGCACGGGTACGACCAATGCCAAAAATCGCCGTCAGGCCAATTTCAGCGTGTTTGTGCGGTGGAATGTTGATGCCTGCAATACGAGCCATGTTAGTCCTCTAAACTCTTCAATCAGCCTTGACGCTGTTTGTGACGTGGATCGGTACAGATCACCCGCACCACACCATGCCGCTTGATGATTTTGCAGTTGCGGCACATTTTTTTGACCGAAGCCGAAACTCTCATAACTTTCTCCTAGATATTCCAATAAGTTCAACAACTGACAGACGGTGCTGGGTGAAAGACTGCACGTCACACACCCAGGCACCACAGCTCAGCTGCCAGGTGAAGACTTGAAATTAGCCTTTTTCAACAGGGATTCGTACTGCTGCGACATCATGTAGTTCTGCACCTGGGCCATGAAGTCCATCGTCACCACCACAATGATGAGCAGCGAAGTGCCCCCAAAGTAGAAAGGAACGTTGTATTTCAGGATCAGGAACTCCGGCAACAGACACACGGCAGTGATGTAGATGGCACCCGCAAAGGTCAGACGCAGCAAGATCTTGTCGATATAGCGCGCCGTTTGATCACCTGGACGAATACCTGGAATGAACGCACCACTCTTCTTCAGGTTATCTGCTGTCTCACGGCTGTTAAATACCAGTGCCGTGTAGAAGAAACAGAAGAAGACGATGGCCACAGCATAAAGGGAAACATAAATGGGCTGACCAGGTGACAATGCCGCGGCAATGTCACGCAACCAACGGGTGGAATCCCCGGTGCTGACCCAACTCACAATGGTCGTTGGCAACAAAATGATGCTAGAAGCAAAGATAGGTGGAATGACTCCAGCCATGTTGAGCTTCAGGGGCAAGTGCGAAGACTGGCCGCCATACACCTTATTCCCAACCTGTCGCCGGGCATAGTTCACCAGAATCTTGCGTTGTCCGCGTTCAACGAACACCACAAAATACGTCACCAGAATCACCAAAGCAATGATCAACAATGCAACCAGAATACTCATTGCACCCGTGCGTACCAACTCCAGCAAACCGCCTACCGCCTTGGGTAAGCCCGCTGCGATACCAGCGAAGATCAGGATGGAAATACCATTGCCCAGACCGCGCTCGGTAATTTGCTCGCCCAGCCACATCAGGAACATGGTGCCAGCCACCAAACTGACCACAGCGGTCAGCCGGAAACCAAAACCAGGATCCATCACCAAGCCAGCCTGACCTTCGAGCGCCACGGCAATGCCGATCGCCTGAAAAATGGCCAGCCCCAGCGTGCCGTAACGGGTGTACGAGGTGATCTTGCGACGTCCTGCCTCGCCTTCCTTCTTCAACTGCTCAAACGCGGGAACCACGTAAGTCATGAGCTGCATGATGATGGAAGCCGAGATGTAGGGCATGATCCCGAGGGCGAACACGGTAAACCGTGACAGCGCACCGCCAGAGAACATGTTGAACAGACTCAGGATACCGCCAGCTTGGGTCTTGAACAGTGCTTCGAGTTGAGCGGGGTCGATGCCGGGCACGGGGATGTGAGCCCCGATGCGGTACACCACCAGCGCCAACAACAGGAAGGTCAGACGGCGACTGAGGTCACCGTACTTGCCTGTTTTGGTTAGGGTCGTTGATCCAGTTGCCACAGCGTGTTTCCCATGAACCTAGCTCAGGCGAGCGAACCACCAGCGGCTTCGATCGCAGCTTTTGCACCAGCGGTTGCACCGATGTCTTTCAGGCTCACCGCACGGGTGATGTCACCCGTCTTGACCACCTTGACACGCTTGGCCAGCTGTGACACCAACCCAGCCTGCTTCAGGACGAGGATGTCCACTTCAGCAGCTTCGAGCGTGTTGAGATCAGCCAACGTCACTTCGGCGTTGAATTGCAACTGAGCCGATTTGAAGCCGCGCTTGGGCAGACGGCGCTGCAGGGGCATCTGACCGCCTTCGAAGCCGACCTTGTGGTAGCCGCCGGAACGCGATTTCTGACCTTTGTGACCACGACCGGCGGTTTTACCCAGACCGGAGCCGATGCCACGACCCACGCGACGCTTGGCGTGCTTGGAGCCTTCGGAGGGCTTGATTGTGTTGAGTTCCATGTCTTGCGCCTCGGGATCAGATGACCTTGACCAAGTAACTGATCTTGTTGATCATGCCGCGCACGGCAGGGGTGTCCTGCAATTCGCGGGTGCTGTTGAGTTTGCGCAGACCCAAGCCACGAACGGTGTCGCGGTGGGACTGCTTGGTGCCAATGGGGCTGCGCACCAGTTGGACCTTGACGGTGTTTTGTGTGGTCATGATGTTTCCAGTCAACCCAGAATTTCTTCAACCGACTTGCCGCGCTTGGCAGCAACGTTGGCTGGCGTGGTCGAGTGCTTCAACGCGTCCAGGGTAGCGCGAACCATGTTGTAGGGGTTGCTCGAACCGTGGCTCTTGGCCACGACATCGGTAATGCCCAACACTTCAAACACAGCACGCATAGGGCCACCAGCGATGATGCCCGTACCCTTGGGGGCTGGCAGCATCATCACATTGGCAGCGCCGTGCTCGCCGTGCACGCTGTGGTGCAGAGAACCGTTTTTCAGCGACACTTTGATCATGTTGCGGCGTGCAGCTTCCATGGCTTTCTGAACAGCCACCGGCACTTCACGTGCCTTGCCTTTGCCCATGCCAACACGACCGTCACCATCACCCACCACGGTCAGCGCAGCGAAACCGAGAATGCGACCGCCCTTGACCACTTTGGTCACGCGGTTGATCGCGATCATCTTTTCGCGCAAGCCGTCGTCGTTTGCTTCGTTTTTGATGTTTGCGGTAAATTTAGCCATTTTGTGTATTCCGGTTGATCAGAATTGCAGACCGGCTTCACGTGCCGCATCGGCGAGGGCCTTGACCCGACCGTGGTAAGCAAAACCTGAGCGGTCAAAGGCGACCTTTTCAATGCCAGCAGCCTTGGCTTTTTCAGCAATGCGCTTGCCCACGACCTGAGCGGCAGCGGTGTTACCACCTTTACCACCAGCGCCAATCTGGGCACGGACTTCGGCTTCTACCGTGGAGGCGGAAGCCAGCACGCGTGCACCATCGCCAGAAATGACGGTGGCGTAGATGTGCAGGTTGGTGCGGTTGACCGTCAGACGCACAGCACCTTGTTGTGCGATACGAATGCGGGTCTGGCGGGCACGGCGCAGACGTTGCTCTTTTTTCGTCAACATGATCCAGATCCTTATTTCTTCTTGGTTTCCTTGATCACGACCTTCTCATCCGCATAACGGATGCCCTTGCCTTTGTAAGGCTCGGGAGGGCGCACGGCGCGCACTTCGGAAGCGATCTGGCCCACACGCTGACGGTCGGAACCCTTGATCAGGATTTCGGTCGGTGTTGGGGTTTCCACCTTGATGCCCGCAGGCATGTCCATGACCACCGGGTGCGAATAGCCCACCGTCAGGTTGAGCTTGGTGCCTTGGGCCTGGGCTTTGTAGCCCACGCCAATCAAGGTCAGCTTTTTCTCGAAGCCTTTGCTCACACCCTTGACCATGTTGTTCACCAACTGGCGCATGGTGCCGGTCATGGCGCTGGATTCGCGGGTATCGCTGACTTGCGCGAACGACACCGAACCAGCAGCCGCTTCAATCTTCACCAAGCCGCTTTGTTGCAGCGTCAACACGCCCAAAGCACCTTTGACGTTGACCAGACCGTCTTTGACGGTCACTTCAACCCCGGCCGGAACCGTTACGGGCAGTTTTCCAATACGTGACATTCAGTTGCTCCTCAACGCCCGCATCAGGCCACAAAACACAGGACTTCACCGCCGATACCGGAGGCGCGGGCTTTGCGGTCGGTCATCACACCCTGGGGTGTCGTCACGATGGCCACGCCCAGACCGTTCTGAACCTGGGGAATGGCATCACGACCACGATAAACGCGCAGACCAGGACGGCTGACGCGCTCAATGCGCTCGATCACCGGACGGCCAGCGTAGTACTTGAGGGCAATCTCAAGCTCGTTTTTACCGTTGGCGCTTTTAACTTGGAAACCATCGATATAACCTTCGTCTTTCAAGACTTGGGCGATGGCAGTTTTGACTTTGGACGCAGGCATCGAAACGCTGGCTTTTTCAACCATTTGGGCGTTGCGAATACGGGTCAACATGTCGGCAATCGGATCACTCATGCTCATTTGTGGTTCTCCTGATGCTTACCAGCTGGCCTTGGTGATACCGGGAATCTCACCGGCAAATGCCATTTCGCGAACCTTGGCGCGTGCCAAGCCGAAATGGGCAAAGGTACCACGTGGGCGACCCGTGATTTCGCAGCGGTTGCGCTGACGATTCGGGTTTGCATTGCGCGGCAGCTTTTGCAGCGCCAGACGGGCAGCATCACGCTCTTCGTCGGTGCGCTTCGCGTCGTTGGCGGTAGCCTTCAACTCGGTGTATTTCTTGGCAAACTTGGCGACGAGTTTTTCGCGCTTGAGTTCACGTTGCAGTAGTGCTTGTTTAGCCACGCGCCACCTCAGTTCTTGAACGGGAAACGGAAACCAGCCAACAGGGCTTTGCACTCGGCATCGCTCTTGGCGGTCGTCGTGATGCTGATGTTGAGACCGCGCAAGGCGTCAACCTTGTCGTACTCAATTTCAGGGAAGATGATCTGCTCTTTGACACCGATGTTGTAGTTGCCACGGCCATCAAATGCTTTACCAGAGATACCCCGGAAGTCACGCACACGGGGCAGGGCCACGGTGACGAAACGATCGAGAAATTCGTACATGCGTGCACCGCGCAGGGTCACCATGCAGCCAATGGCTTGCTGTTCGCGAATCTTGAAACCCGCAATGGCTTTCTTGGCTTTGGTCACAACAGGCTTTTGACCAGCAATTTTGGTCAAGTCACCGACAGCGTGATCCATGACTTTCTTGTCGGCGACCGCTTCACTTACACCCATGTTCAGGGTGATTTTGGTAATGCGGGGCACCTGCATCGGCGAGGTGTAGCCAAACTTTTCGACCAGGCTGGGCGCGACTTTGTCGCGATAGAGTTCTTGGAAGCGAGTCATGTTTAAGCCACCTTAATTTCTTCGCCGCTGGACTTGAAGACGCGCACTTTTTTGCCGTCAGCCAAGAGCTTGATGCCCACGCGGTCAGCCTTGCCTGTGGCGGCATTGAAAATGGCCACATTGGACTGGTGGATCGGCATGGTTTTTTCCACGATGCCGCCGGTCACACCCTTCATGGGGTTGGGCTTGGCATGCTTTTTGACGATGTTCACACCCTCAACCACCAGCTTGCTGTCGTCTGCACGCAGAACAACCTTGCCGCGTTTGCCTTTGTCGCGACCGGCAATCACGATGACTTCATCGCCGCTACGAATCTTGTTCATGATGATTCCTCAGAGAACCTCGGGGGCCAGCGACACGATCTTCATGAACTTTTCGGTACGCAGCTCGCGCGTCACCGGTCCAAAGATGCGGGTGCCGATGGGCTCCAGCTTGGCGTTAAGCAGAACGGCGGCATTGCCGTCGAATTTAATGAGGGCACCATCTTGACGACGGAGACCCTTGGCGGTGCGCACCACCACAGCGTTGTAAACCTCGCCTTTTTTGACGCGGCCACGGGGCGCTGCTTCCTTGATCGAGACCTTGATGACGTCGCCCACGCTGGCGTAACGACGCTTGGAGCCACCGAGCACCTTGATGCACATCACGGACTTAGCGCCCGTGTTGTCAGCAACATCGAGTCGAGTTTGCGTTTGAATCATTTGATGTATGTCCCAACTTGAATCCTTTCAGCCACCACGGCCAAAAGCGATCAGTCTTGGGCCCGTCGTTGCCAGCGGTGATGCAAATAGACTGCACGCACTGCCAGCGTCGCTGGGCGGATATCCTCGCTTTTGAAAGCGAAGCCGCGCATTATGGCACGGCTTTATCAGAAACGTCAAGCTGGTGCGCAGACATGGCTCGCTGCGGTTCGTGTGCGAAAGCCAAGCGCTGACCCACTTTCGTGGTTTAAGGTATCTGCGAAGATACAGGCCACTTTGATTTTTGGCTTCCCCTGACCCCACCTCATCCTGACATGAACCCCAACACACATCCCCTCATCGCCTTCATTGGCGGCGGCAACATGGCCAGCGCTTTGCTGGGCGGTCTACTCAACCAAGGCCACCCGGCCAGAGCCCTGCTGGTGGTTGAGCCATGGGACGAGCAGCGCCAGCGCTTGGCCGTGCAGTTTCCAGGGGTTTCGGTGCTTGCATCTGCCGACAAGACCCTTGAAGCGGCAGAACTGGTGGTATGGGCAGTCAAGCCGCAAAGCTTTCGGGAAGCAGCCACGCAGGTGCGCCCGTTTCTGGGTAACTGCCTGCACCTGAGCGTGGCCGCAGGCATTACCACCGACAGCATGGTGGACTGGCTGGGCCGTTCGCGCATGGTGCGGGCCATGCCCAACACGCCCGCGCTGGTCGGTCTGGGCATGACGGGCCTGTATGCCCGCCCCGGCGTGAGCGAGGCCGAACGCGCCCAGGTATCGGCGCTGATCCAAGGCACAGGCGATGCCGTCTGGGTGGACGACGAAGCACAACTGGATGCGGTCACTGCCTTGTCCGGCTCCGGCCCGGCTTATGTGTTTTATTTTCTGGAAGCCATGCGCGACGCAGGCAGCCAAATGGGCCTATCGCCCGAGGTGGCGCAGCAACTGGCAGTCAGCACCTTCATTGGAGCCGCCACCTTGGCCCAACGCTCCAGCGAGCCGCTGCACACCCTGCGTGAACGGGTCACATCCAAAGGTGGCACCACCTATGCCGCCCTGACATCCCTACAAGAAGACGGCGTGAAAGCCCGTTTTGAAGCGGCCCTGTTTGCCGCCCAGCGCCGCGCCGAAGCCTTGGGCCGCGAATTCGGCAAATAAGCGCCCCACAGCAGGCGATCTGCCGTCATGCGGGCACGGTCACGCCCAGCACCACACCCACAAACAGGCTGAAACCCAGCCAGTGGTTGAGCCGAAAGGCCTTGAAGCAACCCTCGCGGCTGCGGTCTTTGATGAGGCGGTGGTGCCACGCCACCTGCGCCAGCGCCACCAGCAGCGCACAACCCCAGACCCAGGGGTTGACGCGCTGCCACAGGGCCAGCGTCCAAACGGCCAAGAATGCGCCGTAAAACGCCATCACCAGCAGCACGTCATAACGCCCCAGCGTGATGGCTGAGGTTTTCATGCCGATTTTCAAATCGTCATCGCGGTCCACCATGGCGTATTCGGTGTCGTAGGCCAACACCCAGAACAAATTGCCCGCCAGCAGCCCCCAAGCCAAGGGCGGCACGCTCTGCCAAGCATGGCTCAGCAGATGGAAGCGCCCCGCCGCATCCACATCCCCTGCCTGCCACAGGCTCATGCTGGCACCGCCCTGCACGGCAGCAAACGCCATGGGAATGCCAAAGCTGAACGCCACACCCAGCACCGCCTGCGGCATGGACACAAAGCGTTTGGCAAACGGATACAGCAGTGCCAGCAGCAAAGCCACGAAAGACCAGGCGATGGTGGGTGCGTTGGTAGTGAGCACCAGCACAAACGCCAGCAGCGCCAGCACCGCCCCCACGGCCAGCGCCTCTTTCACGCCGATACGCCCACTGGTGACCGGGCGCTGAGCGGTGCGCTTGACGTGGCGGTCAAAGTCGCGGTCGGCCACGTCGTTCACACAGCAGCCCGCACTGCGCATCAGCACGGTGCCCAACACAAACACCACCAACAAATGCCACCCCGGAAAGCCGCCCGCAGCCAGCCACAGGGCCGACAAGGTGGGCCACAGCAGCAGCAGCCAGCCCGCAGGGCGGTTCCAACGAATCAGATCCAAGTACAAGGAAAAACGGCTCCACATCAGCAAAGGCTTTCAACAGGCATCAGGACAGGCGCTTCACACCCGGCAGTTCGCAGGCGTAAATGGCGTTGCGCAGTTCGGCAATGGCTTCATAGCGGGTGAAGCTGCGCCGCCAGGCCAACACCACGCGGCGGCTCGGGGCTTCGCCCAGAAACGGCAAATAGCGCACATAGGCCGAATCGCCAAAGTCTTGCCCCGGCTTGAGCGAACCCGCCAAGGCCGACGACGGCACCGACAAGCGTGGCACCAGCGTCACGCCCATGCCCGCAGCCACCATGTGTTTGATGGTTTCCAGCGACGAGCCCTCAAAGCTTTTGCGAATGCCCTCGGTGTCGCTGGAAAAGCGCGCAAATTCGGGGCACACCTCCAGCACATGGTCACGGAAACAATGGCCCGTGCCCAACAGCAGCATGGTTTCGCGCTTGAGTGCTTCGCTGGTGATGTGGTCGTTGCCCGCCAGCGGGTGTTTGGTGGGCACGGCGGCCAGAAAGGGCTCGTCGTACAGCGGCGCAATCGCCAAGTTGGTGTCCGGGAAAGGCTCGGCCAAGATGGCGCAGTCAATCTCGCCCAAGCGCAACTGCTCCAGCAGCTTCACGGTGAAATTCTCTTGCAGCATCAGCGGCATCTGGGGCGAACGCTCAATCACCCGGCGCACCAGGTCGGGCAGCAGATAAGGGCCAATGGTGTAGATCACCCCCAGCCGCAGCGGGCCGCTCAGCGGGTCTTTGCCGCGTTTGGCAATTTCCTTGATGGCCGCCGCCTGCTCCAGCACGGTTTGGGCTTGGCGCACGATCTCCTCGCCCAGCGGGGTGACGGCAATTTCGTTGGCATTGCGCTCAAAAATCTTGAGCTCCAACTCCTCTTCCAGCTTTTTGATGGCCACAGAGAGGGTGGGTTGCGACACAAAACAGGCATCGGCTGCTTTGCCAAAATGCCGCTCGCGCGCCACCGCCACGATGTATTTGAGTTCGGTCAGCGTCATGGGCGGCTATTGTGCGTCAGCTCTTGGCCGGTGCTGATGCGGGACAAACCCTGCTGACCATGACAGCGATTTCAGCCCGAAAGCAGCGCCAGCAGTTGATCGGCCACCACCGCCCCGCCCCACCAGAGCAGCACCACGGAAGCCACCGCAGCAGCCGTGACCAAGTAGCCCGCCAGCAACATCAGACCATCGCGCAGACGCAAACCCCAGGCCACCAGCACCATGCCCAGGGCGGGCAGCACATTGTCAAAACTGATCAGCGGCACCGGCACCACCATAGACAAACCAGCGGCACACAGCACCAGCCCATTGAGCATGCGGGCGGACGACTTGCTCAAGGCCAACAGGCGGGGGCGACTCACCTTGGCGATGACGCGCACGCTTCGGTTGACCATGCTGGTCAGTACCGTCTGGGTGCGTACACCCAGCTCCCGACTGGCCAGCCAGCGCGGCAAAGGCAAGGGCTGTCCCCGGCACAGGCCAATCGCAATCAGCAGACACAAGGTGCCCACCACCGAAGCCATGCCGGGCAGTGCCACCGGAAACAGCAGCGGCATCGCCAGCAGCCCCAGCCAGACCAAGCGCTGCCGTGCGCCCTGACCAATGGTGTCGGCCAGCGTGCCGCCCATGGAGGCCAGCTGCGCCACGGCCATTCTTTCAACGGCAGCGCGCCGCCGGTTCATGTTGCAGGGACGCTGCTCAGCAGGGGGTGGGGATTGAAAGGGAGGCAACGGAGGCATGGTGGTTCAAGGTAAAGCGCGGTTGCGAACAGGGTGACAAGCTGCGAACCATAGCCCGTTTCGGCAACACATCAAAGCTGTTTTTTCAGCGTTCAACATCCCATAAAGGATGACAAACCTTTGGGCCTCAGGGCGCATCTACAACCGTTTTGCCAATCGGGGCCAGGGTCATGGCGGCCAGCTTGAGGTGCTGCAAGCCAAACGGTATGCCAATGATGGTGACAAAGCACGCCAACGCCGACAGCAGGTGGCCAATGGCCAGCCACACACCTGCAAAAACAAACCAGATCACATTGCCTACCGTGCCCAGGGTACCGGTGCCGATGTCGGGCTGGCCGTTGACCTGCTCACGGTTGATCGCCTGCTTGCCAAACGGCCAGAACGCGAACTGGCCGATCACAAAACAGGCCTTGGCCCAGGGCAGCCCGACAATCGTGATGGCACACAACAGACCAGCCAGCCACCAGCCCAAACCCATCATCAACCCACCCAAAACAAACCACAGCAAATTACCCAGTGTGCGCAGCATGGCGGCTACTCCAATGTTGTTTCGATGCGGCCATTGTGCCCCGTGAAAATCCGGCCACCCCGGCGCTGCAAGCCATCAAGCCTTCAAAAACTCGGCCTTGTTGCCCAGCCAGCGCGCCATGTGTTTTTCTGCCGCTGGCGCATGCTGCGCCAGCATCTGCACAGCGGCAGCGCGTGCCCAGTCCAGCAGGTGACTGTCGGTGGCCAGGTCGGCAAAGCGCAGCATGGCCGCGCCCGACTGGCGCGCGCCCAGAAACTCGCCAGGGCCGCGAATGTCCAGGTCGCGCCGGGCAATTTCAAAGCCGTCGTGGGTCTCCAGCATGGCCTTCAGGCGCTGGCGGGCGGTCTCGCTCAGCCGTCCGCCCTCAGGGGGGGCATACAGCAGCACGCACACCGAAGCCGCCGCCCCCCGCCCCACCCGTCCGCGCAGCTGGTGCAGCTGGCTCAGGCCAAAGCGCTCGGCATGTTCAATCACCATCAGCGAGGCATTGGGCACATCCACCCCCACCTCAATGACGGTGGTGGACACCAACACCCCCATCTGCCCGGCGCTGAACAAGGCCATGACCGCCTTTTTCTCGGCTACCGGCATGCGCGAATGCAGCAGGCCCACCAACACACCCGCACCCAGTGCCGCCGTCAGTTCGGCATGGGTGGCTTGGGCATTGGACAAGTCCAGCGCCTCGCTCTCTTCAATCAGCGGGCACACCCAGTACACCTGCCGCCCTTGCGCCACTTGGGCGCTGATGCGGGCAATCACCTCGGCACGGCGCTGGCTGGCCACCAGCTTGGTGACGATGGGCGTGCGCCCCGGCGGTAGCTCGTCAAGGGTGGACACGTCCAAGTCGGCGTAATAGCTCATAGCCAGGGTGCGCGGAATGGGGGTGGCACTCATCATCAGCAGGTGCGGGTCTTGCGCCCCGGTATCCGGCCCCATCTTGCTGCGCAGCGCCAGCCGTTGCGCCACGCCAAAGCGGTGCTGCTCGTCAATGATGGCCAGCGCCAGGTTTTGAAACTGCACCTGATCTTGAATAACGGCGTGTGTGCCCACCACCAGCGCCGCTTCGCCGCTGGCAATCAGGGCCAGCATCTCGGTGCGCTGTTTTTTCTTCTGGCTGCCGGTCAGCCAAGCCACCCGTTTGCTCAGCGGGGCCAGCAGCGGCTCCAGCCAGCCGACCAGCTTGGCAAAGTGCTGCTCGGCCAAAATTTCGGTAGGGGCCATCAGCGCGCACTGCCAGCCCGACTCGATGGCCGTGGCCGCCGCCAGCGCCGCCACCACGGTTTTGCCCGAGCCCACATCGCCCTGCAACAAGCGGTGCATGGGCACCGGGCGGGCCAGGTCGTGGGCGATTTCTGCACACACCCGGTCTTGCGCGGGGGTCAGCCGAAACGGCAACACCGCCAGCAACTGCGTACGCAGGCCCCCCGGCGCACTGCGCAACACCGGGGCGCGCAGGGCATCGCGCTCGCGCTTGGCCGTCAGTTGCGACAACTGCTGCGCCAGCAACTCCTCGGCCTTCAGACGCTGCCAAGCCGGGTGGCTGCGGTCTTCCAGCGCGGCCAGCGACACCTCTGGCCCCGGCTGGTGCAAATAGCGCAGGGCTTCGCGCAGCGTCCACGGCGCATGCACCACGGTTTGCAAGCTGGCCAACAGCGCGGGCGGCAGGGTTTCGCTCAAATCGGCCCGCGCCAGCCCGCTGGCCACCACCTTGCGCAAATAGGCCTGCGGCAGTTGCGCACTGCTGGGGTACACCGGCGTGAGGGCCTGGGGCAAGTCGCCACCGGCGGGCTGAAACGCGGGGTGCATCATGCTGCGGCCCATGAACCCGCCGCGGATTTCGCCGCGCACCCGCACCGGCGCACCCACCGCCAGCGTCTTCAAATGCCCCGGAAAAAAGCTGAAAAACCGCAGCGTGATCACCTCCGAGCCATCGTCCAGCGTCACCAGCAACTGGCGGCGCGGCCCCAGGCTGATCTCGCTGTGCGTCACCGTGCCCTCCACCTGCACCGTCTCGCCCTCGCGCGCATCGGCCAGCCGCACGATGCGGGTTTCGTCCTCGTAACGCAGCGGCAGGTGCAGGGCCAAGTCAATCGGGCGCACCAGCCCCAGCTTGTGCAAGGCTTTTTGGGGGGCGGACAGCGGTTTGCGCGGCGCAGGCGAAAGCGGTTCAGAGGGCATGGGACAATTCTGCACGCCTTCTGCCCGGCACCTGCCCGGCTTCTTGCCACCCACCCGCACCCACCGTCTCTCTCTCCTTGGAACGGGCCTTGTCCAGCCCTCAAGCACCATGCACACCACAGCACCCCAGCGCGACTATGTGGTCGCCGACTTCGACTTCCAGCTGCCCGAACACCTGATTGCCCAGCACCCCGCGCCAGAGCGCAGTGCCTCGCGCCTGCTCGATGCCAGCGGAGCGCAAGCCATCGACCGCATTTTTCGCGACCTGCCCAGCCTGCTGCAAGCCGGCGACCTGCTGGTGTTCAACGACACCCAGGTCATCAAAGCCCGGCTGTTTGGCGAAAAAGCCAGCGGCGGCAAGCTGGAACTGCTGATCGAGCGCGTGCTGCTGCCGCACGAAGCGCTGAACGGATCAAGCCAAGAAGTGGTGGCCCACCTGCGGGTGAGCAAAAAACCGCAGCCCGGCGGTCTGCTCCACCTCGCCGGTGGGCGGCACAACGGTGGTTTTGATGCCACCTTTTTAGGCCGCTGGCCCGACGATCACGGCCAACTGTTTCGCCTGCGCCTGCAAGGCCCCGCTGATGAAACCCCCTACGAGCTGATGGCCCGCCACGGCCATGTGCCGCTACCGCCCTACATCACCCACAGCGACAGCGCCGACGACGAGCGCCGCTACCAAACCGTGTTCGCCCGCGTGCCCGGCGCGGTAGCCGCCCCCACCGCCGCGCTGCACTTTGACGAAGGCGTGCTGGTCGCCCTAGAAGCCCGCGGCGTGCAGCGCGCCAGCGTCACCCTGCATGTGGGCGCGGGCACGTTTGCGCCCATGAAAACCGAACGCATCACCGAGCATGTGATGCACCACGAGCGCTACGCCATACCGCCCCAAACCCTGCAAGCCCTTGCCGACTGCCGCGCCCGCGGTGGCCGTGTGCTGGCCGTGGGCACCACCACCGTGCGCACCCTAGAGAGCTGGGCACGCACCGGTCACACCGAAGGCGACACCAACATCTTCATCACCCCCGGCTTTGAATACCGCGTGGTGGACTTGCTCATCACCAACTTCCACCTGCCCAAATCCACCCTGATGATGCTGGTCAGCGCCTTTGCGGGCTACGAACGCACCATGGCGCTCTACCGCCATGCCGTGGCCCAAAACTACCGCTTTTTCAGCTATGGCGATGCCATGCTGCTGGCTCGCCATGCAGAAACCTAAAATCACTGGCGCTTCACTTTAAAAAGGCCCTGCCATGTTGACCCGTCTAAAAATCAATGGCTTCAAAAATTTGAAAGATGTTGATCTGCGATTCGGTTTGTTCACCTGCATCGCAGGAGCTAATGGTGTTGGCAAATCGAATCTTTTTGATGCGATTGAGTTTTTAAGCAAACTCGCATCCAAACAAATTGTTGAAGCCGCTAGCAGCGTTCGGGGTGTCAATGGCTTGGCTTCAGACGCGCGAAACTTGTTCAGTTTTGATTCAAACCACAAACCCCTTCCTATGGAGTTTGTGGTTGAAGCGATTGTGCCTAAAGAAGTGACCGATGATTTTGATCAAGTGGCCACAACAACTGCCACCTATTTGGAATACAGCCTGACGCTGTGCTTGGCAGAAGACCCCCAGGCCAAGGAAAGCATTTACATACACCACGAGCAACTGAGAAAGAAAAGCAGGCGCGAAGCCAACCATGAATTGGGATTTACATCTTCTGATGCTTTTATCAAAAAATTCGTACTCGACAGCAAAAGTAAAAGAACAACCCCTTTCATTGCCACCCTTGAAGAGGAGGACAAACGCATCATCAAACGCTATGGCGAGGGAGAAGGCAGCGGTCAACCGCAAAAAATCCCTGCCAGCCGGACTCCACAAACCGTTTTGGCTGGTATCAATTCAAAGTCACACCCCACCGCCTTGGCCATGCGGCGCGAAATGCAGTCGTGGCAACTGTTGCAACTGGAGCCCAGCGCCTTGCGCGCACCCGATGCTTATACGGACGATGCCAAAGTCACAGCGCAAGGTCGCCACCTACCCTCTGCCCTTCACCGCATCGGACTTTATGCCGACGTTGCTGCCACCCTTTCACAACTCATTCCCGGTATTCAATCGGTTGAGGTGGATCACAACGAAATTCGCAAACTCCGTACGCTTCAAGTTCGTCTGTCGGGTGAAACCTACCCGGCCAGCGCCTTGTCAGACGGAACTTTGAGGTTTTTAGCCCTGGCCATCATGGCTTGTGACCCTGATGCCCAGGGTCTCATCTGCATGGAAGAACCTGAAAACGGCATTCACCCGCTGCGTATTCCTCAAATTGTCCATCTGGTTCGTCAGCTCTCAGATGCGCCGAACCAAGACGACGATTCATGGACTGAAGCTGGTGAATTGAGGCAAGTGATCATCAACACCCATTCACCGCTGGTTGTAGCCGAGGTTCCTGCTGAGGATTTGCTGGTCGCAGAAAGTTATCGGCTGGGCAAAACCCAGGGGGTGCAGTTCAAGCCCATCCAAGGACACTGGCGGGATCGGTCTGGGGAAAATGCCAAGGTCTTTTTCACCAAAGGACAAGCACAGGCTTATTTAAATGGCCAGCTGAGTACGCCAAGCCCCAAATCCGTAGCGGCCTGGCTGTCTCCGAACGGCAAGCTCCAGCAACTGGATCTGGTTTGATACCATGAAAACACCCTTATCCACGGGCTTGATTACCGACGGATCGTCTGACCAAGCCCTCATACCCTTGCTTTCCACTTTACTGGAAGCGCTGCTTCCAGAAACGGGGTTTGTCCCGCCACAATGGGTTCCACCCGCTGGTCGAAAAACACTAGCGCACAAAATCGCTTATGCGCTCGATATTGAAAATTTTCAGTTCGATATCTTGTTTGTTCATCGCGATGCAGAAAACGAAGCCGCCGACAAACGGGTGGAAGAAATTCAAAAGGCTCTGCCAACAGGCCGTCATCCCGTCATCTGCGTAGTTCCCGTCAAAATGACCGAAGCGTGGTTGCTCACCAGCGAAAGCGCCATCAAACAAGCCGTTGGAAATCCCCGCTCCACCGCCAAACTTGAGCTTCCCGCACTGAGCAAAATAGCGTCTTGCGATGCCAAATTGGTGCTGGACGAAGCGCTGACCCTGGCCACCGAACGGAATGCACGCCGACGGGGCCAATTCAAACCCAGCGCATACAGACGCTTGGTCGCTGAATGCACCACCGATCTCACCGCGCTGCGGAAAATCTCTTCATTCCAGCAATTAGAAACAGATCTGATCCATCTACTGAAGCAAAAGAACATTCCCCATGCTGAACTTTGAAGTCCTCAAAACCGACCCCGCCACCGCCACCGGCCCCGGCAGCCATGCCCGCCGGGGCCGCCTCACGCTCAACCACGGCGTGGTGCAAACCCCCATCTTCATGCCCGTGGGCACCTACGGCACGGTCAAAGGCGTGAGCGCGGCCAGCTTGGACGACATGGGCGCGCAAATCATTCTGGGCAACACCTTCCACCTCTGGATGCGACCCGGCCAAGACGTGATGAAAAGCTTTGGCGGTCTGCACGCCTTTGAGCAATGGCACAAACCCATCCTCACCGACTCGGGCGGCTTCCAAGTCTGGAGCCTGGGGGCCATGCGCAAAATCACCGAAGCAGGCGTGACCTTTGCCAGCCCCGTCAACGGTGACAAGCTGTTCATGTCGCCCGAGGTCAGCATGCAAATACAAACCGGGCTCAATTCCGACATCGTCATGCAGCTGGACGAATGCACGCCCTACGAGACCAACGGCCACATCACCACCGAGGCCGAAGCCCGCAAAAGCATGGAAATGAGCCTGCGCTGGGCCAAGCGTTCGCAAGACGAATTTGCGCGGCTAGAAAACCCCAACGCGCTGTTCGGCATTGTGCAAGGCGGCATGTTTGAACACCTGCGCCAAGAATCGCTGGAGGCGCTGGTGGCCATGGACTTCCCCGGCTACGCCATTGGCGGCGTGAGCGTGGGCGAGCCCAAAGCGCAGATGCTGCACATCATGGCGCACACGCCGCACCGCCTGCCCGCGCACAAACCGCGTTACCTCATGGGCGTGGGCACACCCGAAGACCTGGTGCAAGGCGTGGCCGACGGCGTGGACATGTTCGACTGCGTCATGCCCACCCGCAACGCCCGCAACGGCACGCTGTTCACCCGTTTTGGCGACCTAAAAATCCGCAACGCCCGCCACAAAACCGACCACCAGCCGCTGGACACCACCTGCACCTGCTACGCCTGCGCAGGCAAAAGTGGCATCAGCTGGATTGAGGGCGGGCGCGAAGGCTTTTCGCGTGCCTACCTGCACCACCTGGATCGCTGCGGCGAAATGCTCGGCCCCATGCTGACCACCATCCACAACCTGCACTACTACCTGAACCTGATGCGCGAAGTACGCGAAGCGCTGGACGCTGGGACATTTGGCGCGTTTCGGGCACGGTTCAAGGCGGAACGGGCGCGGGGGGTTTGAGGCGCGCGCGGGCTGTTGCAGCACACACTGCAAGCGTCAAACCACCGCTTTTGCAGCCGCTGGCGCAGCGTGCAATTGAAGCCCCAGCGCGGCAACCACTTTGAGAATGGTGGCGAACTCTGGATTGCCTGAAGGCGAGAGCGCCTTGTACAAACTCTCGCGCCCCAAACCGGCCGCGCGCGCCACCTGCGTCATGCCTTTGGCGCGCGCGATATCGCCCAGCGCTGCGGCCACCAAACTCGGGTCACCGTCTTCCAGCGCGGCCTCCAGATAAGCTGCCATGTCTTCATCGGTGCGGAGATGGTCAGCAGGATCCCAGGGGGTGGTTTTTTCCATGACGGTTTCCATTGCAGTTCCTAAAGTTCGCGGGCGAGCGCCTTCGCATGATGGATGTCCTGTGCTTGCGATGACTTGTCGCCACCTGCCAGCAGGACGATGTAAACACCGGCTTTTTGCGTGAAGTACACGCGGTACCCAGGGCCATGGTCCACACGCAGCTCGGAAACACCCTCTCCCACGGGCTTGACATCCCCAGGATTGCCAAGAGACAGGCGACGGATACGAACGTCAATCCGCACCTTGGCCGTCCGATCCCGGAGGTCGGCGAACCACTGGGCATATAAGCGGGTTTGACGAACTTCGAGCATGCGTCAACTGTATGACATGGGATACGGGTTATGCAAGACAGTCATTTTTTACCCTCATTCCCTATGCTCACCCCCGCACCTGAAACGTGCGCGGAAACGTCACCGGTTGCAGGCGGTTGACCAGGCGGTAGCCCATGGGTGAGCGGGGTGCGCCGGTGGCTTGTGGCCCCACTTCTTCCAGAAAATCGGGCGCGGCCAGGGCGCGGGTGCGGAACGCGCTTTTGTCCAAACCACGGCCCAGCACAATTTCATACACCCGCTGCAACTGGGGCAGCGTAAAGGGCTCGGGCAGCAAAAAAGCGGGCAGCGAGGTGTATTCCACCTTGGAACGCAAGCGCTCCATGGCGGCGGCCAGAATGCGCCCGTGGTCAAAAGCCAGCGCCGTGCCGGGCTGGGCCAGGCCGGTGCCGTCCACCGGAAACCAGCGCACATCAGCGGCATTGCCGCCCTTGCGCGGCTGCAAGCTGGCCCAGGGCAGCAGCGCGAAATACACCTGCGTCACCGACCAGCCCCGTGGATCGCGCAGCCGCCCGCCCCAGCTACCCAATTGCTCTAAATAAGGGCTTTGCACCGCCGTTTTGTCGCGCAACTTGCGCAGCGCACAGGCGCGCAAATCCTCGTCTTGCCACACATCCACAAAGCCACCGGGCAGCGCCCACTGGCCCGGAAACGGCTCCTTGTCCGCCGCTGGCCGCTGCACCAGCAGCACATGCAGCGCTTCGTCCATGAGCGTGAAAACCACCACATCCACCGTCACCAGCGGACGCTGAATGTCTTGCACCGATTCGTCGGCTGCCTGGCTGGCGGTGTGGGTGGTGGTCTGCCCGGTTTCAGCGGTGTTCATCAAAAAAATGCTCAGTGTTGTTTAAAAGTTGTATTATCCAACTTTATCAATGTTGCCCTATACAACTCAAACCCAAGGAAGCACGCCATGCCCCACCGCACCACGCCCCCCGTTCTTGATAGCCTCAACAGCCCCTTGCACATCGCGCAGGTTCAGGCAGGCCCCGCCTGGGGTTCTGTTGGCCTGACGCTGTGCCCCGGCAAACAGCAAACGGTTTCCGTCTCGGGCAGCTGGCTGCGCGACATGGACACCGACCTGGACGCGGTGCAGCGCTGGGGCGCAGCCGCCGTGGTGACGCTGATGCCGCTGCACGAATTGCAGCAGGTGCAGGCCCAGCACATCGGCACCGCCTGCGAGGCACGCGGCATGGAATGGCACCACCTGCCGATTCGGGATGTTGATGTGCCCGATGCCAGCTTTGAAACCCATTGGCTCTACAGCGGGCTGCGCCTGCGCGAACACCTGCGCGCCGGGCGCAAGGTGCTGCTGCACTGCCGGGGTGGCCTGGGGCGCAGCGGCACCATCGCGGCGCGGCTGCTGGTGGAGCTGGGCTGGTCTGCCGACGCGGCCATTCGCGCCGTGCGGGCGCAACGCCCCGGTGCCTTGGAAACCCGTGCGCAAGAAGTGCATGTCCACCACACCCCCGCCATGCCCGGCGACGAAACCGCCGCCAGCCGCGTGCTGGGCTGTCTGCTGGGGGGTGCGTTGGGTGATGCGTTTGGGTACGCCATTGAATTTGACCGCTGGAACAGCATTGCCCGCCAACACGGCCCACGCGGCCTGCAAGAACCGGTGTGGCAGCGCGGCCAACTGGTGGTCAGCGACGACACGCAAATGACACTGTTCACCCTGGAAGCTCTGGCAGAAACCCTGCCCAGCCAGTTGCCCGCGCTGTTTCCTGAAACCCTGCCGCGCCCCTTTCAGGCCGCCTGCCGCCGGGCCTACCTGCGCTGGGGCAGCACGCAAGGTGTAACCCCAGCAGACACCGCCGACTTGGGCACCCACCCAGCCACCCTGCACCAAAGCCCCGCCATGCGCCAGCGGCGCGCCCCTGGCAACACCTGCCTGTCTGCCGTGCGGGCCGGGGCCAACGGCAGCACCCACCATGCCATCAACACATCCAAAGGCTGCGGCGCGGTCATGCGCACCGCCCCCATCGGCTTGGTTCAGGGCCTGAGCCCCGAACTGGCCATGGCACTGGGCAACACAGCCGGTGCCCTCACCCACGGCCACCCAGACGGCTGGTTGCCCGGTGGCGCACTCAGCGCCATGGTCTGCCTGCTGAACCAAGGCCAAAGCATGGTAGCCGCAGCACACCACACCCTGCGGCTGCTGGCCGCGCAGCCCATGAACCCTTGCGGCACCACCCGCTTGCTCCAGACCGCGCTGCAACTGCTGGAACAAGACGCGCCCGAACGGGCCGACATCTTCAAACGGCTGGGCGAAGGCTGGACGGGCGACGAAGCGCTGGCCATTGGCGTGTACACGGCCTGCGCCACCGACCACTTCAAAGACGCGGTGCGCCTAGCCGCCAACCACGACGGCGACAGCGACTCCACCGCCTCCATCGCCGGGCAACTCAGCGGCACCCACCACGGCATCATGGCCCTGCCCCACGACTGGGTTCGGCGGCTCGATGTGCTGCCCGAGCTGTTGCAGGTGACGCAGCGGTTTTTGGGGGGGCAGACGAAGCGCGGGGGATGATTGAAACCCTTCTTCATCCTTGTATTTTCAGCATATACATGCATAAAATACAAGGATGTTTGAACGAAAAATCATGGCCAGCCTGCGCGAAGACCTCGCCAGCTACCCAGCCGTAGCCCTGCTGGGACCGCGCCAAGCGGGCAAAACCACCATTGCGCACGCACTGGCCCAGCAGTCCGACAACGTGTACCTCGATCTGGAATCGGAGTTGGATCGCGCCAAACTCGCATCCCCTGAGCTTTACTTGGCCGAGCGCCTGGACAGGCTGGTCGTATTGGACGAGGTACACCGCGTTCCCGGCCTGTTCCCGGTGCTGCGCGGGTTGATTGACCGGGCGCGGCGCAGTGGCCGCCGCAGCAGCCTTTACTTGCTGCTGGGTTCAGCCTCGCTCGATTTGCTACAGCAAGCGGGCGAGAGCCTGGCAGGGCGCATTGCCTACCGCGAACTCACCCCTTTCAACGCTCAAGAATTGCCCGAAGCGCAGCACTCCCACCTATGGGTGCGGGGCGGGTTCCCCGAAAGCTATCTCGCCCGCACGGCGACGATCAGCTTGCGCTGGCGACAGGACTTCATCCGCACCTATGTCGAACGCGACATCCCGTTCTTTGGCGGGCGCGTGGGCTCCGAAGCACTGCGTCGCCTGTGGGGCATGCTGGCCCACCAGCAAGGCGGACTGGTCAATGCCTCGGTGCTGGCGCGCAGCCTGGGTTTGGACACACGCACCGTTAACCGCTATCTCGACCTGCTGGTCGAGATGTTTTTGGTGCGGCGCCTAGAGCCCTGGCACACCAACCTAGGCAAACGCCTGACCAAATCACCCAAGCTCTATGTGCGCGACAGCGGCTTGCTGCACGCGCTGCTGGGCCTGCCTGACGAAGAGGCGCTGCTGGGCCATCCCGCAGTGGGCGCAAGCTGGGAAGGCTTTGCACTGGAAAACCTGATCACAGCCGCTGGACCCAACGCGGCAGCCCACTTCTTTCGTACAAACAGCGGTGCCGAAATCGACCTGTTGCTGCACTGGCCCAGCGGCGAACTGTGGGCCATTGAAGTCAAACGCAGCCTCTCACCCAAGGTCGAGCGCGGCTTTCATGTGGCCTGCGACGACTTGCAGCCCCAACGCAAATTCGTCGTCTACCCCGGCACCGAAGCCTTTCCCCTGGGCCATGACATTCAGGCCACGCCGCTGCACGCGCTGTGCCAACAACTCGCTTTGAAAGCCCCCGCATGAGCCACCTGTTCCAAGCCCTGGCCGAGCGTGTAGACGCCTGGCGCGCATCGCGCTACACCTGCCCAGACTTCCCCGCCATCAGCGAAATACTCGACTTCGCCGTCGAAGACGCTGCCAGCGAGCAACTGCGCTACCTGCGCCAAGCGCAACTGCGGGCACTCGAGACCTACTGGTACCTGCGGCTGGTGCTGAACACGCCGCGCATCCCCGCACTCTACGAAACACTCTTTCCGGTCAAAAGCGCACGCCGCGCCGCCATGGGCTTGAACTCCAAACAGCTCACCGAGCTGATTGCCGACACCAGCCTGGAAGAAGTCTTGGAGCGGGTGAAAACCGACAACGCTTTTGTGCGCCAACACGGGCTCGAATCCCTGCGCGAAACCTTCGCGCTCAACTACCCCAGCTACATCCTGGCGCTGGCCATGGGCGCGGGCAAAACCATTTTGATGGGCTCCATCGTTGCCACCGAATTTGCCCTGGCGCTGGAATACCCCGACGGCCCGTTTGTTGAAAACGCGCTGGTGTTCGCGCCCGGCAAAACCATCCTCAGCGCCTTGCGCGAACTGGCCGATATCCCGTTTGAACGCCTGCTGCCGCCCCGGCTGCACAAGCCCTTTGCCGCCAGCTTCAAGCTCACCTTCACCCGAGACGGCGACAAAGACATTCCCATCACCCTGGGCAGCAGCTTCAACCTCATCGTCACCAACACCGAAAAAATCCGCATACAAAAACCCACGGTGCGCAACGCCCTGCAAACCCGCATCTTCAACAGCACCCAAGACGAAGAAGCCACCGCCCTGGCCAACCGACGCCTGCAAGCCATTGCCTCGCTACCGCATCTGGCCGTCTTCTCCGACGAAGCGCACCACACCTACGGCCAGAAACTGCTGGGCAAGTGGGAAAAAGACAAAACCACCGGCGAGCTGGTGTTCAAGGACGACGGCATCAAAAAAGTGCGCCGCACCATCGACTACCTGGCGCAAGAAACCGACCTCATCGTCACCATCAACGCCACCGGCACGCCCTACTTCGAGCGCCAGCCGCTGCGCGACGTGGTGGTTTGGTACGGGCTGGGCGAGGGCATCCGCGACGGCGTGCTCAAAGCGCTGGCCGGCGGCATCAAGGTGCTGGAGCTGGGCGATGGCGAAGCGCACACCATGGTGCAAAGCGTGGTGGACGACTTTGTGCGCGGCTACTGGGCCGTGACACTGCCCAACGGTGCCCCGGCCCGACTGGCGCTGTATTTCCCCAACATCGACACCCGCGACGAACTGCGCCCAGCCATCGAGTCCGCGCTGCTGGCGCACGGCATCGGCCCCGACACCCTGCTCGCCGTGGACAACAAATCGCCCGACGCTACCCGCCGCAGCTTCGAGGCCGTGGCCCGCGACCCCGGCGCGCCGCACCGCGTGCTGCTGCTCGTCAACATGGGCACCGAGGGCTGGAACTGCCCCAGCCTGTTTGCCTGCGCCCTGGTGCGCAAACTCGCCACCAGCAACAACTTTGTGTTGCAAGCCGCCACCCGCTGCCTGCGCCAAGTGCCCGGCAACACCACACCGGCCCGCGTTTACCTGACCGCCAGCAACAAGAAAACCCTGGAAGACCAACTGGCCGAGACCTACGGCACCAGCCTGCAAGCGCTGGACCGCCAACACGCCGACCGGGTGGAAAAAACCATCCACCTGCGCCAGCCCCACCTGCCGCCGCTGCTCATCAAAAAGCGCGTGCTGCGCGTGCAACGCAAAGGCCGTATCGGCCCCACAGCGCCACTGACTTTGGTGGTGCCCGACACACCCGCGCCCACTGGCCCCGTGGTGCAGACTTGGAGCCCCATGCTGGTGGCCGACGGCAGCACCCGCATGCAACGGCAAGACGCAGGCGACGAGCTGCTGCAAACCACCACCCCGGTGCTCGACATGTACACCGCCGCCGCGCGGCTGGCCGCCTGCTACCACCTGCCCACACCGCAACTGCTGGCCGCCCTGCGAAAAGCCTACGCCGAGGCCGAAGTGCCCGAACACCACCTGCACGCGCTGGGGCAGCAAATAGAAGCCCAAGGCGACCCCTACGAAGAAACCTGGGACGACATCGAAATAGCCGTGGCGCTGGTCAAAGCCGAAGGTTTTGACCGCGCCGAGGTAGACGGCCACAGCGTGTACACCGCACGCATCAGCTTCGACAAAAAGCACGAGCCGCTCTACAGAGAAGCCCAAGACACCGCCCATGCCGCGCTGGCCCTGCAAACCAGCTTTCACTACGAGGGCTACAACTTCGACTCCAGCCCCGAAGCCGAATTTCTGGACTGGACGCTGGGCCTGCTGCAAAACCACCCGCACCAAATTGAAGGCCTGTGGTTCACCGGCGGCCTGACCGACGCGGGCAAAACCGACCTGCGCGCCGAGTACCTGGGCCTTGATGGCCGCTGGCACACCTACACACCCGACTTTGTGCTGCGCCGCGCCGACGGCAAACACTTGGTGGTGGAAGTGAAAAGCGACAAACTCAGCCCCGACATCAACGCCGACCTGCTGCGCCACGCCAGCGGCCAAGCGCCGCAAACGCTGGAGGGGCGCAAAGCCGTGGCCCTGAAACGCTGGGAGCAACTCAACCCGGATCGCCTGCATTACCACGTCATGTTCGCGGACACGGCCTTGCACGATGCGGGCAAGAAAACGGTGCGCGACTTCATCAGCGGTGCCAACGCGGGCGCAGCCTATGACCTGCTAACCCACCTGCCGCCCGACTTCATGGCCGAAGGCCGTGATGACACGCCACCCCAAGAGCGCACGACTTTTTGATGAGCACACGCCCCATGACCGACACCACACCCGCAGCCAAAAAGCCCACCGAAGTCACTGTTACCCGCGCCAAAGGCCGCCCCATGCTCAGCTGGGTGGGCAAAAAACCCTTGGGCCGCGTCACCGCCTTCCCGGCGCAGGCCGTGGAACGCTTCAGCACCACAAACCCCCACGCCACAGACACCGCGCCAGCGCCTGTGCTGGGCACCGCCGACTGGTCCAAGTGGCCGCAAGACCTGCCCCACGGCGGATTGCTCTACCACGGCGACAACAAAGAGGTGCTGGCCCACCTGCTGGCCAACGGCTTTCGCGGTCAGGTGAAACTGGTCTACATCGACCCGCCGTTTGACAGCGGTGCCGACTACGTGCGCAAGGTGCAGTTGCGCGGCCCCAAGGGCACATTAAAGATTGACGGCGAAGACTACGCGCTGGGCGAGCAAGTGCAATACACCGACATCTGGAGCAACGACAACTATTTGCAGTTCATGTACGAGCGGTTGTTGATGTTGAAGGAATTGCTGAGCGAGGACGGAGCAATATTCCTGCATTGCGATCCGTCAAAGAATAGTTACCTTCGGCTACTTATGGACGAGGTGTTTAGCCCTGACAATTTTGTCAACGAAATTGTCTGGCAACGTGTCAGCGCTCACAGTGACGCGGGTCGTTTCGGCATCATCCATGACACGATTTACTACTACGGCCCAACTGGTAGAACTTGGAATCCCCAGCGAACGGAACTAAACCAAAAGTACATCGAGCAGTTCTTCGATCAAGTTGAAGAATCCAGCGGACGCAAATATTCACGTAGCGATCTGATGGCTTCCGGCCTTCGCAACGGAGAAACGGGAAAAACTTGGCGTGGAATAAATCCCGGCGAACGGGGAAACCATTGGAAAGTAGCAGTCTCCACTTTGGAGCAGTGGGATGCAGAGGGCCGAATTCACTGGCCAAAGACTGCCGGTGTTCCCCGCCTAAAGCGCTATCTCGATGAAGCTGTTGCTCAAGGCGGTACAGCGCAAGACATTTGGACCGACCTCCGTCCTATACACAATCAATCGCAAGAGTTGCTGGGATACCCGACACAAAAACCAGAAAACCTGATTGAACGCATCGTCGCTTCTTCCACCAACCCCGGCGATCTCGTCCTCGACTGCTTCATCGGATCGGGCACCACGGCGGCAGTCGCCCAGAAACTGGGCCGCCGCTGGATCGGCTGCGACATCAACAAGGGCGCGATTCAAACCACCGCCAAGCGCCTGCAAGGTGTGATGCGCGAGCAAGCGCAAGCGCTGGCCGCTGCGAACCCGCAGGGCGAACTGGTGGCACGCGACGACGTCGCAGCACCGCCCGCGCCCTGCCAACTCTCGTTCAGCACCTGGCGCGTGAACGACTACGACCTGCACATCCAGCACAACGAGGCCGTGGAGCTGGCCTGCCAGCACCTGGGCATCACCCGCACGCGCACCGACCCGTTTTTTGACGGCACACGCGGCAACCTGCTGGCCAAGATCATTCCGCTGAACCACCCGCTCACACCGCTGGACCTGGAGGCGCTGCGCACCGAGCTGAAAAACCGGCCCGAAGAAGAGCGCGACCTGCTGGTGGTGAGCCTGGGCCAAGAACACAAAGCCCGCGAATGGGTAGCGCACTACAACCACAACCGCCCGATCAACAAAATCCACCTGACCGAGCTGCGTACCGACCGCAAGGCGGGCGGCTTCATCCGGCACGAACCCATGACCGTGCAGGCCCGCGCCACCCGCGAGGGCGAGACGCTGGTGGTGCAGATTGACGAGGTGGTATCGCCCAGCATCATTGCGCGGCTGGACCTGCAAGAAGGCGTGTTCCGCGCCAGCATTCCCGACTGGCGCGCGGTGGTGGACTGCGTGCTGATTGACGCGCACCACAACGGCGAGGTGTTCAACGTGGCGCTGGCCGATGTGCCCGCACGCAAGCAAGACCTGGTCGCCGGTCGCTACGAACTGCCCACGCCGCCCGCAGATGCCACAGTGGCGGTGAAGGTGATCGACATGCTGGGCGAAGAGTGCGTGGTACGGCTGACCGTGTGAGGCAGATAAGCCCCTACCCCCGCTCGTACAACACCCGCCCCACGCGCTCAATATGTTCGCGCAGCGCGGCGTTGTCGATCTGGTCGAACACCGACAAATCCACCATGTAGGGCAGCAGCAGGTCGTCGATTTCTTCGTCGATATCGCCCAGTTCTCGGTAGTCCAACGACGTGCCGGGGACGGCGTACAAAGTGAGGTCAATGTCTGAGCCCGGTTTGTAGTTGCCCTTGGCACGCGATCCGTACACCACGGCGCGCGCCACATGCGGGTGCTGGGCCAAAACATGGCGGATTTTTTGCAACGTGGCCGGGCTCAGTCCAAAGGACGTGTCAGCGTTCATGGCTGGCTGTTTTGCAGCAGGCGCAAGGTATTTTCCAGCGCCACAAAGGCCGGGTAAAACCGCTGCACGATGTCCTGTGCCATGCGCTCAGCCACCTCCAGTGCCCGCCCACGCACCAGACCGTCACACAGCTTTTGCGCCCCTGACACCTGCGCGGCAGACACGGGCCGCAGCGCCCGTTTAAGCTGCGCCCCATGACAGCCACCCCAGCCACCCCCCTTGCCGTTCCTCGCCATGTGTTGCCCATTTTGGTGCTGGCGCAGTTTGCGGGCACCTCGCTGTGGTTTGCAGTCAATGCGGTGATGCCGGACTTGCAGCGCGAGCTGGGCTGGCCTGCCACGGCGGTGGGGGGGCTGACATCGGCGCTGCAATTCGGTTTCATTGTGGGCACGCTGGTGTTTGCGCTGCTGGCCATTGCCGACCGCTTTGCGCCGCGCCGGGTGTTTTTGGTGTGTGCCTTGGCGGGCGCGGCTTGCACGGTGGGGGCTTGGGCGATGGTGCGCAGCCATGAGGCTTTGTTGGTGTGGCGGTTTCTGACGGGGGTGTTTCTGGCGGGCATCTACCCGGTGGGCATGAAGATTGCCGCCCAGTGGTACAACCGGCCCGGCAGTGGCGGCCTGGGGGCGGCGCTGGGTTTGCTGGTGGGGGCGCTGGTGTTGGGCTCGGCCAGTGCGCACGCGCTGCGCGCCCTGAGCGACAGCCTGCCCTGGCCCACGCTGATGCTGGGTGTGGCCACGCTGGCCGCGGCCGGGGGGGTGCTGCTGTTTTTTGGCACCAGCGACCCGCCGCATGCCCATGCCCGTGTGACCACGCTGCAATGGCAGGCGCTGGGCACGCTGTGGACGGATGCGCGGGTGCGCGCCTCGGTGCTGGGTTACTTTGGCCACATGTGGGAGCTGTACACCTTCTGGGTGATGGCCCCGCTGGTGCTGGCCACCCGGTTGCAGGGCACCGATTTGTCGTGGGCGGCTTTTGGGGTGCTGGGCGCGGGCGCACTGGGCTGTGCGGTGGGCGGCTGGGTGGCGCTGCGCTGGGGCAGTGCGCGGGTGGCGTGTACGCAGTTGGGCATCAGCGGCCTGTGCTGTCTGGCCGCGCCGCTTGCCATGAGCGCGCCCGACGCGGTGTTTTACGGTTGGCTGCTGCTGTGGGGCATCACGGCAGCGGGCGATTCGCCGCAGTTTTCTACCCTGACCGCACGCAACGCACCGCCGCAGGCCGTGGGCAGTGTGCTGACACTCACCAACAGCCTGGGCTTTGCGCTGTCCATCGTCAGTATTTTGCTGTTCACCGGGCTGGCAGGCCACTGGAGCCTGAGCGCGTTGCTGCCCTGGCTGGCGCTGGGGCCAGCACTGGGGCTGTGGGCTATGCGGGTGCTGCTGCGTGAGGAAGGGCAACGGGGGCGGCAGTGCTGATGTTGGGCATGCAGGCCTTCCCATCTAATTCAGCTTTTGCTGCAATGGGTCACGATGTGCGTGAACTTTTTCAACCAAGTATTCTTGCTTGAGCCCGTTGTCTGTGACGCTCTGAATCATTCTCAAGTCCGCAATCAATACATCGCCTTTACCAAAGCGTTCATCTCCAGCATTGATTCGATCAACGAATGCACGGTCTGAAATTTCGGCAAAGAATGCATTCGATCCGTCGTGAAACCGCCATTTGTTGTCGTCTTTGAAAACTGCCGACTCGATTTGAAGCAGGACATTCTGGCGGACTGTGTTGGACACCACATCGGCCTCGCTGGCCGCCATGTCAAACCACACACGCTCATCGCTGGTAACAACCGACTGGGTTGCGCCGTCTTTGCCGCAGGCAAAAACATCAACACCTTCGCGCTCCAGGGGCTTCATCACTCTGGCGAGCGTCTGACGAACCACTCTGGTTTGGTACAACTTGCCCGCAATCAGATCCACTTCAAAAGTTTCTTTTTGCTCTGCATCCATCAGCTCAAAAACAACCTTGTCTCCGGCTGTGCGAATGGCGCTGGGTTTGCGCCCGCGAAGCCATTTGATGAGACCAATCAAACCGCCGCCGCCAATCAATCCTAAACCACCCAAAATGCCCAATAGGTTGGAGGCAGCGGTAGCCTCATTGCCACTCAGAAGGTTGACGATTTGTTGAGCCACCGTTTGCACGGCAATGAGATCCACCCCAAACGAACCGCCCTTGAAGTTGCCCTGAACATTGACGCGCACTTCGCTTGCGTCGGGATAGGCAGCCTTGTTGGCATGCTCAAGCAGTTCAGACAGCGCAATCAGGGCGGGTGCCAGCTCGCGGACATCCATTTGATGACTCACCAGCGCAGGTCCGTCGTATTTGATCGAAAAATGAAACTTAGCACTCATGTTCTTCACCCGATGTTCCCTGTGTCGTTTGCTCGTTCAGTTTCGTCGATGGGGCCACAGATGGCGGATTGTCCCTCAAGCCCCCGCCCCATCCTTCTGCGCCGCCGTGCCACAAGCAAAGCAGTAGCGGGCAAAGGCGTTTTTGCGGGTTTGGCAGTGGCCGCAGTGGTCAAACAGGCACAGGCCGCAGTGCGGGCAGAAGTCGGTTTTGCCGTCTTTCAAGTCCACGCTGCGCTCGCAACCAGGGCAGATGTTTTTGGCGATGCGGGTTTGTGCCAGGTCGTAGTCCAGCTCGCGCTGGCGCAGGTGAACGGGCTGAGCTTCGGCGAGTTTTTGGCGTTCTAGGTAGCGTTGCAGGGCGGCAATGGCATAGCGCCCGCCCACCACCGTGAGCACGATGCCGACGATATAGCGCACATAGCCGCCGTAACTGGGCAAGTACGGCACCAGTTCGACAAAGAACGCAAACAGCGCAAAGAAGATGAAGCCCCAGACAAACGGCCAGTAGGCGCTGTGCCGCTGGCGCACAAACAGCCAGCCAGCCGCCCCCAGCAAGGGCAGCGTGAGGGCCAGGCGGTAGCCAAACACCCGCAGTTCTTGCGCACGCTGGGCCTGCTGGTAGGCGCTGCGGGCGCTGTCTTGCAGGGCGCTCAGCTCGCGTTCAGCGCGTTCTTCGGCTTGGCGGGCGTTCAGGGCGGCTTGTTGCTGGGCCTCTACCGCCGCCAGGGCGCGGCGTTCGGCTTCGCGCAGGGCATCCAGCTGGCGGGTGCGCTGCATCAGTTCGGCATCTTGCTCGGGCCGTTCGGTGGCGCGGCGGGTGGCCAGCCATTGGCTCAGGCTGTCGCGGGCGGCGCGGTGGTCGGCGGTGGCGGTTTGGTGTTGCAGCTGGGCTTGGTCGAGCGCGTCTTGCGCATCGCGGGCGTTTTGCTGCGCGGTGCGCAAGGTTTGCTGCAAGACGGGGGCGCGCTGCGGGTCCAGAAAATCGTCCAGCGAACGACGGGTTTCCACCTGGGGCAAATCGCCCACCACGGTGCTGCCCAGCCCGGTTAAAAACCAAGCAAACAGCAAGGCCACCAGCCACAGGCCCCGGTGGAACCATTTTTCAGACAAGCGCAGGGTTTTGCTCATGGGATTTCCAAGTCGGACAAGTACTTCCGGCATTGTGAACCGGTACAGCCTGTGTCAACATCAGCCACACCATCGCCCGCAGATGCCCCAGAAAACACAGCCTTATGCCAGACCAAACCTTCAAACCCCTCCTCTTTTCACGTAGGCACTGTTGTGCATGGGGCTTGGCCGGTGGCCTGGGCTGGGTGTTGCCTGCGGCGGCGCAGACAAAAAACCGGCTGCTGCGCGTGGGTGAAATCAAAATCGTGTCGCATGCGGCACTGGACGCTGACGAAAAAGGCTTTGCCGCCGGGCTGGCCAGTGGTGGCTTCAAGGCGGGCGAGAACATGGAATTCCTGCGCCGCAATGCCCAAGGCGACATGGCGCAAGCCCAGCAACTGGCACAGGGCTTGGTGCGGGCCAAGGTCGATCTGATCCATGCCATTGCCACGCCGTCTGCGCAGGCCGTGATGCGCACCGGCAGCCCCATTCCGCTGGTGTTTTCTTCTGTGACCGACCCGGTGCGCGCCGAACTGGTGCCCGCAGGCAGTGGGCCGGGGCAAAAAACCGGCACCCATGTCACGGGTGTGAGCGATTTGTGGCCGGTTCAGCTGCAATTGCAAACCTACGCCAAAGCCGTGCCCGACGCCAAAATCTGGGGCACCATTTACAACCCGACCGAGGTCAATTCACTCACCCATGTGCAGGCCCTGAAAACCGAGGCCCGCCGCCTGGGGCTGCGCCTGATTGAGGCCACGGTGCGCCACAGCGCCGAGGTAGAAGCCGTGGCCCAGCAGCTGGGGGCGCAGGTGCAGGCCATGATCATCACCTCGGACAACACCACCGTGGTGGCTTTAGAAGCCATTGCCCGCGTGTGCAACGAGCGCCAGATTGGCCTGTTTGCTGGCGATGTGGACAGCGTGGCCCGCGGGGCCGTCATGGCCTACGGGCTGGACTATTTTCTGGTGGGCTATTCAGCAGGGCGCAAGGCCGCGCTCGTGCTCAAGGGCATTTCACCGGGCGATGTGCCTTGGGGGCCGGTCGAAAAATTCAGTCTGCACATCAACCTGCGTGCCGCCCGCGCACAGGGCATCAGCCTCAGCAGCCGTTTGCTGGACAAGGCCGATCACATCATCCACTGAAATCCCCAGCCAATGCCACCCCTGCCCCCTGAGCTGAGCGGCACCCCCCACGGATTCGTGCGTTTTTCATGCGTTTTTTAAGCAGTATCCACATCGCCATTGGCCTGTTGCTGGTGGCTTTTGGCGTGGGGTTTTACGCCGATGCCAAGGGCACTCAGTTACAGAAAAAGTCCACCCGCATCCAGCTCGGGCTGGAGCGCATGCTGCGGCTCAATCAAAGCCTGACCCACACCATGACCATGACGGTGCGGGAAAAAAACAGCCTGCTCGCGGCCAGCTACCCATCGCAACTGGCCGAGTTGCAGGCGGTGCAGCAAGACGTGCTGGAACAAACCCAAGGCATGAAGCTCGCCAGCGACATGCAGGCGCTGCACCAAGACCACCAAGCCCTGCGAGCGGTAGAAACCGAGGTGTTCGAACTGATGCGGCAAGACCTTTGGCCACAAGCGCATCAGGTCTTGCAGGCCCGCGACTACAGCATGGCGCTCAAGCTGTATGAAATCAGCAGCGAAGGGGCGGTGGGTGCCCTGACCATGGAACTGAACCACACCACACAGCACCACCACCAGTTGCGCCAGATGACCCTGGTGCTGCGCGCTGCGGCCCTGCTGTTGCTGCTGTGGGCAGGCTGGCGCTATTCCAGACGGCTGCAAACCGAGCTGGCCGAGCAAACCCGGCTGCGCACCGCCTTGGCCTTGTCGAATGCTGAACTGGAACACAAGGTGCAGCAACGCACCCAAGCGCTAGAAGCCTTGAACCGGCAGCTGGAGGTGATGAGCACCACCGACAGCTTGACTCAGCTGGCCAACCGGCGCCACTTTGATGCGGTGCTGGCCGAAGAATGGCAGCGGGCTCAGCGCCTGCAAACCCCGTTGGGCCTGATCTTGCTGGACATTGACCACTTCAAAGCCTACAACGACCACTTGGGCCACTTGCAGGGTGACGAATGCCTGCGCCAAATTGGTGCCGTGTTGCGCGCCAGCGTGCGCCGGGCGGGCGAACTGGTGGCCCGCTATGGGGGTGAAGAATTCGTGGTCATCACGCCAGGCAGCAACAGGGAGCAAACGCGGGCACTGGCCGAGAGCATCCGAAAAAACATTGAGGCAGCAGGCATACCGCACCCGCATTCCAGCGTGGCCCAGCACATCACCAGCAGCGCAGGAACCGCATGCAAAACACCGCGCCTGCACGACACCCCACAAGCCCTGATGCAAGCGGCAGACGCAGCCCTCTACCAAGCCAAACAACAGGGGCGCAACCAGGTGGTCTGAGCGCTGCTGATGGTGACACACGGTGTGTTGTGAACTGGCACACACACAGGGCTTGCCTGTTGCGCCAAAACCCAAACGGTACGATGAATCGGCTTGGTCTGTGTCAACATCAGGCCCCGCGTGGGTGACCCGTGGCCCGTTCAAATGTTGCCATGATGCAGCACCCCGCGCCTCACACCGGACACATGATCTCAAAACGCGTCAGAAATCAGTCGTCGCAGCCATGTACATCACCATCAAAAATCTGATTTCTGTCGCCTTGTTCATTATATTTTTTGCAGGACTGCAAGGGGGTTATTACTACTTTGAAAACCGTCTGCAAGAATTAGGTTTGCTGCTGGTTTTAATTTTATTCTTGTACACCACCGTCATAACTGGATTGACCATCAAGCGCCCTGATTTTCAATGGTCGTGGTGGGTCTTTGCAACTCTGTTGTTCATTGGATACACCTTAATTATTCCCGCACAGCGATTTTCAGCCAATACCAATATGCCCATTATTCCGAGCATCTTGGCATCGCGAGAATTTCTGATTACATTTTTATGCCCCACCCTTTATTTCTTATACCGACTGGGCTTCGAGGTTGAGCGCATCGAGAAAATTTTTGTCTTGGCACTGGTAACTTTAATAATTAACTATATTTTTAATTATCACCGAATTGATTTAGAAAAAGCTTATTTTTCATCCAATCATGCGATCGCTGGTATGGTGACCTACGATCCTTGGAGGGGCTACCGTCTGAAACCACCCAGCATGGCCTTTTTTCTGCTCTCGGTACTGGCACCGATGTTGGTTTTCATGAAAATCACCGTCTCCACAAAAATCCGGTGGCTCGCGATCTGCGCACTGCTGGTTTACATTTGGACGCTGGTTTTGGCCCGATCCATGGGGCTCTCCTTGTTGGCAGCGATCGCGGCTTATCATTTATTTTTCGCCAGAAAAATCCGTCTAGGCTTCTTTTTATTGGTCTTACCCTTTGCGTCCGTTTTGATTGTTTCAGGCATCCAGACTGGGATTGAAGAGCTGTCCAAACTCGATCCAGAAACAGATGGTGTGCGGTACAAGTCTGGTTCATTGGCCTGGAATTCATTTTTAGAAAATCCCATTTTTGGATTCGGGCAGCAGAGCTTTTACAGCCTGACAGAGCAGAGTATTTTCTGGTACAAATTTTACTCGTCAGACTTGGGGCTGCTAGGCATCCTGTTTAAATATGGAAGCGTTGGTGCGATTGTCTATATTAGTTTCAGTCTGTTTCTGATCAAACGAATGATCGCTACCAACTGGGCATTCAAACAGATTTACGGCAAAATCAATCCTGTCATTTTCGCCCTGTTGATCGTCTATCTTGCATTTACCATTAACATTTTACTGGTACCAGCTTATATTTTCATTCAAGGTCTCACAGCTGCATCATTCGGGATTGCACTGACCTCGATCTGGCGACACAAATTGACACAGCCATCCACACATGCTGAGCTGCGTCAGCTGGCCAAACCCAAAACTCTGGCAGGGGTTCACAGGGCCTTTTTTAACAAAAAAGTCTCAAACATCTAGGGTTTCCACGTACTTGTGGCATACTTTTGGGCGCATTTGTCTGAACTCAGCCGCACCCGCACGCGCTTCTGTCACATTCAGCCTGCGCAGTGAACGTGATCATCAACTGAAACGGCCTACACGGTACGTCAGACTGTTTCCAGCCTCCATGTCATGTCAGTCAACTCTCACGGAAGCCACTCCTACATCCAGGCCATTGACGGCATGAGGGCCTTGGCTGTCATCAGCGTCCTGTTGTTTCATCTCAATGATCAGTGGCTACCCGGTGGCTTTGTGGGTGTTGATCTTTTTTTTGTCATTTCAGGTTATGTGGTAACACGAAGCATCATTGGCAAAAACTGGTCATCCGCTAAAGAATTCTTCACTACATTCTTAGCACGCCGGATCGCACGCATCTATCCAGCCTTGGTGGTCTGCCTTTTCGTGGTCACCATCACAGTTGCCCTGCTGGTGCCAAGGGCTTGGCTCAATGACACCTCATACAAGGCGGCAGCTGCTGCATTCATGGGGCTCAGTAATTTTGTCCTCGTTTATTTTACCGATGGTTATTTTTCAGAGCGTTCGGAGTACAACCCATTTACGCATACCTGGTCACTGGGGATTGAAGAACAGTTTTATGTACTCTTTGCCTTGCTGTGGTGGTTTAGCCGCAACAACAGATACGTTTTCTGGCTGACCTTGATAGGCTCGACCATCCTGTCAGTGGTCTCCAGCGCGTTGTTGACCCAGAATGAGCCCGCGATGGCCTATTATTTATTACCCAGTCGCTGGTGGGAACTGGCTGTCGGTGCCGGACTGGCGCATGTTCATGCGAAATATTCAGGCCCTTCGCATCACAGCAACGCTTGGTCATCGCTCTTGCTGGCTACAGGTCTGTTTTTAATTGGTTTCTCCCTTATCCATACCGATGCAGCGAGTTTTCCATTTCCTGACGCATTGATGGTCGTCTTCGGTGGACTGCTGTGCATTCACGGAACCTTTTTTCTCAAAGCGGGTGATTTTGCTTTCGGTCTTTCGAGCCGCCCCATGATTGCCGTGGGGAAAATTTCTTATTCCCTCTATCTCTGGCACTGGCCTGTTATTGTCATTTTTAAATGGACTGTTGGACTCGAAACCACGGCACACTATCTCTTGTGCGCCGGACTGATCGTCGTGCTGTCGTGTGCTTCCTATTTTCTGATTGAAAAACCGATGCGCGATCGCTTAACCCTAACGTTTACACCGGTGCGTCTCATCCAACGCGGCATCCTCGTCACCGGACTGGGTTCTGTATTTGCAGTGCTGATGTATTTTATCCAGCCCATCCTGAGTTTAAGCGTCACTGCTGATACGCAAGCTTGGTATTCAAGACCCAGTAGTCATCAGAAAGACTGGCTTCACCGCTCTGACAAGCCGGTCATTTATGCACTAGGTGATTCTCATGCAGGCATTCTCGGTGTGGCTCTTCAGGAGCTTGAAAAAAAACTGGGTGTTGAATCAAAAATCATCACTGAATCTGGCTGTCCAATTGCCAGTTTGCGTATTCTGCCGACACCACACTGTCAACAGTTTATTGAAAACGTTATTCCTGAATTGATTCAACGTTTCCGCCCAGGCGATGTCGTCATACTGGTTTCACTGCGTACCCAGCGAATTTCAAACCATTGGGGATTGATTCCAAACGCCGTCGAAAAAAATCAACCCAGTCTGAATACACTCAACACCACACGTCAACATGCAGAACGCATCATCGATCAGCTTTTGAACGCTGGCTTCAAGGTCATTCTCAGTGCTCCACTGCCCATGTTTGCTGCACCTGCATACCGCTGTTCAGATTCATTCAACCGATTCAATCCTGTCTGTAAACCCGGCCTTGAAATACCACAACGTCAAGCACTCCAGTGGCGAGAAACAGCCATGAAACAGATTGAGCTGATCAAGGCAACTCATACCACATTGACGATCTGGGATCCATTTTTTGATATCTGTCCAGGCAATTTTTGCAAAGCGGTTGATGGGGAACCCCTTTTCTTTGATGGCGATCATCTGACTGGCGCAGGCAACCGGCGGATCGTGCCCAGCCTGATTAAGGCAGTGACAGATTAGCTGTCATTGAATCACTCTTGTCACAAGGGTCACCAGCAAACGCAGACGAGCGTTGAATACACTGCAGCCGGACAACCACGAGACAAACGCCCCATGGGCCACGTCTGGCCACGTCTGCACAGATCCGACAGTCCACGACCAACGGAGTAATCAAAAGCATGTAAAAACAGTTCAAAATCTTGCTTTTTTGTGGTAAAAAGCAAAACTTTTGTACGATCCAGAACAACTTTCGGAACATTTTAAAACTTTTTTTCTAAAGTCTTGGTTGAACTCAATGGGCTTTTTGCACTGGTGTGATGCCTGTGATACACCATCCAGCATTGCTTATGGACTCCTGACAGCATACCGATTGCCACGCATCTCATGAGCCTTTCTCTTGCAGGTCTAAAAAACTATTTTGTTTATGGTTCGGGTCAGATCATCAATCTCATCACACCGTTGCTGGTGGCACCAAAGCTGATTGCGGTAACAGGCATTGACAACTTTGGTAAGGTGGGTGTCGCCACTGCTGTATTCAGTATTCTTTTGGTTTTTGTCGATTTTGGTTCTCTGCTGCTTGGTGTTAAAAATCTGAGTATTAATAAACAAAACCCTGAAAAAATCAGGCAACAACTCAGCGAAACCTATGCGTTCAGATGTTTTGTCATCCTCGTACTCTTGAGCTGTAGCGCACTGGCGACTTTTTTCTTCACCGATGAGCATCAACTCTACTGGCTGGGCCTGAGCTTTTTGGTGGCGCAGTTCTTTAACCCCATGTGGGTTTACCAAGCTTTCGAGGATTTTAAGACCATCAACAGAATCATTTTCGTCTCGAAATCTCTGTATATTTCACTGGTTTATCTTCTGGTCAGCAAACCTGATGATTATGTTTATGCGCTATTTTTCCTCGGGCTTGCCAATTCAATCGCATTTTCTTTTTATTTTTACAGACTGCATGCCAAATACCGACTCTCCCTGTCGCAAGTTTCCCTCGGCATTCTGTTACAGAATTTCAAACATGAATATCCGATTGTGATATCCAGCTTGTCAATTTCGGTGTACACAAGTGCACCCATTCTCATCGTCAACCACCTGCTGGGTGAATACATGGCTGGCATTTACAATATGGGTGATATCCTTTTGAAAATTATCCGAAATTACTTGTCAGTGTTCTTTAGTGTGAGCTTTCCAAAGTTCTGCACAGCCTACAGCGCCAACCAAAGCGAAGGGTTCAGATACCTCAGAAAAGCCAACGGACTCAACGCCGCACTGCTGACATTCGGTACAGTTTTTGCTTACGTTTCAACATATTTCGCTGTAGATACACTCGATTTTTCAGACCATATTCGCGATGCAGCCCATTTCTGCGTACATTTTACAGGTCTAGGCTTGCTGATCGGCCTCAATATTCCATTTTACCAATTGCTGATTTATCACAATCAGCAAAAATTTATTTCTGCCATTTCGGTGACAGGTACGCTGATCATGCTATCGAGTTGTTACCTACTGACAACGAGCTGGGGTTTGTCGGGGAGCGTTGCATCGTTGTACGCAGTCGAGTTCTTTATGACAGGGGCCCTGATATTGACCTATATCTTCAGAATAAGACACCGTCAGCGGCATAAAAGCCGTCTAAGCAGTCCGTGAAATAGTCAATTCTCGCAAACTTATCTTTTATTGTCACATACCATCATGAAACACGAATACCTCAACAAAAGCAGCGAATATTTCCAACATATTCGCACGGACATTCTCTCGTTCATGGGAGAGCAGCGCAACCTCACCGTGCTCGAAGTTGGTTCAGGCTATGGTTACACCCTGCTTGAAATGAAACGCCGGGGCATGGCGCAGTCCATTCACGGCAACGACATTGTTGAAACCGACAATCCCAAGACCGATTTTGACTCTTACTTGGTCGGTGATATTGAACAGACCACACTCGAATATCCAAGCGCCTATTTTGATGCCATTATCTTCGCCGATGTGCTGGAGCATTTGATTGACCCAAAAACCGTCATTCACAAACTGTTGCCACACCTCAAGCCCGGTGGCAGTTTTTATGCCAGTCTACCCAATATCCGTTATTTTTCGGCTCTGTATAAAATTGCGGTCAAAGGCAATTTCAAATATGAAGAGATCGGTATTTTTGATAAAACCCATCTCCGGTTTTATTGCAAAAGCGATGCCATTGAACTGTTTGACCAGATTCCGGGCGTGCAGTTAGAAATCATTGCATCCAACCTGCACCACATACCGAAAAACAAAAAAGTGCTGGCCAACAAGATGACCGCTGGTCTGCTGGAGCAGTTTCTGACCTTCCAATACCTCATCAAAGCCACCAAAATAGCGGGGTAGGCACCCGTTCGGTGCCTGTGTTGTGTTCAGGAGTTCCACATGCACCGACTTCTCCGCTTACAGCAAGCCGCACATTCCCCGCTGGCACGCGCTAGGGCGCTGCTGGGCACACTGAGCCTCGCACTCGCCCTGAGCGCCTGCGGCGGCAGCGAACCGGCCACCCCAGCCGAGACACCCGCAGCTTGGAGCCTGCAACCCGTCACTGATGCGGCGCTGGTGGAGCGCTGGCAAGTGGCACTTAACCCGCAAAACAGCGCGAAATCGCTGCTGCTCTCGACCGAGGCGGTAGCGGCCCCTGGCACCGTGGCGGATGCGGCCATGGCGGTGTCGGGCACGGTCTTACAAGAAGCGGGGGTGGACGAGGCGGATCGGGTCAAGTCCGACGGCGTGTCGGTGTTCAGCATCTGGCCAGGTTCTGCCTCTGACCCGGAGGCCATTGAGCGCTACGAGCTGTCTGCTGACCCCAGCAACCCCAGCCTGAAACCCCCGGAGCGGCTGACATCACCGCTGCGCAATGGCGCTGCGGTGCAAGGGCTTTATCTAGATACCGAACGGGCACAGCTGGTGGCCTTGGGTGAACGCGGCCTGCACGAAGCCGTGGCCGAGCGCTGGTTCAAACCCCTGAGCTGGCTGGGCGGCGGCACCGAACTGGCCGTGATCGACACCGCCAACACCCTGCGCCTGCGCTACACCCTGAGCCTGAACGCGCAACTGGTGGGCTCGCGCCGCGTGGGCGGCACGCTGTACTTGGTGCTGCGCAGCCGCGCCCAACCCAGCGGTTTTGATGCCGCCTGGAGCACAGCGGTGCAAACCGAAAACCAGCAGCAACTGCTGAACCTGAAAGCGGCAGACGTGCTACCCACGGTGTCAGTCAACGGCGAAGCTGCGCAGCCCCTGCTGGCCCCCGACAGTTGTCTGGCCGCTGTCAAACCCGCCGAAGCATCGGCTGACGTGATCAGCTTGGTCGCGCTGAACCTATCGGGCAGCGTGCCCCAGTGGTCGGCTCGCTGCTTTGCGGGCAACACCGAAACCTTCTACCTCTCCGACAACAACCTCTACCTAGCCACCAGCCGTTGGACTTACACCCCAGGTGCCAGCGCCGACGCGGTGGTGTACCCCGTGGACATGGCCACCGACATCCACCAGTTTGCGCTGGACGGCAGCGGCTTTAAGTACCAAGGCTCGGGCACAGTGCCGGGGCATCTGGGCTTTGACCAGAACCGCAAACCCTGGCGACTGAGCGAACACCAAGGCGTGCTGCGCGTAGCCACCGAAACCGCCGAGCGCTGGGGTGGCCCGGTGATTGGGCTGCCCGTCATCACAAGCGCTGCAACCACCGCCGCCAGCGCAGAAACCAGCAGCCCGGTGCGCCTGACCCTGCTCAAGCCCGATGCCAGCCAAGCCCTGACCGTCGTCGGCAGCCTGCCCAATGCCCAACGCCCGGCCCCGCTGGGCAAACCGGGCGAGCAGTTGTATGCCTCGCGCTTTGTGGGCAACCGCGCCTATCTGGTCACCTACCGCCTGACCGACCCGCTGTACGTGCTGGACTTGAGCGACCCCAGCGACCCGCGCACCCTCGGCGAGCTGGAAGTGAGCGGCTATTCGGATTACCTGTTCCCGCTGTCCGAGCGTTATTTACTGGGCATTGGCAAAGAAGCCGCCGAGTCGGGCGACAACGCGGGCGATGGCCGTTTTGCCTGGTATCAGGGCGTGAAACTGAGCCTGATCGACGTGGCCGACCCCACAAAACCCCAAGAAGTGGCCAAGCAGCTGATTGGCCAGCGCGGCACCGATGCCACCGTGCTGCACGACCACCACGGCGTGGCACTGCTGCCCCTTGCACCCAGCACAGGCGGAAGCGCCAGTGTGGTGCGCGTGGCCTTGCCCATCAAACTGCACGACACCGCGCCAGCAGACACCAGCAGCCCATCCACCTATTACCACTTCACCCGCACCCAGCTCAGCCGCCTAGAGGTGAACCTGGACAGCGGCACCTTGACCGCCCTGCCCGCCCTGAGCGCCGACGGCGATCAGGAGCGCGACATCAGCCACGACCGCGCCGTATTGACCCCCACCCAAGCCCACCACTACCAAAACGGGCGCTGGGCTTCTTGGGTTTGGGAGTAAAAAACGGCCACCGCATGACGCGGCAGCCGCTGCATGCCGACATCACGTCGGCCTATTCGGGGTGCTGACGGGAATCAGTTCAAGATCTTGCCCAGACGGATGAACTGGGTTTCACCGCCGCCAGCGTGGTCGTTCACGCCGTCGTTGTCGGTCACGATCATCACTTCGCCGTCGGGCAGCACGGCCAGCCCTTCCACCTTCTCCAGCAACAAGCCTTTGGGTGCCTGCAAGTCGGCCATCAGGTCGCGCACCAAGGTCTTGCTCAGGGTGTCGCCGTCTTTTTTGCCGCTCAGGTCGATGCGGTAAATGCGTTTGATGCGCGCATCAGGCCCCATCTGGTTGTCACGTTCCACCACAAGGTAGCGGTCGGCACCGATGGCGGTGATTTCCGACAAGCCCACCCAGCCACCGTTGGGCGATGCGACGGGATCGATGGGGTAGCTCATGAACGACCAGGTTTCAGCCGTCAGGTCAAACACCGCAATCAGCGGGTTGCCCGCCTTGGTCGCGGGGTTCCAAGAGCGCTGAATGGCCAGCACCAGTTTGCCTGTGTGCTCGGTCACGCCTTCAAAACCGTAGCGGGTCTGCATGTCGTTTTGGGCCGCAGGCAGGGCAATGACGCGCTCAATCACGCCCGTGGCTGACACCTTGAACACCAAGTTGGCCGAGGTGATGTTGCGACCACTCTCGTAAGCCGTTTTGGAGCCTGCACCTTCCGAGGCGATCCAGAAGCCGCCAGCGCTGGCCACGGCAATGCCTTCGGGGTCTAGGTTGACGCTGCCGTCAGCATTCATCATCAAGGCCACATCGTCTTGGTCAAACGCTTGGTTGTTCTTCGCAGCGGGCAGGGTGTTCTTGAACGCGGCCAACACGCCATCGGTGTCGCGGATCGTGATCTCGCCTTTGAGCAAGGCGGGCTGCTGGCTGACATCGATTTCAAAAATACGGTTGCTGCGGAAAAAGCTGTCTTCCACGCCGTAAACGGTTTTGCCATCGTTCGCCGCAGCCAGACCCGACAGGGCCGCCCATGGAATGGGCGTGCCGTCGGCGCGGTTGGCCGATGCGATGGTGGGATAGGCCGCACCGGCTTTTTGGTAGGCGTAAATGTTCAGGCCAGCACGGGCGGGCAAGCTGCGGTCGTCCACTTCGCTGGCCGAAATCAGCAAACCGCGCGACGGAATCGCCAGCAAACCTTCGGGGCTGTTGGCCCCTGGCAGGGCTTGCTTGAAGGCGGGTTGTGTCGGGCTGGACATGTCAAACACCGACACCAGGCTGGAGCGTTCAGAGGCCACAAACAAATAATCGGTCGATGCGTAACGGGCAAAAGCCACGTTTTCCGGTTCGTTGCCCTTGGCATCTGAACGGCGGTCGTTGTAGTGGCCCAGTCGCACGGCCACATGGTCCAGCAGCGCGCCGGAGTCGTAAGCCACCGTGCCATCCACATTCATCACGCTGAAGCTGCGGCTGCCACCGGCCAAGTCGCCCTCGTTGGCAATGGCGAATTGCTTCGTGGACAGCCAAGTCACGCCGTCGGGCTCGCGCAGTTGCTTGGCTTGCGTTTCGGTCAAGGAAATCAGATTGGGCCGCTCGTCCTTCAAATCCACTTGGCTCAGGTTGACCGTGCCCGCGCTGAAATGGCTCTTCACCATGCCGGTCTTCAAGTCCACCAGAGCGATGTGGTTGTTTTCTTGCAAGGTGACGGCGGCCACGTTGTCCTCGTTGATGGCCACGTACTCGGGCTCGGGGTCAGTGCCGTACAGCGTGGCAATGCCGGTCAAGTCCACCGTGCGCAAGGTCCAAGCAGCGGGCGCACCGGCCAGATCGACAATCTTGAGCATGCCAGCAGGCGTTTGGGGCATGGCCCCACCGTTCACGCCCTCATCGCGCTGGTTTTCGATCACAACGGCGGCATACATACCGTCTTTGGACACGGCTACCGAGTCGGGCTGCCCGCCCAGATCGATCTGAGCGACCTGGGTGCGGGTGGCCATGTCAATCACCACCAGTTTGCCGCTGGGGCTGGTGAAACTGGTGGAGGTATCGACCGCCACCAAGGCATAAGCGCCGGTCACGGCCACCGAGGTGGGCTCGCCACCCACGGCCAGCGCACCCAGGGCCTTGGGCTGTGCAGGGTCGGTGATGTCCACAAAACCCACTTCTTCTTTCGGGCTGTTGGTGTAAATCACAGTCATGCCGTCGGTACTGGCCGCCGCAATTTCGGCGGCGGTTTCGTCGTTGGACTCACAAGAAGAACCCACCTGTGAACAAATCGCAAAAGTCGATACGCGGTTGAAGTTCATCGTGGCATCCGGCTTGGATGCCTCCACCAGCGGCGTACCGTCCGAGCCACCGCAACCGGGCATGCTCAGGGCCATAAGCGACGCCAGCGCAATGGCAGTAAGGGATCGTTGATGTTGGGACATGTGGGTGTTTCCGTGTCTGAATGGGAATGAAATGAGCTTGCGTTTCGAAGTGGCTTGACACTTCAAATGACAAGCTTATGCACGTGATGTGACGATCCCATGTCTAACAAGCCGTCCTGAGCCCCTGTCAACCCTCATCGCTGCGGCAATACTGGCCCCAGCACGCACCCAGCGTGCGTGCCCGCTCTTCTGGGGTACAGGCGGCTAAGATGTGTCCGCCCAGCGTGGCGTTGAACAACTGCTTTGCCTCTATTCAGGGAGAAACACCATGGTCAACAGTGACCCGGCCCACGGGCCAGCCAACCATATTGCCGTCTTTCAAGAAGCCTCTATCCGCCGCGTCTGGCACAACGGGGAATGGTGGTTCGCCATTGTTGACGTGGTGCAAGTGCTGACGGATTCAGCTGATCCCAAGCAGTACATCAAGAAAATGCGCAGCCGTGACCCCGCGCTGGATGCCAACTGGGGTACAACTTGCACCCCCCTTGGCCTGAAAGCCCCTGACGGCAAGCAACGTCAGACCAACTGCGCCAACACCGAAGGCCTGTTCCGCATCATCCAGTCCATCCCGTCGCCCAAGGCTGCGCCGTTGGCCTTGCCAGTGAATCGATACGAGCTCGTGACCCATCGAAAGAGCGCGGCAGCCAGAGGTGTACAAACACCGCGGGCAATGCACCAGCTGAGCACGATCGTTCTAAGAATGCAATAGGCTTTGATTTTCAGTCCGCGGACGAAAAGCGAAAACTTAGGCATCTATGCTTAGAAAGGAAGACTGAGACGACACAACCTGTCGTAGCGAGGACCTATAGTAAAGGGATACCAACTCGCAGCACCAGCATGCACTTCAATACCAGCCCTGCCACTAGGTCGAAAGGCACCAAACCTTCAGTCAGGATCGACAATGAGCAATGAACATCAGAAAACCCTAATCCAATCCGTCAACGTCTGTCCGATCTGGCCAGTCGAGGCTACCCGAAAAATCGGTCAGATGATCGGCGAGATCAATCAGGCCAATGCCATCATGGGCAATATTTCGGCTACAGCGCAAAACGCTGCGATCAAAGGGGGTTTCGCGGCGGAAACCTTTCATGCCGAATCCTTCAATCTGGATGCGATCCTGAAGGACAAGAATGTGCGCGCCTTCACCGACGGCTTCAAGCAAACCCCGCTGACGCGCAACGATCCGACCCACGATATTTTGGTGATGAAGGACGGCGAGCAGGTGTTGGGCGCGCAACTGAAGTATTTCAAAAATGCAGATGCCACTCAGAAGGCATTCCGTTCGACGCGCGACGGCGTTCACCATTACGAGCAAGCCGACCGTTTCATCGGCCCATCAGATCAAATCGAGGGTATTCGTACATCCGCTCACAAGACCGTGCTGAAGAATCAGCAGACCCGCCCCGATGTGGCGCGCACGGCCGAGAAGGTACGTGATAACACGTCCGGCAAGATCGAGGTGGACGGTATACAGTCCACCCCGCTCAGCAAGACCGAGGCAGAACGGCTCGGAGCTGGCACGGATCAAGGCAAGAACATGCACCAGCGTATGCAGGAAGGCTATTTGAACAAAGCCACAGTCCAGCAGAGTCTGCGCGCAGCCAGCTCGGCAGCAGTCATCACGACGGTGACGGCTGGCTGCATCAACACGTTCCAGAACATCAAGCTAGTGCGCGACGGCAAATTGAGCGCCGAGGAAGCAGCATTGCGTATCCTGCGCGACACCGCGATCGCGGCTGGAGACAGCGCCCTGAAAGCTGGCGCGGCCACCGCCAGTGTCAGCCTCGCAGCGCGCTCGCTGCCGTCGCTGTTCTCGGGTTCAGCGTTCCAAACCAGCCTAGCCAGCGGCGCGATTGCTGGCACGACAGTCTGCGCCGTGGATCTGGTGCAATGCCTCGTCTTGTTCGCGACTGGCAAGATGACGCGCGACGAGTTGGAAACGCGCACTGGCAAGAACATCTTCCAGACCAGCGCCGCTGTAGTAGGAGCCTCGGTGGGCAGCTCGATCGGCACACTGGGCGGCCCGGTGGGCATGCTGATCGGCAGTCTGGTGGGCGGCATGATTACCTCGCTGGCAATGAGTATTGCGCTCGACAATCACATTGAGAAGCAGTTCCAGCTGACCCTGGCAGCCACCGAGCAGGTCGTGGCGAACGGCCTAGACGCGCATAGCACCTTACAGTATCTTCAACATTCGCAGGCGTATTTCGCGGAGTTTCATCGGGGGCTCGCGTTATCAGAGCGCCATTTCGACCAGCAAATTAAGACTATGCAAACGCAAGGCACGCGCCTGAAAAACAAGATCAACAATCTCTGAGGTATCACGATGAATCAAACTAGCCTAAGCGAACCCTCTCTGATTTTCGGGGTTCCGCTCGACAGTTCAGAACTAGCGGCGATTAACGATCTCGTCGAAAAGCACCGGGCTAATGCCACCGTCACGCAGCAATTGGCGATAGATGCCTCAAGGCTCGTCACAGCCAGCCAAGATCGGCTGACACATCAGTCAGAAGTCGGCTTCTTCAAGCGCATAGCCCATGCGGTCAGCGGCAAGACCAGCGAAAACCAAGCGCTGAACCAGGCGAACATGCTACAGATGCAGCGGTTTGCTTGGCATTACCTGCAGCAATTGCAACAGCAGAACCTGATCACAGCGCAAGGCATTGCGGTGATTCGCAACAACCTCGGCACGATGAACGAAGTGATCATCGAAACCCGAGATTTTCTCGAGCAAGCGATCGACAGGATCGACCAGCGCCTACGGCGTGTCGAAGACAACACGAATTTCAGCAATTGGGCACTCCATATCGAGGCTAACAAGCGTCGCTTCGCGCCGATCCCAAAGAACCTGCTGGTTCTGCGGCTTGCATATGATTTCCTGCGCCAGCATCCGGGCGCGATTCTGACAAACCGCGATGTCGGCAATTACATCATCACCACGCTAGAAAAACTCGGCGTGAATTGCGACGAAACCCTGCGCCTTCTCGATTTCATCAACGACTTGATCGATCAGATCGGTCTGGTAGGCCTTGATCAATACCGCGCCACCGTCGCGCTGTCGACTGATGCACATGACATCGGTTCGACTTATATCCAACAGTCGATTTCCGGCAACGGCTTCAATGCGTTGTATTTCCTAGCCGATCATTACGTGAAGATCGCCGACCTGATCGGCGATCCGGATCTGTGCACCAGTGACGCTGCACGCGAGAAAATAATTGCAAAATTCTTCGGCCAAGAGTTGAACGGCCTAGCCACGGCTTACAGTATTCGGGATCTGATATGCGAAATCATCGGTGGCGCCCAACTAGCGATTGCGTTGTATCGCGATCAGTACGGACTCGACGTACTGCCCGAGACCTCCGCTCTGGACACGGAAGCCGCGTCAGAGCAGATCGCGCTTGTGTCGTCACTGCCAGACATCACCGCACACAGCTTCTTCGACGGATGTGATAGCTACCAAGCCAAGCGCGATTACCTACTAATGCTGGCCTTGTGCGTGGATAACTCGGCGGCGCTGAACCGTCCTGCGTGCGAATTCATCGCGCTGCTGGCAGACTATTCCGGCGCGCCCGATCTGCTCCAAGACGTGCTTGCGCTAGCCGAAGATCCACACAAGACGCTGCACTGCCAACCGATCATGGAGAGATTGCTCGACGACGAGAATAAGAAAACTACTTGGCTACTCGATGCCTTCTTCATGTTAACGCTGGCGCAACAGCCAATTGAAAGCCCGGCGATCAAGATCGTGCTCGGGCTTCTTAAGCCAGCTAATCTGAAGGACATCCTGCCGAGGCTGCTACTGGTAGTGAATGGCGAGGACTCCGCCGCCGTGCTCGACGCGGCACGGCAGTTGAACGCGAACACGCAGGGCTGGAAAAACTTGGTGCGCTATCGGGCGCTGCGTTTCGATGCCTACTATTCCGAGGTGCTCAAACAGTTGAGCATGACCAGTTGGGCTAACCTACAGATCACGCTGGAGATGAGCAGCGTGTTCACGAGGGCAATGGAATATGCGTTGTACATACCCTCATCCGACGATAGTTTTCTGAGCAGTCTACTGGACAAGGCTGGCTCTGCCGCCTGCAGCCTCGGGCGGCGTTCGGCGCTGTCGAGCCTGAACGAACTCAGGAAGAAAGCACGTGCTTTCTTATCGGAGTACCAATCGGCTCTGTACGAGGCGAACAGCCAAATTGTTAGCTGGAATCTACCCAAGTTCGAATTCTCAGACGAAATCACCTATTCCGATTACGTATTGGACGACTCCACCGACAACGAAGATTGGGGCGACCAGTTCCAACGCTACTATAATCAGATCGATCACACGCTCAATGCGTTTTCCAACGTCTGCAACGAAGCTGCCAAGCAGCTCGAGTTTTTCGTCAAGGGTGATTTTGACTCCTCGGTCATCGCGATGAAGGAACGCCAACGCACGGAACAGCAGCAGAGGCAGATGTTGGAGCAAGTTGAGAAGCAGGCGGTGGTAATCATGAAGGATGGCGAGCTCTGCCGGCTTGGCCTTGAATGGCAGCAAGTCACGCAACCACCGTGCGAAGCGGAGAAGATTACGGACATTCGCACCGACGGCAAAATTTGGCTGGTGGTGGCCCGCATCGACTCTAAGGATCACTTCTACCGTAGCGAAGACGGCCTGCGTTGGCAAGCGGTGCAACTTGATGCGCCTGAATGCAAGGTCAGCCTGAACAAGCTCGAAATCGTCAACGGCGTGTGGATCGCGTGGAACCACTCTTGGGCTCATGCCCCGCGCCCCGAGGGTTTTTATTACTCACACGACGCATTGAACTGGCAACACAGTGCTGGCCCCGCGCCAGCAAACAACAGCAATCTGTCGTTCAGTAACGGGCACTTGTCCTATCAGGACATCGTGTATTTCAACGGCATGTGGCTGTGGACCGGGACGAAATATCGGAGTTACACCTATGTCGAAAAAGGCTTCTTTTCTGATTCTGTCAAGTCGGGCTCGTATGCGCAAACCCTCGTGTTTCGCGGGACCGATCTCGCCGGCCCTTGGGAGCCTTGGGATCAGACGCCGCGTACCGACGAGGGCGTAGTCATCGAACGGATTTGTGCCCTGCCCGGTCGTAATGGGTTGCTGGCGTTTTGCAAGTACGACTGGTCTTATATGCACGACAAGAAGAAGCCCGATCAGTCGCCGTTCGTCATGTATTACGGCGCAGCCAAGGCGTGGCAAAAATGCGACTGGGACAGCAGTTCGCGCTACATCGCGTCCAGCACGACATCGGTTCACCTAGGCTCGGGCGGCGGGCTGATGTGCGTAGCGTCGGAACTGTTCACCTCTGACAAAGGCTATGCGTGGACACATCGCAACACGCCGGTCCACATCGGCCACTGCTTCGCGCTGCAAGACCTGAGCCTAATTACCTCAAGCAGTGGTGGAACGATACTGGTGAGCCAGGATGATGGCCTCAGCTTCAAAGAACTACGTATGGAGGACGGCCACTGGAGCCACCTCACCGCGAACGACACGAACATCTTAGCCGTGTACAACAAGAATCGGCACGAGGCCACTGTGCTGCGCATCGGAAGCTATCGCTACCTGCCGCCACATTCCTGACCTACGCTGGATCTGAAATAACCCCTGTTCCGCATCATCCCATCCATCGCGTCGCCCAAAGCCGAACCGGTCAAACGCTGGCTGGCGCAGGTGGGTGACGAACCGGCACTGACTTTCAACAGAGAAACCCCCAGCGGAACCCTCAGTCAGCGACAAAGTAGATACACTTTCGTATCTACTTTGAAAGAGGTTTCAGCATGACTGCCACCGCAAAAATCTTTACCTCGGGCAACAGCCAGGCCATTCGCCTGCCCAAAGCGTTTCGTGTGGACGTGAGCGAAATGTGGATTAGCAAGAACGAGGTCACGGGTGAAATCACCCTCAAGCCCAAAGACAGCGAAACCCAACGCCGACGCAAGCTTGAGGCACTGTTCAAGATGCTTTCGGACCACCCTTTCCCTGAAGATTTTTCGTTTCGCGATGAATCCACTCCGGTCGAATACCCGCGCAATCCGTTTGAGGATTGGACGGAAGAAACGCCTGCCCCTGCAACGCGCCCCACGTCAGCCACATGATGACGCACCTGCTGGACACCAACATCATCAGCTACGCACTGAGGCCACAAAACCAGCGTCTGGCCCATCGCCTGTACGCTGCCATGCTTGACGAGTCTGTCGGCATATCCGTGATCACGCGGGCCGAAATTCGCGCGGGGCAATGCCGCATGGAAGCGCAGGACAAACGGCGTGTGGCTATTGACCAGCTGCTAGATGCCCTGCCGACACTGGTTTGGACCACCCAAGCCGCCGACCTCTACGGCGAGGTGCATACCCTGCTGATGAACAAAGGGCAGCCCATAGGCAGCTTGGATGTACAAATCGCCGCCCATGCCCTGGCCGAAGAACTGATTTTGGTGACGCACAACACCCGCCACTTTGAACGGATAGCCGGTTTGAAGCTTGAAGACTGGATGGCGTGAGGGTGGCTAATCACCCCCGCGCCAGCACAGGCCCCAGCACCTTGCCGGTGTGCGTATTCAGCTGCACCAGCGCTTCCGGGGTACAGGCGGCTACCACTTGGCCGCCGCCTGCGCCGCCTTCGGGGCCGAGGTCGATGATCCAGTCGGCTTCGGCCATCACGTCCAGGTCGTGTTCAATGACCACCACGCTGTGGCCGCCGTCCACCAAGCGGTGCAGCACGCGGATGAGTTTTTCCACGTCGGCCATGTGCAGGCCCACGGTGGGTTCGTCCAGCACGTACAAGGTGTGCGGGGCTTTTTGGCCGCGTTTGCCCAGGTCGTCGCGCACTTTGCTCAGTTCGGTGACGAGTTTGATGCGTTGCGCCTCGCCGCCGCTCAGGGTGGGGCTGGGCTGGCCCAGGGTGAGGTAGCCCAGGCCCACGTCTTTCAGCAGTTGCAGCGGGTGGCTGATGGCGGGCATGCTGGCGAAAAAGTCCACCGCTTCATCCACCTCCATGCGCAGCACGTCGCCAATGCTTTGGCCTTTCCAGGTGACAGCCAGGGTTTCGGGGTTGAAGCGGGCACCTTTGCACACCTCGCAAGGCACTTTCACGTCGGGCAAAAAGTTCATTTCAATGGTGCGTAGGCCCTGCCCTTCGCAAGCGGGGCAGCGGCCTTCGCCGGTATTGAAGGAAAACCGCCCCGGCCCGTAGCCGCGTGCCTTGGCTTCTAGGGTGTCGGCAAACAGCTTGCGCACCGTGTCCCAAAAGCCGATGTAGGTGGCAGGGCAGCTGCGCGGGGTTTTGCCGATGGGGGTTTGGTCCACTTCCAGCACGCGGTCGATGGCTTCGGTGCCGATGAGTTTGTCGCAACCCGCCCAAGCCGGGCGCTCGCCCGCGTCCCACTGCTGGCGGCCTGCGAAGGTGCTGCGCAGTGACACAGCGGCTGCGGTGTTGGCCAGCAGCACATCACGCGCCAGGGTGGATTTGCCCGACCCGCTCACGCCGGTGACGACGACCAAGCGTTGCAGCGGCACGGCGACGCTGAGGTTTTGTAGGTTGTGCAGGCGAGCACCGCGAATGTGGAGCCAGGGTATGGCCCCCTCCCCCGCTGGGGGAGGGTTGGGGTGGGGGCTCGCCTGCGAAGCCATGCCCGGTGCGCCTGCCCCCATCCCAGCCTTCCCCCAAGGGGGGAAGGAGCCATTCGGGGACAACGCACCCGGCGCTTGGGGTTTTACCCCCTCCCCCGCTGGGGGAGGGCTGGGGTGGGGGCTTGCTTGCGAAGCCGTGCCCGGTGCGCCTGCCCCCATCCCAGCCTTCCCCCAGGGGGGGAAGGAGCCATTCGGGGGCACCACGCGCCGCACTTGTAGCGGGTGCTTCATGGCGTGCAGCAGGTAGCGCCCCGTCACCGAATCGGGCTGGGCCGATACCTCGGCCACGCTGCCTTGGGCCACCACGCGGCCACCGCGCTGGCCTGCGCTGGGGCCGATGTCGATGATGTGGTCGGCGCGGCGGATGGTGTCTTCGTCGTGTTCCACCACCACCAGGGTGTTGCCGCGCTGGCCCAGTTGGTGAAGGGCGTTGAGCAGGATGGCGTTGTCACGCGGGTGCAGGCCGATGGTGGGTTCGTCCAGCACGTAGCACACGCCTTGCAGGTTGCTGCCCAGCTGCGCAGCGAGGCGGATGCGCTGGGCTTCGCCGCCGCTGAGGCTGGGCGCGCCCCGGTCTAGGGTGAGGTAGTTCAGGCCCACGTCTTCCAGAAAGGCCAGGCGGCCTTCAATTTCGGGCAGCAGGTCGCGGGCGATATCGGCCTCGCGTGGCGTGAGTGCGCCTGCCTGCCGCAGGCCGTGTACCCAGCGCCGCACCTCCGTGACTGACAGGCGGGCCACGTCGGCAATGCCCACACCCGTCAGCTTCACGGCACGGGCTTGGGCATTCAGACGGGTGCCTTGGCAGCTGGGGCAGGGTTGGTCGGCCAGGTCGTCCACATCGGGTTCGGCAAAGCTGTGTTCGCGGCGGTCGTCGTCGCGCACCGAATCGTCCAGCGCCTGGCGTTGTTCGCGGCTCAGGGCTAGGCCAGTGCCCACGCAGTCGGGACACCAGCCGTGTTTGCTGTTGTACGAGAACAGGCGCGGGTCCAGCTCGGGGTAGCTGGTGGCGCAAACCGGGCAGGCGCGGGTGGTGGAAAACGCCGTGACCTGCCCAATGCCTGCGGTGCTGGTGCCGCTGGCCAGGGCCTCGGCCAGTCCGTCCAGCGGGTGCAGCAGGTGCACATGGCCTTTGCCCAGTTCCAGCGCCTGCGTCAGCCAGGTGCGCAGCCAAGGTTCGTGTTCGGGGATGAGCACGCCGTCGGCCAGCGGCAGCTCTAGGGTGTGTTCTTTGAAGCGGTCAATGCGCGGGAAGCCTTGTGTGGGCAAAAACTCGCCGTCCACCCGCAGGTGGGTGTGACCACGCGGGCGAGCCCAGTCGGCCAGTTCGGTGTACACGCCTTTGCGGTTGACAACCAACGGCACCAGCACACCGATGTGCTGGCCTTTGAAGCGCTGCATCACGGTGGCGACGATGCTCTCCAGGCTTTGCGGCATCACGGCTGCGCCGTCGTGGATGCAGTGCTGGGTGCCCAGCTTCACATACAGCAGGCGCAGAAAGTGCCACACCTCGGTGGTGGTGCCCACGGTGCTTTTGCGCCCCCCCCGGCTCAGGCGCTGTTCAATGGCCACGGTGGGCGCAATGCCGTACACCGCATCCACCTCGGGCCTGCCCGCCGGTTGCACGATGCTGCGGGCATAGGCGTTCAGGCTCTCTAGGTAACGCCGCTGGCCCTCGTTGAACAGGATGTCAAAGGCCAGCGTGCTTTTGCCCGAACCGCTGACCCCGGTGATGACGTTGAACTGGCCGCGTGGAATGTCCACGCTGAGGTTTTTCAGGTTGTGTTCTTTGGCGTTGACGATACGTATGGCATTCGCTCCCTCCCCCCCTGGGGGAGGATTGGGGTGGGGGCGCTTCCGCGAGGTTTGGTCAGGGCCTGCCCCCACCCCTGCCCTGCCCCAGGGGGGGAGGGAGTCAGAGACTGCATGTACTTCGCCCATGGACTCGGCATAGTCGCGCAGCGCTTGGGCGGTGTGGCTGCGGGGGTGCAGGCGCACCTCTTCGGGCGGGCCTTCGGCCACGATGTGGCCGCCACCCGCACCGCCTTCGGGGCCGAGGTCGATCAGCCAATCGGCAGCGCGGATCACGTCCAGGTTGTGTTCGATAACGATGAGCGAATGCCCCGCCTCCAGCAGCTTGCGCAGGCTGCGCATGAGCTTGGCAATGTCGTCAAAGTGCAGACCGGTGGTGGGCTCGTCAAACAAAAACAGCGTGCCTTTTTTGGCCAGCGCTTGGCGGCTGGTGCTGGCGGTTTTGGCCGCATCCGCCAAAAAACCGGCCAGCTTCAGGCGCTGTGCCTCGCCACCCGACAAGGTGGGCACGGGTTGGCCCAGCTTCACGTATTCCAGGCCCACATCGACAATGGGTTGCAGGGCGCGGATGACCTCGCGGTCTGGGGCAAACAGGGCTGCGGCTTCGGTCACGGTCAGGTTCAGCACATCGGCCACATTCAGCAGCTGGTCGCCACGCGCGATCTTCACCTCCAGCACCTCGGGCCGGTAGCGTTGGCCGTCGCAGTCGGGGCAGCGCAGGTACACATCGCTCAGGAACTGCATTTCCACATGCTCAAAGCCCGATCCGCCGCAGGTGGGGCAGCGCCCGTCGCCGCTGTTGAAGCTGAATTTGCTGGCGGTGTAGCCGCGCTGGCGGGCCAGTGGCGTGTCGGCAAACAGGGCGCGCAGGCTGTCCCAAGCGCCCACATAGCTCACCGGGTTGGACCGCGCGGTTTTGCCAATGGGCGACTGATCGACGAACACCACCCCCGACAGCGCGTCGGCCCCCAGCAGCTGGTCAAACGCGCCGGGTGCGTCGGTGGACTGACCAAAGTGGCGCAGCAGCGCGGGGGCCAGCACATCCTGAATCAGGCTGGACTTGCCCGAGCCCGACACGCCCGTCACCACCACCAAGCGTTGCAGCGGGAATGGCACACTCAGGTTTTGCAGGTTGTGCTGGCGCACGCCCTCCAACAACAGGCGCGGCGTGCTGGCCGTGACCATGCGCTTAAAGCCCATGCCCACGGTTTTGCGTGCGCCCAGGTAGGCCCCGGTCAGCGTGTCGGCGCTACGAATGGCCTCGGGCGGGCCATCAAACACAATCTGCCCGCCCCGCTCGCCGGGGCCGGGGCCCATGTCAATCAGGCGGTCAGCGGCCAGCATCACCGCGGGGTCGTGCTCCACCACCACCAGCGTGTTGCCCGCATCGCGCAGGCGCAGCATGGCGGCATTGATGCGCGCCATGTCACGCGGGTGCAGGCCGATGCTGGGCTCGTCCAGCACAAACAGCGTGTTGACCAGTGAGGTGCCCAGCGCCGTGGTGAGGTTGATGCGCTGCACCTCACCCCCGCTGAGGGTGCGGCTCTGGCGGTCCAGCGTCAGGTAGCCAATGCCGACTTCGCACAGGTAGCGGATGCGGGTGTTGATTTCGTCCAGCAGCAGTTTGAGGGCTTGAGCGCCTGCGTTACTTGCCATTTGCCCCGCCGGGGAAGCGGTTACCCCTGCGCTTCTTACCCCTTCCCCCCCTGGGGGAAGGTTGGGATGGGGGCTCTGTGCAGACGCGCCCTCTCCATCGGCCTGCGGTCTTGGCGCACCTTGCCCCCACCCCAACCCTCCCCCAGCGGGGGAGGGGGTTAAGCCCGTGCTGCTCGCCGCGTCGCCAGCCGGAGAAGGGCTTAAAGCCGCAAAAAACATCCGCAAACGCTCCAGCGGCAGGCGCATCACATCGTGCAGGCACAGCCCCGGCAGGGCCTCCAGTTGCGCCCTTGACCATTTCACGCCCTGCGGCAGGTGGCGTTGGGCTGGGGGTAGCACCGCGTCGGCCTGTTGTTGTGTGCCGATGCGCCAGAGCAAACTGTCGGTTTTCAGGCGGGCACCGCCACAGCTCGGGCATTCGGTGTAGCTGCGGTATTTGGACAAGAGCACGCGGATGTGCATCTTGTAAGCCTTGCTCTCTAGGTATTCAAAGAAGCGGTCCACGCCAAACCAGTGCTCGCTCCACTGGCCATTCCAGTGGGGTGAGCCAGCCTTCACCCAATGCTGCTGCTCGGGGGTGAGCTGGTTCCAGGGCGTGTCGCGGGGAATGCCAGCGGCCTCGGCGTGGCGCATCAAATCGTCTTGCGCTTCCTTCCAGGCCGGGGTTTGAAACACCTTGATGGCACCGCTGCGCAGCGTGAGTTTGTCGTTGGGCACCACCAGGCCGTAGTCCACCCCAATGACCCGACCAAAGCCCCGGCAGGTTTCGCAAGCGCCCACGGCGGAGTTGAACGAGAACAGCGATGGGGTGGGCTCGGCATAGCGAATGTCGCTTTCCGGGCAGTGCAGCCCGGTGGAAAACAGCCAGATGTGTTGTGTGCCGTCTTCGGGCAGGGCATACACCCGGAGTTGGCCGCTGCCGCGTTTGAGGCCGGTTTCAATCGCCTCCATGACACGGGCGGGCTCGGCGCTGCGCAGGCGGAAGCGGTCGGCCACCACGTCTAACAGCTTCACGCTGGGCGCACCGGGCGTGGCGGGTGCTGCGGTGCGTTCGGCCTGCACGCGGGTGTAGCCGCTGGCCGATAGCCATTGCTCAATGTCTTGCGCGCTGGCGCTGGCGGGCAGTTCGACGGGGAAGGTGATGACCAGCCGGGGGTCGTTTTGCGCGGTGCAGCGGGTTTGCAGTTCGGCGTAAATGGAGGCGGGCGAATCGTGCCGTACCGGCAGGGCGGTGTCGCGGTCAAACAGGGCGGCCCCACGGGCGAACAAGAGCTTCAAGTGGTCGTTCAGCTCGGTCATGGTGCCCACGGTGGAGCGCGAGTTGCGCACCGGGTTGGTCTGGTCAATGGCAATGGCGGGCGGCACGCCATCCACCCGATCCACCGCCGGTTTGTCCATGCGGTCCAGAAACTGGCGCGCATAGGCGCTGAAGGTTTCCACATAGCGCCGCTGGCCTTCGGCAAACAGGGTGTCAAACACCAAGCTGGATTTGCCCGAACCGCTGGGGCCGGTCACCACGGTCAGCTCGCCGGTGCGGATGTCGAGGTCGATGTTTTTCAGGTTGTGCTGGCGCGCCCCGCGAATGCGGATCAGCCCGGTGCCGTCCTTGGGCAGTGGCGCTTGGGCAGGGCTTTGAACCCCAGCGGGCTCGGGCGTGCAGGCATCAGACATTGGGACGGCTCCAGTCGGTGGGGGCCGGTCATTCTACGGAGCGGCCTTCAACCTCGGGGCGAGGTGTGGCATGGTGCCCGCCGCCCGTGCGGCTTAAACGGGGGCAGCAGGGGCAGTGCTGGCAGGGGTGGGCGGCGGCGGGCTGACCGGAAACCACAGCGCCATCTGCGTGCCCTGGCCGGGTGTACTGCTGGCCTGCCAGCGGCCTTGGTGCAGCTTCATGATTTCGCGCACGATGCTCAGTCCCAAACCGGTGCCGGGCACACGGCCTGAGGTGTCGCAGCGGTAAAACGGGGTGCCCAACTGCGCGAGCTGGTCGGTGGTCAGGCCAATGCCTTGGTCTTGCACCACCAGCAGCACGCCATCGTCTTCGGTCTGCACGCGGATGCTGACCGGCTCGGGCGCGCTGGAGTATTTGTAGGCATTCGACAGCAGGTTCATCAGCGCCTGGCTGGCCTTGCGCTGGTCGGCCCGCATGAACAGGGGCCGGGTTGGCATGCGCAGGCGGGGCCGGGCGCGGCCATCGGGCGGGTTGAAGCGGGCTACCACCTCGCGCACCCAGACTTGCACGGGCACGGCTTCTAACACCAAGTCTTGCGCCCCCCTGGCCTCGATGCGGGCGAGGTCCAGCAACTCGTTGAGGATGGACATCATCAAGTCCGACTGGCGGTAGATGATGTCCAAAAACTCTTGGCGCTCGTCTTCGTTGAGGGCGTGGGTGTGCAGGATTTCAGCAAACCCGTAAATGCTGGCCATGGGGTTGCGCAACTCATGCGCAGCCATGGTCATGAACTTGTTTTTCAGGCGCTCAATTTCGGCTTCGTGGGTGACATCGCGCACATACAAAATTTGCGACACCTCGGGCAGGTTGGACAGGCGCAGGCGCACCTCCAGCACCCGCGTGGGGGTTCCTTCCAATTCGATCAGGTAACGACGCACCCCTTCGGCGGGCTTGTTGGCGGTGGGCAAGGCATCACGCAGGGTGGCCAGCGCTGGAAATGGGGTCTGCGGTTTGCACAAGGCGTTGAGCCGCTGCGCAAAGGCCTGCTCATCAAGCCCTTGCAGTCGCTCAGCGGCTTCACCGGTGAGCTGAAGCAGGGCCGGGTTGACCGACTTGACGCGGCGCGCTTCGTCAAAGGTGACGAAGCCGTCTGGGCTGATCTCGAAAATCGCCCGCAGCTGCTCGGCGTGTTCTTCTATTTGGGCCTGCGCCTGTTTGCGGGTGGTGATGTCACGCACACTGCCCACCATACGGCGGGGGTGGCCCTGAGCATCGCGCTCAACCACCGCACCACGGTCTTGCACCCACACCACCGTACCATCGGGACGGCACAGGCGGTGCTCGCTCTCAAAGCGGCCATCACCCTGCAAGCCGCTTTGCAACCGGGCCATGACGGCGGGTGCGTCTTCGGGGTGCAACAGCGCGCTGAAAGTGGCCAGCGAATGCTGCAAGAAGGCATCGTCCAGCCCCAGAATGTCGCACCAGCGCCGGTTGTGGCTAACGATGTCGCTGTCCATGTCCCAGTCCCAAATGCCCTCGCCCGTGGCTTCAAGGACATAGCGCAGGCGGCGTTCGCTGTCTTCAAGCTGTTGCCGGTCTGTCGGTACGGGTTTACTGGCGGCGGCGGGGGGCATGGTAGGGTGCGTCTGTGACAGAGGGTGGCAAGAATAAGGGCAACCGCTGGCACCTGGGGCTCAGGCTGCCGGTGGGCTGACACCACCGTGACCGGCATCAACGCCATGACCGTCTGGCTGGCTCGTGGGCAAGGCGGCACGCACCAAGGGCAAGATCAGGCGCACCGAGGTGCCTTCGTCTGGGGTGCTGTCCATCTCCAGCTTGCCTTCGTGCAGATCGACAATTTCTTTCACGATGCTCATGCCCAGCCCCGTACCAGGGCGCTGGCCCGAGGCATCGGCGCGGTAGAAGCGTTCGCACACGCGGGCCAGTTGGGCCGGTGTCATGCCAATGCCTTGGTCGTCAATGGCGATGCACACCGCAGGCTGTGGCGCGCTGCGCAGCGTCACCCGGATATGAACCGGCCCGCCCTGCGGCGAGTATTTGTAGGCGTTGGACAGCACGTTGTCGAGCGCTTGGCGCAGCTTCTCGGGGTCGGCGCTGACCCACAGCGGCTCGGGGTACACGCTCAACAGCGGGGTATTACGGCCCCAAGGCGGCTGGAATGTGTTCAGGTGCGCTTGCAGCCAAGCGTTCACCTCCAGCTGCTGGTACAAGAAATCTTGGTTGCGCCGGGCTTCAATGCGGGCCAAGTCCAGCAAGTCGGACAGGATGCGCGACATCAGCATGGAGTTGGTGTGGATGGTGGTCAAAAATTCGTGCGCCATCTCGCGCTCGAAGGGGCTGGCCAGCAGGATTTCTGAATAGCCGAGGATGCTGGCCATGGGCGTGCGCAACTCGTGCGCGGCAGCGGCCATGAACTCGCTTTTCATCACGTCCACCTCAACCTCGTGGGTGACATCGCGCAGGTACACGATTTGTGACACCTGCGTCGAATTGCTGGCCCGCAAACCCACCTTGAGCATGCGCCGGGGGGGCTTGATGAGCTCAATCACCGGCATGTTGGCATCGTCGGTGGCGGCCTGCTCGCGCAGTGAGGCCACCCCCGCAAAGGCGGCATGTGGCACGCACAAGTCCCGCAGCCAGTCAGAAAACGCGGCTTCGCTCATGCCCAGCAACGGCGGCGACTTCTGCCCGGTGAGCTGAACCACGGCGGGACTGATAAAGCCCACCTGACGCTGCGCGTCAAAGGCCACAAAACCGTCTGGGCTGAGCTGGAAGATGGTGTTGAGCTGCTGGTTGTGCTCTTCCAGCTGCCGCTGTGCCCGCTCGCGCAGGCGCATGGCGTGGCGCAGTTGCATCAGATAACGCATCATGGCCGTGGCCAAGGCGATGATCAGCACACTGACCAGTGTGGCCCCCAACAGCAGGATCTGCTGGGTCTTCTGGTGGCCTTGAAACACCTTTTCGGTGTCAAAGGCGGCAATCATCAGCATGTTGTAACCCGGTACGCGGCGAAAGTGAAAAAGCCGCTCGACCCCGTCCACCACCGATTGCGCCGTGTAAAACCCGTCGGTTTCGCCTAAGCGAACCCGCTCAAACGCTTGTGAGCGCGAGGCATCGCTGCCCGTGCTCTCGTCTTGCCCCGCTTTGCGGGCACGGGCTACGCCATCGGTGCCGTACAGCGCCATCAGGCCGTGGTCGCCCAAGCGCAGCTCGCGGTAAAACTGGGTGAAATAGTCCACCGCAATCGACACCACCACCACACCGGCAAAGCTGCCGTCGCTGTGGTTCATGCGGCGCGTGAGTTGGATAGACCACCGCCCCGAAGCCCGGCCCAGCACCGGTTTGGAGATGAACAACTCGCCCGTGTCCTGCGCGGCATGCACCTTGAAGTGCTCGCGGTCGGACAAATCCACGCGCCCTTTGATGGGCACGTTCGACAAAAGAAGAATGCCGTTTTCGTCAATCACACCCACCTGCGCAAAGATGGAGGTGTCAATCACGCCCTGCGCGGCCAGCTCGGCCAAATTGAGCTGCATGCCCTGCGCTTGGTAACGCGCCTCAATGAAGCGCACCACCTGGTCGGTGGCGCGCAGCGTGCGCAAGGTGTGTTCTTGGCTGACGCGGCTGAGGTTGAACAGGTTTTCTTGGGCCGAGGCCAGGGCTTTGTCGTGGCTGTCGCGGATGACCGTCATCACCAGCACCCAGGTCAGGGCCAGTAACACCAGCGCGGTGAGCCACAGGCCGACCCACAGGCGGCGCGGGTTTTCAAGCAAGGGGGGCATGGCAAAAACGCTTATTGAAGGCTAGAGAACAACCGCGCCGCAACCAAACACCCCGCCCATGCGTGGGCGGGTAGCGGTCACTTCAGTGCGGCACGCAGCCAGACCACCACCTGCATGGGGCTGAATGGCTTGATGAAATAGGCATCGGCCCCGTGACGGCGGGCGGTTTCGCTGTCCACCGTCTGACCACGCGCCGTGACCATGGCCACCACGGTGCTGCGCAGCGCGGGGTCGGACTTGATCTGGCGCAGCACCGCATAGCCATCCACCTCGCCGGGCATCATCACATCGAGCAAAACCGCACGGGGATGGTGGGTGCGCACCGCCGCCAGCGCCTCTTCGCCGTCAGCGGCCTCAATCACATGAAATTCACGGCTGAGTACCACCGCCAGCAGGCGGCGAACGTCGGGGTTGTCATCCACAACCAGGATGGTGGGCAAATCGGGCATGGTAAGCATTCAGTGAATCAGGTCAAAAAGACGACACCACGTGAGTCTGTAGCGTTGGTCAGCGAGACTTGATTCTATCGTTTTTTATCAAATTTTGTAGTTTGCCAAATATCAAACGACAAAATTCTGCAAAATTTGACACGTTTTGTGGCTTCGCCACAGATCACAGCGGGGGCAGCTCACGGCGCAACTGGTCGCGCAGGTCGATCAGGCCGGGCATCTGCACCTTCCAAGCCATCAGCTCAGGCAGGGTCATGCGCTGACCGGTCAGCGCGCCTTGAAAGACAAAGCAGCCACTGCGGTAGAGCGCCTCGATCTGCGCCACGCTGTCGGCCCCGCACGACACCACGTTCAGCCCCAGGGCATGCGCCATGTTGATGACGCAGCGGATGATGGACAGGTTCTTGTCACTGGCCACCACATCGGCGACAAACCGCCGATCCAGCTTGAGCACATCGACCGGGGTTTTGCTCAGTTGCAGTAGGTTGAAGTTGTGCAGGCCGAAGTTGTCAATCGAGAGCTGGAAACCCAGTTGCTTGAGTTCGAGCACGCCGAGCTTGCTGGCATCGTGTTCATCCGTCAGCAAGGCCTCGGGAATGTCCAGCGAAATCTGGTGGGTCGCCACCCCAGCGGCCTTGGCCACATCGAGCAGGCGGGCGATCCAGGCTTTGTCCAGCATGTCCGGACTGACCACGCCAAACGACAGCGTGACATCGTGGCCGCATTCGCGCACCAAGTTGTCCATCTCTTTGAAGGTCTGGCCAAACAGCCATTCGCCCAGACTCACGATCAAGCCGTTGCTGGTAGCCAGGCGGTAAATCTCGGCGGGCAGCACCTGACCAAAAATCGGGTGGTTCCACTCGGGCGATACCTCCACCGCCTTGATGAGTGCGTTGCCCTGAAAGTCGATTTGCGGCTGAAAGGTCAGGTGCAGTTCGTTGTGCACCAGGGCCTGAATCAAGTCGCGCGAGAGCCGGTCTTCGCGCACATGGCTGGAGACGTTCTTCCACTGGTAAATCTCGCTGCCGAAATGCAGCCGAGACAAATCCAGCGCCACATTCACCTTGTCCAAGATGTCCAGGGTGCTTTTGCCGTCCAACGGAAACGAGGCACAACCGCCGTGCAGCTTCAGGTGTGCAAAGGCATCGCCCTGCCCCAAGTGGTCGGCAAATTCCCGCTTGAAGTAGCTGATGATGCGGTCCAGCGCGGCAGGCGAGTTGATGTACTTGAGCAGAATCGCGAACGTGCTGGGCGAGAGGCAGGCCACCACGTCGTTGCGCCGGATCACTTTTTGGATGCGGTTGAGGAATTTGTTGACAAACTGGTTAAAACTGGCCTCTTCGGGGGGCTGGTGGCTGGGGTCTTGTTGAATTTCCAGCAGGATCAGGCTGAAGCCCGACTTCACCACCAAGGCCTGCGCCATGCACTCTTCCACGCTGGTCTTGAGGTCGTCTGAGGAGACCACACTGCGGCCCATGCCGCTGGTGCTCACGGGGGCGGCGGCTTTGTCGGCCCCCGACTTGCCGCTGGCCAGTTGGGCCACCGACACATAACCGACGGGTTGGCCCACGTCGTTGAACAACTGACGCACGGCCAGTTTGTACACATCGACAAAGCCGTCGTCTTGGATGAACTCCACCAAGTCGGCCCAGCTTTCGGTCAGCCGCACCGCTGGGTTGAAGCTGCCTTGCGGGTCAAATTTGGAATCTTGGAACAGGCCCCGGTTCTGCCCAAAAAACCGGTTGCGGGCGCTGAAGTTGTAGGACTTTTTCAAGCCCACCACCATGTCCAAGTTGGCGATGGTGAACAACTGGTTCTGCGCCTTGCTGCTGCCCTCGAACTTGTACGAGGTAATGGCCTGCACCTCAATCCAGCACAGCACGGTTTGGCCGCCTTCACGCAGGGGCAGAATCAGCACATCGCTACCCTCTTCATGGGCCACCCAGACTTCGGTGCAGCTTTGCACCGTCTTCAAGAGCGTGATGCCAATGCGACCCTGGGCCAAGTGCCGCGCCAAGCGTTGCAACACCACCGCCAAGTCGGTTTGACCTGGAGCAACCTGCACCAGCCCCTGCACCGGCATGCCCTGCAAGGCTTGCTGGGTGTATTCGGCATGCAATCCATGACAACTCAAAATCTCGCCATCCAGCCGGGTTTTGATGTGTGGCACGGCGTTGTGCAAGACCCAGTCCAAAAACAACTGGTCATTGCTGTGGCGGTTGCACAAGGCATCGAGCGTGTCGATCGGAATGGCCGTGGTGGCGTGTGGATTCATGGCGGGTTGTCCGGATGGGTCGTCAAACTGAATAAAACCAGGGCTCAGGCAGGAGCCACCGCAGGGCGCACCCATGCATGGGTGGTGCTGGCTGGCGGGTGAGCGCTGGTCAGAAATGCCTGCACGGTTTCCTTGAGTTGGTCGAACGGAATGGGCTTGCGGTAAATCTCGACATCAGGGGGCAAACCCCCGGCGTTGCGGATGTCTTCCGGGTCCATGCCGGTGATGGCAATGATCTTCAAATGCCGGGTGTCGGGTTGCGAGCGCAGCATGCGGATCATTTCAATGCCGTTCATGTGGGGCATCTGCAAGTCAGCAATCAGCACATCGGGGGTCTTGCGGCCAATGGCCATGAGTGCAGCAACCGCGTTGTCTAGGCAGATGTAGTCCATGTTGAACTGCCATTTGGACAGGTGGACTTCGTACAGCTTGAGCAGCATGCGGTCGTCTTCCACCACCAGCACCAGGGGTTTGCGCACAGGCTCCGTGGCAACGGGCGGCGGCGGCGTGTCGGGGGCGCTGGTCAGTACCGGGCTGGCGGGTGTGCGAATGAGCCGGTCAATGGAATCGCGGCTGACACGGCGGTGGCCGCCACTGGTTTTCCAGGCTTCGAGCAGGCCGTTCTCGACCCACAGCTGGATGGTGCCGACCGATACCCCCAGCAAGGCACCGGCCTCGCGGGTGGTGCAAAAGGTTTTTTCGACGGTGACATTTTTGACCATGATGGGTTCAACTCGCGTAATTGATGAATTTTGACATTATTTTGCAAATATTTATGAATATATTTGAAGATTCTGCGCAAAAGTACACATAAAGTCTGAGCATTCAGAGGATTTTAGGTGCCGCAAGTTCATTTTGTCATTTTTCTATCCAACACGTCCCCCGGTAAACCCGAGCACTCCCAGCAACACGCCGGTCCAAGCGAATAACCGTACGCCTGCCATTGCAGCAGGCGTTGCAGCCGTTACACCGGTCGTGATACCCGCCGTCAGGCAGCAGGTCGCACCGCCACGGCGCAGTATTTCAACTCGGCAATCTTGCCCAGCGGGTCCAGCGCGGGGTTGGTCAGCACATTGGCGGCGGCTTCGGCGTAGGCGAAGGGGATGAAGGCGACATCCTGCGGCATGCCCGCGTCCAGCCGCACCGGCAGGGCAATGTGGCCCCGGCGCGAGGCGACTTGGGCACTGGCCCCGGCAGCCAGCCCCAGGCGGGCAGCGGTGTCGGGGTGCAGGCTGAGCACGGGGGCGGGCTCCAGCGCGTCCAGCACGCTGCTGCGCCGGGTCATGCTACCGGTGTGCCAGTGCTCCAACTGCCGCCCGGTGATGAGCACCAGCGGGTAGTCGGCATCGGGCTGCTCGGCGGGTGGCGTGAGGGCGGCGGGCACCAAGCGGGCTTTGCCGCTGGGGGTGGGGAAGCGCTGGGTGAACACCACCGGCTGGCCGGGGTCGGCCTCGTCGGCCACGGGGTAGGTGACGGCCCCTTGGCGCTGCAAACGCGCCCACGACAGCCCGGCAATGCTGGGCATGAGGGCGCGCATTTCTTCAAACACCGCGCCAATGCCTTCGCTGGCTTGGGCACTGGCGCTGCCGTCGGGCGCAATGCCGTAGGCCCAGCCTAACCCCAGGCGGCGGGCCAGTTGTTCGGTGATCCAGGCATCGGCCCGCGCTTGGCCGGGGGCGGGCACGGCTTTGCGGCCCAGTTGCACGCAGCGGTCGGTGTTGGTGACGCTGCCGGTTTTTTCGGGCCAGGCGGTGGCGGGCAAGACCACATCGGCCAGGCTGGCGGTTTCGGTCAGGAAAATGTCTTGCACCACCAAATGGTTCAGCCGGGCCAGGGCCTCGCGGGCGTGGGTGGCATCGGGGTCGCTCATGGCGGGGTTTTCGCCTTGGATGAGCATGGCGCGAATTTGCCGGTCATAGGCGGCGTTGATGATTTCCACCACCGTCAGGCCCGCTTCAGCGCCCAGGGTGCCGGGCGGCAGGCCCCAGCGCTGTTCGGCCTGTGCGCGGGCGGCGGGGTCGTTGACGCGCTGGTAGTCGGGCAACACCATGGGGATCAGGCCCGCGTCGCTGGCACCCTGCACATTGTTTTGGCCGCGCAAGGGGTGCAGGCCGGTGCCGGGGCGGCCCATCTGGCCGGTGATGAGTGACAGCGCAATCAGGCAGCGGGCGTTGTCGGTGCCGTGGGTGTGTTGGCTGACACCCATGCCCCACAAAATCATGCTGTTGCCCGCCGTGGCATAGGCGCGGGCGACTTCGCGCAGGGTGGCCGCGTCAATGCCACACACGGGGGCCATGGCTTCGGGCGAGAAGTCGGCGACATGGGCTTGGAGCTGCGCAAAGTCCAGCGTGTGCTGCGCGATGTAGGCCGGGTCGGTCAAGCCTTCAAAAATGATGGTGTGCAGCAGCGCGTTGAGCAAGGCCACGTCGGTGCCGGGCTGAAAACCCAGGTGCTTCCAAGCATGGCGGGCCAGTTCGGTGCGGCGCGGGTCGGCCAGCACGAGGCGGGTGCCGCGTTTCACCGCGTTCTTGATCCAGCTGGCCCCCACCGGGTGGTTTTGCGCCGGGTTGGCCCCGATGATGAGCACCAAGTCGGCATGCGCCACATCGCGCAGCGGGTTGCTGACCACGGCGGAGCCCAGCCCTTCCATGAGCGCGGCCACGCTGGAGGCATGGCACAGCCGGGTGCAGTGGTCCACGTTGTGGGTGGCAAAGGCGGTGCGGATGAGTTTTTGGAACAAATACGCCTCTTCGTTGGTGCCCTTGGCCGACCCAAAACCAGCCACCGGCCCCAGCCGCCCGCGCTCAGGCGTGCTGGCCAAGGCTTGCTGGAAGCCAGCGGCGGCGGCATCCAAGGCTTCGTCCCAAGTGGCTTCGCGGAAGAGTTCGCGCCAGTTTCGGCGCATCACTTCGGATGGGTCTTTGGGCGCGTCGCTGCGGCGGATGAGCGGTGCCGTCAAGCGTTCGGGGCTGTGGGCATAGTCAAAACCGAAACGGCCTTTCACGCACAGGCGCTCGTCGTTGGCCGGGCCGGCTGCGCCTTGCACATGGCTGATTTTTCCGTCGCTGACATGGTAGGTGAGCTGGCAGCCCACACCGCAGAAGGGGCAGACCGAATCGACCTGCTGCTGCGCGGGCTGGGCATACGCACCGTTGGCAGGGGCAATGGCCCCTGTGGGGCAGGCTTGCACGCATTCGCCGCAGGCCACGCAGGTGCTGGTGCCCATAGGGTCGTTCTGGTCAAACACGATTTGCGCATGGCCGCCGCGAAAGGCCAAGCCCAGCACGTCGTTGCCCTGGGTTTCGCGGCAGGCGCGGATGCAGCGGGTGCATTGGATGCAGGCATCCAGATTCACCGCCATGGCCGGGTGGCTGGTGTCGCGCAGCTGCGGCGCACGTGGCGCAAAGCGGCCCGGCAGCGCGCCCACGGCTTGCGTCCAGTGGGCCAGCTCGCTGTCGTGCTTCAGGGTTTGGGTGTCGGGCGCGTCAGACAACAGCAGCTCCAACACGGTTTTTTGCGCAGCGCGGGCACGCGGGCTGTCGGTGTGAACCACCATGCCCGGCTGCGCGGTGCGGCAGCAAGACGGGGCCAACACCCGCTCGCCCGCCACCTCGACCACGCAGGCGCGGCAGTTGCCGGGGCTGCGCAGGCCGTCGCGGTGGCACAGGTGCGGAATCTGTACGCCCACACGCTGCGCCACTTTCAACAGGCTCTCGCCCGGCGCAGCCTGCACCGGCTGGCCATTCAGGCTAAAGGCCACGGGGGTTTGGTGTTGGGGCAAATCGGCGGCGTTCATGCGGTCACCTCGGTAGGCGTTGGGGGGGTGGCTGCGCTGCCATTCACTTCATGCACAAAGTAGCGCAGCACCGAATCGAAGGGGTTGGGTGCGGCTTGGCCCAGGCCGCAGATGGAGGCATCGCGCATCACCTGCGACAGCTCGGCCAGCAGCGGCGCATCCCACACCGGGGCTTGCAACAGGGCCACGGCTTTGCTGGTGCCCGCGCGGCAGGGCGTGCATTGGCCGCAGGATTCGTGTTCAAAAAACCGCATCACATTCAAAGCGGCAGCGCGGGCCGTGTCGTGCTGGCTCATCACCACCACCGCCATGGAGCCGACAAACGCGCCGTGCTCGGCCAGGGTGTCAAAGTCCAGCGGCACATCGGCCAGCGCAGCGGGCAAGATGCCGCCCGACGCGCCGCCGGGCAGGTAGGCATAGAGCGTGTGGCCCTCGGTCATGCCGCCCGCGTAGTGATCCACCAACTCGCGCAGCGTGGTGCCCGCTGGGGCCAAGTACACCCCCGGCTGGCGCACCCGGCCCGAGACCGAGAACCGCCGCAAACCGCTGCGCCCGCGCACGCCCTGCCCCGCCAGCCAAGCACCGCCTTGGGCCAGTATCTCGGGCAGCCACCACAGCGTTTCTAGGTTGTGCGCCAGCGTGGGTCGGCCAAACACGCCGTGGGTGGCGACGATGGGCGGCCTCAAGCGCGGCAGGCCGCGTTTGCCCTCGACCGACTCGATCAGCGCCGACTCTTCGCCACAGATGTAAGCGCCCGCGCCCCGGCGCAGCTCGATCTGCGGTGGCACATAGCCGGGGTATTGCAGGGCCAAGGCTTGCAGCCGGGTGCGCAGCTGGGCCAGTTCGCGCAGCAGCAGGCCGCGTGCGTCGTGGTATTCGTCGCGCAAATACAGCCAGATGTGCTCGATGCCCACCACCTGGGCGGCCATCAGCATGCCCTCGAACACCTGGGGCGCGCCGCCCTGGGCCAGCAACTCGCCGTCTTTGAAGGTGCCCACCTCGCCCTCGTCAATGTTCACCACCATGGCACGCGGCCCCGGCTGGGCGCGCACCGTCTCCCACTTGCGCCAAGCCGGAAAACCCGCCCCGCCCAAGCCGCGCAGGTTCGACGCTTTCAACTCGGCCAACACCTGATCAGCGGTCCGTTCACCCGCCAGCAAGCGCTGCAACTGCGGCAGCGCGGGCGGCGGCGCATCCGGCAGCACACGCGGCCCCGTCTCGCCCCGCGCCAGCACAGCGGCCACCGCGTCCACATGGGCAGCGCGCACCGTGCGCTGGCCCACACAGGCGGCAGGCGCGTGGTGGCACTGGCCGATGCACGGGGCCGCCTGCACCCGCACCGCAGGCTGACCCGATAGCGCGGCTTGCAAGTCGGCCAACAAAGCCTCGCCCCCCGCCATGGCGCACGACAAGCTGGTGCAGACCCGCACCACCGTGTCGGGCACCGGCGCGTCGTCGCTCACCACCTCAAAGTGGTGGTAGAAGCTGGCCACCTCAAACACCTCCACTTGGCTCAGTTTCAAACGATCGGCCAGTGCGGCCAAATGGCCGTGGCGCAGCGCGCCCTCGGCATCTTGCAGGCGGTGCAGGTGTTCAATCAGCAAGTCGGGCCGGGGCTCTAGCCCTTGGCACAGCGCGGCCACCCGATCCCGGTCTGCGGGGGCCACTTGTCGGCCTTTGGGCGTGTGGCGTGCGGCCCGCCGGGGGCGGTCGGCATGGATGGGAATGACCGCAGGGCGGCTGGGCGGGGCAGAGGAAGCAGGCAGGGTGTTCATGGTTTGAGCGTAGCAGCAGCGCCGGTTTTCAATCGGCTAGAAATTGCATAAAGTCAGCCCATGCTGCGCATCACCCTGCAACCCCAGTGGCACATCAGCCCCACCGAAACCGACACCCCCTTGCCCGCCAACAGCCTGCTGCAACTGCTGGCCGCGGTGCAGACCGCGGGCAGCATTGCACAGGCCGGGCGCGAACTGGGCCTGTCGTACCGGCATGCCTGGGGTTTGCTGCAACAAGCCGAGGCGCTGTTTGGCCAGCCCCTGCTGCTGCGCGGACGCGGCCAGGGCTCGCGCCTGACCGCGCTGGGCCAGCAACTGATTTGGGCCGATGCCCGCATTGCCGCCCGTTTGCAGCCGCTGCTGGAATCGCTGGCTGCTGAGCTAGAAGGCGCTTTGGGCCAGGTGCAGCAGCACACACAAACGGTGCCGCGCCTGCATGCCAGCCACGGTTTTGCGGTGGCCGCGCTGCGCGAGCAACTGGCGCAACGCGGCGTGGCGGTGGATGTGCGCTACCGCAACAGCTTGGAGGCGGTATCCGCGCTGGCGCAGGGCGACTGCGAACTGGCCGGGTTTCATCTGCCGCTGGGCGAATTTCAAGCCCCAGCCGCACAGCGCTACCGGCCACTGCTGCGCCCCGACACGCCCCTGGTGCATTTGGCGGTACGCACCCAGGGCCTGTTTGTGGCTGCAAGCAACCCGCTGAATATTCGCAACCTAGAAGACTTGACCCGGCCCGGACTGCGCTTTGTCAACCGCCCGGAAGGATCGGGTACGCGCATGCTGACCGAGCTGCTGCTGCAACGCCACGGCATCCGCCCGCGCCAAGTCAGCGGCTTTGACAACACCGAACTGACCCACGCCGCCGTGGCCGCCTTTGTGGCCAGCGGCATGGCCGACGTGGGCCTGGGCGTGCAAACCGCCGCCCACCGCTTCGGCCTGCACTTCATCCCGCTGTTGAAAGAGCGCTACTTCTTCGCCCTGCCCTGCGATGCGACAACACGCACCGACATTGCGCCGGTGCTGGCCGTCATGCAATCGCGCAGCTTCATCAGCCGCGTAGCCGCGCTGCAAGGCTATGAAGCGGGCAGCACCGGGCGGGTGTTGTCGGTGGGGGAGGTGTTGGGGTAACTTCACACCGATTGCAGATACGCTGCGCTGATAGCACGACGGTGATTGATCTGAATGAGCACCCGTCATCAGGAAACCATGCGGTAAAGCGGGATAGATTTACACCTATGAAAAGATGGTTGGTTACCTGGGTCGGACAAACCGACCATGATGCTGTGAAGGCTGACTCCAAGACGGGTCTTGGGCCTGTTGCCACCGCACTCGCTCAGCGCTCGTTTGACCGCGTTTGTCTGCTGACAAACTACGGCTTACAAGTAAGCACACCCTACCGGGAATGGTTAATACAACGTACCAACTATGACCCGGAACGCATCACGCTGAGCGCCGTAGAACTGGACAACCCCATCAACTACGCGTTGATCTACACGCGGGTTTGCGCCTATTTGAGCGAAGCAGGTTTACCCAGCCAAGAGATAGGTCTCACTTTTCACCTGAGCCCTGGCACCTCGGCCATGACCGCGATCTGGATCATGCTGGCCAAAACACGCTTCCCCGCACAACTGATCCAAACCTCACGCGAACGCGGCTTGGAATCGGTGGACTTCGACTTCAACCTAGCCGACGATTTCCTGCCCGAATACCTGCAACGGGGCAGTCAGCGCATTGAACGGCTGGCTAACGCTAGGCCAGCCCGACCCGAGTTCGCCAAAATATTGCACACCCACCCTCTGATGCGTCAGCAGATCGATGCCGCCCAGCGTGTGGCTGGGTTTGACGTAGCCGTGCTCATCTTGGGCGAAAGCGGTACCGGCAAAGAGCTGTTTGCTGAGGCTATTCACCAAGCCAGCTCGCGAAAACAACAGCCTTTTATTGCCGTGAACTGTGGAGCCATGAGCCCCGAGCTGGCAAGTGCCGAGCTGTTCGGGCATGAAAAAGGAGCATTCACGGGAGCCGTCCACACGCGCAAGGGGTATTTCCGCAGTGCCGAAGGCGGCACCTTGTTTCTGGATGAAGTGGGCGATCTACCTACCGAAACCCAGGTGCGCCTGCTGCGCGTACTCCAAGAAAAGGCGGTGACTCCGGTGGGTGCAACCAGCTCTATCAAGGTGAATGTCCGCATTGTGGCTGCCACCCATCGGGATTTGGTCGCTGATGTGGCTAGCGGACGCTTCCGGGAAGACCTGTTTCATCGGCTGGCGGTAGGCATCCTGCACCTGCCTCCCCTGCGCGAGCGTGCTGGCGATCTGGACATGCTGGCCGACAGTTTTCTTCACCAGTTCAATCACGATCCTGACAACCCGCTTCAAGGTGAGCACAAGACCTTGAGCCCTGATGCCCGCAAGGTACTGGCCCAACACACCTGGCCGGGCAACGTGCGCGAGCTGTACCACACCGTGCTGCGTGCGGCAATCTGGTCAAGAGGAGCGCAGATCACGGCAGAGGACATGCGGGAAGCGTTGCTACCCGTTATGCAGTCAGCGTCCCACAATGTGCTGGAGCAACCCCTTACTGAAGGCTTCAGTCTGCCAAGGCTACTGGACGACGTATCCCGGCACTACCTGCACCGGGCTCTGAACCAAACCAGACGGCGCAAAGACGCAGCACACCTGCTCGGGCTTAAAACCCAACAAACCTTGACGGATTGGCTCGTACGTCTGGGAATAGAGAACAAAAATCAGAAAAATCTGTAGAAATCAGGAATTCCTGTTTTTTTTACTTAATCAATACAACGCAAGTTATTGATTTATAAAGATCTTCATCTCAAAACTAGGTTGGCACGACTTTCGCAAAAGAGGTTCATCCCCGACAAGGAGTCTCAGATGCCACATCCTCAATACGAACCTAAACCTGCCTGCTTGGTCAGGCCTACCCTGACCCAACACGCCTGCACACGGATGCAGCAGCGGGGTATCCGCGAAAACGATATCCAGTTGGTGTTGCGATACGGACGCTGTATTCATGCGCGTGGCATCGAGTTCCATGTGGTGGGGCATAAAGAAGTGCAGCGCTGGGCGGCATGGGGTATCGACTTGTCTCATTTAGCGGGTGTACAGGTGCTAAGTACCCATACTGGGGTAGTCGTCACCACTTACCGCAGTCACAATCTGCACGCCATCAAAGCTGAACCACGTCGTGCGTCACGAACAACGCACCAGGGCTTTCGCCACTGATTTACTCATGAACTGCAAGGAATACTCCATGACCTCGTCGCTAGTGTTTTCCGATACCACCCGCATCCGAGAAGATGCGCCTGTCAGCAAACCGGGTATCAGCACCAAGCTGGGCGGGTTTGCGGCACCCCAGCCCCGGCCGCTACCGGTCATCGTGCTGGCTGATGTGAGCGGCAGCATGGCCGAAAACCAAAAGATCCAGGCGCTGAACGAAGCGCTGAAGAGCATGCTCGAAAGTTTTGCTAAGGAATCGCGCTTGCGGGCCGAAATTCAGGTGGGGTTAATCACCTTTGGCATTGACGGTGCGCAGGAGCATCTACCTCTGGTAGCAGCCAACCGCATCGAGAGCGTAGCGACGTTGCAGGCCAGCGGCCCAACGCCAATGGGCAAAGCCTTTACGCTGGTACGGCAGTGGCTGGAAGATAAGCAGCGCGTCGCGTCGCGGGCCTACCGCCCGGTGCTGGTACTGGTATCGGATGGTGCGCCCACCGACGATTGGGAAGAGCCCCTTCAAGCCCTCAAGAGCAGCGAGCGGGCACAAAAAGCCACCCGTTTCGCGATGGCTATCGGGGCCGATGCTGACACGCAAATGCTGGCTCAGTTCGCCAACGACCGCGAAGCACCGGTGTTCGAAGCAGATGGCGCACGCGACATCGTACGTTTCTTCCGCGCCGTGACGATGAGTGTGGTCTCACGCACCAGCAGCAGTACCCCGGATCAGGTTCAAGGCCTGCGTCTGGAGGCTGACGATCTCAGCGACGATCTGGATCTGGACGATCTCTGAATGCTGCGAGCAGCTGGTGTGTGCGTCACAGGCCCCGCGCATCTGGAGGCCGGAGAGCCGGGTCAAGATGCGTTGAGCTTGCGCGGCTGGTGTGGCGGTTGGCTGGCAGCCGTGGCCGATGGTTTGGGTAGCCGACCAATGAGTGCCCAGGGAGCCCGTTTGGCTGTTCAAGCCGCGCAGACTTGTCTGCGTGCCCGAGGCTCCCAAGCACTAGATATCGCAAACACCCGCGCTATAGCCACCGAGGTGTACCGGCACTGGCTGAGGCAACGTCCGGGTTACGGCAACCCCTCACAAGCAGCATGCACGTTACTAGCGGCGGCTTGTGATGCGCAGGGGCGGGTGCAGACTTGGCAGATCGGTGATGGCATGGTGGTGGCATGTCTGGGTGGGCAGGTTCAGGTGCTGACACCTGGTCGCACTGGGTTTGGCAACCAAACCCAAGCGCTGGGAGTGGATAAGCAGTGGTCGGCTTGGCAGACGGCGCAGCTTCACTTGAGACGCCCTGGCGATCTCGTGCTGCTGATGACCGATGGCGTGGCGGATGACCTACCGGAAGCAGCGCTACCGGGTTTTGTTCGGGCACTGCACCGTGAATTGCAGCACCGCAACCGACGCCAAGCCCGCCAATGGCTGCGCCATGAACTGACATATTGGGCCACGCCCGGACACAGCGACGACAAGACATTGGTGGTGATTTACAAGGATGAACAACATGGGAAAAGCAGGGAAGACGAATATGGACGGCAGCAAGAAGCAGCAGTCGGTTCGTGATGAAAACGGGAACGTCTATGTGCTGAGCGAAAAGCTGGCCGAAGGCGGCCAGGGACTGGTGTTGCGGATCCAAGGTCAGTCACGCTTCTTGCTGAAGATTTCGCGGCACAAAGATCCCGACCCCAAGGCACTGGCTTGGCGACGCCAGCTCGAAAAGCTTCGTTACTTACCAGTAGAGGATGTGTGTATGGCCGATGGCCACCCACTGCCGCTGGCGCTGCCCAAACGGCTCTTGGCGGGTAGCCGCCCCGGTTATGTGATGGAGCTGATGGACGGTTTAGAGCCGCTCGGCCATCTGCTGGAGAGCAGCCAACATGCCCTGCTAGGCGGGGATGGCCTAGGCGGGTTCGTACGCAGTGGTGGCTTAAAACGGCGCATGGCCTTGCTAGCCCGTTTGGCTCGGGTACTGGCCAAGCTGCATGGTGTGGGCATTGCCCATGGGGATCTCTCGCCCAACAACGTGTTTGTTTCCAGCGGCCACGAGTACGCCCAGGTTTGGCTGATCGACTGCGACAACCTCACCTACGCCGTGCGCGACAGCGGCCTGCACATTCACACGCCAGATTACGGTGCGCCTGAACTGCTGCGCGGCGAGCTGGGCATCAGCACCTACACCGACATCTGGAGCTTTGCCGTGATGGCGTTCCAGCTGCTCACGCTGCTGCATCCACTCAAAAGTGGTGTCCAGGCAGACGGCGACCCCGATGAAGAAGCCAAGGCCCTGCGTGGCGAATTGCCCTGGATCGATCACCCGAACGACGACAGCAACCGTGCCGAAGCGGGTGTACCGCGTGATTGGGTATTCACACCCGACTTGCAGGCCTTGTTTGAACGCTGCTTCACCGCAGGCCTGAACGACGCTGCCCAGCGCCCGCTCATGGCGGAATGGGCCGAAGCCTTTGAAGCTGCCCATGCAGTGCTGGTGCAATGCGAAAACGCGGACTGCGGGAGTTCATTTTTTTGGAACAAGACCTTAGCGTGCCCGTTTTGCGGGCACGAGACGGAAGCATCACATTGGTTGCGGCTAAAACATCACCTAAGCTGTTCTCCGGTTGACCTCCCTGAAGCCAGCACCGCCGCAGAACGGCGCATCGATACCGGATGGCGCGTGGTGGTTGGAGCTGAACCTGTGCGCCTGCGCGCTGCGCCGCCCGGTTCGGCGGTGTATGCCGACAGTGCGCTTGTGGCTGAGTTGAAGCTCAATGGTGCAGCACTCGTGCTGCGCCCTCTGGGCGATGTGGTGCTGCACCTGCAAACCGCATCCAGTCGCGAGTTGATTCGCGTGCGTGGGCGAATTGAGCTGCAACGATCCGGGATGAGCTATGGCTTGCATCTGGGCCAGACATCTCAACCCCACGATCTGTGGCGTTTCAAATGGTGAGACAGGCATGAAACTGCAAGACATTCCCTTTCTTTCGCGCGAAGTGCTGCAAGCCCAGGTAGATGCCACACGGCCGTTTAACCCGACTGCGTGGCAGGCAGGGGAAGTGGTAGTTCGTGCCAAAGACAGTGCACTGCTGCTGCGCCAGGGCGACCAGCTGGTGAATTTAGCCAACCCTACAGATGCCGCTGGGCCGCTGAGTTACCAGGCGCAGAACCCTTTGGCACTGTGGTGGATGAGCCAACCCAAATCCCGCACCGTGTGGCTGCGCTACCTACTACCCCAAGAAGTGTTACGGGATTGGGCTGGACAGATCACCGTGGACACTCGCACTGCTGATGCCCTCAAGCAAAGCCGTCACATTCAAGAGGCAACGCCTTCAGCCGCCATTGCGTGGCTAAAGGACGAGTTCTTGCTAGAAGCTTGGCCGCCAGCGTCACCAGAATCACCTAGCGTGATGCGTGCCCTGTGTGCCATCCACAACCGGCGTACGCCAGATCAGTTGCAGTGGTTTGGCCGCAAACACACGCTGGACATCCGTCGCGACAAAGCCGGTGTGCTGTGGGTCGAGCGGGTGGCCTCGCGCAAACACGATCCAGATCAAGCCTTTACCCTCATCGAGGGAAACATTGATTTTGTGGATGTAGCGCTGGGTCTCGAACCCACACAGGCTGAAAGTTTTCAAGCGGCCCAGACGGCAGCCAGCACGTTCGGCAGCTATCTGGAGCTGTGGCAGTTGTATGGCACCAAAGAATGGCAGCGTGCCTTGAAACAGGCCGCTGACATCGAAGCCTTTCACTACACCAAAGCTTCACCGTTGAGCGATGAAGGGGGTGGGTGGCGTTTGCATGGGGATCAACAGACCGCAACAGAATGGTGGAAGCGATGGCAAGCGCTGGTCGGGGCAGACGAGCAAGTCGAGATCAGTGAAGATGCCCCAGATTGGCAAGCCGATCACTATCAAGACCCAGCAGCGGAAGCTCCTCGCAACCCCTTGCGGGGAGATATCAGCTGGGATCGGCAGCGCAACGAGCTGATTTTGGAGACGAACAGTCGAGAACATCCTCCAGCCAGCGGGTATGTGTGCTTGTCTTTGGCAGGCCACCGCACGCAGCACAAGCGACGCATCAAGGCGCGGCAGTTGATCGAATCCGGGCATGGGGTGCCTGCACTCAAGGCCTTACTGCAAGACTCGCCCACGCCCACCCAGCGCCCATCCACGCTGAAGGCGCTGACTCCTTATGCACGGGCCAGTTTTCACCAAGGCAAGCCCACTGATCGACAAGCCGATGCGCTGCATATCGCGTTGAACACACCGGACATCGCCCTCATCATTGGCCCACCCGGTACGGGCAAGACCCAGGTGATCGCGGCCCTAGAGCGCCGCCTGTCGGAAGACAGCCAAGGCCAGATGCTGGCCCAGCAGGTGTTAATTTCCAGTTACCAGCACGATGCGGTGGAAAACGCCCTAGAACGCACCGATGTGTATGGCCTACCAGCCATCAAGATCGGGGCATCCCGTCGCCGTGAGGGCAGTGATCCGGTTTTGAATTGGTGCAGCCGTCAGCTGGAATCCGTGATCGTCCAACGGGATGAGGCCATCGCCAAGACCCCAGGCCATACGCTGCTGGTGGAGCTGGACACCCTGCTGACCACCTTGCAAGTGATGGGGGCGCTACCCGAAGAGCGCCCAGCCAAGCTGGATCGGCTGGAAGCCTTACTCAAGCAACTGGCCGAACAACAGCGGCTGCGTGCGCCCAGCGCCTGGTGGGGTGCGTGGGAGGAAGCCAGGCTGCGCCAAGCCGCTTCTTCACCACCACAAGGACACCTGACGGAGCACCAGCGCTTGCGCTACCGCCGCCAGGTGCGCGCTCTGCGTGTGCTACCGCTCAGTTTTGCGGATGACGGCCCGCAGCAGGCTACCCGGCTCTTGGCCAGTCTGGATCATTTGCTTGGCTTGCTGACATCGCAGGATCAGGCATTGTTGCAACAAGCCCGCACGGCAGAAGCCGCGTGCTCAAACGAACTGCTGAATCAACTGGCTGCATTGCAAACCCAGTTGCTGGATCGCCTGCGCCGCGACGAGTGCAGCACCGTGCAACGCAGCCGCCTGCCCAACGAAATGCTGGCACTGCTGAAACAGTTGCAAGACGGTTTGATCGACAAACTCAGCACGTCCCGCCTGAACCGGGCTACCGTGCTGACGCGCTACGCCCAAGCGCTGGAAGACCAACCCGACCGCATTCGGGCTACTGTGGAGCGTTACAGCAGCGTGGTAGGTGCGACTTGCCAGCAGGCGGCCAGCCGTCAGATGGCTCTGCTCAAGGAAGGCAGCGAGGATGTGCTGTCTGGCCTGCAGTTTGACAGCGTGGTGATCGACGAAGCAGCCCGCGCCAACCCGCTTGATTTGTTCGTGCCGATGGCCTTGGCAGGCCGGCGCATCATCCTGGTGGGTGACCCACGACAGTTGCCACACCTGCTGGATGAAGAAATTGAAGAAGAAATCCGTGCCGAGCGTGGCGCGCAGGTGGATTCCGACCTGTACAAGAAAAGTCTGTTCGAGCGCTTGGTTCGGCAACTGGAAAAGCGCCGCGTTACCGATGGGTTTTCACGGGTGGTGATGCTGGACACCCAATTCCGTATGCACCCCCGGCTTGGCGATTTCGTGAGCCACTGGTTTTACGAACGCCCTGGATTGGGGAAGGTCAAATCCGGTCGCCCTGAAACAGACTTTGCTCCGACCGTGCCGGGGTTTGGCGTGGTGGTATGTGCCTGGATCAATGTTCCTGCCGAGCAGGGCGAGGAGGAGCGCCACAGCAAGAGCCGTCGGCGTTTGGCCGAAGCCAAGCGGATGGCGCATGAGGTGGATCGTCTGCTGAAAAGCCTGCCGCCGAACACCAGCGTGGGCATCATCACGTTTTATGCCGCTCAGCGGGATGCGATCTTTGAAGCGCTGGCCCGCTTCAACCTGACCGAGCGTGGTGAAACCGGCTGGCGCGTCTGCTCCGAATTTGCCAGCACACCCAGTGGTGCCGAACGCTTGCGCATCGGGACAGTGGATGCCTTTCAAGGCAAAGAATTCGACGTGGTGCTACTTTCCACGGTGCGTTGTAACCGCAAGCCTGTGAACGTGGCTGATGACGCAGGGCTGGGTGACGAAGCGTTCGAGCGCCAAGCCAGCGCCCGTTATGGCCACCTGCGCTCTGCCAACCGCTTGAACGTGGCCATGAGCCGCCAGCGGCGCTTGCTGGTAGGCGTGGGTGATGAAACCATGTTCCAAGGCCCCGAAGCACAGCGGTGCGTACCCGAAATGCAAGCCTTCTTGCAACTGTGTGATGAGGAGGCCCGCCGTGGCTGAAAGCTATTACCGCTGGGAAACCGGACGCAAACCGCCCGGTGAACGCTACATGGAGGTGTTGTGGCCGGTGGAAGTTTGGGCCGTCCAAGTACCACCCACGGGTTCAGGCATCAACGTCTTCCAAGAAGCCATCCTCGGTTTGATGTTGTCGGGTGTGCGTGACCGGCATGACCTGGCTACCCAATTGGCGCTCGACAAGGATTTGGTGGCCTTCATCTTGGCGCAGGAATTGCAACCACGTGGCTGGATCGATCAGTACCAAAAAGTCACAGAAAAAGGGCGCGCAGCCTTGGGCGGAGAAGCCAATGCCAGCCAGCCCCTGGTTGTGAAATATGCGTTTCGTGATCGGATCGGTGGGCAGTGGCTGCCCAGACTGAGCAACAGCCTACCGGATGTGATGCCTGTTGCTGGCAGTCGCCCAGACCGCCCTGAATTCGAACGAGATCGGAATTCAGGAAAAACACGCCAACCGTTCTTGCTGAAAGGCCATCAGCCATCCGTACGCTGCGTGGATATGTCCGAATTGCGTGCCGCCGTAAGGGCTTTTCAGCGTGACATGCGCCGCACCCAAAATCCGCAGGCGGATGGCTGGGATGACTTGGATGACTCCTTGGTCGATGTGTTAGACGACGCGCCGCAACTGGCGTACGTCTGGTGCCACCTCTACACCTCGCGGCGTGACATCCACCCTTGGTTGGTGAGTGATCCGTGGGGCATCACACCTGCGCTGAAACCGTTGCGTTTGGCGCTGGAGCAGCAACTGCCCCAAGAAGCAGCTTTGCAAATTCGGATGCAAGACCGACTAGCGTTGGATGGCCCGCCGTGCGAACAGGCCGATCAAGATTTGCAAGCCCAGATCGTGCTGCAAGCCGAAGCACGGGTACAGCAATGGCTGAGCAGCCTGAACACCACGCCGCAACATCAGCAGATCCGTGAACGGGTGTTGCGCGTGCTGCGGTTGGAAGCGGCCATCAAGGAAGCCACCCAACCCCGCCAAGAGCAATTGGCCAGCTTGGCCACCGAAAGCGGCACCATGCTGGAGGCGCTGATGCAGTGGGTATTGGGTCGCTGGCCCGCTGGGGCCAAAAACTGGCCCAAGGATAAGGGGTGGACACGCGCAATCACTGAGACCTTGCTGACCGAGTTACTACTGGACTACCCTTTGCACCAAGATCAGATCAAATTGTTGGGCGGGCAATCGTCCTGGGATGTGCGCACAGCCGCGCTTCAGCAAAATAAGCCTTTCAAAGCGCTACTGGTGGCTGGGTTGCTGGCTACCCAACATCATCCGGACCATCCTTTGCGAACCATTGGCCTGCAAGGCCTGGATTTGTCCTTGCTGAAATTGCGTAACGATGGCAGTCACGCCACAGGAAAAAATTTGCAGCGTGATGCCGTATTGGCTTTGGCCGAAAGCTGCCTCCAGTGGCTGGGCCAGTTTCAACCTTATTTCTCTCGTTAACCTCAAGACAAACAAACATCATGGGAAAGAAAAACCACAAGCCGCAACCACCCGTGCGCCCAGCAGCACAACCAGTTACTTTGCCTTTCGCAAAAATTCAAGCCACTGTACAGCAGACGGCCACTGTCGTGGAAAAACCCCCGCCAGACTGGAACGTGGATGCAGTCAAATCACTGTTGAATAGTTTGCCAACCGAACAGAAAATACCATTGGCAGCGTTCATGGAGCAATTTGCAGAGTGGGGCAGTTTTCTGCAAGCCAAAGCCAAGGCGTTCAGCGAGTTGGAACAACAACTGAACGAACGCCAAAAAACGGTCAACGAAGAATTAAATAAGGCTCGCGATCAATTAAATCAAGATCGTGAGCTGCATAATCAGACGGTTGAGGCAGATCAATCAGAAATTGCGAGGCGCAAGTCAGAAGCGGATGAATACATTCTCGACGCCCAATCCGAACGAGCTTCAGCAGAAGCTGAACTCCAAAAAATGATGCAGCAGCGGGATTCGCTGATTCAGCGTGAAAAAGAAGTGTTGTTGCGCGAGGCTGAGTTTCGCAATGGTTTGATGGATGAGCGGGAAGCCTCATTGAAAACCCTGCGTGAGCAGCTTGCAGATTTGGAGTCACGGCGCAACAGTGTTACACGTGACATTGAAACCAAGCGGCAGCAGTTGCTAGCTGAAGCCGTGCGTGACGCGGATGAAATTCGCAGCGGGGCACAGAAATGGGCGGATGACCTTCGAAAAACTCAGGTTGATTTGGAGACATTGCGAACGGATCTGACCAAGCGTGAAGAGAAGTTGCGTTTGACAGAAGAATTGTTAAGTGCCAACCGAAAGTCCTTCAATGAGCATATTCAAGCCGCCAGCAAAGATCAGATCGATCAGCTTAAAAAAGAGTGTGCAAAACTGAAACAGAAGCTAAATACCAAATGTGAAGAGGTGGATCGACTTCAGCAAGAACTAGACGAGTTGGAAGATTTGCGTCAAGAAGCAGGCGCAAACCCAGGCCAATTGATGGAAGAACTGGACAGCTTGCGGCGGGACAACCGTGCCAAGGATCGCGAATTAGCAGATTTGCGCAGCCGCGCTGAATTGGATGACCCAACAGAACTGCGCCAGCAGCGTGACCACCTGCAACAGCAACTGGATGCCAAAGAGGCTGAGCTGGCGGTGCTGCGCGCACAGGAAAGTGCTTGGAACCGCAGCGTGACAGCCCAGCAGGATTGGGAAAAAACCAAGCTGGTGATGGAAAAAGGCCGTACCTTGCTGCACTCCGAGGCCGAGCGCCTGCGTACCCTGGTAGATGACTTGATGTCGCGCCAGCAAGCAGCAGCCGTGTTCCCGGCTCTGAAAGCCATGGACGACAACCCTAAACTCCAGATCGCTATCCACACCGATGATGTGCCAGAGCTTCCAGCGTTGGTGAAGGATTTGCAGGCTAGGCTGTATTACGCTGACCAAGACAAGCCACTGTTTTTCAAGGAAGACACCCTCCAACTCTTCATTGGTGGTTTAGCCATGAGCCAGCTGCATGTTTTCCAAGGCATCAGCGGCACAGGCAAAACCAGTTTAGCGACCGCCTTCGCCAAGGCAGTGGGTGGTGAGGTCACCACTGTAGCCGTGCAAGCGGGCTGGCGTGACCGGGCTGATTTGCTGGGTTATTACAACGCCTTTGAGAAACGTTTTTATGAACGCAATACCCTGCAAGCCCTGTACCGTGCTCAGACTGAAGCAGACAAAGACCGGCTGCATATCGTCCTGTTAGACGAAATGAACTTGTCCCGGCCAGAGCAATACTTTGCAGATTTTCTTTCGGCACTGGAAATGAGTGGTAATCATCGGTCTATTGATCTGATGGATTCAGCCACCGGAAGTGATTGGCCCAAATTGCTGTGTAGTGGAAAATCTGTTCGTCTGCCGGACAACGTGTGGTTCATCGGCACAGCCAACCAAGACGAAACCACCCACACATTTGCTGATAAAACCCATGACCGGGCGTTTGTGTTAGATCTTCCGCGTTGGGATGCTGGCCAAAGGCAAATCCCGCGTCCCAAGCGCACGGCTCGCTGGTCTTTTGAGAGCTTGAGAGAAAAATTTAATTCTACATGTACGAAGTTCAAGCTCGAAATTGACACCCTGATTGAATCCATCAATGGAAGCCAGCTTACTAAAATATTGGCGGATGATTTTCAACTGGGATGGGGAAACCGGCTGGAACGGCAACTTAAACGGTTTGTGCCGGTGGTGATCGAAGCTGGCGGGAGCAAAGCATTGGCCGTGGATCATTTACTGCAAAGCCGTATGTTTCGTGACGGAAAAGTGGTTGGCCGCCACGATATTAAGGTTGATGACTTGAAACGCGTGGAAACGCAGTTGTATGAAATGTGGAACGAATGCAAATTGGAGGTAGAGCCAACACGCTGTTTAGCCGCGATTGCTCGCGACATTAAGCGTCTGGAGCGTGGCGGATGAAAGTCGCTGATCTGCATACCGGCGAGCAGGTGGAATTGCCATCTCGTGTAGCACCTGGGCGTTATCGGGTGTTAGAGCGGCTGACTCTGAACGGCGCAGTAGAACTGCAACCTGGCGATGTGCTTTGGAGTGACGACGGTACTCGCTGTGATTTGCAAGCTGCAACAGGCCCATGTTTGCATCTTGCCTTTGAGCCTATTTCTACCGACGAGGCAGCCTCTTGGGAGTTGATCGATCAAGGCGTGATGACACTGGCCGACCTGGTGCGGCAAATGCCTGATGGGTTGCCTGCCCCATTGATGCCGAACAGCCTAAAGCGTTTCGCTCATCCTTCAAGGTTTGAAGATGTATTGGAGCGTGTTTTGGGTGCAGGACATTTGCACGAAATATCTGCCCGCCCCCGCATGAACATGCGCTATGACACTGCTGTGTTGCCAGTCTCACGCGCACGGCGCTTGGCATCTGGGGCACTGGAGCGCTTGGTTTCACGCTCGGAAGATTGGTATGGGCGCACTTTGGATGGCGTTGAGCCCGCTCGGGTTTTGGCCGAAGTCAGTGAAGATGAATGGGGCATTTACGAAAATATCGTTTTCGCACGTCTGATTGATCGATCGATTCAGCTGCTGGCTCAGCATGAGCGCGCCTTGGTGAGGCTGATTGAGCGTCAGGATTCCGCCCTGAAATTGAGTAAAGCAGAGGATCTAAATTACCGGCTGCGTGAGAATTTATGCCAGTTGTGGGGTCAGGTAGAATTGGATATTGAGCAGCAAAAAGACGATGATTCATTAGACAACGATCCACTGAGAATACGCCTGAATAAACTGCATAACATGAGTCGTCGTTTACGTCAGCTTCAGTTTGGTTCGTTGTATCAGGCTGTGACCCGATCCGCCCAAGTGCCTGTTGCGTTGAAAAATACAAATATTCTCATGCATGACCCACATTACCGAGAAATGCGTGAAGTTTGGCAGCTGGCCTACGAAGGCACAATAGACGCCCATCAAATTCCGCCCAAAGAAAAAATTAAACGGCGTATGATGCAACATCAAAACTATAACGTATTTGTAGGTCTTTTGATTCGTCATGCACTGGCAGCCTGTAAGGCACTGAAATTATCAAAAAATGATCCAAAATCGTGGAAATTTGCGGGTGCAGATTTGACTCTCACACAACCCAATATTTACGAATGGGAGTTGCAACTGAAATGGCCCCATCAATTAGGTAGTGAAGTCAAACGATTAACATTCGTTGCGGCATGGGCTGGGCAAGCCTCTTGGCCACACCGTGCAGACAATGTTGACAGGCATGATCGGCAAGTGGTGTACTGTCACCCTACCAGCGCCGACACTGAAGTGAGTGAAACCGGTGAAGATGCTGTTCTGAACCCATTACAGTTTTATGCTGTTGAGCGAATTAAGCATCGAATTGAAAACTGGCTTTACCAAAGTGCATTAGAGAAATATCCCATGATTATTGAATCTATGCCAACAGATCTGTGCGACCAACTTTGCAAGGCGTATCCTCGCTCCTTCGTCAAAAAAGGAAAAGGTCTCATGGTTGTTGCTATGGTTCAGGGAATTGATATTTCAGAACTCACTCAGGAAATGAACCAAGGAACAGCTTCACGACTTCAAGAAGGGTTGGATGTTATCTCTACCTTATCAAAATGTCGCGTTTGTGCCGTAGATGTGAAAATTAAAACGACACCGGAGCAGAAAACTTTTTGGGCCAATTGTGAGTGTGGATATGAATGGGGTACCAAACTTAAAACTGGAACACTATCACGTAATATAGTGTTCCGCTTCAAGGGTGAAGAGGGAGACTTTAGGCGTTACGGCGCGTGGTATTAAAATTCTTATACCAAATAAGAAATCAATTTCAACATATAAAACAATCTCAATCAGAACAACAATCAATATTCAACACAATGACCATGACCACTTCAATGCCCAGCCCCCAGCTCCGCAAACGCCTGCCCATCGGCCTGCAAACCCTGTCGCGCCTGCTGGAAGACGGCTGCTACTACGCCGACAAAACCGGCTATGCGGTGGACTTGGCGCAGGCGGGCACCTACTATTTTTTAAGCCGCCCCCGGCGCTTTGGCAAAAGCCTGTTGCTGGATACCTTCAAAGAATTGTTTGAAGGCAATGCGGCGCTGTTTAAGGGGCTGGCTGCTGAAACACGGTGGGACTGGAGCAAACAGCACCCGGTCATTCGCATCAGCTTTGGCAGCGGTGTTCTCAAGACCCCGGCTGATCTGGCTCAGCGCACGCAGGCCATTTTGCGCGCCAACCGCGAGCGCATGAACCTGCCCCGGCCTGCCGACTGGCCCGAGGCGGATACCGCAGGCAACCTCTCGCGCCTCATCATCCAAGCCCACCAAACCAGCGGCCAGCGAGTGGTGGTGTTGATTGACGAATACGACAAACCGATTCTGGACAACATCACCGATTCCGCAACAGCAACGGTCATGCGCGAGGGCTTGAAAGACCTGTATTCGGTGCTGAAGGATATGGACGAACATTTGCGGTTTGTGTTCATTACCGGTGTCAGCAAATTCAGCAAGGTCAGTTTGTTTTCGGGTCTGAACAACCTGAAAGACATCACCCTTGATGCCCGCTACAGCGCGCTGTGCGGCTATACCGATAACGA